>CAMCBU010000003.1 GCA_945873095.1 Klebsiella pneumoniae | reverse complement strand
GCGATTGATCTCCGCTTTCTTGCCCTGATCGAGCTTCAAGCCTGCCAGCATCACGACCATGCCCATGGCCGCTTGCTCGGCAGCCGCGGGATCCGGAAACTCGCCTCTTCTCGACGCGTCCGTCAAAGCCTGGGCAACGACATTCATCTGCGCGACCGACCAATTGACCGATGCCATCTGCTGTTCGACTGAAGCTAGCGCCGCACGAGACTGACTCAAGGCGGCGCGTAACGAGCCGGCGTCTCCATTTGCCGCCCGCTGCAATGCGACGACGGCGCGCTCCAACTCCGTGCGGGATCCCAATTGCAACGCCGTGGTGACACGACGCAACACCAACAGGTGTGCATCCTGCCAACGCAGATCACCGGGTGCGATTCCAAGTCCGCTCGATCCACCAAAGGCGGTCAACCGCAAATCGCGGTGACAGGAGTGACAAGCGAAAACGCCAAAGTCGGGAATCGGCCCCATACGTCCGGCACCATGCTGCTCGATCAAATTGAGCTGACGGCGCGACGAGTCCACTAAGCCCCTGACCCAGAGCGACGCATGATTGGTAGGAGATTTCTTACGGTAGTGCTCGCGCCCACCGCTCGTGCGCCATAGTTCGAGATACGTATCCATTTCGAACACGAGGCGCGGATGCCCTGCCGCCATCATGCGATGGTTGGCGTAACGATTCTGATCACCGACATGACAACCAAGACAGGTTCCGGTCAGCACATCAGCCTTCTCGAGTGCCACGAGCCCGTTCGCAAAATGCTCACTACGCGGAATACGCGGACTTTGATAGTGAGTCGATAGCCACTTCTCCGAACCGCCGTGGCAACTCTCGCAGCCGACACCATCATCAAGTTGGAACTTGGTCCCACGTTGCGCTGCCGGCACCGCGTCCGAGTGGCAGGCGAGACACGCCGGAGCCTCGTGCGCAGGACCAATACCCATGCGACGCGCAATCTCCTGTGATTGCTTGTTGAGCAGCACCTTGTAGGCATTTGAATGCGGATCAAACTGCGACCAAGTGGTGTACTCGTTTTGTAGTGCGTGGTCGTAAGCCTTCAACGGTTGGCTCGAACCGTGACACAGCGAGGATGCGCAGGTGGCGACACCCTCATGACGAAGTTTGACGTCGTCCGCTACGGCGCCGACGGTGAACAAGGCAGCCATGCCGAGCGCTGCGCATTTCAAATACACATTCTTCCAACTCATCGTGAGTTCCTCTGCGCCTGCTTCACGGCGGGGTTATCCTCGACGTACCAAGGCTCGCCATCCTTATCGAGATACAACCGCTGCATCTCCTGCAGGTTGAACGGACGTGATCCGCGACGACCGAACACGGCGACTTGACCGCCGCTTTCATCCACTGCCCGATCACGCTCGAGTGGACGAGAAAGGCTGAGTGCTGCCGAACGAGTTGCTTTGTGAGCAATCAGTTCCGGGCGAGGCTCTGGGCTGAACCCGTAGAAATTGGGTTGCGAAGACGGGCTCGTCAATTGCACAACCTTCAAGCCGCCCTTGCCATCGGCGACATAAGCAAAGAGCGAGGCGTTCGTCGACGCGATCATCACGTCGCGCGAATCGGTAAGACCGCCATCTGCATTCCATTTCCGGAACAAACGGGCTGCATGGGGGCGCTTCACGTCGATGATGGCCATCCCCTCGCGCCCGTTGGCAACGTACGCATAGGTTCTCGCAACGGTGAAACCACCTGCGTTGGCCAGTGGGACCGTCGCCTCCGGCAACTTGCGCGGACGTGATGGCGTCGTGATGTCGACCACTTCGAAGCCACGCGCTGTCGTGACGAACAGGTATCGGAACTGCAGCGCCACGGCACGCGGCGAATCGAAAGGGATCTCTGCGACGATCTTGGGCACACTCGGTGTCGATAGATCCGCCACGACGACTTGGCTGCCGGTGACGACGTAGGCTAGGTTGCCTGCGATGGTCAGGTAGCGAGCGCCAGTCAACTTGCCGTTCGGATTCCAGGTGATCAGGCGCTGCAGGAAGTTGTTTCTAAACTCGCCGTCCGCAAGCGTATTGATATCGACCAATACGAGCCCCTCGACTGAATCGGTGATCACGGCAAAGTTGTAGATCGGCAGGAACGGCTGCTCCTGGTTCGCCTTGCGCATGAGATCACCCTCGTTGCGTGGCGGGTGTACCGGCTGTGTCGTCGCCAGTGCCACACAAGTGGCATTTGTCGTCTTGACCTGAGTGTTGTGCCCAAGTGGCGAGAACGGCGCACTGATCAACTTTTGGCTGATCCCCTTGTTGGCGATGCTTGCCGAATCCAGCACGCGCATGCCGCGCTTGCCCTCGGCGGAGAACACATACTCGCCCCGCATTTGCACGCAGCCCGTGACGTCGCCGGGTAACGAGCTGATTCGTTGCAGTTCGCGATCGCGGTTCGAGTGCTCGGCGTACCACTTCGGATAGGCGTAGCGATGCAGATAGCTGCCGATAACCGCCTGCGGTTCATCCCATTCCGTCACTTCAACAGCGGTCACGCCCTTCTCGGTGCCGATCCAAGCATTGAGCCCGGCGAAGTTGATGAACTGGGTTCCGTAGCCGAGCGTTTGCGCGATGATGGCGTTGTTGTCGCCTTCTTTGGCGAGATGACAATCACTGCAAGTTTTGGTTTCGGTCTTGCGCTCGGTATGTGGATAGTGCGGATTCATTGCCTGCGAGCTGTAGCCCGACGCGGCAATCGGCGGCTGCTGGATATAAATGCGCTCGCGGTTGGAGTTCGTTGACGAGAGCACGAGCGCTGACGACGAGCGTACGGGCGCCATCTTGCCGCCCTCGCTCGGCCCACGCCAACCCAGCATGAAGATATCTTCGCGCAGCACCTGCGGGTTGTACGTGGCGAAATTGCGTGTCTCACCACCCTCATAGCGATGGCGGTCTGTTTTTGCGTTCGCTTCGATCGGCAGATGGCAGCCACCGCAGCTCGTAGTCCACGGCGTATGGCAGGTGTAGCACTCCATCTTGTCGTCGTTGTGAGCGAGCATCTCCCAAGGAATATCCGGACCGAAATTTTGGCTCTTGGCATCTTTGGCCATCGTCTTGGCACGAGCCGCCTTCGCGTTGTAGTGCGCGTTACCCGGCGTCACGGTGTCCTTCACCTGCGAGACTTCCCACTCGAGCCCGGGTGTCACGGCCGAACGCTGAATGAGCGTGTCCCCACGCCACTCGAAGCGGAGCTTGCCATCCGGGTTTCGGATGAGACCCAGCTTGGTACCTGATGTCGGTGCCGCAGGGCCCGAGGTGCGCAGATTGGCGACCGCAGCGGTGGTGCCATGACAATCTTTGCAGTCGATTTCGACTGCAGCGGCAACAGACCCGTGCAGGTAACCGTTGCCGTGTGAATCCTGCGCAAAATGACAATCGACACAATGCATGCCGACATCCACATGGATCGACGACATCTGTACCGTCTTCTTCCACTTTTGCGGATCGTCGTTGGCGATGATATCGCCGTCTGCGTCGAGCAAATTGCCCTCACGATCACGCTTGTGGATCGCGCGGAAATTCCAGCCGTGACCGTGATAGTCGGCGAACTGGGTGTCCTTCAACTTCGGGTTGAGTTCGCTGACACCCTTGAGGAACTCGAGATCGCCCCACTTGCCGCGCGGAGCGGCACCTTCCGGGTTGCGATCGAGCACCTGGCGAATTCGCTCGGGCGTCGGGAACTGCTGTTCTTCGGGCCACATGTGTTGGGCATCCGACTCGTAGTCCCACATGGTGTAGCCGAGGAACGAGTTGATGAACATGTTCGGCTGGTGCATGTGACAAATCATGCACTGACTCGTCGGAATGGATCGTGTGAACGCGTGCGTCAATGGATGCCCGCTACGATCTTTGGGTATCGTGGGGTCCAAGGTCTGTGTTTTGCCATCGTGCCCAAACTGCGCGTATGGGCCAGAGTGCCGCGGGTCACGATCATTCGCATAAACCACATGGCAACTGGTGCAACCCGACGAGCGGAAATCGCCCGGATTGTCGTTGGTTCCCATGAACCACATCAAAGGGTCATTCAAACGCGTCTTGTGGATGTTGAGCACCGGCACAGCGATACGACCACCGGTGCCAGGACCCCGGTTTGATTGCTTGAAGTCCGGTCGACCTGGCTCTTCGAGGCGCTGAATCTGCCCCAAAGAATTCGGGATACCGGTCTCAGGGAAAAGATTGGTGATATTTCGGCCGCCGCGCTCGAAGGCGCGGAAGATATCGGCCGGCGGCAGATTCTCCCAACGCGGCAAGGGATAAACACGCTCGACGAGCTCGTGTTTCTCGCGCTGCTCGCCAGTCGTCTTGGCGCCTTCCAAAATCGCAGCCACACCTTCTTTGGTGTAGCTCTCGCCCAGAATGTAGTTTTTGAAGGGGAGCAAACCGTTGTTGTAGGCAGCGCCACCCCAGAACATCGTGGCGGTTGCCATCAAGCTACGCTTGGCATCGTGAAGAGTACGCGAGTGACATGCTCCGCAGGCCGCGTCAGCGGCGCGATAATCGCCCGGGTTCACGAAACGAATGAACTCGTTCGCCTCCTTGTTCAAGAGCGCATAGGTGCGCTCAGGGTTGGCACTCGATGGGAAATGCCATGCTGATGGATATTTTGGCAATACGTGCGCCGCATCACGTGCTTCGGCGTACTTCTGGTCCGAATGCTGAGTGTCACGGTCGTTGGCGCCGATCCAACGCACATTCGCCGAGCCACCGTGGCAATCGGTGCAGCCCAGTACGACACCGGGATTGGCGTGCATCGTCGGCTGATCGGTTTTGGTGTGGCAGTCGTTACAGCCGACACTTTTTGCCGCAGCGTCGTCCTGCGTCTGCTTGGCAGGAGCCGGCGGCGCCGCAACATACACCCGCGCGACGGCTTTGAGGCCCTCGGCGGAGGTCGCGATATCGACAGACCCGGGCAGAAGCATGAGCCCGGATAGCGTGAAAATGGCGGCAACGAGCTTTTTCATGAATGCGGTAATCAGTAGGTGAGTACGAGGTTGCCGAGCACGGCGTAGGCCATGTCGTCTTCGAAGAGGTCTCGGTAGCCCTCGCCGGGTACCAACGTGGCCACGGACAGCCGCCCCACCACGTTCTGGATCGCAAGCGGGCGCCAGATCACGGCGATTGATGCGTCCAAGCCGATGTCTTTGTCGATATCACCTTGGGCGCGCGCTACACGCAACGTCTCGGTATCGACGAACTGCAACCAGTTGACGTTGGTGCTCACCCGGAGCGTCGGGGTCAGATCGAAGTCCGCACCGACACCGATCAACTTCAGACCGGGATTGGCGAAGTTCGATTGGCCGAATTCTTTGGACGATCGAAGCGAATTGAGCAACCCATTACGCCCGGACAGGGTGACACGTCCACCACCGATCAAGGGAACTGGCTCGCGTATCCAGAAGCTGGTATCCGAGCCCGCGAACAACGGATTTTCGAAGATCGCATCGAATCCCTCGCCTCGTCCGTCGAAGGGATCGGAGTCGGCAGAGCCCCAGGCCAGCGAGGCCCGTGCGCGGATCCAAGAGAAATCCTTCGACAACTCCGCGGCGAAAAATCCGGCGCGGATTTGCTGCGGTCGATCGACGAACGTGCCTCGCTCAGCATCGCCGATCGCGTAATAGGCCGACGTGGTGAGATTCAGACCGCCGATGTGCCCATCGCCAGAGAGGCCCAAATAGGTCACGTCGTAGTCACCCGAGCGTTCGACACCGAGCGACACCGGGCGTTGGATGATGCCGTTATCGTCGTACTGGATCTGTCCGCCTTCGCGGTTGCGATTGTGGATAACGGTTCCCTGCGTGAAGAACCCGAGTGTCGGCCAATCTTGTACATACAAATTGGCGGCGAAAACATCGTCGTCGCGGAACGAGGCCAAGCCGCGCGAGAACACGTCGTTCAATCCGCTGTTCGTGTCCTTGTCGAGGCGGCGAAACCACGCAAGGTTGTATTGATAGCGGTTGTTCGAGCGAATGCCGAAAAGACGCGCTCCGAACATCGCATCGTTGAGCAAGAAGCCACGGAAATCCGATGTGAACGGTTGTATGCCGACACGCACGCTGTCGAAATCGAAATTCGGCGATACGTTGCGCAAATGACGATCAACGAAAGCAGCCTGCAAACCGACTGCCGAGTCGTAGCGCACCTTCGATGCATCGGCGGGCGCGCGTAACAAACCGCGCTCATCCGCTGAGACTCGGGTGACATTGAAAGCGGGCGTGAAGCGAAATTCCCAATCGGGCGGCTTGAAGGTGGTGTTGCCCTGATAGAGCACGGTTTCGAGCGCGAAGGTCTGCGCCCAGATCTCGGTCTTCGGACTGCCGAAAGTGTTGAGCGAGCCGGGTCTTGCCGAGACCGGTCCGCCGACCGGCAGAGGGAACGAACGCGGTTCGAAGACGGTATCCGAAATCCCGATGAAGGCGAGATACCAGTCCTCGCCGAACATCGGCCGATCACCCTTCAGTCGGTTATGGCCATGATAGGGATCGAGCAAATTTTCTTTGATGCCGATGGCTTCGACGATGCGCCAGCGATCGGGGAAACCTTGCAGCGAACCCATGTCTTCCATCGGAGCTGGCGAGATTTTCGTTGGATCACACGGCTCGGGTTCATACGGGATGACCGGCACAGTTGCGCTGCGCCGACCCGACTCGGTCGGCTGCGAGGGCGGGCAAGGCTCGTTCGCCAGCGCCGATCCCATGAGAGTGCAGCCGAGCAGGGCAGGTAACCAGGGGCGATCAAAGACCACTGCAAGGCTCCTGTTCGTTGGAATCGAGGAACGGCGCTTGCGGACAACTGACATACCGCAAGCGTGCGCCGCTTGGCACCAACTGATCGGATCGACGACTGGCCGGCGCGTTCTGCGGCGCAGCACCCGTCAAACCCGCGCGAGCAACACCGAGGAACGCGACCATATCGTCCTGATCAATGCCGTCACCCGAGACGCCGATCGCTCCGATCAGTTGATCACCGCGATAAATCGGAACGGCACCCGGGAAAATCTGGATGCCATTTGCCAAACCTCGCACGGCTCCGTTTACGGTGAAGCCGCGGTCGAATCCGCTGACACCACTACAGTTACGCGGCGTATCGGGCGTCAGACCGCGAACAAACGCGACGTGCTGAATGACGGCGTTATGCACGATATCCATCTGCAATCCGGTGTTGAGCGGGCTCCACTGACCCGGCGCACGCGACAGCGGCCCGAATGGATTGCCATCAACACCATCGGGGTAGTTCGGACGCGCGAGATTGCCAATCGCGCGCGCCGAGAATGCCGTCGCCCCATCTGCCAAGGCGTTCGGAAGCCCAAGGAAAACCCGCATGGTTGCAACATATTGAGCCGGCGACTCTTCGCGCAGTCGCACCAAAACTCGATCTAGGTAGACCGCGGGCGGTAAAGCCGACAAGCGTTCGGCGGCGGTGCGTGAGGATAAAAATGCAGCGCCGCGCGCTTTTTGAACGGCGACATCGATGCCGAACACCGGCGCATCGCGCGTACGGACCAGACCCAAGATCTCTCCTTGCGAATCGACCACCGTCATCGACACCCGCGCAGGCGTATCGAGAGGACGACGGATCTGAGCGCGACTTCGGTTGGCGACACGGAGGGCGCTCGAGAGGATGGATCGAACCTCGGCTGCCGTCAGCGCCGCGGCGCCATCGGTACCCGGTCGCGGACGATAACGCTCGTTGCCGGCCGCATCGACCAATACGAAGGCATCGAGACCGGCGTAGTCCTGACTATCCGCGCGAATGCCCGAGCGTGCCTGTCCGAAAGCGGTTCCCGCACGAATCGGTGCGTCGTTGTAACCCGGTACGGCCACCAACTGTCCCGCACTGCCCACCAAGGATGCGAACGCCGGCGGCGAATCGATTCGAGATCGCAGCTCCTCGGATCGAACATCACTGAAGCGCAAGGTTTTGCCATCAGCCGTGATGCGATCTGCGCGACGATCTTCTGGAGCAGATAACGAACCGGCCGCCGCTAAGGCGACCGCCTCATCGGTATCGCTGTCGACATCGAGGATGTTGCGATCGATGCCGTAAACCGGATCGACGACAACACCGACACCGCCAACGGGCGTGCCGGATCGATAGAGCGGAAAACCACCGGGATCGCCGGCGAGCCCGAGCGGAGAGCGCTTCGGACCGATGTCGCCCTCGGTGGGGGTGAACCGAGCCGACACATCGGAACAAGGCAGCTGACTGAATTGCACGCCAAACAATGGCCCGCCCGGCGTCAACAGCTCGCCGGGATTGAAGTGCGACTGGATGATTTGGCTCGCGGTTCGGGTGCTGAAAGCGTTGCCTTCGCTCGAGAGATACGCGCCTGTCACCGCCTTGGCGATGGCGGCCATCGTCGCGGGAATCACTTCGACATTCTCGAGTCCGCCGCTCAGCGCGGAGGCAGAGACGTCACCCGTTCGCATGGTGACGTTCTCGAGTGCGCCCGACATACGAAACACCGCGAGCACGTTACCGACCCGATCAACCACCGCGATGGTTGCCTTGACGCCCCGCGCCTGCGCTTCGGCCACACCACGCGCGATCACCCCTTCAATATCGCCCGGAGAGAGAAAAGTGCCGGCATTCGCACAGCTGCCATCACACGCGAGTGCACCAGCCGCCGTTGCGGCGCCACCATTGACACTAGAGGTGGATGAATCCGAACCACCACCGCCACATGCGGTCACGAGGGCGGCGCATAGCGCCGTCAACCAAAGCCGTCTCATTCGCGTACCGCCGCCTGTTGAATCACTTTCTTCATCACAGGGACCCACAACGGCTCTTGCTCATCGTGATAGACATGACACGAGGCGCACGGACTGGCGATACGTGCCAGCCCACCCTCGGTTCCGGTCTCGCCGCCGTGACAATCGCGGCACACCGCAATCTGCGGCATCAAAACATCGGTAGCGACCTTCGACTCCGCAGCGGCGTGACAAGTCTCGCAGCTCGCCTCGCCCGTCGCATGTGCCGCATGGTCGAAGTGCGCCTTCGGCATGAATGTCTGCGTCAGCTTCACCGGCGCGACTTTCCACACCGGCTCGTTGCTCGTGCCTTCGCGAGTGACAGTGTGACAATCTGCGCAAACACGCCGCTCAAAGATATCGGCGGCGACTTGATTCGCACGCTGCTTTGCGGTCCCGAGCACGCGAGCGCGTGCGGCTGCGCTCAAAGAAGCGCCAGGCGGCGTGACTCCGTCAGCGGGCGCGAAAGCATCGCTGTATCCGCCGAGGAAGCGACGGCTGTAGTGATCGACGAGCGTCTGCATGACGAGCTCCGGCTCGCCGTGCGGCACCTTACGCTGCGGTTCTGCCGGATCGAAACCCAAGGTATGACAAGAGCCACAATGCTGCTCCATGTCGATCGGTTTGAAACTCGTCCCGCTCTCACTCGGGGTGTGGCAATCCGCGCAGTCCATGACCACTTCACCCTGCGGGGCTTTGATGCCCTTCGGATCGAGGTGCGCCGCGTGCGTGAACTCGAGATTGGATTTTTCAACGAGCGCCGATTCGCCGAGCCGGCCTCGTGTCACCTTCCAGTCCGGCGCCGTCAACAGACTGACCTGAAAGTCCGGATGTTGCGCGACAAAATCCGTGACCGGCAGCGCTTTTGGACCTGCGCCATGGTCCTGCGGCTCAGCATGACAATCGGTACAGATTCGCGTGTCGAGTTGAACGAGATTGGATGGCTCATCATGCTCGACGTGACACGTCGTGCAGCGATCTGCCGTCATGTCCGCTGCAGCCGGATGGTCGGCGGGTACATGCTGATGCAACGTGCTCGCGTGGCAATCGAGACACTGCTCATTGCGTACTCGGCGGAAAGGCTGCGCGTGACAGGCTTCGCACTCGACCTCGAGGTTACCGTGCGCTGAATGCAGTGGCCCGGATGTCCACTGCATGTCGCTCGGCAGCGCACTCGCGCGCAGCCACGCGACCGATGCATCGCCACGACCAACGAAAAACCAAGGCAAGATCAAACCGAGCAACAAGGTGACAGTGATGCCGGCCCACGCCCACGGCCGCTTGCGCCAGCCCACTTGCTCCAGAGACGTCGCAAAGGTCGGTAGCGGCGCGTCATCGGCAGCCTTGGACTCTCGGGCGTCGTGCTCAACCGAGATCGCAGCATCGAAATCCGTCGGCGCCTCGAGAACCTTGATCAGCATGGGCCCGAGATTGACTTCATCACCCACGCGCAAGCTCGCATCACGGCAAAGCCGGCCATTGACCTCTGCCTGCGCAGGCGGGATACAGGACAACAGCAAGCCGGAATCAGCGCGCGTGAATTTAGCGTGCTGCAGACCGATACGCTGGTCGTTGCAATGAATATGTTGATCGGTGGCGCGTCCAAAGCCGATCACGTCTGCATCGACGACTCGGTCCCGGGCGACTGCAACCCCCGTCGTCCCTATCTCGAGTGTCCGAATCAGAATACGCATCGATTCACCAATAGAGGAAAACGCTGACGACGTGCGCGATCAGCGTGCCGATCAAAGCCAGCGTCACAGGCACGTGGACATAAAGCCAAATCTCGAGCCAGCCGCGAATCTGGGCATCACGACGCAATCGGCGTAGCTGATTACGGCGCGTAGCGACCACGCTCAAAAGATCGCCGATACGTTTCGTCAGATCGCCATCGGTGCTTCGAGCGAGCTCGTCACCGAGCCAATCGAGCAATGCGGCCTGCTCCGGATTCGATACTTGCTGCAGTGCACCGCCGGTGGCGGGCAAGTTGAGGGTCGACAAATCAAGGCCACCTAAAATCGCCCGTGTGCTACCACCGACGCGAGTGCCCTCGCGGTTCGATCGCAGTACATCACCGAAGCGACGGGGCATTTCGTTGGCAACGCGCAAGGCGCGTTGGTCGAGATCGTTGATCTCTTCGAGTAGCACGTCCGGTTTGCTGCCGGCTCGATTGCTCGACATCAACTGCGGATAACGCAGGTAAACCACCATACCGAAAATTCCGCTGACGATCACGATCAACATCAACGCATAGCAGAGCGTGTGCAGATTCCAGCCGAACTGGAATCCGGTGTGTAGCGTGGCGACCACGATGAGTGCCAATCCCAAGTAGATGTGGGCGCTCGTCCAACCGCGCAGCGTGCCGAGCGAGGACGAATAACTGCGCTTGCGCACACCGAGCGCAGTCAACCAAAGAATGAGCGCAGCACCGATGCCGCCGAGCGTATAGCCGAGCCAAGTCCCACCGTTGGGCGGCGAGAGCGGGTCATGCCATGCATACGCGATGATCGACACAACGCACAGTGCGACGGCGATTTTCAGATAGCGGCGCTTGGCATAATCGAGCATGGACTCATGCATGATCAGAACCTCGACGCTTCTTGCTGCACGAACGCCACGAACTCTTCCGGGCTAACGCGCAGCGCAGCGCCTGTCGGGCAGGCGCGCACGCAGGCAGGGCCACCATCCTGACCCTTGCACATATCGCACTTGACCGCTTTCTTCACCGCCTTCGGGGCGCCATGTCCAGCATCGTGGTGATGGTGGTGATGTTTGCGTCCAAGGCCCTGCACTTCGCCAAAGACATTCTCCTGCTTGCTGCCGAACATCAGCCACGAAGCCAACGAGGGCTGCTCCGGTGGCGGACCGGCCAATTGGATGACGCCGTAAGGACAATTACGCTCGCAGTTACCGCAACCGATGCAGTTGTCGCCCACGAACACTTCGCCGTTCGGTGAGCGCCGAATCGCATCCGGCGGGCAGTCCTTCATGCAGTGCGGGTCTTCGCAGTGCCGACAGGATGTCGGAACGTGGACGTTCGCGAAGGTGGGCCCAGCGGCACGATCAAGACGTGAAGTGCCGCCATGAGTCGCCGCACAGGCACGCTCGCAATTGTCGCAACCGACGCACAGCGTCTCGTCGATCAGCAGCACGTCGGTCGCTTCGCCGAGCCCCTGCTTGAGCAAAAACGAAATCAATGCGCCCGCGTTATCTTGCCCCTGCAAACGCGTGTTGCTGGCGATGCGTTGCCGGACGGTCTCTTCGAGTTCGGATCTGAGGGCCGCATTCTGCTTCAGGAGCTCTGCGAAAGTCTGCGCATCGAGGCTGATCGTCTCGGTTGCCACGGTGGCGCGGACCGTTGCGCTGCGACGGGTATTGCCCATCAGCCCCATCTCGCCGACGTAGTTGCCGGCTGCGACGTAGGAGGTGACGATCTCGCGGCCACCAACGGCTCGCAGCACTGCCAGCGAGCCGCTGCGAACGAGGTGCAGGGCATCGGCCTCATCGCCTTCGCTGAACAGCACTTGTCCGGGCTTGTAACGATTCATCTTCGACTTGGCTGCGATCGGCAGCAAGTCCGCCGTCTTGGCCTGCGGCGCGAATCCACTCTGGATCGCACGTACGATGAAGGTCTGATCGATCACCGCACGTGCTGCGTCGACCGAGCTCAACAGTTTCAAGACATCTCGGCGCGGCGTTTCGATCAGGACGCAATCTTTGCCGGCAAGCACCGTTGCCGTGCGCCGACGTCCGGACAACAATCCCATCTCGCCAAAGAACTGGCCCGGCAACAAGGGAATACGTTTGGCAGGATTGTTATCGTCGATCTGGATCTCTACACCGCCATTGAAAATGGTGTAGAAAGAATTGGTGTAGTCGTTTCGCTTAAAGACGATGTCGCCCGGCTTGAGCACGTGAATCGTGCTGCCGAGCAACAACTCGCGGAACATCAGCGGATTCACCTCGGTAAACAAGGGGATGCGCTGTTGCATCGCTTGCAAGGTATCCGACACCGAGCGATGGCCGGGAATTCCGGCAAATTTTGCTGCCAGCAGCGGTTCGTCCGCAGGCGCGACCGGCTTGCCACGAATGAATTCGACCACTTCGTAGCCTTGGTTCATCGCCTGCTTGATCAGCGGATATCCACCCAAGGCGCCGATCACGTAGAGCCCCGGCACATTCGACTCGTACGATGTCGAGAGAACCGGAAGTGACGAAGGATCATTGGAGGGGAACTTGATCCCACAGGATTCGACGAACTTGCGCGGCGGCGTTGCACCAAGGCGCGCAATGATGCGATCGCAAGGCAACTGCATCTCGCCGGTCGACGTGTTCAAAGACAACAGATAGGGCTTTTCACCACCGGGCGTTTCGCTCAGCGAAGCGCACTGCGTCGAATACAGGCAGATGACCTTGCCAGCCTCGACGGTCTTCAAAATCAGTGCGAGGTTGCCGTCTTTGCAGCGTGAGAACTCGCCCGATCGGTTGACGAGATACACCGTGTTTTGCTTCGAGAGTGCGACGGCGTTCTCGATGGCCGCATCACCAGCACCGACCACGATGATCGTCTCGCCCTTGTATTCGTCGGGATCGTCGAGCGTGTACTGCACGCAAGGCAACCCATCACCGGGAACGCCCAAACGACGCGGATTGCCCTGCAGCCCGATTCCGAGAATGACGTTCTCGGCAAGCACTTCACTGCCGTCCTGCAACTTGAGATGGAAGTCGCCCTTGGCGCCACTGATGCCGACGACTTCGGCACCGTAACGAATATCGACCTTGTGCTCGGTGAGACCCTCGGCCCATTCGCCGAGGATCTTTTCGCGGGTCCCCGCTTCGAAGCGCATCGGACTGCGCAGCGGGAGAATATTGGGCTCAGCCATGACGTGCTTGCCCTTCTGGTACTTCTGGATCGTGTTCGAATGTGCTGTCGTTTGCTCGAGCAGCACATGCGATACGCCAACCTCAGCCGCACGGGCGGCTGCACTCAGCCCGCCCGGCCCAGACCCTACTACCGCAATTGCGACCTTCGTCGTCATCTCAACCGCCGTCTGCAAACTCCGGATACAGCGTCATGCCGCCGCAGACGAAAATCGTCTGGCCGTTGACGTAATCGGAATCATCGGAAGCCAACCAGACCGCAGCCTTGCCGATATCCGCTGGCTGACCAACACGACCGTATGGAATCAACTCGAGCAACTTCTCAAGAGCTTCAGGTGTTTCCCATGCCGGACGATTGATTGGCGTAGCGATCGCACCGGGGCCGATCGAGTTCACGCGAATCTTCAGCGGAGCCACTTCTTGCGACAGACTCTGCATGAACAACTTCACGCCGCCCTTCGAAGCGGCATAGTTCACGTGACCCGCCCAAGGAATGACTTCGTGCACCGAAGACATGCAGATGATCTTGCCGGCAGCCGGTGATCCGCCCGGCTGAACGCCGCGCTTCATCATTTCGCGCACGGCGCGACGGCTACAAAGGAACATACCGGTCAGGTTGACATTCATGACCCTGTTCCACTGCGCGAGTGTCATCTCGTGGAACGCAGCGTCCTGCTGCAGACCCGCGTTGTTGACGAGGATATCGACACCGCCGAATTCGGCCATCATCTTGTCGAACATGGCTTCGACCTGCGCCTCGTCGGAGACGTCAGCCTGCACTGCGATGGCACGACCGCCGGCCGCTTCGATCGCGGCGATGACCGGAATCGTCCCCGCCGCATTGCCGGCGTAGTTCACGACGACATCGGCACCGGCCTGACCGAGCGCCATCGCAACTCCGGCTCCGATACCGGAACTCGCGCCCGTGACGATCGCTTTCTGACCTTTCAAAGGTTGGTAAGACATGAAATGACTCCTGCAGTTTGAGCAGCTAAATCAGTGGGAACGCCATTCGTCGATCAACGAAGCGACAAGACCGGTCCAACCCGTTTGGTGGGATGCACCGAGACCGACACCCGTATCGCCGTGGAAGTACTCGTGGAAAGTGAGGTAGTCGCGCCAGTGCGGATCCGACTGGAACTTCTCGATATTGCCGTACTCGGGGCGACGACCATTGGCATCGCGTGCAAACACGGCAATCAACCGATTGGCATGGGTGCGGGCGATATCGTCGATCGTCCAAGTCTTGCCGTAGCGATCGGTGATCGTCAGATCGTTGCCGTGCGCCTTGGCGAGCTTGCGCAGCGACTCGATCATGAGGAACGCGGTCGGGAACCAAATCGGTCCGCGCCAGTTCGAGTTGCCGCCCTTGATCTTGCAATCGGCCTCGCCGGGCTCGTAACCCACCTCGTTGCCGCCCAAGCGGAACGGATGCGCGAGGTGCGCGCGCGAGAGACTGCGCAAACCGTAATCGGACATGAACTCTTCGGGATCGCACAGCCACTGCAGCATGCGCTCCAGTTGCTGACGATCGACGATGGTCATCGCCAACGTCTCACCTTCCGGATTGGCAATCCGTGAAATACAGCGCCCGACAAGTTCAGAGCGGTTGTTCATGAACCAGTTCAGATTCGAGCTGAACTCGGGGAACTGTTTCAGCCAATCCGTTTCGAGACGCTCGACGGCATACATCGGGATGAGTCCGACCATCGAGCGAACGCGGATCTTTTCGTAGTGACCATCCGGATAACGCAGTACGTCGTAGAAGAAGCCATCGGTGTCATCCCACAGATCGTGGTCACGCCCACCCTGGCGCTTCATCGCCGCACCGATGTAGACATAGTGCTGGAAGAATTTCGTCGCGAGACTCTCGTACGTCTTGTTCTCTTTTGCGAGCTCGAGCGCGATACGCATCATGTTGAGGCAGAACAAGCCCATCCAGCCGGTCGCATCGGACTGCTCCAATACCGCACCACCGGGCAACTTCTCGGAACGATCGAACAGCGTGATGTTATCGAGCCCGAGGAATCCACCCTCGAAGACGTTGTTGCCGCGACTGTCGACTTTGTTGATCCACCAAGCAAAGTTGATCAGCAACTTGTGGAAGCAGCGCTCGAGGAAGGCGCGATCCGCCGTGCCGGATCGAACACGATCCATGTTGTAGACCCGCCATACGGCCCACGGATGCACCGGCGGATTCAGGTCGGAAAATTCCCACTCGTAAGCCGGGATCTGTCCGTTCGGATGTTGGAACTGCTCGAACAGCATCAGCCACAGCTGCTGTTTGGCGAAGTCCGGATCGATGATGGCAATCGCAACGGTGTGGAACGCGAGATCCCACGCGGCAAACCACGGGTATTCCCATTTGTCCGGCATCGACAGCACGCGCATCGAATTCAGATGGCGCCAGTGCTGATTTCGAATGTGATTACGCGACTCCGGCGGCGGCAAATTGGGGTTATCACCCTTCAACCATTGCTCGACGTCGAAGATGTAGTTCTGTTTCGACCACATCATGCCGGCAAAAGCCTGTCGCTGAATGCGGCACTCGTCCTCGGTCGCGCCCTTCGGGTGGATCGTCTGATAGAACTCGTCCGCCTCGCGTCGCGCGCGCGTGATCACCGAATCGACATCGCTCAGTGCCGCATTGCCGTCATCGGACAAACGGAAGTGGAACACCACCGAACCGCGCGCCGGAACGACGCGGCGATAATGAACACCCGCTTTCGTGCCTTCGTGATCTTGGTTAGTGGCTGCGGTTTCACCGTGAACGATGTGACGATGAAACGCATCCTTGTAGAAACGCCGACCGTTCTCGGGCAGGACGCCATACAAACGCTCGACGTTCGATTCGTTGTCGGTGAACAGCGCCTCGCCGTCAGCCTCGGCTGACAGATAGCGCTTACCGAGCTGATATTTGAACGGCAGATTGGTCAGGCCATCGGCCTCACTGTCGTCGGCGACGAGGCGAACTTGCTTGCCGCGCTTGGCGCCGAGTTTGATGTTGGGCGGACGCTTCTTGTTCGCACCCCAGCCCCAAATGTTACGGAACCACAGCTGCGGAATCAGGTGGATTTCCGAATCGTCTGGTCCGCGATTGCAGACTTCGACACGCACACACAAATCCTCTGGACCTTCTTTCGCATACTCGACAAACACGTCGAAATAACGATCTTCGTCGAAGGTTCCGGTGTCGAGCAGTTCGAACTCCGGGCCGCGGCCGTGCCGACTCGCGTTCTCTCGCACCAACCACTCGTACGGGTACTCCGCTTGCGGGTACTTGTACAGGTACTTCATGTAGCTGTGCGTCGGAGTGCTATCGATGTAGAAGTAGTATTCTTTGAGGTCCTCGCCGTGGTTGCCCTCAGCTGGGATCAAACCAAACGGGCGCTCCTTCAAGATCGGATCGCGGCCGTTCCACAGAGCCAAAGAAAAACACAGCAACTGATACTGATCGGAGACGCCGGCAAGGCCGTCTTCACCCCAGCGATACGCCTTGCTGCGCGACATGTCGTGGGTCAAGTTGTTCCAGGCCGAGCCGTTCGCGCTGTAATCCTCTCGCACCGTGCCCCAAGAGCGCTCGCTCAAATAGGGACCCCAGCGATACCACGGCGAACCACCACGGGCTTCGGACAGCCGCTCATGCTCGGCTGTCTGCTTGGCTTTACCCATTTCAACCCCCCCATCAGAACGTCGCACCAGCTTGTGTCGGCTGGGCATTCGTCGTTGTTGTTGTTACCGCGGGGCCAACACAACCCCGCGACTATTCATCCAGAATGGATAATTTCCGAAGTGAAAACAAGCGGGGTAATGTGAAATTTGGGTGACCACGGTGAAATACGGCCGTTATTAGACCGAGTCTTACCGTCACAGCGTGTGTCGCTGATCGGCTTGGTGTAGCCGACTTGCCAGCTGCTTCATCAGTCGCAGTGCTTCGTCCGGATGTGCGCCGATGAGATGCTCGAAATTCTCTCGCGTCAGCGGCTCAACCTCGAGATCCGTCGTCGCGACGACCGACGCCGATCGCGGCAGGTTGAGCAGCAAGCCCATTTCGCCGACCCAATCGCCCG
Source organism: Klebsiella pneumoniae (assembly GCA_945873095.1). Lineage (GTDB taxonomy): Bacteria > Pseudomonadota > Gammaproteobacteria > Steroidobacterales > Steroidobacteraceae > UBA964. The sequence continues at coordinate 154,268 of CAMCBU010000003.1, read as the reverse complement.
GGCCTAGCCGCGCGATCACCGAGTAATTCCCGTCATTTTGTGCTTTTCGGACCTCAGCCTCACCGCGGCGAATCACGTAGGCCCGATCCGGTTCCGCCCCCTCTTGGACCAATACGGCGCCCGCTGCAATCCGTCGATAACCACATCCCTCGAATAGACACGGGTACTGATCCGTGTGATGCAGCTTGGCGCAGCCCGTGGCCGCTTTCTCCCCGCCGACCCCGCGATACACCGCGACCGCAAGCACCGCGCCCGCCATCGGCCCGACGAAGTACAACCACAAGTGATCGAACATACCCATGAGCGCAGCGGGTGCAAGGCTACGCGCCGGATTCAAACTAGTGCCCGACACTGGCGCCTCTATCATCACCAGGAGCGCAATCAGCACGCCTGCGAGATAGGGCGTATAGCGCGCAACCGAGCGCCGATCGACTGCCCAAAACACTAGAAATATCAGTGAGAAAGTGATGATCAGCTCAGCCGCCAAGGCGACGGTCGCCGAGTAACCGGCACCCGGTGTCGTCATGCCGAGATTCACGGTCGCCGCAGCGTCACTAGCGAGAGCGCCGACAACCAGCACGCCCAGCACAGCTCCCAAGGTCTGCGCGAGCGCATACATCGCCGCATCGGTGTGGCTGATCTTCCCGCGCAACCAAAAAGCGAATGTCATCGCCGGGTTGAGATGCCCCCCACTACGCTGACCCAACGGTGACAAGACCACGGCGGTACCGCCACCTGCGAACAGGATGCCGGTCGCCAGTCGGCGCCACGGCTCAGAAGGGATAAGCTCGGTCATCATGCTGCCTTCGGACCACATGAATACAACCGCGCCGATACCGATCATCATCATGATCGCCGTGCCGAAGAACTCGCTCAGATACTCAGACCAATTAAGCTTCATGGTGTTGTCATCCTCGTAGCAACAAACCCCGTTGAAGAATCCGCCGGGATATGGCCTGCTAGCATCGCTCCAAAACGGATTAATTCAACTAGAAAGATGGGGCGGAGGGTTTCCCAGTGATTCGCAACGATGTCGTGGCCAGTCTCGATCTGCCGCGCCGCGCTGCGGCGATCGTACTCGCCGGTGGTCGGGGCAGTCGTCTGCTCGATCTCACCGCGAAACGCTCCAAGCCGGCCGTGCACTTCGGCGGCAAATTCCGAATCATCGACTTTGCGTTATCGAACTCGGTGAATTCCGGAGTTCGGCGCATCGCGGTGCTGACTCAGTACACGAGTCATAGTCTCATCAAGCACATCCAGATGGCCTGGGGCTTCTTGCGTGGTGAGCTCAATGAATTCGTGCAAGTGCTGCCGGCTAATCAAAGAATGGGTAGCGATGTTTGGTATCAAGGGACGGCTGATGCCGTTCATCAAAATCAAGAAGTCATCAAAAGCTTCAATTGCGACTACACCATTATTTTGGCCGGCGATCACATCTATAAGATGAACTACGCGATCGCACTCGCGCATCACGCCGAGCACGGGCGTGGATGCACCGTCGCTTGTGTCGAGGTTCCAAAAGAACAAGCCTCTGGCTTTGGCATTCTCCATGCTAACGACGATGACGTAGTAACCGATTTTGTCGAGAAGCCGCATGATCCACCGACATTGCCGAACGCACCGCATCGCTCACTTGCCTCGATGGGAATCTATATTTTTGATACGGCTTTTTTGCTCAACGAACTCGAGCGCGACGCGATGGATCCGGCTTCGACCCACGATTTTGGGCGCGATCTAATTCCCCGACTGGTAAGCGAAGGTCGGGTGGTCGCGCATCGCTTCGAGAGTAGCGCAGTCAATCGAAGCACCGACGCCGAGCCGTATTGGCGCGACGTTGGTACGCTCGACTCCTATTGGGACGCCAATATCGATCTAACGGCGACGGTTCCCCTGCTGAATTTGTACGACGACCGCTGGCCTATCTGGACGTATCAGCCGCAGCTGCCCCCTGCCAAATTCGTGCATAACTCCGACGAGCGTCGCGGTCTGGCGATCGAGTCGCTGGTCTCTGGCGGATGCATCGTGTCAGGCACCATTGAACGCTCGCTGTTGTTCTCGGGGGTTCGTGTCCACTCCAACGCCATCGTCGAACTCGGTGTCGTACTACCCGGCGCCAAAATTGGTCGCGGCGCTCGACTGCATCGAGTCGTCGTCGACCGCGACTGCCAGGTGCCCGCCGAACTCGTGGTCGGTGAAGACCCGGAATACGATGCCCGGCGCTTCATACGCAGCGACAACGGCGTCACCTTGATCACGCAATCGATGATCGATCGTCTCGAGCCATGACTCGCGTACTCCACGCCACGACCGAATTGTTTCCGTGGGTGAAAACCGGCGGACTTGCGGATGTCGCCGCGGCTCTACCCGAGGCGCTGGGCGAGATTGGCGTCGATGCGCGCACCGTGGTTCCCGGGTTTCCGGCGATCATGGCAGCGTTGGAAGCCGCGACGCCGGTTTACGAGGTCGCCGGTCTCTTCGGTACGGCAACGATGCGCGTCTTGTACGGATTTCTTCCAGGCCGTAAGACCGCTGTTTATGTGGTCGATGCACCCGCGCTGTTTCAACGCCCTGGCAATCCCTACTCGCACCCGAACGGCGGCGACTGGAGTGACAATCTACTGCGCTTCGCCATGCTAGGTTGGGCGGCAGCCAAACTCGCCGGCGGCGAGCTCGATCGGCAATGGCGCCCGGATGTGCTGCACGTTCACGACTGGCACCCCGCACTCGCCCACGCCTACCTCGCTGAAACATGGCCGCCCGTCAAAACCGTTTTCACGATCCATAACATCGACTATCCGGGCCGCTTTCCACCTCATGACTACGGACGACTCGGGCTCGCGCATTGGTTGGCCGCGCCCTACGGTCCGCTCGAATTCTTTGGTGATTTATGTTTTCTCAAAGCGGGAATGTTGCTCGCCCATCGTGTCACGACCGTCAGTCCGACTTACGCAGAAGAAATCAGCCTCGGTAAACACGGCGGCGGGCTCGATGCGATCGTTCGATCGCGCGATGACCGTTTGGTCGGCATTCTCAACGGGGTTGATTATGGAACATGGGATCCGCGCCACGATACGCATCTGCCCGCCCCGTATGATCAGCACGACTTGTCGGGCAAGCTCATCTGCCAATCGCGACTTCGTCAACATTTTGCGCTGGCGGATGACTCCACGGGACCCGTCTTCATCGTTGTCAGTCGACTGAATTGGCAGAAGGGCCTCGATATGGTCGTCAACGCGACCGAGACGCTGGTCGCAGCAGGCGCCCAACTCGTGATGGTCGGCAGCGGTGATGGCAACCTCGAGTGGCAGTTCCGGCAGCTGCAGCATCGCTTCCCTCGGCAAGTCGGTGTCCACATCGGCTATTCCGAACCGCTCGCACACTTGGCGATGGCCGGTGGTGATGCGTTGCTGATGCCCTCGCGCCACGAACCCTGCGGTCTGACGCAACTCTACGCCAAACGCTACGGCACCTTGCCGGTCGTTCAATCCGTTGGTGGCTTGGCTGATACCGTCGATCATCACTCCGGGTTCACGTTCGATGAACACTTCACGTCGTTGTCCGACGTGATCCAACACGTTGTACACGTACATCATGATCGCGCTCGCTGGCGGCAGATGATGATGACTTCAATGAGTCAAAATTTCGGATGGGAAAGTTCGGCGTACGAATATCTTCGTCTGTATCGAGAACTGCAAGGATAGATGTGTTGATATGGAACTGACGCCGACCAACCCCGCTGAGCAAGCGCATGCCGAGTTGTCGTCACTGCGAGCCATCCACCTTCAACTGCAAGATACGGTTGCCAGCTTGCGTGCCGAGCTTGAGAACGCCGCGGCAGTCGGGCGCGCCAATGTGCAAGCCACCGAGACGCACTTTGCGAACCAAATTTCCGAGCTTCGCAAAACCATCGATAGCCTTCGGCGCAACCTCGAGGATACGGCTGCCCAAGGTCGCGCCGAAACCCAGGCCGAGAGAGCGCGTGGCGCCGCTGAAGCAAAGCAGCTGCGCGACACCATCGACTCAATGCGTATCGAAATGGATGGTCTGCGAGTGGCCCACCAAGCGGCCCTGACGCGGCAGGAGTCGGGCTTTGCATCGGAACGAACTCACCTCATGGAGCAGGTCAAGCTGCTCCGACTCGAACTGGAAAAACCCACGTGAATACCGAAATTCAAAAACGCAAAGCGACGCGCAAGAAAAAGCTCTCCAAGTCGGTCGCCTTGCGGCGGGCTGAAACGCTGCTCGAAGTCTCCGCACGTTGTGCTGCGGCAAACGACCTCGTGAGCGTGTTGCGTACACTGGTCGACATCACTGCACGCGCACTCGATTGTGATCGCGGCACGTTGTTCCTGAACGACTCGGAGACCGGTGAGTTGTACTCTCGAGTGGCGCAGGGCGATCTCGTGCGAGAAATTCGCATACTGAACACCTCCGGATTTGCGGGGCACGTTTTTCAGACCGGTGAAGCGGTCATCACCCACGACCCTTACTCGGACCCACGGTTCAACCGTCAAGTCGATGATTGGACGGGCTACAAGACGCGCAACATCATCTGCGTGCCGATTCGGCTCGCCTCGGGCGAGCTCATCGGAGCCATGCAATGCCTGAACAAGAACACGGGATCTTTCACCGAAGATGATCTCGAGTTGCTGCAGGACATGACTGCACAATCGGCCGTCGCGCTGAGCAGCCTCCATTTCGTCGAACACACCGAAAGACTTCGTCAGAAGGAAATGAAGTTCATCGGTCTCGTATCCGAGATCAATCAAGAATTCGACTTAGCTCGTCTGTTGCAGCGAGTCGTAGCCGAAACGACCAAGATGCTGCGAGCCGAGCGCGCGACGATTTTCATGTACGATTCGACCACCAAGACGCTCTTCTCACGCGTCTCAGCTGGCGGCGAGATCGCCGAAATTCGATTTCCCTCGCACTTGGGCATTGCGGGCGAGGTTTTCACGAGCGGTCAATCGCTGAATATCCCGCACGCCTACGCGGATCTGCGTTTCAATCCCTCGTTCGACCGTCAGACCGGCTTTTTTACGCGCTCGATCTTGTGTGTGCCGATTCTCAACAAGCATGGCGTGATCATCGGTGTCACACAAGTTCTCAATAAAGAGACTGGCGTCTTCACGCAAGAGGACGAACAGCGTTTGAAGGCATTTACGGCACAGGTTGCCATCGCGCTCGAGAACTCGAAACTCTTCGATGATGTGCAGCGTGTCAAAAGTTATAACGACAGTATCCTGCAAAGCATGTCCAACGGCGTGATCACGCTCGATGCAGCCGGCAAGGTCGTCACCTGCAACTCCGCCGGACTGAAAATCTGGAACGCCAAGAGCGGCGACGTCATCGGCAAACCCCTCGTCGACTTGCTCGGACAAAGCAGTGGTTGGCTCAATGACAGCATCGCGTCTGCCAAAGCAACGGGCGAAAGCGGCTATTTCCCCGATGCGCAGTTGACGCTCTGCAGCGCAGAGAGATCGGTCAACGCGAGCGTCATGCCGCTGCGTGCGGCGGATAACGACAAAGAACTCGGCGCGATGCTGATGTTTGAGGACATCAGCTCGGAAAAGCGTATGAAGTCGACGATGTCTCGCTACATGGATCCGGCTATCGCCGCCCAGATGCTCGAGGGTGGCGGCTCCGACCTGCTCGGCGGTGCGAACAAGGAAGCCACCATCATGTTTACCGACGTGCGCGGCTTCACGACGATCACCGAGGAATACGGCGCGCAGGGCACCGTTTCGTTCCTCAACGAGTATTTTACGTTGATGGTCGAGTGCATCAATCGCCAAGGCGGCATGCTCGACAAGTTCATCGGCGATGCCATCATGGCGTGCTTCGGTCTGCCGGCGCCGCATGAGGACGACCCCGATCGCGCAATGAAAGCGGCCATCTCCATGATTCGCGAAATGTGGGACTGGAACGCGATTCGTCGCGAAAAGGGACTGAAGACGGTGGATATGGGGATCGGCTTGAATACCGATACCGTCGTTTCGGGCAACATCGGCTCACCGAGGCGTATGGACTACACCGTCATCGGCGACGGTGTGAATCTCGCCGCACGGCTGGAGAGCGCATGCAAAGCGTACTCGGCACATATTTTGGCGAGCGAATCGACTATTCTGAAGTTGAAGGGTACCTATCGCTATCGCGACATCGATCTCGTGGTCGTCAAGGGCAAAACACAGCCGGTGCGCGTTTACGAAGTTCTGGATTACCACGACAACAAGACCTTCCCGAACATGATCGATGTCATGACTCGTTTTGGCGACGCTATGCAGGCATACCGCGCAGGCGACTGGGAAAAAGCCAAGGCCGGCTTCGGACTTTGCCTAAAGTTGAATCCTGAAGATCATCTGTCGCAGACCTATATCGATCGTTGTCGTTATCTCGAAGCGCATCCGCCAACTGGAGAGTGGAATGGCGTTTGGGTCATGAAAGAGAAATGAGTGAAGCACTGACCTGTCGACCGTTGTTGCGATGGGCGCTCGGCCATCTCGCGCCGCAGTGCAGTGCAACGCATCTCGAGACGCTAGTCGCGCTCGTCGATCGCTCGATGCAATTGCCGTCGCGCCATTACCATGACCTCGCGCACGCCTTGATGGTGGCCGAATCGAATGATCCGCTCGATGCCTTGATCGGCCTGTTCCACGACATCGTCCAAGCAGGAGTCGACGGTGGTTTGCCGCCTGATAGCGAACATTACCTTGCCGACTTGGTGGACAGAAATGCCCGCGGCGAATTCACGCTGCTCGACTCGGCGGCAGCTCGGCGGGATCCGGTCTTCGACATCGTCAAGCGTTGCTTCGGCTTCTCCGACACGCAAGTGTTGTCGCCCTTCGCAGGGCAGAACGAGTTTTTGAGCGCGCTCATCACCTGCAAGGCCTTGCACGCCGTGTTGGATGCCGAACACCTCGCAGCGGTTTCGCTCGGAATAGAGGCGACGGTTCCGTTCCGTAAAGATCCGCACCTGCTGGCAGCCTCGTATATTTCTGCGTTGATGGATATCAATCACCGTCACCGATCGCAGATTGGCGAGTCGGATATGCGCTCGCATGTGCGACGGGCGATCCGCATTGCCAATCGGGATGTCCGCAGTTTCGGCGAAGCGGATTTGGTCGCTTTCCTAGATGACACTTGGGGTTTGATGTACGAGTCGTCGATCGAACTGCGAGCCGGTGGTTCGGTTGCGATCGCCAGTTATCGCCAAACGCTGCAGAAAATGACGCGATTCTTGTCGTCGCTCTCGGCGCCCGTGATTTTCCGGCAGTACGATGGCGAACCGATTCAGTCGGACCATCAACACAGACTCGAGGCGACGACACGCAATCTCAAGGTCATCGCCGATGTCATGCATGCGAAGCTTTTAGCGATTTCTTTGATTGAATCTGCCGACAGCGCTGGACTCGGAGCGTTCAGACCCACGCGTCTGAAAACCACGCTGCGCATAACGGCGGCAGCTAGTGGCATGTCGGCCCTTGATGTTTTGGCTGCCGGCTCCGCCGGCAAGATCGAGTTTGACGTACGGCAGTCGCCCTTATCGCACCAGCTCTCACAGCAACTGCATCGAGATGATATCCGCGCTTACACCAACGCCCTTGAGCTCGGTGCGCCCGTCAGCCATCGTCTGCTCGAACAGTTCTCGATCGACACGCAATCGCGCGCACGCGAACTTGCGCGTGCCATGCTGCTTTAGCGCCGGCCGCCACTCGCGCGTTTCGCCTTTTCGGAATCCGGTGGCGGCTTGAGTGGTGCGAAACCCGGTTCGCCGACTTCGCAAATTTCGACGGCATCCTCGACGCCTTTGACTTCATACAGACCGTGGTTGCGCCACTCAATCTCCGGAATCCCATCGATTTCATAGCCGTTGAGCATTTGGAAGGCGTTTTCGTAAGCGAATCGAGACATGAGGATTTGCTTACCTTGCGCGAGCGACATGATGCGAGCGGCCGTATCGACTTGAATGCCGTTGAAGTCGAAGGTCTTGCCTGCCACCTTGGCGTTATCGGCGTAAACCTCGCCGACGTGGATGCCGACACGATCCTGAATGTTGGTGCCTTCGGCTTCGTTCATATCCTCGACACGACTTTGCATTCGCAGCGCAAACGTCACCGCCTCCGACGGCGTGGCGAAGGCGATGAAGAAAGAGTCGCCGGATGTGGAAACTTCCTCGCCAGTCGCGGTCGACGCGAGAATGTTTCGAACGAGATCGTGATGCTGTCGCACGAGTTGCATCGCTTGCGCGTCGCCATACTCCTGCTTGAGTTTGGTGGAGCCGACGAGATCAGTGAAGAGCATGGTCACGACCCGATTGCTGGTTGCTTTGCGCGCACCGGCGTGAATCCCGGGCATCGAGCGGTGCTCGTCGGCGGTCGCATGGCTCGGCGCCGCTTGGGTTGCACGTGCAACGGGTGCGGACGAGGGCGCTGGGGTGGCGGCCGGCGCGGCACCGAAAGGATCGAGCGCAACCTGGGCCAACAGTCCGACGATGGCGGGTGACGACACCTTTTTGTTGAGGTTCGAGCGCACCACGGTCATGTTCAAGACTTTTGACAAAACACCGTGGTAACGACTGTCGGCGAGATAGCCGAGACCACTCGGGCCCTGCCAAACCACGACCACCTCGCCGCTGAGGCCGAAGCCGCGACAGATTTCCCGCATTTGCATCAAGAGGTTTTGTTGATCGCCCGCGGCAACACTCGCCATCAGCGGCGAAAACGGCACGAAGACGAACTCGTTCCCTTGGATGCGTACGTGGGCGACTTGTAAGGAATTCATGTTGGACTCCCCTTTTTGATCGGATGCGGACAGACCCATGCGTCATGGGACGGTGCCCGACCGCTCCATTATGAATACAATCAACGCGAAAAAAATGGGTACGCTGACATCCGCCGCTCGCCGCGAGGGGGTCCACTTGGTCAAAGTCGATGAAACTTTGTTGCGCGTCATCAGCGCGGTACCGGTCTTTGCCGGTATCGGTCGATTGGAGCTGATCGCCCTTTTGGCCAACGCGAGTCGGGTCGAGCGCGGCGTCAATCAGGTCTTTTTCGATGAGGGGGACGCGGGGCAGACTTTCTTCGTCTTCATCGCTGGCAGCGCAACCATCGAGAAACGTACCGAGACGGGATGGCAACCGCTCTCGGACCTGCGCCCCGGCGACACTTTCGGCGAGATGGCTCTCGTGGATGGCGGTACACGATCCGCACGGGTCCTCGCGACCTCGAACGCCGTCGCCTTGATGTTTCAAAAAAATGACATTGATCTGTCACTCGAAGCGGCTATCGTGATCTATCGCAACATCGCGCGGATCTTGTCGAAACGCTTGCGTAACTACAACGAGAAGCTCTAGGAAAAAGTTGTAGAGAGAAACTCTGGCCCCCATCAAACTCGCCTCGCATTGCGGGTAGAATAGAGGCATGAGTGCGGAATACTTTGGTTCGATACTAGAACAGCGTCTGTCCCGTCGTAGCTTCGTAGCGAGCGCCGGCCTCGTCACTAGCCTCTCGGCGTTACCAACACTGTCGTTCGCATCGCATGCGACGACTCTGGTGCAGAAAGCGGTCACCACGGCAATCGAACCCACCCGTGCGGATACGCTCACGTTGGCTGCAGGCTTTCGCAGTGATCTCCTGATTCGATCCGGCGATGCCTTGTTCAAAGATGTGGCGCCTATCGATGGCAAGACCATGCAATCGCTCGCTTGGCTCGACTCGGAGGCCGGCAAGCGCCAAGAAAAGCTTTTCGGCACGAACAACGACGCCCTCGCCTTTTTCCCGACCGGCAGCAGCGCGACAACCGGCGTGCTTTGCGTCAACCATGAATACGTCATGGCCGAGCTATCGTTCGCAGAGTGGCCCAACGCCGGGCCGAATCGTGCCGAAGCCCGGCAAGCTTGGCTCAAAGATCATCCGCAGGCCGTCGCGTGGATGCAGGCGGCTCACGGAGTCAGTGTCGTCCAGCTCGAAAAAGCGCCGCACGGTTGGCGAACCATCAGCGACGGTCCGCTCACCCGACGCATCACCGCCAACACTCCGATGCAGATACGTGGCCCCGCCAGGGGCCATGAGCTGATGCGCACCAATGCCGACCCGAACGGTACCGTGGCGTTGGGAACTTTTGCGAACTGCGCTGGCGGAAAGACCCCTTGGGGCACGTATCTCACCGCAGAAGAAAATATCCAAGATTATTTTGGTGCGGCTAAATCTTGGGCTGACAGCACCCAAGATAATGCCAGAGATAATGCCACGGTCGAGGCACACCGGCGTTGGCCGCTACGCGAGCGCTCTGCCTACGGATGGGATCTTATCGATGCTCGCTTCGATGTGCGCCAAGAGCCTCGTGAACCGCTGCGCCACGGCTGGATCGTCGAGATCGATCCGCAACAGCCGACAGCGCCACCAAAGAAGCGCACTGCACTCGGCCGCTTCTGTCACGAAGGTGCCAACACGATCTTGACTCGAGACGGCCGCGTCGCAGCCTACATGGGTGACGATGCCAAGTTCGAGTATGTCTACAAGTTTGTCAGTCGAGATCGCTACAACCCACGCGATCGAGCCGCCAATCTCGATCTGCTCGACCATGGCACTTTGTACGTCGCTCGCTTCGACGCCTCAGGTCGGGGCACATGGTTGCCGCTGGTGCACGATGAGAACGGTCCCCTGAACTCGCGTAACGGTTTTTCGAGTCAGGCCGAGGTGGTGATCAAATGTCGCGCCGCTGCCGATCTGCTTGGTGCGACGCCGATGGACCGCCCCGAGGACGTCGAGCCCAATCCGATCACCGGTCGGGTTTATATGGCCCTGACCAAGAACGATGAGCGTCAAACCGCGAACAAGTTATTCAACGGTCGCACCGTCGATTTCGGACCGAATGCCGCCAACCCGCGGCCCCGGAACGACTTCGGTCACATCGTCGAATTGAGTGAGGATGATTCGGACGCCGCGAGTACGCGTTTCGCATGGAATCTGTTCCTGCTTGCCGGCGACCCGCGCAATACTCAAGCGAAGTTCCTGACCGACACGGATGCACTCGCCGCCGGCGCATTGGCTCGCGAAGACCTTTACTACGCGGGGTTTGCCGATCGATCGAAAGTCAGCCCCATCGCGTGTCCGGACAATCTCGGTTTTGATCCCACCGGACGACTGTGGGTCGTGACGGATGCCGACACAGGCTTGATCGGGAACAACGGGTGCTACGTGGTCCCCACCAGCGGACCCGAGCGCGGCTACTTACGGCAAGTCGTGAGCGCTCCGGTGGGCGCTGAGATTTGCGGTTGCGAGTTCACACCCGATGGACGCACCCTGTTTCTCGCGATCCAGCACCCGGGCGAAGGCGGCTCGGTCGATGCGCCGGCCAGTCATTGGCCAGACGGCGAAGGCCTGCCTGCTCGGTCGGCGGTCGTCGCGATCAGCCGAGAGGATGGAAGCCCGCTGTAAGCCGGGATCGATGGCCGTACAATCGGCTGCATGAACATCCCAAAACAGCAGAACCAATACCAGCTTTTCAAACAAGCGCAGGGCTTTAGTCTCAACCTCATCGAGGGCGCCTCGGTGAGAGCGCCGGGCCCAAAGGAAGTGCTCGTTCGAGTCCGCGCAACGTCGCTGAATCGCCGCGACATCATGGTGCTGCGCGGTTGGTATCCGGTCGGTGATCGCTCGACGGTCATTCCGTTGTCGGACGGAGCCGGTGAGATCGTTGCGGTTGGCGCGGAAGTCACTCGCGTCAAGCTCGGCGAGCGTGTCGTCGCGCAGTTTTTTCAGACATGGTTGACCGGCAGACCCACCGCCGCAACGGGAGCCTCCGCTCTCGGTGGTGCGCAGGATGGCATGTTGTCCGAGTACGTGACGCTGAACGAGGAAGGCGTGCTGCGCTTCCCCGACCATCTGTCATTCGAGGAAGCGGCAACACTGCCCTGCGCTGCTTTGACCGCGTGGAACGGACTCGTCACGCGTGGCGGTCTTCGTGCGGGAGATGATGTACTGCTGCAAGGAACCGGTGGCGTTTCGATTTTCGGCCTGCAATTTGCCGTAGCACACGGCGCGAAGGCCATCATCACGAGCTCGAGCGACACGAAGCTTAATCGTGCGAAAGATCTTGGTGCCAGTCATCTGATCAACTATCGCAAGACAGCCGAGTGGGCACCTGCAGTGCTTGCCGCAACCGGAGAGGTCGGGGTTCACCATGTGCTCGAAGTGGGCGGTGTCGGCACGCTGGCGCAATCACTCGCATCGCTTGCACACGGGGGGCATATCGCCATCATCGGTGGACTCGCGGGATTCGGCGGCGAAATTCCAGCTGCCGCGATGATCGGCCGCAGTACGAGCGTCTCCGGCATCTTCGTCGGTTCGCGCGCCAATTTCGAAACCATGAACGCGTTCATCGACCAACATCGGATCAAGCCGGTCATCGATCGGGCATTCGACTTCACGCAAGCGGATGCAGCCTTCGTCTACATGGAAAATGGCAACCACTTCGGCAAAATCGTCATTCGGCATGGATGATGGATCTGCAGGATTTCTTTGAGTACGAGCGCAGGGCCGGCGCGGAGCTCGTGATCGCTCTCATTGTCGCGACCGAAGGCTCGACCTACCGAAAACCGGGCGCGTTCATGCTCTTGTCATCGAGTGGCCGTCGCGCAGGCTTGCTGAGCGGCGGGTGCTTGGAGGGCGACCTGCACGAGCACGCCTCGAAAATGCTCGCCGATGCTCGTCGCTGCACGATGCATCGCTACGACAATCGCAGCAGCGATGATCCCATTTGGGGTCTCGGTCTTGGATGCGAAGGATCGATGACGATTTTCTTGTTGCGCTGCCGTAGCGATGAAGACTACGAACCACTGACGAGTATTTTCAATAGATTGGCGAACCACGAACGAGTCGACCTTTTGATCGACTTGCGTGACGGCGGATTTATCACCACAGACGCGACGACCCCCGCGTCAGAGTCGATCGCGGATCATTTCCGCTGGAGAGTCGCACCACCGCTGCGACTACTGATCTGCGGTGCAGGTCCCGATGCTGAACCACTCCTCGACTTTGCACATCGGCTAGGCTGGAAAGTCACGCTGCTTGATCACCGTCCGGCTTATGCGCTCATGCAGCGATTCGTCGGTGCCGAGACCGTCAAGCAAATCGAATTGCACGACTGGACGAAGGATCTGGATCTCGAGCGTTTCTCGGCGGCGGTCGTCATGAGTCATCATCTCGGTGCCGATGCCCAGTATCTCGCAGGACTCGCGCGTGCAAAGATCCCCTACGTCGGCCTGCTGGGCCCGCCGGCGAGAAGAGAGAGATTGCTGGCGGATCTCGGACCACTGGCTAAAGATCTGACCACCCGACTGCGGGCGCCGGTCGGACTGAATCTCGGCGGCCGCACGCCTGAAGGGATCGCGCTGTCGATCGTCGCGGAGATTCAAGCGGCATTCAGCCTGAACGCGGTTTGACCCGTCGCGTCGGCTCCGCTTGCAGTGGATCCAGCGGCCAATAATGTCTCGGGTATCGGCCGCGCATGTCTTTGCGGACATCGGCATAAGCGTTACGCCAGAAGCTCACCAAATCCGCGGTGATTTGCAGCGGCCGTTGCGCGGGTGAGAGCAGTTTGAACGTCACGGGAATTTTGCCGAGCGCGAATCTCGGTGTCGCTGCAAGACCGAAAACCTCTTGCAGCCGCATCGATGCACAGGGCGCAAGATCATCGATGTAGTCGATGCGGATTCGACTGCCCGTCGGCACGACGATATGGGTGGGTAGCCATTCATCTAGGCGTCGTACGCCCTCGGCTCCGACACGAAACTGCAAAGCCTCGAGCAACGGCAGTTTCGCCAGATGCGAGCGGCGCGTGATCCCTTCGAGCCACGGAGACAGCCAGGTTTCGACACTTCGAGTCAGGGCGTCATCGGACATCTCTGGCCAAGTCTGCGTTCCGGGCAAATCGAGTCGCCGTGCCATCTCGGCACGGGCACAAAAAGCTCGGCTCTCATCGGACCATGGCAAAGCCGACAGGCCCATCGCCCGAATGCCATCGAGCATGGCTCGAAGCAAGTCAGCAGCGACATCGACTCGTCGGGGCTTCGCCTCGATGATCAATTCGCCGAGTCGCACGACCTCACGCGCGACGACGCACTGATCTTCGGATGACCAAAACGTTTCTGTCGTGCGCTGCCAACGATCGGCCGTCGCTGCTTCGAGCATCGCGCGGGACAGGTTGGCCGCCAGTCGAATCTGCGCCTCACGACCCCGATCATCCAGATCGATCGCGACGAGAAACTCGCTCTGCCCGAGGCGATCTGCGCTCGGAATGATCGCCCCTTTACCGTTGGCAAGCAAAAACTGGCGATTGCTCCCGGGCCGACGCTGCGCGATCCGATCCGGATAGGCCAAGGCGAGCAACCCGGCGGCGTCGAGGTAGGGTCGTGCGTTACCGACCCGTTCGTCGGCTATTCGTTGTTCGACCATTCGTTGTTCAAATTTCGTCGATAATTGTCGCACTCGCGCGAGCACCGCATGATCGATACCGACACCTCTCGACGGCTGATCGAGTAAATCGAGGCGACTCGTGATGTCGACATCCTCGCTGCGACGCAAAATATCGCGCTCGGTCAGCAGCGCGGCAAGTCTGGCGCCCTCTCGCGCAACGCCACGCTGCCGACTCTCGAGCAGCAAATGCGCCAATCTTGGGTGAACTGGCCAACTCGACATGGCGCGCCCATGGCTCGTGATGCGACCCTGCAGATCCAGGGCGCCGAGCGCACGCAAAGTATCGCGAGCGCTGTCGAGCACCGCTCGCGGCGGCACATCCAACCAAGCTAAACGCGTGGGATCAAGCACACCCCACTCGGCCAGATCCAAAGCGAGCGGCATCAGATCCGCCTCGACGAGTTCGGCGGGCGTATACGCGCTCAAGCTGCGCTCAGCCCCTTCACTCCAGAGGCGATAACAAACGCCCGCAGCCACACGTCCGGCACGGCCTGCTCGCTGCGCCGCCGAAGCGCGTGAAATACGACGGGTCTCCAGTCGCGACATTCCCGAGGCAGGATCAAAGACAGCACGACGAACCAAGCCACTGTCGATCACGACGCGAATACCGGGCAGGGTCAGACTGGTCTCGGCAATGTTGGTCGAGAGAATGACGCGACGAACATCCGAGTGGGCGCGCAACGCCTCATCTTGCGATGCAGCCGACAGATCGCCGTGCAAAGGCAGCGCCCGCACTTTGCTCGAGCTGAAATCGGGTGCCGACTCAATAAACTCTTTGACACGACGAATCTCGGCCATACCGGGTAAGAAAACGAGAATGTCGCCCTCACACTCACGCAGTGCACGTAACACGGCGAGACCCGCCATACGCTCGGCGGACTCCGCTTCGCCGGGTAAGGGCGGAAGACCTTTGCCCAGATGCCGAATCTCCACTGGAAAGCTGCGGCCAGCGCTGCTGATGACGGGCGCATCCGCCGTGGAATCCGACGCCAGTAACTTCGCAACCGCGACCCCATCGAGGGTGGCCGACATCACGAGAATTCTCAGATCGGTACCGAGGGCCGCCCGCGAATCGAGACACAAAGCCAAGCCGAGATCGGCATTCAAGCTACGCTCGTGAAACTCGTCAAAGATGACGATGGCGATATTTTCAAGCGCGGGATCCGACTGGAGTATTCGACTCAACACGCCCTCGGTCACCACCTCGATCCGGGTTCGGCGGCTCACACGCGTCTCTAGCCGCATGCGATACCCCACGGTCTCGCCAACCTCTTCGCCCAAGGTGCTTGCCATACGCTGCGCTACCGCACGAGCTGCCAAGCGACGCGGCTCGAGCATCAGGATTTTTCGATCACCCACCCATGACTCATCGAGCAAGGCTAACGGTACGACCGTGCTCTTGCCGGCTCCGGGTGGTGCTTCCAGTACGACGCCCGCATGTGCGCGTAGCGCGGTTTTCAGCGCTACGAGAGACTCGAGGATCGGAAGTTCGGGCAGCGTGATCACAGAATGGATAAAAGCCGTTGCGACGGAGGGCGGAATTGTATGCAATCGGCGCTCATGCGGTTCTTCAAACGCGCACTCTGGCTCTGCATCGCCGCGCTCGCACTGTCATGGGTGGGTGTCACGATCTGGGCGTATTGGCCTCACCCATCAGAACAAGCGGCCGCCTCGCTCGCGGATAAAGAGGATCGGTTCGTGTCGGTCGATGGGCTGACCTTGCGTTACCGAGAGTGGGGAACCCAACAAGCCAGTCGCGCCTCGCTGCTGCTGATACACGGCTTTGGAAACTCGCTGCAGAGCTTTCGCACTCTCGCACCATTGTTGGCGCAAACCCACCATGTCATCGCCATCGATATGATCGGGTACGGTCTGTCAGACAAGCCGACCGACTACGATTATCACAACGGGCCTCAAGCCCTGATGCTGCGACGCGCTGCACGCCAGCTCGGTCTCGATACCATCGTCTATGTGGGGCATTCGCTCGGCGGTGCGGTTGCGCTGCAAGCAGTCGTTCAAGATGATCGCGCGGTAGGCCTTGTCCTGCTCAATCCGGGAATCATCAGCACCGGAGTCCCCAAAATCGTTCAAGTTACGCTACCGCCTTTGCCGCGAATGTCAGCCAAGCTGTTTGCAAGCCGCGAGTTCAGGGGGCGGTTTCTCAAGAATTCCTATGTGAATCCAGCGATCGTCACCGAGCAAGTCATCGATGATGTGATGCTCGCGGCGCGCAGCGAAGGCTATATGCGTGGCACGACTTCGCTTATGGCGCAGTATCGCGAGGGCGAGGAAATCACGCTAGCTGCTGATGTGAAGGTGCCCGTCTTGATTCCGTGGGGCGATCAGGATCGAAACAAACCTTTGCAAGAGGCGACCGAGTTACAGGCTCTGTTGCCCGGCTCGACTCTCGTTCGATTTTCCAACGCAGGACATTACGTCCATGAAGAAGCACCGAGCGAGGTGGCGCAAGCTATCGTCGATTGGCTCGGTCGGTCAGCGCTCGTGAACGTCAAATCAAAATAGCCGCAGCGAGTAAAAAAACTGCTAGGTCACCGCAATATCAAAACCGGCGTCCCGCATGAGTTCCAAAAGCGCCCAGTGCCGTCGTCATCGCCGTCGTCATCGCCGTCGCCATCGCGATCAACAACGCGGCCGGTACCCAGATCGCCCGTGCGCTCATCTTGACCGCTCGACCTGTTGCCAAGCGAGATCCGCCATCAGCTCGACGTTGCCCGCATATTCCTTCGCCTTGGGACTGACCGCCGTTCCTCGGGCGAAACGCCCACGAATTCCATGGAAGATGCCGGCCAAGCGAAACATACAGAACGCGACGTAATAGTCGAGAGCGGGAATATCCGAAATCCCACGCCGCCGACAATAGCGATCGACGTACTGGCGCTCCGACGGCAAGCCGTGCTTCGCCAGATCAACGTTCATCAGCCCCGGGATGGCCGCCGATGGAACGCGATACATCATGAAGTTGTAGGCGAAGTCTGCCTCCGGATTGCCGATCGTCGACAACTCCCAATCGAGCACGCCGAGCACTCGGGCTTCCTCTTTGGCAAAAACCATGTTGTCGATTCGAAAATCCCCGTGTACCAAGGTGGGTGCGGGCTCGGCCGCCGGTGCATTGGCCGGCAACCACTCCATCAAACGCTCCATGGCGGGAACCCGCCCTGCAACCTCGATATCGGCAAGATAGAGTTTTGACCACCGCGCCACCTGTCGTGCGACGTATCCCTCAGCCTTACCGTAATCAGTAAGCCCGACCGAAGTGACATCCACGCGATGCAGATCGGCTAAGGTTTCTGCCATCGTGAAGAAAATTGGCATCCGCTCGGAAAACTCGACTTCAGGCAGGCTTGGATCCCAAAATATTCGACCATCCAGACAATCCATGATGTAGAACGCGGTGCCGATGACGTTCACGTCTTCGCAGAGCACCCATGCCTTGGCAACGGGGAAACCCGTTACCTGCAACGCGTGCATGACCCGAAATTCTCGCTCGATCGCATGCGCAGACGGTGCGAGCACACCGGGCGGCTTACGACGCAGTGCGAACGAGTGCGCGCGGTCTGCCACTTGTGCATCCACGCGATAGGTGGGATTGGACTGGCCGCCCGCGAACTGCGTAACCCTGTCGATCCGCGAAAACCCGGCGATAACCCCCCTCAAATACACCTCGAGTGCGTCGACGTCGAACTCGAGACCGGGCCGGAACTGATGCGGCGAACTCATGGTCTTGGACTCCGTTTAGAGCGAACGTGTTGAGTTCGAAATGGCTTTCTCTGCCCCTCTTGCATCCCGCCGGTACCCGCGGGTTGCCATGCCGGCACGAGGTGTTGCTTGCCGGGCCCGATCAAATCTGCCCGACCCATGCGTCGTAGCGCCTCACGCAAAGTGGGCCAATTATTGGCATCGTGATAACGCAGGAACGCCTTGTGCAAGCGGCGAACCTTCAGACCTTTTGGAATGACGACTTCTTCACTGCTACGCGAGACGCGTCGCAGCGGATTTTTGCCAGAGTGATACATCGCTGTGGCCGTTGCCATTGGCGAGGGTAAAAACGCCTGCACTTGATCGGCTCGAAATCCGTTGCGCTTCAACCAAAGTGCCAACGCGAGCATATCTTCGTCCGTCGTACCCGGATGTGCAGCGATGAAATACGGGATCAAATACTGTTCTTTACCGGCTTCGCGCGAGTAGCGATCGAACAATTCTTTGAATCGGTCGTAAGTGCCGATCCCGGGCTTCATCATCTTCGACAACGGTCCTTCGCCGATCGCTTCTGGCGCGATCTTCAAATAGCCCCCGACGTGGTGCTGCGCCAGTTCCTTCACGTATTCGGGCGACTCGATTGCGAGGTCATAGCGCACACCCGAAGCGATCAACACCTTTTTGATACCCGGCAAGCTGCGCGCTTTGCGATAAAGCTGTATGAGCGGCGTGTGATCGGTATTGAGGTTCGGACAAACGCCCGGGTAGACACAGGATGGTCTGCGACAGGCGCTTTCGATTTCGCGACTTTTACAGGCGAGGCGATACATATTGGCCGTCGGGCCGCCCAGATCGGAGATCACGCCGGTAAATCCCGGTACCGTGTCACGGATCTTCTCGATCTCGCGCAGCACCGAGGCTTCCGATCGGCTCTGAATGATGCGCCCCTCATGTTCGGTGATCGAGCAGAAGGTGCAACCTCCGAAGCATCCGCGCTGAATCGCGATCGAGAAGCGGATCATTTTGTAGGCGGGAATCTCCGCATCGCCATAAAAGGGATGAGGTTGGCGCTGATACGGCAGCTCGTAAACCCGATCCATCTCAGAGGTCGTCAACGGGATAGGCGGCGGGTTCAGCCATACCTCCACATTGCCGTGACGCTGTACCAAGGCCCTTGCGTTACCGGGGTTTGCTTCGAGATGCAGAATGCGCGATGCATGCGCGTACAGAACGGGATCGTCGACGACCTGCTCGAAGGCAGGCAGGCGAATCACGCTACGGTCACGATCCGCATTCTTGACTCGACGAACGAAACGAACCACTTTTTCACTGGCGGATTTTTCGACAAAATTTTCGCTGTCGGCAACCACTGGTGTCTGTGTAGCGGCTTTGGTTCCGCCGTTGTCGTCCATCGCATAGGGGTCGATCGGTGGATTCAGAGGCCCCGGTGTATCGAGATGGGTCGAATCGATCTCGAGGTAATCATCCGGAATCGCCTTCCGGGTAAAGACCGTGCCGCGCAGGTCGGTGATATCGGTGATGGCTTCGCCCGCGGCTAACCGGCGGGCAATATCGACGATCTGTCGCTCGGCGTTGCCGTACACGAGCAGATCGGCCTTAGCGTCGAGCAACACCGAGCGGCGGACCTTTTCGGACCAGTAATCGAAATGTGCGATACGTCGCAAACTCGCCTCGATTCCACCGATGACGATCGGCACATCGGTATAAGCCTCGCGCGCTCGCTGGGCATAGACGATGACCGATCGATCGGGCCGCTTACCGCCCTCGCCTGCGGGGGTATAAGCGTCGTCGCTTCGAATACGGCGATCGCTGGTATACCGATTGACCATCGAATCCATATTCCCGGCCGTGATGCCGAAGAAAAGGTTTGGCTTACCGAGAACACGAAATGGATCGGCACTCTGCCAGTCGGGCTGGGAAATGATGCCGACGCGAAAACCCTGCGCCTCTAGCAGACGACCGATGATGGCCATCCCGAAACTCGGGTGGTCGACATAGGCATCGCCCGTCACCACGATGATGTCGCAGCTGTCCCAGCCGAGCGCGTCCATCTCTGCCCGACACATCGGCAGGAAAGGCGCCACGCCGAAGCGGGAGGCCCAGTACTTGCGGTGGGAAAAGATGTCGGGTGCAGTCTGCATGGGGTGAGCATTAGACCAAAATGTTAGAGTGCGCTGCACCTACTAGTTATGGGACTCGAAAGGATTCAGCCGCCATGACCCCGTCCGAACCGTGGTTGACAGACTGCCGTGCCGCCGGGGTCGACCCGCTGGTCATCGAGCACACCGCTCGAAATTTTTTGGCTCATCGCGATTATCACGCGCAGCAAGGCACCAGTAGCCTTCCGCTCCTCGACTGGTTCCGTTACTACGCGCTCGAAAACGCGGCCGAACTGTCAGCCGAAACCCTCAAGGTCGAGGGCTGCTCGGTCGATGAGCGATCGGTACGGCCACCGAGCGCGGACTATCGAGCGGCCATTTTCGAACTGCTCCAGCAATATCTCGAAGCGCAGCCCGCCCCACGCTGATCTGCCGGTAACCTCATGACTGATCACGATCACGGATCGATCGTCGTTCGCGGCGCTCGTCAGAATAATTTGAAAAATCTCGATATCGAGATACCGACGGGCGAACTCGTCGTCGTCACCGGCGTTTCGGGGTCGGGAAAGTCATCACTGGTGTTCGACACCCTCTACGCGGAAGGCCAGCGGCGCTACGTAGAGACGTTCTCCCCCTACGCGCGTCAATTCCTCGACCGTATGGACAAGCCTGCGGTCGATCGTATCGAGGGAATTCCGCCGGCGATCGCCATCGACCAGACGAATCCCGTGCGAACCTCCCGCTCGACCGTCGGAACGATGACGGAGCTGAACGATCATCTGAAACTGCTGTTCGCTCGCACGGCTGAGCTTTATTGCCAGTGCTGTGGCAGCGTCGTCCGCAAAGATACCGTCGCCAGCATCCGCGCTGACCTGCGGCACCGAGCAACCTCGCTGGGCGATCCTCGCGTATTGATTTGCTTTGAAATCAAGGTTCCAAAAAACTTCAAAGACGCCGAGGTCATCGCCTTGTTGGAAAAACAAGGCTACACCCGAATCCATGCTCGGCGAAAAGAGACCGTCGAGGTCATACAGGATCGTCTTCGTATCGCTGCCGTTGACGATGCGCGACTCTCCGAATCCTTGGAAGCTGCCTTGCGGCTCGGTCGCGGAAAAACTGCGATTCACGTGCTGGAGTCGGCCGATGCGTCTGCGGTTCGCGAAACTTGGCGTTATTCCAACACGCTGCACTGCGCGCCTTGCGACATCGACTATCGGGATCCGTCGCCGAGCGCTTTCTCATTCAATAGTCCGGTAGGAGCGTGCGAGGCCTGCCGCGGTTTCGGTCGAATCATCGGTGTCGACTACGGACTCGTGGTTCCCGATCACGCCAAGACACTGCGAGGTGGTGCGATTCGTCCTTGGCAGACGGAGTCTTACCGAGAAAGCCAGCAAGACATGGAACGGCTGGCTCGCAAGCGAGGCATCCCTCTCGATACGCCGTGGCGCGATCTCGACGAGAGTCAGCGACACTGGGTCATCGAGGGTGAGGGGGAGTGGAAGAAAAACGTCTGGTATGGCGTCCGCCGCTTCTTTGCATGGCTCGAGACGAAAGCCTACAAGATGCATATCCGAGTTTTGCTATCGAAGTATCGGGCTTACACACCCTGCGGTAGCTGCTTGGGTGCGAGACTCGCGCCGCAATCCTTGCTGTGGCGTCTCGGCAATCACGAGCTGGCACGCGAAGCGTTACGCGGCGCTTTACCCTTCAAACCAAAAGCGACGTCGTGGAGTGCAGAGACCCTGCAAGAACTGCCGGGTCTTGGTGTACACGACCTCATGTTGCTGCCGATCGATCGTGCGCGTTTATTTTTTGATCGCCTCGCGCTGCCGGGCTCGCTCGACGAAGCCACTGAAATGCTGCTCGCTGAAATCCGCGGACGCTTTCGCTATCTCTCTGAGGTGGGGCTTGGCTATCTGACACTCGATCGTCAGTCACGAACGCTATCAGGAGGCGAGGTCCAACGTATCAATCTAACGACAGCGCTCGGTACGTCGCTGGTGAATACCCTCTTCGTACTGGATGAGCCCTCTATCGGTTTGCATCCACGCGATATGCAGCGCGTCATCGAGGTCATGCAGCGATTGCGCAACGCCGGTAACTCGCTGCTCGTCGTTGAGCATGACCCCCAGATCATGCAACAAGCGGATCGCTTGCTCGATCTGGGACCCGGTGCCGGTGAGAACGGCGGTCATATCGTCGCCTGGGGTACACCGAGTGCCGTACTCGCCAACGCCGACTCGCTGACTGGCGCTTATCTCACGGGCCGCAAGAAGGTCGAGTTACCCAAAGGCAAACGCTCACCCAAGAGTGGCGCGGCTTTGGAGCTGCTCGGTGCGACACAGCACAATCTGCGTGAATTGGACGTACGTTTTCCCTTGAATCAACTCGTCTGCATCACCGGTGTCTCAGGCTCCGGTAAGTCGACGCTGATACAAGATGTGCTGTATCCGGCACTGCTGAAGCACTTCGGTAAACCCACCGAAGCCGCGGGTGCCTTTCGCGAACTGCGTGGCGCCGAACACCTGCGAGATGTGGTCTTCGTCGATCAGACGCCGATCGGTCGAACCGCGAGATCGAATCCGGCCAGTTATGTCGGTGCCTTCGATGTCATTCGCGAACGCTTTGCCCGGCTGCCCGAGGCGCGCGAGCGCGGTTACACGGCGGGGACCTTCAGCTTCAATTCGGGTAACGGTCGCTGCCCTGGTTGCTCCGGCAGCGGTTTCGAGCATGTCGAGATGCAATTTCTGTCGGATGTGTATCTGCGTTGTGGAGACTGCAACGGCAGTCGTTACCGACAGGAAACCTTGGAGATTCGGCATCCCGGCCCGGGCAAACGAGCCGCGAGCATCGCCGACGTGTTGGCCATGACGGTCCCGGAGGCCATCGAATTCTTTGCCGATGTCCCCGAACTCGCCCGTCGCCTCGCGCCGCTCGTGGATGTCGGTCTCGATTACCTACGCTTGGGTCAACCGGTGCCAACACTATCGGGTGGCGAAGCCCAACGCTTGAAATTGGCCGGGCATCTTGCAGAATCAGACAACTCAGGCGATCGAAAGTTGTTTTTGTTTGATGAGCCGACGACCGGACTGCATTTCGAAGATATCGCCAAACTGCTGCGCGCTTTGCGAAAACTGCTCGATGCCGGACATTCACTGATCGTCATCGAACACAATCTCGATGTTATTCGAGCTGCCGACTGGATCGTCGATCTTGGTCCGGAGGGCGGCGATCGTGGCGGCGAGATCGTCGCGACGGGCACACCCCTCGAGCTTGCAGAGCAGTCGATATCGCAGACGGGTATGGCGCTCAAAAACTACCGCCTGGACGGTATTCACGAGCCGGCTCCTTCAGTAGCAGTCAAACCGAAACGCGACACCAGCAATGCCATCGTGGTTCGCAATGCTCGAGAGCACAACCTACGTCAAGTGGATGTCGATATTCCACGCAACGCTTTCACCGTCATCACCGGCGTCTCCGGATCGGGAAAGTCGACTCTGGCGTTCGACATCATCTTCAATGAGGGACAACGTCGTTACCTGGAGTCCCTGAATGCCTACGCGCGGCAATTCGTCCAGCCGGCGTCGAGGCCCGAAGTAGACTCGATCCGCGGTATACCGCCCACCGTCGCCATCGAACAACGAACCAGTCGCGGCGGTCGCAAGAGCACCGTTGCGACGTTGACCGAGATCTACCACTTCCTGCGTCTGCTGTATGTGAAGCTCGGTACTCAACACTGCCCCGACTGCGAAGTACCCATCGAGCCTCAGTCGGTCGATGCGATCACGGCGCGAATCCTCCGCGACTTCAAAGGACAAACAATCGATCTGCTCGCGCCGCTCGTGGTGGCGAGGAAGGGCCTTTACACGGACTTGGCAAAATGGGCGGGTAGCAAGGGCTACAAGGACCTACGCGTCGATGGTCAGCGGATCCCGTTGAAGCCCTGGCCACGTCTCGATCGATTCAAAGAACACGATATCGAATTACCCGTCGCACGGTTGGGGATCTCTGCGCGAGGTGAACAGGATCTTCGCAGCAAACTCGCCGAAGCATTGACCTACGGCAAAGGCGTCGTACAAGTATTAGCAGCCGGTGCACGCAAAGCCGAGGTCTTCTCGACCAAACGCGCATGCCCGAGTTGCGGCGTGAGTTTTGCCGAGCTCGACCCCCGCCTCTTCTCTTTCAACTCCAAACAAGGCTGGTGCACAAGCTGCTTTGGCACAGGTGCGAACCTCGAGGAATTCGACGAGGAGCAAACTGGCGAAGAAGCGACTTGGCGAGAAGCGCAGTCATCCGATTCGCCGATTTGCGGCGACTGCCACGGCGCGCGACTCAACAGAGTCGCTAGAGCTGTACGCTTCAAAAATCAATCCGTCAGCGAGTTTACTTGTCGGCCGGTCGATCAAATCAGCAAGTCTCTCAAGAGCTTGAAGCTCGACAAACGGGAGCAGTCGATCGCGCGCGACCTGCTGGCCGAAATCCGCGGCCGACTGTCGTTCTTGCAGCGTGTCGGCTTGGGTTATCTCAGTCTCGACCGTGCAGCACCCACGCTATCGGGTGGCGAAGCCCAACGAATTCGTCTGGCTGCGCAACTCGGCAGCAACCTTCGCGGAGTGTGTTACGTCTTGGATGAGCCCACGATCGGTCTACATCCTCGCGACAATCGCATATTGCTCAACGCCCTCGGCGAACTCGCAACACATCAAAATACCTTGGTCGTCGTCGAGCATGACGAGGATACGATCCGTCGGGCAGATCATGTCATCGATCTGGGGCCAGGCGCTGGTGTGCGTGGCGGTACCGTGGTCGGCGCCGGTCGGATGGCGGATCTACTGAAGAATCCGAACTCGGTGACCGGTTTGTATTTGCGTGAACCGCTGCGTCATCCCCGATCGCCGCAACGCCCGGTGGGCAAGGGCGATGCAGCCCTGAAGATCATCGATGCCAAGCTACATAACTTAGCAGAGCGAGAAATCCCGATTCCCCTCGGGCGACTCGTCGTCATCACGGGCGTTTCGGGATCCGGCAAATCGACGTTGGCACGCGATGTTCTTTTCGACAGCGCTCATGCATTGGTCGGCGGCGGCTCGCCGATCGGCTGTCGGCGCATCGAGCAGATCGAACAAGTCGATCGGGTTCTCGAGGTAGACCAGACACCGATTGGAAAAACTCCGCGCTCCTGCCCGGCCACCTATGTCGGCATCTGGGACGACATTCGCCGAATCTATGCGGGCACGTCGGAGGCGACGCTACGAGGGTTTGCTGCCGGAAGATTTTCGTTCAACACCGCCGGTGGCCGCTGCGAAAGCTGTGAGGGTCAGGGAATTCGTACCATCGAGATGAGTTTTCTGCCGGATGTGAAAGTCAGGTGCGACGAATGTCTCGGAAAACGCTTCGATCCCGAGACGCTATCGGTGCTGTGGCGTGGTCGCAGCATCGGTGACGTTCTCGACATGAGTATCGAGGATGCTGTTGAGTTCTTTGCTTCCCACGCCATCATCAAGCACGTGTTGCAGTTGCTGTGCGACGTGGGGCTCGGCTATCTCACGCTGGGTCAACACAGCCCAACGCTCTCCGGCGGTGAAGCTCAGCGCATTAAGTTAGTGACGGAACTAGCTAAAGTACGTACCGACCTGCGCAAGCCGCTGCGCAGTAAAGCCAAGCACACACTCTACGTACTCGATGAACCCACGGTCGGTCTGCACATGGCCGATGTGGAAAAGCTGATTCATGTTCTGCACAGACTGGTGACGGCCGGGAACACCGTGGTTTTGGTCGAACATAATTTGGATGTGATCGCCGAGGCGGATTGGGTTATCGACATGGGACCGGAGGCGGGAGACCAGGGAGGTCGAATCGTCGCTGCGGGAGCGCCGCAATCGCTTGCGAAACGCCCCGGTCGCTCGCACACTGGCCTTGCTCTCAAGGACTTCCTTCAGGATCGTTGGCAGGTCTCGACAAATGGCGCATGACATTCAGTGCTGGAAGTGCGGCGCCTCGCTCGCAAGCTTGAGCTTGCCACTGCGTCGATTGGAGGTTTGCTCCGCTTGCCGCGCCGAGCTGCACGTGTGCAAACTTTGCGTGGAGTACGATACGACTCGCGCCAAGCACTGTCGTGAGCCCACGGCGGAAGAAGTGCGCGACAAGGAACACGCCAACTTCTGCGATCACTTTCGACCCAAGCCAAAAGCCTGGATCAAAGCGGATAGCGCCGCGCTCGAGGCGGTCAAGTCCGATCTCGCCAAACTCTTCGGTGGCTGACAACGCATGGACTGGCTCAAAAAGCGCCTTGTCGATCCTTTACTGAATCTGTTGCGGCAAGGCTTGGCCCCCAAGGATCTTGCACTCTGTGTCGCTCTCGGTGTGGGCGTCGGGTTGTTTCCGGTGCTCGGCGTATCGACGCCAGCCTTGACTGTGTTGGCACTGACGTTGCGCTTGAATCTGGCAGCAATCCAACTTGTCAGTTATGCCATCGCGCCGCTGCAGTTGGCGTTGATCATTCCCTTCATGAGACTGGGCGAAACCCTGCTCGGCTCCACACCTCAGCCGATGACGATCTCGGCGGCGATGGAACTATTGACCGAAGGCGTGCTGTTCGCGATCGTGACGCTGTGGGACGCCATCATCCACGCCACTCTCGGGTGGTTGCTCATCGTCCCGGTTTTGATTTACGTCTCATACAAAATACTGGTGCCGATCTTGATGCGTTTGTCGACCACTTTACGCTCTGAAAAACCATGACGAACCCCGGAACATCACTGTCGATGCGCCTGCTCGAACGCGACTGGATCCCCGACGGGTTGATCCGACGTCAAATCCGGCAACTCTTGGCACAGCGCCTCGCCGAAGAAGACAAAGGCGATCCCGAGTCGCAGCAGCGCCATTTGATGGCGATGGTTATGAAACTTCGCGAGAGTCCGATCGCCATCCACACTGCCGAAGCCAACGTCCAACATTACGAGGTTCCGACCGATTTCTACCTCAAGACGCTCGGCAGGCATCTGAAATACTCGAGTTGTTATTTCGACGATTTCGAAGTCGGCCGTGCCGCGCAGAATCTCGATGCAGCCGAGGCTCGGATGCTCGCACTCACCTGCGAGCGTGCTGCGCTCAAAGATGGCGATCGAATCCTAGAATTGGGCTGCGGCTGGGGTTCCCTCTCGCTGTGGATGGCTGCGCAGTATCCCCAGTCGCGGATCACGGTCGTCTCGAATTCAACAACACAAAAAAAGCATATCGACGGACAAGCCGCCGCGCGTGGCCTCACGAATCTGGAAGTCGTCACTTGCGATGTCAACGCACTGGATTTTCCGGCCTCGGAAAAGTTCGACCGCGTCGTTTCCGTCGAGATGTTCGAGCACATGCGCAACTATGAGACGCTGTTGGCCCGCATTGCGTCGTGGATGGCGCCGCAAGCGACGCTCTTCGTACACATCTTTACGCACCATCGCTTTGCCTACACTTTTGAGGTTCGTGACGAGTCGGATTGGATGGCGCGTTATTTCTTCACGGGCGGCATCATGCCGAGCGATGATCTATTGCATTATTTCCAGCGCGACCTTCGCTTGGTCGATCACTGGCAGGTGGATGGTCGCCACTACCAGTTGACCTCCGAGGCGTGGCTCGCGAATATGGACGCGCATCGTGATTCCCTGATGCCGGTGATGGTGCAAGCCTACGGATCGGAGCAGGCGCTGCGATGGTGGGTCTACTGGCGGGTGTTCTTCATGTCGTGTGCCGAATTGTTCGGCTATCGAGGGGGCCGCGAATGGATCGTTTCACACTACCGCTTCGAGAAACCCTGACGCGACCGCGGACGCGGCGCCTCCGACTCGGCTGCGCGGCCGCGCTCGGCTGTCTACTCACTTTTGGTCAACCGATATTCGCTGCACCCGCATCAGAGCAAGGCGAGCTCTTTCTGCGTTTCAAGAGCGCCTTCGAAGCTGGCGATTGGGCCAGCGCAGAGGAGCGCGCAACGGCACTGGTTCGATTGATCGAGTCGAGCGGCAACGACCGCTCACGCGAACTCGTGAACCCGCTGACCAATCTCGGCACCGTCGCTTACCGACGTGGCAACTTCGACGTCGCAATAGAACGTTATAGCCGCGCTATCCAACTGATCGACGGTGAGCGCGCCGGAGCAGACAGTCTGTTGATCCGGCCTTTGCACGGACTCGGTGAGTCCCTCCTCGCGCAGCGCAAGTCAAATGATGCCGTCATACCGCTCAAGCGAGCGGTCGATCTCTCGCGCAACGTGGATGGACTCTTCAATACGGCCCAAATCGAGATCGTCGATGCGCTGATTGAGGCGTATGTCACAACGGGTCAGCTCACCGAGGCCGAGCGCGAACATCAATATTTATTCCGCGTCGCCGAATCGGCCGCCGGTAAGAATGATCTGCGGCTGCTCGAGCCGCTGGATCGATATGCACGCTGGTTCGAGTCCATTGGACGCTACACGACAGCCCGAGGTCTGCACGCGCGCGCGCTGCAGCTGGCGGAGCGACAATCGGCTGATAAACCCATCGTCGGCGTCCCCGCGCTGCGCGGTTTGTCGCGAACTTGGTTACTCGAAGGAATCTACGGACCGGAGGTCGAATCCGAGACCTCGGTGCGCGAGGCCAGCGAAGCCAGCGGACCGTTCTTGTCGGCGGCGGGCGCCGGTCGACTCAATGCCGATGGAGAACGTGCGCTCAAGTTTGCGCTCAATATCATCACCGACAGTAAGCCGCGGGATGATCGCGTCTATGCCGATACCTTGGTTCAGTTCGGCGACTGGTATTTGATCGCGGGTAGCACGCAACGTGCACAAGCAAGTTATCTGGAGGCGGCCAAGGTCCTGTCCCAAACCGGTGCGGGTACCGAGCGCTTGCTGGATAGTCCGCGTTTGCTGGTCTATCGAGCACCGGCTGCCTCCATCACCCGCTTCAAACCCGATGATCCGATGCAGCAGACCCTGCACGAGATCGAATTTGCATTGGATGTTGGCGCAGACGGCAAGGTGCTCGAGGCGAAAGTCGTCAGCTCCACGGCACCCGAGGCCACCACGCGCGCTGCACTGCTGGCTGCCAAAAAAGCGCGCTATGGGCCGCGCGTCTCGGGTACGGAAGTGGTCGCAACCAGTGGCGTGACACTACGCGAAAAAGTCTGGGTCAAGGCTGCGCAGGCAAAGAACTGAGTGGGGAAGAGTTGCTCGACCGTCGTGAAACGCGGATCGGTAACGCCTCGATACTGACGGCTGCGATGGCGGCCGCCTCGGGGACAGCCTGCAGAGGGCGACCAGCCGACAACTCTTTGACCAACGGCAAGCCGCTCACTTGGGTCAGGAATTTGGCTGCCGCGTCGCGCTTTGCAGCCAACGTCGCCGCCTCGATCGGCGCGGCGGAACCAAACCCATCCGTCATCGCAGTGCCATAACCCGTCAGGGTCAGAGAGTCGTAGCGTTCGCCATTGGCCGTTCTGACGTCGATTCGGTAACGAATGCTGACCGCCACGTACTCACCGCCCGTCTCTTGGGCCGTCGCGAAGGAATACTGCTCGATTTTAGGCTCAAAGATCGCCTGTAGCCCGGTCGTCGTTCGAGCCGAATCCAGCTCGGCGAACTCTTGTACCTCGCCGAAGATCGATGAAAACATCGTTCGGGCAAGCCGCTGTTGACCCGCACCCAACGCAACCTCCCAAGTCACACCATTGCGGGTCTCAGAATGTACGAAAGATTTTTGCTCAGCCGTCAGCAACAACCCAACCTTCGCCGGGATCGGCTCGACGAGCGCCTTCGGCAAAACGGGATCCGGGGTGATGACCACACCGCCACAGCCGGCTAATGACAGAGCCAGCACGGTTAACGCAACCAACCTTCGTCTCAGTTGCCCCCGACGCATGTCGTGACGCCTCCAATGACCATGGTCACACCGCAAGTTTTGACGTTGGTGAGACCGACGAAAGTGCCGTCGTTCCGGTCGCACATGGCCCGCATTAAGGCTGAGAATCGGATGTTTGTAAACGGGGTCATGCCAGGCGCCTCGGGGAAGCCGACGGCATGGATTCGAACCCGACGACGCCCCGTTTCGTCGGGTCGATTGATCCGGTCAACCGCATCGAGTGCGCCCTGAATCGTCTCGCCGGTGAATTCGTCGCCGAGCACATAGATGCTGATGCGCTTGTCTGCCGACCAATAGTTCTTGATCGCCAACTCGATCCCATCGGCCGGATTGGAGTCACTGAATGCGCGCCAATTCCGCATTCGCTGCACGATATCGCCGCGCAGATTGTTTGAATCGGTTAACCAACGACCGCGCGTACCGGCAAATAATTCGCGGCCGTTGTCATCGACGATCTGCAAGCCCTTCAGTCGCGGGTAGATGTCGAGGATCTCGCGCATCACCTCCATCGCCGTTTCCCAGTGCCCTCCTTGCATACTGCCGGAGGTATCGATGAGAAAAATCACATAATCACTGTCTACGGGAATACCACCGACCGCCTGCGTATTGAGCTTGCGTCGCGCCTGCGACATTTGGACGAGGCGCTGATTTTCCGCTTGTAGATCCTGAAATGCAGACAGAAGTTCGTTCTCGACGATATTACTGACAGCCGCTTCTTGACGCGATGTGTCGTACTGCCCGCGCAGACTCGACATCTCGCCCGCCGCGCGCGCCAAGTTCAAACGCTCTTTTTGGAGTAGGTCGACCCGACCTCGCAACTCGCGCTCGAGACGCTCCGAGTCGCCGCGGATCGCGAACAGCTCCTCCTGAAGTTTCTTCAACTGCAGCTCGAGATCGTTTCTTGATTTCTCGATGACCAGCGGCTGTCCGAATTCCGATAGCACCAGCAGCAGAATGATGGCGCCGAAGCCGCAGCAAATGACATCAAGAAAAGACAGGCTGAAGATTTCCGTCTCACGTTGCTTGCGCTTCATGCGTGACGCCTCAAGGCCAATCCGGCGAGGGCATCACGAAGGCGCCCTTGGTCTGTCGAGCAAGACCCCAAAATCGATGCGGTGCAGGCACGTCGCCCTTCATCGGCAAGAGGATCACATCGATGGGAACGTTGCGATTGACCCCGCGAACCGCCTCATCAAAAAACTTGGCGCGAGCAGCAGCGTCGACGTACTTTCGCAGCGCCGGTGGGGTCGCGCCTTGTGTCGGCAGCCCATCGGTCACCAAGATCACCTGATCGGGCGGTACCCGCATTGCACGAGTCGCCTGCAGTGCGTTGATCAAGCTGGTGCCACCGAGGGGCGGCAGCGCTCCGAGCGCCGTCAGCATCTTGTCTCGAACGGCCTCGTCACTGCCCGATAACCACTCACCGTCTGTGCCGGACAACAGCGGCTGAGCTCCGATGTTGAAAACATAAAACTGATATTGGGACGTTTGCGGAATCTCCGAGATCAACCAAGCACCAATATCTCCCGCTCTTCGCCACTTCGACGCGGAAGCTTGCATCGCCGGTGCGGAATTTCGGAGTCGCAGAACGTTGACTAGATCGTCATCTAACATACTTGAAGAACGATCAAACAGCACCAGGATGCGCTTGCCCTTCAGCGTGAGACCCGTGATATATCGACGACTCGCCAGCGACTTGCCCGCGCCGGCGCGCTCTGATCGCGGCGTTTCCACTTTTGCACTCGCTTCGAGGCGTCGAGCGCGCTCCTCGAGCGCTTTCACTTCGGCTTTCAACTTCTCGATACGCTCACGTTTGGCGAGCGTCGTCGAATCGTAGATGAAGCTTTCCTCACGCTTGCGCTGCAACTCCTCGATTAACTGCGTGGCACGCGATGTCGCCGATACCGTCTCGCTCTCGGTTTTTTCTCGAGCATTTTTCAATTCCACCAAATTACGCGCGCCTCGAATGACTTCCTCCTCCAGCCGAGACACCTCGGCCGCAAGATCCTCTGCTTTGCGCGTCCGCTCGATACCGCTTTGAGCACTGATGATGGTGTAGAACAGGATGACGGCGCCAAAGCCGCAGCAAATGACGTCGAGAAACGAGAGGCTGAATACCTCAACGCGCCGGCGCGCCATCCGATTTCTCTATGGTCAGCAACGTGAGCTCAACGCCCGGATCGCCGATCCGGATCCGATCACCGGCAAACACGTCGACGCGCCCGATCACCCGCTCATCATTGAGCCATGTGCCGTGACCGCTGTGATCGATCAATTCCGTCGCGAGCGAGGTGACGCGCAACGAACAATGCCAGCGTGACACGCCCGCCAGCCCCTCCGGAAGAGACAAACCACCGGCGCCCACCTCGCGTCCGATCTCGACGAGCGAACCCACCGTCAGCGGTCTGACCTCGGCATTCCAAAGCACGTGCGTCGGGCAAACGCCGGCTGAGCCGAGCTGCGGCAGTTCGACCAGGCGCGCCTCTGCAATGGCTTCACGGACAGGATGTCCGCGCAACAAGAGGACCTCGTCGGTCGGCGCGGTGGCGACCGTCTGCATCGACGCTGCGATCGCGAGTGTCTCTGGTCGAAAGCTGAGGATTCGGCAGCTACGAAATTCAGCGAGCATTTCGACGAAGCCGGGCAAACTGAGATCGTGCTCTGCCACGAGCAGATTCACGCGTGCTGCTGCCGGTCGCAGCTCGTGCAGCATGCCGGATAGTTCTCGATAAATCACCGCTGCACGGGCCGCAAACTGATCGCGGGTCAACGTGACACTGCAATCACCGCGCGGCGTTGGCAGTGTGACCCCCACCGAGCCATCGTTCGCCGCATCGCGTGCCGCATTCCACACAAAATTGGCCAAACGCGTCTCGGACTCACGATCATGCAGGGGGTCGAATCGATGCGCGAGTACCATCGACTCGCCGATCATCTCCATCCAGGTTCGTTTGAGCGTTCGGCGCCCCAATCGACTACGCCTCAATGAGGTCTGACGACGCGCCACTCCGTCCGACACCACCACACGAGCCGCAGCGCCGACGTCTTCCTCCAACTCGACGAAGAGCGTCGTGCCCGAGAGAGCCAGCGCCGCGGTTGCGAACGCGGCAACATCATGGAACGCCTGAACGTCGAGACCGAGTTGCCGCAACCGGGCGATCGAATCACCGACCGCACTCACCTCGACGCTCACCGGCACGACCACATGGCATGCGGCACCGGTGCCCGCAAACGACTCGAGGGAGCACTCGCGTCTCTCGCCATCGACGGCGACGACGGCGCTGTCGGCACCGAGATGAACGCCGAGCGTCGTCACATGCGAACCTGCAAGTTTCGGATGACTTTTTCATCCAACCAGGTTTCGGTATCGAGCACTCGTCGCTCCTGCACCCACTGCAGTTGTTGCATGAGGAACATCAGCAGGATCGACAAGATCAACGCAATCAGGGTCGAGTTGAAGGCGACACCGAGACCTTCCGTCACACCAGAGATATCACCGGTCACCGCTTTGTGCGCCTGTGAGAGCGCATCGCCGATACCGCGCACGGTGCCGATGAAGCCGATGGCGGGAATGGCCCAAGCGATGTAACGCAACAAGGCCATCTCCGAGTCGAGTCGCTCGGCCTCGGACTGGCAAATTCCGTGCGCCACCGTCGAGGCGTCTTGTACATGTCGGGTCGCACCGAATCGCGCCAGCGCGGCCATCAAGGCGCGCGGAACCAGCGCCTCCCGATCCGCAACAGGCAGAGTCTCGAGCTGTCGGGTGTACTCGCGTGTGTCCTCCGGCAGGATACGGGTGCCGTCGGGTAGTCGCAGCAGTTCGGCGCGTAGCACCCGCAATTCCCGCTGCTGGACGATGGCCTTGTAGCCGATAATCGTCAGTGCCCACAGCATCAGGATGATTTCGGCTTCCTGTTCGTAATCTTTGATGATTACGTAAAACGAGCGTTCGGTGACGTAGTTGGGGTCGACAGCCATACGCTCCCGATCGGCGCGCAAGGTGGCTTCGGCGACGGGACGGATGTGTAACACATACGCCGCATGCACGAAGACCGTGACGAGCAAAAGCGCCACGACGGTAAAGAGAAATTCATTAGGCAATTTTTTGTTCATATATCGACCGGCAGGCTGATGTTGTTATCCGCAGAGTCTCGATACTCCGGCGACTCCTCGTCAGAAATCTTAGGCGGCGGCGCGCGACGCTGTGTCGATTCCGCTTCATTGGTCTCGACGGGTTCGGCTGTCTGGGCTGTCTGGGCCAGTGCCCTCAGCATCATGACCGACGCCAACCAGCAGATCAGCGCGCTGATCACGGTCAGCCAAATCAAGCGCCAAGTTCGAGTTTGACTAGTCTGCATAGCGAGCCACCCTGAAACCGATCGTTTGTGACGGGGCGTCTGCTCCGTCGCGCCAGGCGAGGCGCAAATCACTGTAATTCACGCTCCGCCACGAACTTCCCTTGATAACTCGTCTCGGTGAATCAGCCGGACCCACGGGGTCCTGACCACCTCCGTTGGCATCGAACGAGCTGTACGCATCGTGCACCCACTCGGAAACGTTCCCCGTCATATCGAACAGACCGAGTGCATTCGCCGGATATTTTCCGGGCGGTGCCACAACGGGGTATTCGTCCTGCCAGTTGTCGAGCACACGGGCCATTTCGGCTACCGCCTCGAGCCCCGCGAAATTGGCTACACCCGCAGGTGGAGGCAGGTCGTTACCCCACTCGTAGCGCCGCTGAGGCATATTCTCGCCCGCATGACGCGCCGCGAACTCCCACTCCGCCTCCGTCGGTAGTCGGTAGCCCGTCGCGACCGGTCGACGTAGAGCCCATTTGCCATCCTTCTTTTCGTACGCCGGTTGCAAGCCCTCTTGCTCGGAGAGCCAATTGCAATACTCAACGGCATCCGTCCAAGTTACTGAGGTGACGGGCAGGGTATCGAGATCGAGTGTGCGCTTACCGATGAAGCCCGAGGCATGCGCAGGCTTGAACCGGCGAAACTCCCCATTCGTCACTTCTCGCGTTCCGAGATAGAAGGGCCGCGTCAGTTCGACTCGTCGCAAGAACTCATTCGCGCGTCGTCCTTGTTCCCGGCGTTCACTGCCCAGAGTGGCTTTGCCCAACGGCATCAGTCGCAGCAAAGTTCCTGTCGATGAGCGCAGCGCTGCCGCCGGCGGTTGCCAATCGGCTGCACGACCGATCGGAGTCAGTCGATACTCGATCCGTCGCGCGACACCATTGGACAAATCGACGCGCAGCGTTTGCGATTGCATGCCGTTGGCGCGTAGCTCCAAACGATGTTCACGCGCGGGCAGCTGCAGTGACGCCGGCGTTCGTCCAACACTGGTCGAACCTTGGATAATCTCTGCATCGCTCGGCTCGCCTTGTAAAAACAACTCGACCAAGATGGCTTGCAAGGACGGGCTCCACTCGAGCTTTCCCGATGGCTCGGCAAAGACTCGTCTCGAGACCGGCTGGTATCCTTGCAGCACGGCCAACAATTCGTGCTCCACGCCGGGCGCCAGTTCCACCTGCAACGGCGTCTTGCCTCGATAGACGCCACCCACCGTCACATCGGCACCTGATGGCGTAGACCGGATGCGCACCGTTGCATCCGGAGCGCCCAATTGGACCGGTCCGATACGCAGCGTTTCCCCCGCCTTGACGAGGACGACACTGCGCCAAGGCTTGGCGGCGGCGGCTGTCATCTCGAGGCGATGCACGCCGGCGGGCAAGTCGACGACGCGCGGTAGCGAGACGGGAGGCTCGTCGTTGATTCGCAAAGCACTGACCGCACGATCCGTTGCAACATCGATCTTGCCCCAGGACGACCGCAATGTTGCGCTCAGTAATTGCCTCTTGCCGAGCCCCTCGATTTCAACCGACTCCACAAAATCGAGATGTCGATCCGCCTTGAGCAAAACAGTCTTCGTTCCTGCAGGGATCTGCAACGCGCCGGGCACACGCCCTATTTCGACACCATCGACATACGCCACAGCGGCCACGCCACCGCTGTCGACCTCGAGTACACCGGGTAACGGCTCCAAGCGATACTGCAGCTTCAGCATCGAGTCGGGCTGGATATCGATCTCACGTTTGATGCTGCGGTATCCCGCTGCGGCGATCTCGATCTGGCGTTTGCCGGGCAGTGCAAACAGGCTGCTCGCCGATGACCAGTCGGGGCCGTCGACGTTCACCGACGCACCCACGGGCTCGAGGTCGATTTCGATGCGCTCGAACCGGAACAACAACACCAGCAATCCACTCAGGAGCGCAGCAGCAGTAAGCAAGAACCACCATGATCGAAAATTGTGCGAGTCCGGTCGCACTTGCGGTGACGACGTGTTTGCCGAGGACACCGCAGCAACTTTGATCGGAACATCCTGCTGGTCCTGATCCTGCGAAACGCTCGATGTGGCGCGTAAGGGCGCGATGGTTCTGTTGCCCTCGAGATGGCGCACGGACAGAACGGGCGATCCGGCCTCTTGCGAGAAGGCGACTCGCGTATCGCCAATCACCAAAACCGAACCCGTTTGCACGGCGCGAGCGACACCCTGCTCGAGATGTTGTCCATCGAGAATCGCCGTCGTCGGGGTGGCGGCCTCGATGTAAGTGGCTCCGCCCTCGACAAAAATCCGGACGATTTCGCCCTCAGCAAAGCCGGGCGCTTGGACATCACAACCACTCGTCGAACCGATCAGTAAGGGCAACGCCATGGTCCGATCACCGGCCGGCTCGCGCAGCACTACCGTGGGGATCACGAAATAGACTCCGTACAGCGCACGTCGATCACGGGCTGCGGCCCACTCGGCGTGATGTTGATCTCGCGACGCACATCGCGGAAACCCTCACGAGTGCCGACGACAACATAGCGGCCGGGCTTCAACTGCAACTCTTTACGAGTGAATGTGCCGAAGATGCCGATACGCTGCACCACGATGCGAGTCTGTCCATCCGACTGGAGTACGGTTTTGATCGGCTGCTCGTAAACCTGCAATGCGCTGCTCAATTGCTCGACTTGGTTTCTTAACACCGGGGCGTCGCCCTTCACTCTGGCCGCCTCGGCCAATAAACGCTCGAGTTCGCGACGTACCTCAGGGGATGACAGTCGAGCGGGCGTGCTGATCAGCCCGTCGAGCCGCCGCGAAAGCTCGGCTCGCGGCACCACTCGATTCCGTCCCGTACGTGCGAACTCGAGACTGCGATCCTGAGCCAGCAAACCTTCATAGGCCTTCAGTGCATCATCCCAATTCTCCGCCCTCTCGAGATCGAGGATGCGATTTCGTTCGTCATCGAGATCCGAGCGCTCACCCGCTGCTGCAAGCTCAGCTTGCAAGGCACCAAGCTCGGCGCCATCAGAGCGCAAAGCGCGCGCGCGTGTCAGCGCATCACGCGCCACCTCGGATCGACCAGAACGCAGTGCTGCTAACGACTCACCGATCGCCGCGGCATATCGATCGGAACTCAACGCTCGACGAGCTCGCGCTGCGCCGTCGCGCGCTCGCCTGTTGTCTGCATCTGCTCGGAGCACTTGCTCATAGAGGGTGAGCGCTCGCAAATTATCGTAGGCCAATTGCGCGGTCTCGGCTTCCACCAAGGCTGGCAAGAGCGGGCCTAGAGCGACGACACGAGCAAGTCCGCGTATTGCAGGCGCGTGTTCGGGGTCGATCAACAACGCCCGCTCGAGAGACTGGC
The DNA here is from genome assembly GCA_945873095.1 of Klebsiella pneumoniae. GTDB lineage: Bacteria > Pseudomonadota > Gammaproteobacteria > Steroidobacterales > Steroidobacteraceae > UBA964. The sequence continues at coordinate 116,377 of CAMCBU010000003.1, read as the reverse complement.
GTGCGATCTCCAAGCGACCGTCGTCTATCGCGGTGTTGGCCGAATCGATCAACTGAGCCAGCGTCGCGGGACGATCGCTGGCGATGCGAGTCAAGCGTTGCATCGCCAGGCCCAGTCTATCGAGTGCCAGCGTCAAATCGCGCGCCGAGGAAGCCGCGAGAGCCAACTCTCCCATCGACTTGGCTGCTCCGAAGGACTCACCGCCCCACACGCCAGCCGCTTGTGACTCAAGCTCATCGAGTGCACGCGAAAACTCGCCATAGCGTTCGTTGAACAGCGCTTGTTGCCGCTGCTCTTCCTCACTGATGAGCATCGCAGGCTCGGCGCTCACGGCCGCTCCGCTACGGCTCACCGCGATATCACTCGCACCGGGTGCCCAGCGTGGCAACACCCAGAACGTGAGCGCGAGCAGCCCCGCACTCGCGATCCCGGCCACCCAAGGCAACCAGCGGCGGCGCGAGCTGCTGACCGTGGGGGTCTCCTCCACCGGCAACGCTTCGACACGAATCGCCCGGATACTCTCTGGCGATCGAGTCAACATCGCCAAGTCCTCGCGCAGCTCGCGTGCGCTCGCAGGTCGTTGCGATGGGTCGGCCGACAAGCAGCGCTGCAGCAACGCATGCAGCACGGGCGGCACCGGGTGAACAGGCTTCAGTGCGGGGACTTGTTGCTCTGTAGCGGCAGGCTTGGTTGGGAAATACGGCGGATACGCCGAAAGGAGCTCGTAACAGAGCGCACCGAAACCGTAGATGTCATCCAGAACCGATGGTTCCAACTCTCGCCGTTGTTGCGGGCTCGCGCTGAAGGGCGAGCCGATCGTGCCCGGCGGCGCCATGCCATCGATCGCGGCAAATTCGAAATCACTCAAACGGACATGACCTGCGAAATCGAGCAGGACGTTCGAGGGCTTCAAGTCGCGATGAATGATGCCGCGCGCGTGCAAGTGATCCAATGCATCACAAAGCTCGATCATCGACGGCACGATCTGCGTGTAACTCTTACCTCGCAGGGGTCGAAGATCGCCCGCCGCCAGCAACATCGGCAGGATCATCACCGTCTCATCACGCATCGGCTCGTCGCAACGGGCGACGCCGGGGTGATCGAGCCGTTGCGAGATCGAATACTCGCGCTGCAGACTCTCCCACCGCGACGCGTCCTCGCCGGTCGCAATCTTCAGAGCCACCTCGACGTCACGACGCTCATCGCGGGCGCGCCAGATCTCGAATCGACCGCCCTCTGCGAGCAGATCCAGCAACACGAACCGATCGACGAGCTTCTGGCCCTTGACGACTGCGCTCACGTCCAAGCCTCGATCAAGGATTGGGTGCGGGCAAATTATCTTCCCGGTAGATGGCAGCGAGCAGACGACGCCACTCGCGGTACTGCTCCTCGGCGGTGCCGGTGAGCTTGAGTGTGCGTCCCTCGACCTCGACGGTTTGTGCGGCAGCCTCGCTGCTGAAACTGACCGCTAATTCTTTGACTTCCTGAGCAGCCGTTTTAGCATCAGAGAATTTTTGGATCCCCGACATGACGGCCGCCACTCCACCCGCGGCACCGGCCGTCCGTACGGCACTGTCGATACGCCGGCAGTTGTAGTCGTTCGGAGCGCAACTGCTGCTCGCAAAAATACTACCGAGAACGGCGGCCGCACCGAGAGCGGTTCGAGTCATCGCTTGGGCACGAGCCTTGTCTTCGCGCTCGATTGCCTCGCGACTGGTGCGGCGAAAACTGCCATAGGGGTCGAACAGCTTGTCGGAGAATTCCTGGGTATAACCGTCGAGCGTATCGATGACAGCCGCGTCACGTTCGCGAATCTTCGAGATACGGACCACCGCCGGATCGCCCACCGCCGGCAGTCGCGTCAAGCGATAGCGCCCATCCGCCGACTTCTGCAGGTAACCCTCGAAGGAACGCGGATCAAGATCTTGGGCAAAGCGTAATTGTGCGATATGTCGCAACTCACTTTTTTCTGCCGCCGACAACGCATCGCGGGCCGTGACCAGATCGTTGGCGATCTGCGAATAGACATTTTGAAACGGATCACGAGCACGCAACGAGGCGTCGGTTTTATACGCTCCGAGGTCGGCATCACTCGTGTAAACACGTTCTTTGATCCAGATTCGCTCTGATGCGTCGACAGCGGTGATCGCAAGCGCCAGACGAGAACCGGTCGACTCGATGATCCTGCCTGTCACGACTACATCGACGAATTGAACGGCAGTCGGCACCACACGCACGGCGCCCCATTGGCCCGACGCTTCCAGCGTCGCGCGCAACCGCATCGGCAGAAGTCTGGACTCCGCTGCACGGACATCCGGATAGATGCGTCGTTTGTCGAGCGCCTCTTCGTCGTTGACGAGGTCGGCCGGCACGCCGGCGTCGAAGTGTCTCAGGGCCACATCCAGCAGTTCCGCCTCCGGAATTTGGATCTTGGCCTGAACGGCCTCCAGCTTAGCGAGAGGCCGCGTTTCTTTGACCACGCAACCGCCAATCAGTACCGCGACCCCCAGCATGAGGGCGATGACCGTGTTCTTCATGCGTTGCTGCTCCTTAGCTACGCTCATCACCCGCATTACCCGCCCTTGGCGTTCCGCTTGTAGTCTTGGTATTCCTTCCAGAGCTTTTCCTTGAGCTCGGGATCAGTTTCCTGTTCCGCCGCGCGGCGCAACCGTCTGGCGACAATGTCATCATCGTCACCAGAGTCGACGCCGCGATTCGCAGCGCCACTGCCCGCACCCACCGTGCCGCGATCCTGTCGATCGCCCGCTTGGTTTTCCGATTGACCCGCGGCCACACCACGCTCGGAACGAAGATCGCCCTCGCGCGAGCCGGGCTCGCCTGCTGCGCCGCCGGCACCTTCACCCACCACCCCTCCAGCGGAGGCCGTACGCGCATCACGCTCGGCAGCGGTTCTCCGTTGCTCTTCCTCGAGAGTCTTGTCGAACTCGCCAAGCGAGTCATCCAAAGATTTGTCGAGGACGTCGCGCCGCTCATCCGCAGTCGTCGCCTCCTCTGATCCCGATTCGCTTGCCGGCACGCTCGGAGCGGGCAGACTGGGTGCCGGACGACTGGGCGGCACCGGAATACCACCGGTCGGCGGCGATGGCGACGGCAGACTGGGCGGCTGATCGACGGGCGGCGTCGCACACGCCGTGAGGATCATCGCGACGATCGCCAACGAGCCGTGTTTCGTGCGCATCATGGACTGACGTCACCTTGGAAAAAATTCTGTAGTTGTTCGGCCAAGCGATCGCAAGCCGTACCCTGCACCCTGGCGATGAAGGGCAGTGGCACGACAGCGCCCACGATGGCCGATGTCCCCGTCACGTTGGTCTCGACACTGCCGGCTGATCGCGCCTGTTTCAAATCCCACACCGTAGCCTCGTAGTCCGACTCCTTTTCCCACCAACCGAAGCCGATGCATCCGGCAGCGCCAGGGGCCGCCCCACAAGCCAAGCTGCCGCCGCCGTCGGTTCGTCGAGTGCCGCCGTCCAACCAGACGAGATAACGTACGCCAGACGCGGTCACTCTCTCACCGACACCGGGGCGCGCCAAAAGTTGCGTCACTGCCTCCGGTCGCCTCGGTGCCGTGCCGGGCTCAAGCCACGGGAACAGCTCGTCGACGAAATCATTGTTGTCGCGCACCGCGATCGGTCGCTCACCCTTGGTGAGTCCATTACCGACGCAGTCGATGAACTCGTCCTCCGCAGCGACACCCTCGATCTGCGGTTTGGCCAAAATGACCACGGCTTCGCCCGCGACGATTTGAGTCGGCAACTCCCGACTCTCCTGGATGGTCGCGCTCATGCAACCCGCCAAGGTCAACGGCAGTATCGAGAAGAGTGATACGGAAGCTAAGGAAGCTGAAGCTCGGTAATGCATCATTTCCCCCGGTAGAGGGCGGAGTATGCCACGTGGATATGACGAATCAGCAGGCGGGTCTCAACTCCCAGGCTGCGGGAAACGATCCAGTCGACGCAGCTCTGGGAACAGCCGCCAATACACCCCCACGATCAGCAGACAAGCGGCTCCGCCCACCGCCACGGCCGTTACCGGACCCCACCAGCTTGCCGTCAGACCGGATTCGAACTCACCGAGCTCGTTCGACGCGCCGATGAACATCGAACTGACGGCGCTGACGCGACCACGGATCGCATCCGGCGTCTCCAACTGCACCAAGAGGTGACGAACGAACACACTGACCATGTCGCCCGCACCGAGGCAGAACAACGCGAAACACGACAGCCAAAACGAGGTCGATAAGCCGAAGATGACGGTGGCGACACCGAACACCGACACACCGCCGAACATCCATCGCCCGGCATGCCGAGCGATAGGTCGACGAGCGAGCCAGATTGCCGTTAGCGCCGCACCGACACCCGGTGCAGTACGCAACAGCCCAAGTCCCTCGGGTCCGACCTGCAAAATATCGGCGGCGAACATCGGCAACAGCGCGGTGGCACCGCCGAACAAGACCGCGAACAGATCGAGCGAGATCGCCCCGAGGACCGATCTGCGACGCAGCACGAAGCGACAGCCCTCGGCGAGTTCACCCCAGGCGAATTTCGCCTCGGTTGGAGGCGCTCGCACCGGCCGAATACCGAACATCAACCACAGCACGACCACGAGGATGGACAAGGCGCTGACGTAGACCCACATTGCCCCGTACTCGACGGTCACCGACTCGCCGAGCGCGTACAACAAACCACCGAGGGCAGGTCCAACGATGACCGCCGACTCGAACAGAGTGGAGTTGAAGGCGACGGCAGCGGGAAATGCGCTTTGGGGTACCAAGTTGACGGTCATGGCCTGCGAGGTTGGCATCCACAGCGCGCGACCAGCGCCGAATAGACCCATCGCAAAAAATACCCAGAGGATCTCGCGACTCCCCGACCACGTGAAGCCGATCAAAACCAGCACGCAGAGAATCTCGATCACGTAAGCAATGACGATCAACAAACGCCGATCCATGCGATCGGCCAACTGACCTGCCGGCAATACCAAGAGGAAAAACGGCAGAAACTGCGCGAGCCCGACGAGCCCGAGGTCTAGCGGATCGCGAGTGATGGAATACACCTGCCAGCCGACGGCTACACCCAACATCTGCCAAGCGAGCGTCGCGAAAAATCTGCCGAACGCAAATCGCCGAAAATCTGCGTGCTGGAGAGCCGCACGCACACCACTCGCCTGATTCATGGGTCAATGGTAGTTTGTTCGCGAGTTATATCGGCGGGATTTGTACATGACGACCAGCATCACGCGGCATTTCGCTTCCATCAGTAACGGCCGATGGGGTCCGCGACAAGTGCACTATCGTCGCGTCGGCTCAGGGCCAGTGGTGCTGTGCTTGCACCAATCGCCGCTTTCATCGCGAGACATGCTCGCCACGATGGAGCGCTGGAAAACTCACTTCACCTGCATCGCACCGGACACCCCCGGGTTCGGACTATCGGATCCTCTCGGCGTCGATCGCGCCGAAGCGAGTGACTTTGCCGAGGCGGTGATCGAATTCATGGATGCGCTCGGACTAGAGCGCGCCGCCGTTTATGGCTTTCACACCGGCGCGATGATCACGGGCGCGCTCGCTGCAGCGCATCCAGACCGTCTGGTCTGCGCAGCGGCCAACGGCTACGTCGTCATGACAGAACCGGACCGACAAGACTTCATCGAGCACTATCTCCCACCATTGCAACCCAAGTGGGATGGATCACATCTGACTTGGCTCTGGGCCCGCATGCGCGAGCAATTGATTTTCTTTCCTTGGTATCGAAAATCCTCTGCGGCTCGTCTGTCGTTCGATCTGCCATCCGCAGAGGCGTTGCATCAATCGTTGCTCGATTTCATGCGCGCCGGCGATCACTACCGGGTCGGCTATCGTGCGGCCTTCACGATGCGATCGGATCTCGCACTGCGTCAAACCAAAACGCCGATCCTCGTGACGGCGGCAGATACCGATGTGCTCTCGGCAGATCTGAACCACATTCGACATCCGGCCGCCTGTGTCACCGTCGCCAAAGGCGGTTCGGCAGATCAAACGCTCGATCTGTGCCGCGACTACATCAAGCGTCACAAGCCGCCGAAAATGCCGAAGCCAACGACCCACACCGGTCTGCGCGGACGGCTATGGCAGGACTACCTCGACGTTGATGGCGGACAGTTGCGCCTGCGTCGCAATGCAGACGCCAGCGGTCGAGCGGTACTCATTCTGCATGCAGCAGGCGGCTCGACCGAGAGTATCGAGGGCTTGGCTGCCAGCTTCATCGGTCATCGTCCGGTGCTCGCGATCAATCTGCCGGGCCATGGCGAATCGGACAACACGCTACCGCGTGGCAAGGTGACCATCGGTGGTTTCGCCAAGGCCATCGCAGCGGCGCTGCAGCGTCTGGATATCGCGGAGGTCGATGTGATTGGCGTCGGCGGCAGCGCCTTCATCGCACTGGAGCTCGCGTCGCTCGAGAGGAGTCCTGTGCGACAGGTCGTGATGCTAAGCGCGACGCTGGTCGAGGAGGTGCTCAGCAAAGAATTGATTGAGCATTACACACCGGACATCAAACCGGTCTGGTACGGCGGACATTTGCTCGAAGCGTGGTATGTCGTGCGCGATCAACACTTGTTCTGGCCTTGGTTCCGGCAAAGACGCGCCAACGTCATCGAGAGCGAAGCGGAACTCGACCCGGTCCGCGTGCAACGCCGCCTTCTCGATCTATTCCGCTCCCATGGAATGTGGCGACAGGCTCATCAGGCTGCTTTCATATACCCGTGGAAAAAGAAGCTTGCCAAAACCCGGGCAGCGGTTTTGTTGGCCGCACCAAACGCGGATCCATTGAAATCGGTCGCGGTACAAGTAGCCGAAGAGATGCCCCATCTCGTCTTCGTGGAGTTACCCCGCGACTCGCACGACTGGGCACACGTTCTGCTGCCGAAATTGACATGAAACGTCTGTGCGTTTTTTGCGGCGCCAATGCTGGCGCGAAAGAGTCCTATCGATTTGCAGCACAGGCACTTGGCCACCTTCTAGCCCGCTCAGGCATTGGCCTTGTCTATGGCGGTGCGGGCATCGGTCTGATGGGTGCGGTGGCCGATGCCGCGTTGGCCGAGGGCGGCGAGGTCATCGGTATCATCCCTCGCAACCTCGTCAAGCTTGAAGTCGCCCACCGGGGCGCCGTTGACTTGCGTATCGTCGAGTCGATGCACGAGCGCAAAGCCATGATGGCGGAACTCGCCGACGGATTCATCGCGCTGCCGGGCGGCGTGGGCACTCTCGAGGAATTATTCGAAGTGTGGACGTGGGCGCATCTCGGTCTGCATCAAAAACCCTGTGCGCTGCTCGATGTCGACGGCTTCTATTCCGGTCTCGGTGCCTTCTTGGACCACGTGCAGCAGGAAGGTTTTCTGCGCCCGGGCGTTCGCGACATGCTGCTGATCGATGACGATGCCACTCGACTGTTGCAGGCGATGCGGCAATACCGCGGCCCCGACCTGCCGGCGTGGATGAACCGCTCTCAGACTTGATCAGGTCGGATCCGCCTGGGAGCGTTTCTCGGCGATCCATTCACGCCAGATCGCCATCAAAACGGCGAGTATCACGGGGCCAATGAAAAGCCCCACCATTCCAAACGCGGCGAGACCGCCCAACACACCGAACAACACCAACAGAAAAGGGATGCGAGTCGCACCGCTGATCACGAGCGGTCGCACGATGTTGTCGATCCAGCTGACCGCTGTCGCGCCCCAAATTGCGAGCCCAATGGCCTCAACCGTGTTACCGGTCAGGAAAAGATAAATACTCGCGCCAGTCCACATAAACGGGACGACGAACGGAATGAGCCCCGCGAGAAAGGTCATGATGCCAAAGATTATCGGCGCTGGCACACCTGCCACTGCGTAACCGATACCAGCCAACGTGCCTTGCGCCAAAGCCGCCAAAACCAAGCCGTAGACGACAGCTTTGACCGTGCTCCCGATCGCATCGAGGTAATGAGAAACACGAACCTTGCCGAAGAACTGCTGCAACATCCGCTCGACTTGTGCAGCGACGTGCTCGCCATCTCGGTACATGAAAAACAGGGAGAACATCGCAAAGCCCAATTTGATGACGTTGCGACCGACGCCGCCGACGACCGCACTCACCTCACCAGATGATTGCGTGAGGAAATTCCGAATGGCGGCATCGATACCGGACGGATCTCGCTGGAACTGTTCGACGATTTCGACGAGCCGTGGCCCAAGCAAAGGAATCTGCTTGATGGAGTCCGGTAATTCGACTTTGGCGAGCAGCGGCGCCAATTCGCGATAAATCGGCAGTGCTTCGGCTTGCACGAGGATGATCAGCCAGACGATGGGCAATATGATGGCAGCGCTCAGCCCGAGCGTCATGATGAGCGCAGCGAGCTCGCGATGACCTCGACACAACAAAACGACCCGCTCGTGCATCGGCCATGTGACGTAAGCCAAGATGACCGCCCAAACCACAGGCACCAAAAATGGCTGCAGCACTTGGAAAGCCAACAACACCAGCACGATCAACGAAAATGCGACGATCAGGGCGCGCAGCCACTTAGCCTCAGCGAGATCTTCCAGCATCATGAGAGCATCCTCGCGTTGTCCAGTGCGATCGCCGTCAGCGTGAGCAGCACGCACACCGTCAAAGAAAGATTTCTCCGCAGCGCAAGGTAGTCAGCGGGTAGCTCTTGCTCATATCGGCGATGTTCGTACAACCAGAACACACCAAAGCCAATCACGAGCAGTGCCAAGCCGCGTACCTCGCCGATCAGCACGGCAACTGCCGCCAACACCGAAGGTACGGTACTGCCGAGTACCACACCAGCCGTCCAAGGCCATCGCCCCGCCAATGCGAGCCCCCAATGCACAGCCGATACATAGCCGAGAATCGCCGCACCCCAACCCAGTGCTAGACGTTCACCCACCTGCCACCCGAGAGCGCCATGACCAAAAACCACACAAAGCAAGGCCGCAACGAACGGCAGCAAACCGAGGTATCCGGCCCAAATAGCTCGCGGATGCAGCCCCATGGGGCGCAACACGGACGCGGTGTGATCGGGTTCCGCCATGGGTTAGGGTTGTTGGATCAGGCGCTTCAAATCGTCTTCGAGGGCATCGGCTAGCAAGCCTTTGTAGTAATCGCTACCGAACTGCTTACGGGCTGCTGCCACGAACTCCAGCATCTCGGCTGGGTCACGGCGAACGCCCGGACAAGTGTCGAACCGTCCTTCGAGCACGTATCGCGGGAATCCCAGTTGCCCGGCGATTCGATCGTGCAAAGCCGACCGATGCAGTAACTCACCGGCACGACAGACATCCTTGGGTTGGAAGTTGTAGCCATAGAGCGTGATGTAGCCGATCACGAACAGAGCCTGTGGATAGTCGCCATCAACCGCGGCCTCTCGATACGGCAAGGCCTCGGCACCACGACCGGCATAGCCGAGCACACGACCGTACATATAGTTCAGTCGAGGATTCTTCGGATCGCGAGTTACAGCCTCAAGACAAGCAGGGATGGCTTTGGCCAAATCGACCTTGCCTTCCGAGACTCCCGTGGCGAGCTTGAAGGGATCGTCAGGGTGAGAGGCTAGGCGATCGCATTCGGTGATCTCCTGCGAATAGCGCGATGGATCAAAGGCGACGAACTTGGCAGCCGAGACAGATGTCGCTGCACTGCTGGTCAGCAGCGCCGCCAGAACCATGACTGATTTCATCGCTATCCACTCCTCAACGACCACCAGCGGGCAATCACGTCGGCCACTCGGACCGGGTCTTCATGATGCATCATGTGCCCAAGCCCCTGCAGATCCTCGACCGACAGACGCTTGAAGCATCGATGCATGCGCTCGACGTCACCCTCGTGATCCAACCGACGCCGATACTCCGACTCCGTGGCGAGCACCAACAGCGTATCCGCCTCGACTCGATGCCAACAAGCCTCCGCTTCTTCGCGCCGATGCAGCACCGGGTTGACATAGCGATGGAACGGATCGAAATGCATGCGCGGCAATCCGTCCGCCGTGCGCTGCATCCACGCTTGCGCGATGAAAGCAGCGTTTTCCTCAGGCAGTCTGGCGTTTCGCTCTCGAAGATGCGTCGCCAGTGTCTCGATCGAGTCGTATCGGGAGGGCTGCGGCCCCGCACGCAGCTGATCCAGCCATTGGGCATAGCGCGCGGGAGCCTGCTCAGCCGGTGTCCGCGGCAGACCAAAACCCTCGAGTGAGATCAGATGCGCGACGCGTTCGGGCCGAATGCCTGCGTAGAGGTTGGCGACGTTACCTCCCATGCTATGACCGAGCAACGTGACAGCTGAGTCGGGTGCCATCAAATCCAGCAGGGTGTCGAGATCGGCGAGATAGTCGGGAAACCAATACGGCGAATTTTGCCAATCACTTCCACCAAAACCACGCCAGTCGAGTCCGATGAAATGCCACGTTCGTGGCAGTGCGTCGATCAACATCTGGAAGGTGTCGACGCAATCTTGAAATCCGTGCAGCAAAAACACGGTCGGCTGACCCTTGGCGCCCCAATGCAAGGTCCTGTGTTGGTGGCCGCGCAACGAGACGAATCGCTCCACCGGCAACACGGCAGGTGCGTGGACCCTCACGATTCGGCGCCACCGAGAAACAAGCGATAGGCCGGATTACCGGTTTCGTCGATCCAGGGATATTGCAAGGCCGCAAGATGCTCGAAAAACTCGCCACGACTGCTCACTGCAACTTGAATCCCCGCCAGCACCCGGCCAGCGTCAGAGCCGTGGTTGCGATAATGGAACAGCGAGATGTTCCAGCGTGAGCCGATCGCCTCGAGAAATCGTGACAGGGCGCCCGGTCGCTCGGGAAACTCGAATCGCAGCAGCAACTCGTCAGCGAGCTCCGTGGGTCGTCCGCCCACCATGTAACGAATGTGCAGTTTGGCGAGCTCGTTGTCGGTCATGTCTGTGACCCGATAGCCCGCCTGGTGCAGGTGCTCGATCATCTGCAATCGCTCGCCATCACCCGTCGCCGTCGCGAATCCGAGAAACACACGAGCACGATCTTGCTGGTCGAATCGATAATTGAACTCGGTGACGCTGCGAGCACCCAGCGTTCGGCACAAAGTCAAAAAGCTGCCGGGCTGCTCGGGGATTTCGACCGCCAACAAGGCTTCGCGGCGAGCACCCACCTCGGCGCGCTCGGCCACATGACGCAAGCGATCAAAATTCATGTTGGCGCCACAATTGATGGCAATCAGCCGCTTGCCCGCGCATTTCTCACGAGCGATATATTTTTTGATCGCTGCCACCGCCAAAGCACCCGCAGGCTCGACGACCGAGCGCGTATCCTCAAAAATATCTTGGATACCCGCACAGATCTCGTCGGTCGTCACGAGAATCATTTCATCGACCAAATCGCGCGCAAGCCTGAACGTTTCTTCGCCGACTCGGCGCACGGCGACGCCGTCGGCAAAAATGCCGACCCGTGCCAGCTTGACGCGCGATCCAGCAGCCAGCGAATCATGCATGGCTGTCGAATCGGCTGCATTCACACCGATGATTCGAATATGCGGATACAGATGCTTGAGGTATACCGCGATCCCCGCAAGCAAGCCTCCGCCCCCGACTGGAATGAACACCGCGTCGAGCTCTCCGCCCGTCTGACGCGCGATTTCCATGCCGATCGTGCCTTGTCCCGCGATCACATCCGGATCATCAAAAGGATGCACGAAAACGAGGTTTCGATCGCGAGCGAGGCGAAGCGCGTGCTCGTAGGCAGAATCGTAATCGTCACCGTGTAGAACGACTTCGCCGCCCAGATCGCGAACGGCAGAGACCTTGATCTGCGGCGTGGTGATCGGCATCACGATAACCGCCGGAATACCACGACGGCTCGCTGCGAGCGCAACGCCTTGCGCGTGATTGCCGGCTGAAGCGCAAATGACCCCGCGGGATGCGACCTGTAACGAGAGCGTTGCGATCTTGTTGTACGCACCTCGCAACTTGAACGAGAAAACCGGTTGCAGATCTTCGCGCTTCAGCTCGATGCGATTACCGAGCCGCCGCGATAGGCGCGCTGCGATTTCGAGTGGCGACTCGATCGCTACATCGTAGACCTTCGCTCGTAAGATGCGTTCGATGTAATCGCGATGCAGCAACATGCTTGAGGACATCGCCGGGTCAACCGTGACTCGGGGTGGCCTTGACCGTATCCCGCAGCAGTAGCCCGTATAAGCGTTGTACGAAGGCATCGCGCTCGCTGCGTACACGCTCTTGCTCCTCGGGTGTCGATTCGTGCCGTTCGATCGCCTCACGAGTCACGACGCCCTGTTCGGCGAGTAGTTGCTCGACGACACGCAGGCGCTCGCGCTGCACCCATAACTCTGCGCCGAGCTCCATCGTCACGGCGATCAGGTTGTCGATCACGGAGTGGTCGAAAAAGGCTGGATTTGGTGCGCGGACCGGCTTGGAATCGCTCATGCTTCAAGCATACTAGATGGCGATTCTGTGATCACTTCGATGCGAAACGTCTGGATTCTGACCTTGGCCCAAGGTTTCGCGGCCTGCGGCACGATCATTCTCGTCACTTTCGGCGGCATCGTCGGCACTCGCTTGGCGCCCGAGCCTTATCTTGCGACCCTGCCGCTGTCCTTATCCGTGCTCGGTATCGCCGCAAGTTCTCTGCCTGCAGCCCTGCTCATGCAGCGCATCGGTCGTAAACCGGCCTTCATCGGTAGTGCTCTCGTGGCGGCCACCGCGGCACTGGTGATCGCTTGGAGTATTGCCACGGCCAACTTCGTCGCCTTGTGTGCTGCCGCATTTTTCATCGGTAGCAATATGGCCTTCGTTCAACAGTATCGTTTTGCCGCGATCGAGTTCGTTCCCGCCGAACTCGCAGGGCGTGCCGTTTCCACCGTCATGATCGGTACCCTCGGTGCGGCAATCGCGGGACCGGCTCTTGGGCAACTTGCCGCCAATCTCGGTGGTTGGCCCGAGTTCACCGGCTCGTTCGTGGTTCTCGCGGGTCTTTGCCTCTGCGCCACGATCGTGCTGCTGCAGTTGCCACTCGGAACCATCACCACCCGCATGGAATCCAAGCGTGGCACTTCCATTACACAGTTGCTGTCGAAACCGGACTATCGACTCGCTCTGCTGGCAGGTCTCGCTTCATACGCCGTCATGAGCTTCATCATGACAGCGACGCCACTCAGCATGCACGTGCACGACGGGTTCTCGACGGCAGAAACCACTTTCGTCATCACCGCCCATTTGCTCGGTATGTACCTACCGTCGCTGGTGAGCCCTTGGTTGATCGGAGTTCTTGGTGTTCGTCGAATGATGGTGATCGGCATCTTCATCAATATTCTCTGTATCGGCATCGCAGCCTATGTCGGGCAAGAGTTCGTCCATTACTTCACGGCGCTCACGTTGCTCGGAGTGGGCTGGAATTTGATGTTCGTTTCGGCGACGGCCATGCTCGCAACCACGTACGAACCGGCTGATCGTTTTCGCGCCCAAGGCTTCAACGACTTTGCCGTATTCGGGTCGCAAGCCGTAGCGTCATTGCTCGCTGGCACGGCGATCGAGGCGCTCGGTTGGAAAACGCTGAATCTGGTCGCTCTGCCACTGTTGATATTCGTTCTTTTAGCCTTGCATCGACCTCAAAAAACAACACCGGAGACCACATGAAACTTTACGGATCGATCATCTCGCCTTATGTCGCCCGCGTCGTCTATGCGGCTCGAATGAAGGGGTTGGATCTCGAGGCGGCGATGCCGGCGCACGGCATCAAATCACCGGAATATCTGCAGATCAATCCGCTCGGCAAAATGCCGGCTCTCGAGCTCGGTAACCAAGCGATCGCCGAGTCGATGGTGATTCTGGATTATCTCGAAGACGCTTACCCGCAACAGCCCTTGCTGCCGGCTGACCCTGCGGAGCGTGCGCGCGCGCGACTCCTCGGTCGTATCGCCGATCTGTATGTCATGCCGCAGGGCAACGCGTTCTTCGGCAATCTCAACCCGGAGAAGCGAAACGCCGACGCCGTTCAGACGGCAACGACGGCCTATCGAAAAAGCCTCGCGCAACTCGAACACTTCATGGCGCCCTCGGCGTACGCCGACTGTGCCCTGCTCCCGTGCTTGCAGATGATGGGTATCGTGACGAGTCTGTGTGGCGTCGAGGAAAAGTTCGCCGACTATCCGAAGCTCGCGCAGTGGTGGTCATCGTTGCAGGCGAATCCGCTGACCCAGCTTTGGATCACGGATTACGATGCAGGTTTCCGCAGCTTCCTGCAGAGCCGCCACTAAATGTTCGGTTGGCGTGTCGCCACCTTTGGCGGACCGGAGGTCATGGAGTGGGTCGAAATGCCCGAGCTCGTGCCCGGTCCTGGGCAAGTGCGGGTGGCCGTAAAAGCCTCTGGAATCAACTTCGCCGAAACCCGCATGCGCTCGGGCGCGTACATCGGCCAAGCGTTGCCGTTCGTCATGGGAATGGAATCAGCGGGTATCGTCGAAGCTGTCGGACCAGGAGTGACCACCGTCGCCATCGGGGATCGGGTCTTCGGCCGAGCCCGTGGCTCGCACGCGACGCACGTACTTTTCGATGAGGTACACACGCTGCGCCTCCCCGACGCGTTGAGTTTCGTCGAGGGCGCCGCGATACCGGTCGGTTGGCTGACCGCGTGGCATGCGCTGGTCACCGTCGCGCGTTCGCGCGCCGGCGAAAAAGTATTGATCGAAGCGATCGCCAGTAGCGTCGGTAGCGCTGCGCTGCAAATCGCCAAGTGGCAAGGCTGCTGGGTCGCCGGTACCGCAAGCCGCGACGATAAATGCGCTCGCGGTATCGCCGCGGGCGCCGATGCCGCCTACAACTACAAAACAGGGGCTCTTCCCGAACTCGTGCATCGTGATACCAACGGGCACGGCATCGATATCGGGCTGATGACCATCGGCGAAGAAACTGCCGCGGCGTTGTTCGATTCGATGGCAGCCGAAGGACGTATCGTCATGTATGGCAGCACCGGCGGACGACAGGTGTGCTTCAATCTGAATATCGGGATGCGCAATCTCCAACTGCTCGCGATGAGCATCTCATCGAGCGTGCGCTTCATCCCCGAATCGATGCGTAGTTTCCGTGAACTCGCCCTGCCACTGTTCGCCAACGGCAGATTCAAGGCGGTGGTCGATAAGACGCTGCCGATGAGCGCGCTCGTCGAGGCACACGGCATGGTCGACGCTCGCACCCACTACGGGAAAGTCGTGCTGGTCAATTCCTAGAAAACAATGACGACCTTGCCGTCTCGATCAGAGCCGGTCATCGCTGCGCGCTCGCACGCGGCGATGATTTGCTCCAGACGATAGCGCCCTGCGATGCGGGCCGAGAGCGTGCCGGTCGCAATCTTGTCCGCCAAATCCGCATACAACGCGCGTACTTGCGGCGCGCTCCGTCGCGACAATTGTCTGACGAAACTCAACGCGTGGAACTCGATTCCCAAGCGAAACAAACGATAGAAGTCGAGCTCACAATGCTGCGCGCTCATGGCGCCGTAGCAAACCAAGTGCGCTTCGGCCGACAAGCATTCTGCAATTCGTCGCGTTGCGGGCCCTGCGACTGCATCGATGCCCAATCGAATGGCAGCACCCGAGGTGGCCGCAGTCACCCGATCCGCCAGATCGGGGCCATCGATCAACACGACATCGCCACCCAGCTCGATCAACTCGTCCACCATCTCGACGCGTCGAACTACATTGACCGTTTTGATGCCGCGGTGACGCGCCAACTGCAGCAGAAAGCGCCCGCAGTTGGAGTTGGCAGCGTTTTGGATCAACCAATCGCCTTGGTCGAGTGCGACAAAGTCATCCAGCATGACGGCAGCGGTTGGTCCATTGACGGTGAGCAGGCATAGCTGCGCGGCATCGCCCTCGGGTGCAGGCATGCAACGAGTTGCTGCGCACCGCACCTGCTCACTGAAGGTTCCCGATGCCAGCGCAGGGAAGACGCGGTCGCCGATCGAATAAGCGGTGACGGCAGAACCCACGCGCAGGACACGACCAATCCCCTCAAACCCGGGTGTACGCGGTAACGGATTTCGGAACAGATCGGCACCTTCGATGGTGCGCAAATCGGCGATGTGCATCGCCGCCGCTTCCATCCGGATGACGATCTCATCGGCGGCCGGAGTTTCTTCCTCGACCTCGACCACGCGCAGTACAGCGCGGGGATCGCCATAGCACTCGTGCCATGCTCGGCGAAAATGCAGGCGACTCAAAGAATACCGCGCTCGGTCATTCGAGCAATGGCATCCGCTTGACGCTGCTGGAAGTAGGCACGATCCGGGATCATTATCTTGTCGCCCTGCAACAAGCCGTTACGACGGCGCAAATCGGCTTTTGCGTATGACTCCGCGAACAGATCGAGAGCCTGTCGCGAGAGCATATTGCTCATGGCAGGCCGTCGGCGATAAGCCCTCAACCCCGCCATATCGAGAAAAGTGTTGGCGACCGACGAGTTGCCAAGACCCGCCACAACCATCTGATTGCCGTGATAGTCGATAACATCCGAATAACCGTTGCTGGAATCGACAGGCACATCGATGCCGTGCAGCGCGCCGGTATTTGCCGATACGACGTAAGCCAAGTTCTCCAGCGCACGAGCGCGTCGTGCGATTTGTTTGATCGTCAAATTCGGTGATGCCACCTCGCTGGTGGAATGCAAAAACACCTCGGCGCCGCGAATGGCGTGAGCACGCGCAATCTCCGGATAGAGAATTTCCTCCGATGCAATCGCAGCGATTCGACCGATCAAGGTATCTGCGACCGGGAACACGGCCTCGAGCCCGTAGATGTCGAGATAGCGATCCCACACATCGTGGGGTGTGGGCGCAAATATCGAAATCAGCCGTCGATAGGTGAGAATGCGATTTCCGGATGGATCGAACACCCAACATGCCTGAAAGTACAGACCGGGGAAGTGATCATCGGTCTCGTAGCCGTTACCGGCGAGAAACACGGCGTGTTTCTGGGCAAGCGCGCCAAGCGCATCGTACTCAGCACCGCGCGGATGCAATGCGCCCTTGGTCGCCCACTCCGGAATCGTCTCACCCCACGGTGGACCCGACAGGATGTACTCGGGCAGCACCACGAGCTTCAGGTCAGGCCCAATCCAGCGACGAGCACCCGCGACGGCCTGATCGATCCTCGCGATCGATCGTTGCATGCGGGCCGCAGATTCCTCGCGGGTCGTGTCGGGATGAACGCCGTCGCAGTCGATCTGCAAGGCTAGCGCGGCATAACGGTCCAGTTTGCTGATGCTCAAAATCAAAACTCCGATGGATTCAGCGCAGCCGCGTCTCGGCTAAGTCACTCCAGGTTTGCAGATCGACAATCACGCCACCGCTGACCAGAAATCGATCACACCAACGTACACCCGCAAACGCCGTACCGTCTCTCCAGGCTCCCGACATCTCGCCGCGCACGTAAACGGCCACGCCACCGGCGGCTTCGCAGACCTCGAAATGATCGGTCTGTTTGTGAACCGACGCATAACGATCGGCGCCGAAAGCGAGGAAGTCTTCGAGGCGGGCAAAACGGTGCCCACCGGAGATCACGATCGACAGGGTGGGCGACATCAGCGTGGCAGCGCCGGGCAGATCGCGCGCCGACAGATTGTCGAACCAGCGACGCACCAGGGCGATCGCATCAGCCCGTTCGGTTCGAGCCGATCCAACGACGATGCCTGCATCGGTCAATGAGGATCCCATGACCGAAGTATGCCCGATGCGGGTAGCCGATACACGGCCGCATGCCTTAGCCTTCACCTCATGAAAATCGGAATCATCGGCAGCGGTTCGGCTAGCACCGAACTGCCCCCACATTTCTACACCGAAGCCGCTCGATTTCCCGACGTCGAGGTCGTACTCATACAGCCGAGGCTGTCGATGTTTGCGTTCAGCCCATACGAACGACTCTTGGTTGATGTCGGTTATGTCGATGCCGCACAAAGTGCCGCACACGCACACTGCGATGCCATCCTGATCAACTCGTTCGCCGACTATGGCATCGATGCCGCTCGGTCTGCTGTCGTCGCGCCCATCGTGGGAGCCGGTGCAGCGGCATTGCAACAAGCAAGCCTGACGGGCGAGGGGCGGTTTTGCATCTTGACCGTCTGGCCGAAGTCGATGGGATTTCTCTACGACGAACGTCTACGGTCACTCGAGATGGTGCCGCGTTGTGTCGCGATCCGGCATTTTTCGACAGAGGACGAATTGTCGAGACTCGCGGGCGACACCAGCCTCATGGCGCGTATGGCCAGGCACGAGGACGATATCATTGACGCACTCGGCACTGCGTGCGAGGCGCTGATCGCGCAGTACCATCCCGATTCGATCGTGCTCGGCTGCACTTGCATGTCCCCGATCGCCGAAGCCCTGGCGAAACGCTGTCCCGTACCCATCATCGACGGCGCTATCAGCGGTCTGCGTCTGTTGGCGTCTGGTGACAAGGCGGTCTCGTCCACATCGATCGGGTTGCCATCCGGCAGAGTAACGACAAAACGGACTCATCTGATTCCGGACATGGTGTCGGCATGGGTTGGCGCAGCGCATGCACCGGCGCCGGTCGTTACATCGGACTGCCCTGTGTGCATCACCGATAGCGAATGAAATCTTTGACTATGTGAGGTTGTCATGAATCGAATCACTCGTACGATGCTCGCGTGCATCGCCATCGTCGTGGTCACACCGTTCACCGTCGGCGCTGAGAAACTCTCGGCTGAACGCATGTGGTCGATGGTCCGACTCGGTGATGCCGACATCTCGCTTGACGGCAAGCTGGCCGTCGTTTCCGTAACGCGGTTCGATGTTGCGGAAAATCGCAGCTATACCGATCTATGGCTCTACCCGACCGACGGCACCACCGGTCGACAGCTCACCACGGATGCGGCTGCCGACAGCTCCCCGACCTTCAGCCCCGATGGGAAGTGGCTTGCCTTCGTCTCCAAACGCGGTGATGACAAAGAATCACAAATCTATCTGATTCCGACCGACGGCGGCGAGGCACGGCGACTGACCGCCATACCGACCGGCGCCAATGCACCCAAGTGGTTTCCGGACGGGCGCAAGATTGCGTTCGTGTCGGCGATCTGGACGGATCTGGCTGAATGGACGGCGCAAGCCAAGCGGATGAAGGACCGCGCCGATAGCAAGTTGAGCGCCAAAGAATGGGATCGTGCACCGATCTCGTATTGGGATCGATTCCTCGACGACCGCCAACCGCATCTGTTCTCGATACCCGTCGATGGAGGTGAGCCCACCGCCATCACTCGACAATCGGGCCATCATTTATCCAAGGCCGACTACTCGACCTCGTCATACGATATTTCGCCGGATAGCACGGAGATCGCCTTCGTAACCAACGTCGATCAAACCGGTGTAGATCCGAATTACGATGTGATGACGATGGCTGCCTGCGGCTGTAAGCCCGCCGTCAACATCACCGAGGGTAACCCTGCCGATGATGGCGCGCCGTCATATAGCCCAGATGGTCGATGGCTCGCTTACTCGGCGCAATCGATCAAAGGCTTCTACGCGGATCGATACAAACTCATGCTTCGATCGCGCAGTGATTCGGCCGTTCGAGATCTCTCGGGCGCTTGGGATCGCTCCGTCAGCACGCTGATCTGGCACCCCAACTCCAAAGCGATATTCAGTGCCATCGACGATGCAGCTACCCAGCGAATCTATCGTTTCGATTTGGCCAAGCCTGGTACGCCGAAGGCGATAACGCGTAGCCCGAGTTTCGGCGCTCTAGCCCTCGCCACAGCGCAAACCAAGCCTGCGGCAGTGGCTATCCGACAGAGCTTCTCCGAACCACCCACGCTGACCGCTCTGAATCTTGATGACGGCGGCGTGCGGACGCTCAGTCGTCTCAACGACGGCGTGTTGTCGCAAACCGCGCTGGGCAAGGTCGAGAGCGTCACCTACGCCGGTAGCCAGCAGCAGCCGATCCAGATGTGGGTCGTTTACCCTCCCGATTTCGACCCGACCAAAAAATATCCCGTGTTCATGCTGCTGCACGGCGGGCCGCACAACGCCATTCAAGACGCGGTGCAATGGCGCTGGAATGCGCACGTTTTCGCAAGCTGGGGTTACATCGTGACATGGCACAATTTCCATGGCTCGAGCGGTTTCGGTCAAAACTTCGCCGACGCCATCAACCCGGATCGCATCAGCAAGCCGTATACAGACACCATCAAGGCTGCCGAGTGGCTGGCATCCCAGCCCTTTGTCGATGCCGATCGGATGGTCGCCGGCGGTGGCAGTTACGGCGGCTTCCTCGCGAGCACGTTGCTCGGTCGTGCGCATCCTTTCAAAGCGCTGATCGCGCATGCGGCCGTCTACAACTCGTTCACGCAAATCGGCGCAGACTATGGCGCAGAACGCGACCGCTTTTTCGAATTCTGGGAGAGACCTGACGATTTTGCGCGTTATTCACCTCACACCAACGCGGCTAATTTCGTCACACCAACCCTAGTCATTCACGGCCAACTCGATATGCGCGTGCCGGTGAACCACGGCATAGAACTGTTCAATACGCTGCAGAAGCGCGGCGTCACCTCCAAGTTCATCTACTACCCTGACGAGAACCACTGGGTGCTGAAGCCGCAGAACTCGCTGCACTGGTATCAAAGTGTCAAAAGCTGGATCGAGTCATACGCACCACCCGGAGCGCTCTAAATGCAACGTCGCGAAGTTTTATCGTCCGGCATCGCGTTGGCAGCGCTAGCCAGCCTACCGGGTCGATCGGCCGTCACACCCAAGGCGAACAAGCCTCTCGATATCCTGATCTTGGGTGGAACGCGTTTTCTCGGCCTGCACATGACCGCGTTTGCGGTGAGTCGCGGCCATCGAGTCACGTTTTTCAACCGCGGTAAGACCAATACAACCCGCTTTACGGAAATCGAACGTCTGACCGGCGATCGTAACGGCGATATCACCGCACTGAAGGGACGTCGTTGGGATGTAGTCATCGACAACTCCGGCTATGTGCCACGACAAGTCACCGCGACGGCCGAGCTTCTGCACGCGACCACGCCGCTCTATGTATTCGTTTCGACGGTTTCCGTTTATGCCGGTTTCGATAAGCCGAACGACGAGAATTCACCGCTCGGAACCTTGCCGGACGCGACGACCGACAAAGTCGACGGGCTGACCTACGGCCCTCTCAAAGCGCTTTGCGAGCAAGCGGCACGACGCGTTTATGGTGACCAACACTCGTTGATCGTTCGCCCAGGTTTGATAGTGGGACCGGACGACAACACCGACCGCTTCACCTACTGGCCCGCTCGTGCCGCTCGCGGCGGTAAGTTCATGGCGCCGGGAAACTCGCGCGATCCCGTTCAATTCATCGATGTGCGTGATTTGGCCGAGTTCACCATCGAGTCAGTCGAAAACAATCTGAACGGTACCTTCAATCTGCTCTCGCCACCCGGCCACTACACCATAGGTGACGTCGTTGGCGCATCGGTCGCAGCGGCAAAGAAAGTCGTCGTGGTAGATGCCGATCCAGTTTGGATTCCTGCAAGTTTCCTCGATGCGCACAAGGTATCTGCCTGGTCGGATATGCCGGTGTGGGTGCCCTCCGAGGGCGATAGCGCGGGCTTTGCCGCCGTCAGTGCTGCCCGCGCAGTGAGCGCCGGTATGCGTATTCGACCCATGCTGGAAACGGTGACTGATACGCTGCGCTGGCACTTATCACGCCCGGAAGCCGAGAGATCAAAACTTCGCGCGGGCATTTCGCCGGAACGGGAGAGCGAGATACTGGCTCGCTGGGCAGCTACGTTGGGGGGTTGACGTTATGCGCTGGATCATCGCTCTGTTCAAATGGATCGGTAGCTTCATCGCCCTGGCGATCATCGCCATCGTCGCCTATGTCTTCTGGTTAAGCGGTTCGTCCCACGAACCTACCGGTGTACACCGATTCGAAAACTACCAGCCGGTCAACGGACCCGTTCTGGTTTTCGGTGGCAATCGGGGCACGGGTCTTGGCATTGTCAAAGAATTGCGGGCCCGAGGCGAATCAGTCACGGTTGCCGTACGCAGCTCATCCAATACCGCCGAACTTGCAAAACTGGGCGTCGACACCGTCGTGGCGGACGCCCTCAAAGCCGATACCGTCGAGTCGGCGCTGCGTTCAAAACCCTTCGTCGCCGTGATCTCCACCCTCGGAACCTCACGTGGAGAGCAGGCACAACGCCCCGATTTCATCGGTAATCGTCACGTGATCGATGCCGCCAAGGCAGCCGGTATCAGACGCCTGCTACTCGTTACCGTCATCGGCGCCGGCGATTCGGTCGAAGCTGCACCGCTACCATCGCGTCGCTTCCTCGCCGAGGTCATCGAGTTGAAAACTCGCGCCGAGGATCATCTGCGCGGCAGCGGTCTCGATTACACGATCATTCGACCAGGTGGCTTGACCGACGGCGCAGCGAGTGGCGCAGCATTTCTGGCAGACGATCCGGCGACCTTCAGCTTCATCGCAAGGACCGATCTTGCCAAACTCGTCGCCGACTCGCTTGGTGACCCGGCGACCATCGGTAAGACTTACTCAGCCTACGATCCATCGCGAAAAACCATGGCAACGATGTTTCGCGATCGATGATGTCGATCGCGATCAAGACTTACCAAGGCAACTCGCTTCCGTCATACATCCAATAACGACCGACCATCGTCTCATCGAGACGAGCGATCAGTGCTTTCATGCCACGCGCGCTAGTTGGCGCATCGATATCCGCCTGCGGGCCACCCATGTCGGTTCGTACCCAGCCGGGGTGTAACGCCGTTGCTTTGATGCCATGACTACGCGCTAGATCAATCGCCATCGAGCGCATGATCGCGTTGACCGCCGCTTTGCTCGCCCGATACGCATAGAGACCGCCGATACGGTTTTTCTCGATCGAGCCGAGGATGCTGGTCAAGGTCACGATTTTTTTCTGCGGTGACCGTGCAACGTGCTCGACGAATGCCTCGGCCATTTTCATCGGACCTAGCACGTTGATCCGCAACACTCGCTCCCAGTCCGAATAATCAGAGCTGCCGAACTTGCCGAACTGCAAGCCTTGCTCGGCGAAGCTCCCGTTACCCATGGTGCCGGCCGAATTGATCAGTACATCGATGCATCGATTCTCCAAGCGTGCAGCCAAAAGCTCGATTGAGTCATGGTCTTCCACATCGACGCGCTGCAACTGTAGCGCATCTCCATAGGCACGCTTCAACGCCTGTACATCCCCATTCGCCGCGGCGGGATGCCGCATCCCTGCATGCACTTCCCAGCCGTCGGCCAGATACTGTCGGGCGAGTTCGAGACCGAGCCCTCGCGAGGCTCCCGTAATCAGCAGGCTTGGCACGTTGATGATCACCCATGGACGAATTGATCCGGCGAATCTACGCTTGCCGCCCCCTGAACGTCACGAGATCTCGTTGCCATGAGCCACCCTGCGACTTATGCGAAATTAGTCATCCAGAATCTGACGGGCGACTTTCGCAGCTCAACCCGCATCGCGAGCGCAACATGGCAGGCGCCTGGCCGTGGCCAGGTCGTGATCCGCAATCGCTATGCCGGATGCAACGCCATCTTCGACAAGAATCTTTGTCGAAACACCGTGCGCTACGTGGACGTCAAGCCGCCCTTTGACATGGGTATCGAATCGGTTGGGCATGTCGTCGCCGTCGGCGAAGGGGTGGCTGGCCTCACCGAAGGTGATGCCATCGCAACTTCCAAACTTGGAACAGGCTATCGGGAATATCAAGTCGCCGACGTCGCGCGGGTGATCAAAGTGCGCGAAGCGAGCCCTCAGATCCTCGCGCTGATTCCGTCTGGTATCTCGGCGATGGTGGGTCTCGAGCGCATCGGCGAAGTTCGCTCGGGCGATGTCGTTGCCGTATCAGCCGCCGCAGGTGGCCTTGGACATTTCGTCGTGCAGATCGCCAAACTCGCCGGATGCCATGTGATCGCCATCACCTCCGACGACGCCAAAGCCCAAGCGCTGCGACAACTCGGTGCGGATCGCGTGGTCAACTATCGTCAAGAAAATCTGGCCGATGTTTTGACGAGCGAATATCCAAAAGGACTGGATGTGGCCTACGACTCGGTGGGTGGCCCCATCTTTGACACCTTCGTCGATCACCTTTCGATGCGGGGACGACTCGTGGTCAGTGGCCACACCTCCGACTTTGACAAGGAGGTCGAATTTGTCCCCCACCCACGGGTGTACCGCAAGCTCTATTGGAAGTCGGCCTCGATTCGTGGCTTCCAAAATCAGACTTTCCCGGAGTTTTTCGCGGAAGCCGCCGATCGTATCCTCGATCTGCACTATCGCGGTCGCCTGCAAGCCTGGGTCGACCCGACCCCTTTCACGGGCCTCGCACAGGTCGCCGATGCGTCAGAGCACCTCTTGGCCGGTCGCAACCAAGGTAAGGTCGTGATCGCATTATAGTGACGACACAACATTGATTCGGGTACGCCCTCTGTTAGATTACAAGCGGGTAAAAAACTAGAAGGGACCCATTCCATGTCGAATCGTCGTCTACTGCCTTTGGTCTTTGGGCTTGTCGCGGTTCCGATCAGCGCCATCGCCCAGAATGAAAGCTCCTCCTCAACACTCGAAGAAATCGTGGTGACTGCAGAGCGCCGCGAAGCGTCCTTGCAGACTGTGCCTGTACCTGTGACTGCGATCACAGCCGAGGCGCTCGCGAACAAGCAAGTGACGGAAGCAAAAGATCTTGCGCGCTACGCGCCGAGCCTCAAGATGTTCAACAACATCACGACGCCGACCAATCTGTCGCCGTCGTTGCGCGGCTCGCTCCAACAGGATGCCTCGCTCGTTGTCGCCGAATCACCGTTCGGTATCTATGTCGATGATGTCTACATAGCGCGCCTCAACGGTAACAACATCACGCTAGCCGATATCGATCGAGTGGAAGTTTTGCGCGGGCCGCAGGGTACGCTCTACGGACGCAATACTTTGGCCGGTGCGATCAAGTTCATGTCACGTGCACCAGATGCCGACGGCTGGAGCAATTTCAGCGTGGGTGGCGGCAACTACGATCAGCAAAGAGTGAGTTTCAGCGTCGGTAACGCTATCGGTGACGGTTGGGCGGCATCTCTCTCGGGTCTGTACACCAACAAAGACGGTCAGTTCCGCAATGTGCACCCGAGCAAGGCAGAGGAAACCGGTCTTGAGCGTAACTATGCCGGTCGCCTCAAATTGCGCTACACGGGTATCGAGAATCTCGACGTGACGGCGTCTTTGTCGTACGCCGACGCTCAAAACGACGGCGGGCAGCTGATTCCGGCGGCAACGCCCGCCGTTCCGTCGAACAAACAATTCACTTCCGATGATCTCGTTCCGCAATTCGGGCGTTACGCACTGAACACCCCGAACATCGCCAGACCCAACCTGGCCAATTATCCTTACGGCAAAACCAAGCAGCAGATCGCCTCCATCAACGTCGCCTACGATTTCGGCGATACGCTGTTCCGATCGATCACGGGTTTCGTCAAAACTGAAGACGCTTTCACCAACGACTTCAGCGGCAACGGTAACATCATGGCGTCGAATATCGCCGATGCCGAACAATTGAGTGAAGAGCTGCAACTCCAAGGCAGCGCGCTCAACGGCAAGCTGAATTACCTGCTCGGCCTTTATCTCTTCGGCGAAGATGCGACGCAAAACTTTGCGTGGAACTCGTACCTGCCCGGTGTATTTCCGATCTTGCCGGTCTCGACCAGCGCGTTGAAAATCAAAACCACCTCGGTATCGGCCTTCACGCAAATCGACTATCTACTGACGGATGCCCTGAAAATGACGGGTGGTATCCGTTACACGAAGGACGAGAAGCGTTTCGACATGCTATTCCGAGGATTGCTGCCGCCCATCACACCGGCGACGGGACTCGTCGATCTCGACAACTCCTACTCGGAAATCTCGCCGCGCATCGGTATCGACTACAAAGTCGCCAGCGACAACGACAACATCGACAGCATGCTGCTCTATGCTTCGGTGGCGAGCGGCTTCAAGTCGGGCGGATACAACGGTATCGCAATCTTCGGTTTCAATGACGCACTCACGCCGTATGCGCCGGAGACGAATACCACTTACGAGGCGGGTATCAAGACGGATCTGCTCGGCAGTCGACTGCGCATCAACGCCAACTATTTCCTTCAGAAAGCCGACGATCTGACACTGAACGCCACCGTCATCCTGCCAAACGGAACGGCCACCTTCCCGGTGCAGAACGCCGGTAAAGCGACCGTGCGTGGGCTCGAGGTTGAAGTCACCGCGATCCCGACGGATGGGTTGACCGTCTTTCTGAGCGGCACGTTCGCGATGGATGGCAAGTACGACGAGGTCGCCCCGAGCAGCGCACCTGCAAACTCGTTGAAGAACTTCGGCGTCAATCCGACGATTCCCCAAACACCGTCGAGCTCGTTCACGATCGGCTTTGATTATGGCCTCGACACCGAACTCGGTCGGGTGAGCTTCGGCGCGGATTGGTTTCAGACGGATGACTACATCACGAGCGCAACCAACGACTTTCTCGTCAAAGGCTATGGCCAAGGTAACGCATTCGTGAACCTTGCTTGGAACGAGGCGTGGTCGGTACGGGCCTCGGCCAAGAACTTCACTAACGAATACGTGATTCAGACCGGCTCACGTGGCTTCCTCGGCGGATTCATTCCGATCCGTCCGCGCGAATACTTCTTGTCGGTGAATTACAAGGTCGATTGACTCTCGCGAGGCAGGCGTGCGGCCACGCATCGGTCGCACGCCTGCTACCTCGGCGCCAAAGTCGGCGCCCGCACCTTACGATCAAGCGGTCCCAACTCGGGAACTTCGATTGTGGGTGACACATGCAGGCACTGCTCAAGACCTATCCGCAACTCTCAGAGCACACCCTCGCGTTTCTGGCGAGACAACATGGCCACTTCATCAACGGCCGTGTCGAACATGGCGGTGCGGATGAGCCTATCGACATCCACGATCCTGCAACGGGATCGCGCATCGCACAGTGCAGTGCCGGCGGCGCCGCGGAGATCGATGCCGCCGTCACGGCCGCCCGAGCGGCCTTCGAGGGACCTTGGTCGAAGTTCACGGCCGCACAGCGCGGCACGGTACTGTGGAAAATCGCCGCTCTGATCGAGGCGAATTTTCAACAACTGTGCGAGCTCGAAATTCTGGATAACGGCTTACCGACCCCGCTGGCCCAGTATGTGTGCGGCATGGTGGTACCGGAGTTTTTTCGGTACTACGCCGGGTGGCCCACCAAAATCGAAGGGGCCACTCTGCCAGCCGCGCCGCAGGGCAAACTGCCGGGTGAGGCGATTTCTTTCACGCTACGCGAACCGATCGGGGTCGTTGGCGCCATCACGCCGTGGAACTCACCACTGCCGATGGTGATGTTGAAACTCGCGCCCGCCTTGGCGAGCGGCTGTACCGTGGTATTGAAGCCAGCAGAGCTCACGCCGCTGACGGCGATGCGCCTCGCCGAGATCTGTCAGGAAGCCGGCGTTCCAGATGGTGTCGTCAATATCGTCAATGGCTACGGTGCAACCGCAGGCGCCGCGCTCGCGGCACATCCGGGAGTCGACAAGATCGCCTTCACGGGTTCAACCGAGGTTGGTCGCTCGATCGTACGCGCCGCGGCGGGTAATCTGAAAAAGGTCTCGCTGGAGCTTGGCGGAAAGTCGCCCGTGGTGGTGTTCGCCGACGCCGATCTCGAGCAAGTCATACCCGGTGCGGCACGCGCATGTTTCTTCCTGCAAGGTCAAAACTGCATGGCAGGCACCCGACTCTTTCTCCACGACAAGATTCACGATGCCGTGGTCGAGGGAATCGCGAGCATCGCACGCTCGATGAAGCTCGGCCCCGGTCTCGATCCGACCTCGGAGTTTGGCCCCCTGATTTCGGCCAAACAGCGTGAGCGCGTCGCGGGCTTCGTCGAAGCTGGCCGCAAAGAAGGCGCCGATCTTGTCTGTGGTGGCAACTCGCCGGATCGCGCCGGATACTTTTTCGAGCCAACGATTCTCACCAAGACGACGCCCGAGATGACCCCAGTGAAAAACGAAATTTTCGGGCCTGTGCTATGTGTACATCGATTCAGTGACGGAAATCTCGATCAGGTGGCACGCGAGGCCAACTCGACCATCTACGGCCTCTCGGGCAGCGTCTGGACACGGGATCTCGGGATCGCAATGCAGATGGTCCGCAAGATCGACTCCGGGCAGGTCAGCGTGAACATGCACGCGGCGCTCGATCCCGCGATGCCCTTCGGTGGCAACAAGCAATCGGGCTGGGGTCGGGAATTCGGTAAGGAAGGTCTTGAGCCCTATCTCAAGACCAAGGGTATCTCCATGACGTGGTGAGCCGCGCGATTCACCAAGAGCAGGCAGCGGGCGCAGTGACTCCGCTGCCCTGCGAGCTGAGCAATCGCTGGTACTCCGGATTGTCACTGAGGAGCAGTTTGGCGGCACAGCGCAGCTCGTCCACCGCAGAGCGCTTCAGGCTGAAAGTGGTTTCGATCTGCGTGACCTCCTTGAATCTCGAATGGTCACGCAGGTTATCGAGACTCAGATCAATGAAATGCAGCGCATCGTCCGGATTTTCCGGCGACAACCTCGCAGCCCAGCGAATCAAAGCTTCTTTCAACACCGCTTTGCTCTCGACTGAATATCGATCCATCGGCACGGTGCCCACTAGCTTCAACATGTCGATCATATCCGGCGGGCGCCGCCTACCGGCGATGCGCGACCATTGCGTGTCCGAGGCGTTCAGCGTGATGAAAACCAATTTTCGAATTCCGCTGCGTTGTAGCATGCTTTGAAAGTGCAGCGCATCATCACCGTCGGTGAGTGCATCGAGTGTCGAGCGCACCCCGAGATTGTCGCTCAGCGCGCCATCCATCAAATGCAGATACGCATAAGTTCGCGAATCGCTACGAGCCAAAATCGTCGCCGCTCGAAAATGCTCTCGAGAGCTATGATCTCTCGAGTCGACTGCGCGACGCGCCCACGTTGGTATTTGATAACCACACTGACCGGCGCTGTTTCGGATCGTGATCGGTGTGAGCACTGCCGGCACGGACGACGACGCGGCAACCGCACGACTGAGAGGATATCGGGCTAGATCGAGGCACAACAGATCGAACGTGTCTTGAGTGAATTCGAAACGTCCTGCGATCCCGATATCCGTTGCGTTGATGACTAGAAAAGGGCGATCGGGTCGGTTGAGCAAAGCGCCATACTTGACGCCATCGAACAAGTTCTTATCGAGATACTCGGCATACAAGTCGCCTCGGTCAAAATGACGCGATGGCAACCGGAGCCAGCTGCGCGGATTGAAGATAATCTCGCGGTGCATCTCGGTGGAAAAATCGCGGTATAAAAAATCTTGCGGAAA
The DNA here is from genome assembly GCA_945873095.1 of Klebsiella pneumoniae. Lineage (GTDB taxonomy): Bacteria > Pseudomonadota > Gammaproteobacteria > Steroidobacterales > Steroidobacteraceae > UBA964. Next base: position 86,946 of record CAMCBU010000003.1, on the reverse strand, counting down.
TCGCTCGAAGATTTTATCGCCGTGCACGACGAGATAAGCAGCCGGGATCGCACCACCTGAGACAGCCGAAATGACATCGACTTCGTCGAGCATCCGACGAGACCGGCCATCGATCTCGATTCGATCGGTAGCTAGCTGCTCGAACAGACCAAAAGCCATTGCCGAAGCGCGAAGCCCTCCACCGGACAAACTGACGATGACGAGTCGATCATCCTTCGGGCGAGCGGTGACCGCTTTGGCGAGCCGGTATCCCTGATTTTCATCGATATCGGTTATCGAATCACCGAGATACGCGCTCGGGGTCGCGCACGCCGCTAGAAACGGCAGCACCAGCGCCGATGCGCGCAGTGCGAGCTTACGGAGCAACAGCCCCTCGCGATCGCCGCGTGCGCGATAGGTAATCGGCCATACCCTCGAGCTCGGCTCGCTTTAGCCCGCGTATCAGCGGCGTGTGGGTTTCGGATAGTCTCGGACGACGCGACTCGACCACATCGATGAACTGCCGCAGCAAATACTCCGGGTGTTGACCCGCCAGCCGAGCAATGCCGCGATCGCCATCACCTTGACCCGTCGCGCCGTGGCAAGCTTGGCATCTCTCGAAATAGACCGTCACGCCACTCGTCAAAGCCTCGCCTGAGCCGTGTACGATCGGACCCATCGGCTGCAACGACGCGATGAGCGCTGCGACATCCGCCAAGTCTTGTGGGGTCTGCATCACCTTCAATCGCGACACGTGTTCCATGCGGATATCCCAGCGCTCGGCGTGGCGATAATCGACAAGCTGCCTGAGCAAAACCGGATAGTACTGAGAGCCGACGACCGGGACAGATCCATCCGGCAGTCCGGAGCCATCGACACCATGACAGACAGCGCAGGTTGCAAAGATTCGGTCACCGCGACGTGCGTCAGGTACTGCCGCCAACGCCGCCCGAAACTCGACCGAAGCGTCTGCAGCAGGATCAGCCGATGCTTGGCGGCTCAGCATCAAAGCCATCAGCGTCAAAGCCATCGGCAGAAAACCGAGGCGAGCGAGATGTCGCACGCTCATCGTTACCATGTGCCGCTGTTGGGCATGGACGCCCAGGGTTCAGCCGGCGGCAAGGCAGGGCCCTGCTGTAGCAATTCGATCGAGATGCTGTCCGGAGAGCGTACGAAGGCCATACGGCCATCGCGCGGCGGACGCAAAACGGTGACGCCGTGATCCATCAGGCGCTGACAACTGGCATAGATGTTCTCGACACCGTAAGCCAAGTGACCAAAATTGCGTCCCCCCTGATAACTCTCCGGATCCCAGTTGAAGGTCAACTCGACCTGCGCTGCGTGATCACCGGGAGCGGCCAGAAATACGAGGGTATAGCGCCCCTGCGACACGTCCTTGCGAGAGATCTCTTCAAGACCGAGTGCATCGCGATAGAACGCCAACGAACGATCGAGATCGCTAACTCGCACCATCGTGTGCAGGTATTTCATTTAGAACATTTCCGAAGGGCCAGGCGCATCGGTCTTCACCGGCGCATGTCGCGCCACGATGTGATCGCCTGTGATCATGGCATCGTACGATTGACCAGGGCCCACCATGGGATAGACGCCCGCATCGGGATCGATAATGACTTCGAGGAAGGCGGGGCCGGGATAGCGAATGAACGCTTCCACGACCCGAGGTACATCTTCCTTGCGATCGAGACGCACTGCGAACTCGAACCCATCGGCCTGCGCGGCTTTCACGAAATCTTTTTTATGCAGCGACTTGTCACTGGCGGATAGTCGGCCTTTGAAGAACAGCTTCTGCCATTGCTTGACCATACCGTCGCCAAAATTATTCAACACCACAACCTTCACTGGTAGGTTGTAGGTGGTCACCGTCTCGAGGTCGCCGAAGTTCATTCGTATCGATGCATCGCCATCGATATCGAGGACCAACGCTTTCGGGTCGGCAAATTGTGCGCCGATGGCCGCAGGCAGGCCGAAGCCCATCGTGCCCATCGAGCCGGAGGTCAACCACAACCTTGGGCGGCAAAAATCGAAATACTGTGCGGCCCACATCTGGTGTTGCCCCACACCGGTCGCAATGATCGCCTGCCCTTGCGTCAAACGATTGATTTCTTCGATCACGTAGTAAGGCTGAATCAGCGGGCTAGAGCGGTCGTAATTCATGGCGTGACGGGTACGAAGCAGCTCGAGCTCCCGATGCCACGGCGAGTAATCAGCAGCGAAACCGATTTTTCGACCGAACGCCGTCAGGGCGCGGATAGCCTCAGGCAGTTGCCCAACATGACTCCAGTCAACCCTCTTGACCTTGTTGATCTCGGCGCGATCGATATCGATGTGCGCGATTTTTTTGGCGCGCGGCGCAAACTTGTTGGGCACGCCCGCAACACGATCGTCAAAGCGCGAACCCAGAGCGAGCAAGAGATCGCAATCGTCGACGGCGTAGTTGGCGAAAGCGGCGCCGTGCATACCGAGCATGCGCATGGACAAACGATGGGTGGTATCGAAGGCGCCGATGCCCATCAAGGTCGTCACGACCGGGATGCCGAACGTTTCAGCAAACTCCGTCAACGCGCTAGATGCCTCTCCGTTGATGACGCCGCCACCTGCGTAGATCAGCGGACGCTGCGCATCACGGAGCATCGCAAAGAACGTCGCTGCTTCATCATCTTCGATACCGGCGTGCGTTGTGGCAAAGAGCCGTTTTCGATAGCCGGGGACCGGCAAGGTCCCCTCGCCACGGAAAGTACCCGACCAATTCTGCACGTCTTTGGGCACATCGATCACGACTGGGCCCGGTCGCCCGGTGCGAGCGATCTCGAATGCCGTTCGAATCGTCGCCTCGAGCTTGTCGGGATCGGTGACGAGGAAGACATGTTTGGCAACGGAGCCCATGATGGCCGAGACCGGCGCTTCCTGGAATGCATCGGTGCCGATGGCCGCCGTCGGAACCTGACCACAGATCACGAGCATCGGGATCGAGTCAGCCATCGAATCGCGTACCGGCGTGACGGTGTTGGTCGCACCGGGACCGGAGGTCACCAGACAAACGCCCACTCGCCCGCTGGCACGGGCATACCCTGCGGCCATGAAACCCGCGCCCTGCTCATTCGCCGGTACGATCAGCGGCATCTGCTCGATGCCTTGATCCGCTTGCGCCTGATTGTGCAAAAAGACTGCATCGTAGGTCGGCAGGATCGCGCCACCGGAGTAGCCGAAGACGGCGGTGGTGCCCTCGTCCACGAGCACTTGCACGATCATCTCAGCTCCCGTCATGACCGTGCCCGCCTTTCGATGGCGCTTGGAGACGGTCTTGGGAGCGGTGGACTCAGACATAGATAAAACCCGAGAGAAAAACCGGCGGGGGGTCTTTCAGACTACCAGTTTGACCGCCTCGTGCAATATGCTCCACGACACGCCCATGAGACACATCATCGCCATCCACTTGCAAAACGAAGCCGGCGCCCTGACACGGGTCGCAGGTCTTTTTTCCACGCGCGGTTACAACATCGAATCGCTGTCGGTCGCCGCAACCAACGACGCAACCGTCTCACGCATCACGCTGGTGACGCGCGGCTCAGATTCGGTCGTGCAGCAGATCATCAATCAGCTCAACAAGCTGATCGATGTGGTCAGCGTCGAAGACATGACGCAAGGCGAACACATCGAGCGCGAACTCGTGCTGCTCAAGCTCAAGGTCCGGCTCGAGCAATCTGATGCGGTTCGCGGTTATGTCGTTCGCGCCGGTGGTCGAGTGCTCGATCCGGCTAGCGATGGTTTCATCGTCGAGCTGACGGCGAGTGAGCAGGAAGTCGATCAGTTCGTTACCGATCTTGGCAAGGGCGCCGAGATCGTCGAAGTGGTGCGCAGTGGCTCACTGGGGATCAGCCGTCTCGAGCGTGCGCAGCGCTCACGTCGCGACTGAGAATCGGCCGAGCGGCTCCAAGATAGCGCGGATCAGCGCGGGTATCTCCACTGGACGGCGCGTTAGCGCATCCACATACACATGCACGAATTTACCGGTAGCGGCGGCTGACTCAGCGCCTTGGGCAAACACGCCTAGACGATAAGTGACGCTACTTCGACCCAAGCGCTCGACGCCAAGGCCGATATCGAGCGGCTGCGGAAATGACAACGACGAGTGAAACACGCAGCCGGTCTCGGCGACGATGCCGATCTGCCCGAGCAAGCGTGTGTCGGTGCCAGTGGCCTCGATGAGGAACGCATTCACCGTCGTGTCGAAGTATTCGTAATACACCACGTTGTTGATGTGTCCGTACGCATCGTTATCGAGCCAACGAGTGATCATCGGCCGGAAATACGGAAACTCGTTGCGCTGCGGAATCGCTGACCGGGTGCTCATGACCGCGGCATTGTCGCCCGCCGACCAGACAGTTGCCAGCACCGGAGCGGACAGCGTAGCGTCCGGATATGAAAACTCGCGCTGCTATTCTCGTTCGAACCGGCGCACCTGCGCCTTATGCCGAATCCCGCCCACTCGAGATCGCGGATGTCGATCTAGCACCACCTGGGCCAGGCGAAGTGCTCATCAAGATGAAGGCGGCAGGTCTCTGCCACTCCGACCTCTCGGTGATCGATGGTAATCGCCCTCGACCGCTACCCATGGTGCTCGGCCACGAAGGCGCAGGTGTCGTCGAAGAAATCGGCTCGGGGGTCACCGATCTCATCGTCGGTGACCATGTCGTCACGGCTTTCGTACCGAGTTGCGGCACTTGTCAGCCGTGTCATTCCGGCCGTCCTGCTCTGTGCGAGCCTGGCCTCGTCGCCAATACGGCCGGAACCTTGCTCAGCGGTGCGCGTCGCTTGCGGCAACGCGATACGGAGCTCAACCACCATCTGGGCGTTTCGGCTTTTGCGGACTATGCCACCGTAGCGCGCAATTCATTGGTCAAGGTCGATCGTTCGCTCGGCTTTGCAGAAGCGGCCGTCTTCGGTTGTGCCGTGATCACCGGGACGGGCGCTGTGATCAACACGGCCGATCTACCCAGCGAGCGCACGGTGGCCGTGATCGGCTTGGGTGGTGTTGGACTCGCTGCGCTACTCGGCGCACGTTTGCGTGCAGCGACAACGCTGGTTGCGATCGATCTGTCGGAATCGAAGCTCGCGATGGCGCGCAACTTGGGGGCAACGCACACCTTCAATGCGGCCGATCCGGAATGCGCTGACAAAGTGCGCTCGCTCACCTCAGGTGGCGTGGAATTCGCTTTCGAAATGGCCGGCGCCGTCAAGGCGATGGAACTCGCTTATCGCATCACGCGCCGCGGCGGCACGACGGTGACTGCGGGGTTAGCCCATCCGCAAGCGATGTTTTCGATACCACAGGTCGGAATCGTCGCCGAGGAGCGCACGATCAAAGGCAGTTATCTCGGCAGTTGCGTGCCGTCGCGCGACATTCCGCGATACATCGAGTGGTATCAGGCCGGCAAGCTGCCGGTAGACCGATTATTGTCTGAAACCTTGGTGCTCGATGACATCAACGAGGGCTTCGATCGCCTGGCGCGCGGTGAAACCTTGCGTCAAACGTTGACGCTATAACGTCTCGAAACGGACCGCTCCGGCATCGTAGTCATACAGCGTTCGCAGTTCCATCATGCCGGCCGTGAGTGCTTTGACTTGTTCCGCAGGCTCATCGCCAAAGTAAAGATCTGCCCGTGCGCGTGACATTGCCAAGGCGTCGGTCACTCTACCGATACGCTCACTCTCATAGCGCTTCAAAAAAATATCATCGGCGCCACGCGCCTGCGCTGCACGGCCAAGCACAGCCGCATCCTCCAAGGCCATGACGGCACCCTGCCCCGTAAACGGTGGCATGGCATGAGCGGCATCACCTAGTAAAGTGACTCGCCCCCGCGTCCAGTACGGCAGCGGGTCGCGATCAAAGAGACCCCATTTATAGAGGCGATCGGGTGGTGTCCGGGTCAGCAGATCGACGACGCGCGGCTCGAAATCGGCGAACTCGGTCAACAACTCAGCGAGCGTGCTGCGGACGGACCAACCTTCTTCCATCCAAGCGTCGCGCTTGGCGATCGCCACGAAATTGATCCACGCTCCGCGCCGTAAGGGATAGCGCATCAACATGCGCCGCGGACCCAAGGTCATGCAAAGCGGTGGGTCGAGTAAATCGGGTGACACACGATCGCCCGGGATCAAACCACGCCACGCGACATACCCGGTGAAGTTCGGTTGATCCGGTCCGAACAACTGCTCACGAACCCGCGAATGGATACCGTCGGCGCCGATCACATAATCGGCCTGCTCGCTCCAGCCGGACTTGCAGAAAATCGAGACGCGATCTTGCTCTTCTTTGAGGGAGAGGAGCTCTTCGGAAGTGACGACGCTGTCGACATCGAGCGCCGTCACGGCGGAGAGCAAAATCTGATGAAGATCGGCGCGATGCACGTGATACAGCGGATATCCGTAACGCTCTCGACTACGATCTTGTGGCAATGTCACCAGATCTTCGCCCGTACGGTAGTGGCGCAAGCTGCCGGCGGTGGGAGTGCTACCGATTCGTGCCAGCTCGTCCGCCAAGCCGAGATAAGCCAGCGCCTTCGAGGCATTCGGCGTGATACTCAACCCCGCACCGACCTCGCTCAAGGAAGTGCTTTGTTCGATCACACGTACCCGATGTCCGGCACGCAATAACGCCAGTGCAGTAGCGAGCCCACCAATACCCGCACCGATGATGATCGTCTGAGGTAGTTGTCGGGTCATTCAACCATCGAGCTCAAAGACGCTCTCGCACCGGGATGGGGACACTGCAAAGATCGATCTTGCCGGCAGGCTGCAGATACCATGCATCGCGTCGATTGCGTCGCGACTCGATCAGAGCGGCGAAAGTCGGCGTATCGGTGCGCAGGACCTCCATCGGTACACGCTCGGCAGGCGGAAGGTCCATCGCGAAACGCATGCGCTTGATCGGGATGCGCTCCTCTGCCTTCGCATAGAAACCCAACGGCAAGGTGCCGCGTGGTAATGCCGCCAGCAACTCCATGCCGCGCACCGCTCTGCCGAGTACGGTGATGTTGCGATCGAGTTGCCTCGGCGCATGGCCGATCACGGCGTACAACTCAGCGGCATTCCCGGAATCTGCGGCGGTATCGCGCCCGACACCCAGCGTGCCGTAGCAGTGCGTCAGCCAGACCTTGCCGGCGCGTTCGTCTAACGCAGCAGCGAAACCCTCGATGAAGCCCACCTGCGGCGCGTAGACATCACCATCAGGCAAGCGAGTCATATGCCAACTGCGATTCCACCGCTGCTCGAATTCCGGCGCAATTTTCGCCTTGGCAGCGCCCAAAGGCTTGTTGCTCGCAGGGTCACCCCACTGAGTAACGAAGTTGTCCTGCACGCGATTGATGCTGAGCCCATCGAACCAACCTGCCTGGGTCAGGGTGCGCAAATTGGCGAGATGCGCGGGCGCGAAATTCGGGGCGAGCTCGAAGATGACTCGCCCGCTCTCGAGATCGAGGTAGAGCGTTTTTTCAGGATCGAGTGGGCGCCAATCTGCGGCGGTCGATGCGGCAAGGACCGCCGCCATGGTTCCGGGCGGAGGCGAATCACTCGCTACGACTTGGAGAGCAAGAGCCGATGAGGCCACGGCCACGATCGAGGCGAAGCGAAGCCGGCGTGCGCGAGTGATGTTCATCGGACGATTCTAGCGCGCCCTTGGTTATCCTAGACTTCACATCATGAACATCGACGCAAAACGCAAAGCAGCGGCGGGCACCCTCGTCGCGCCACTGGCCGGCCAGGGAAAGTTGATGGTACGGGTCGGTCGCGAGACCTCAGGCCGAGGCGGCAAGGGCGTCTCCGTCATCACAGGTCTGCCCTTGCCTCAGGCTCAGCTCGAAGAACTCGCCAAGCAGCTCAAAAAGCGCTGCGGCTGCGGCGGGACCGTCCGGGCCGGCGTGATCGAGATCCAGGGCGACCAGCGTGATTTGCTGGTCGCGGAGCTGATCCGGCTCGGTTACCCGGCGAAACGGTCGGGCGGCTGACCGGCTGCGGCGTTTTGACCTCGAAAGCCGGCGTCGGTAACACAGGCACAGCGCGACCCATGGTTTTTTCGATATCCCGTAACAGACCGACCTCATCCGGCGCCACCAAACTCACCGCTCGACCACTCGCGCCAGCACGAGCCGTTCGGCCGATGCGGTGAACGTAGTCCTCGGGCACGTTCGGCAGCTCGTAATTGACGACCTGCGGTAATTCTTTGATGTCGAGCCCACGTGAAGCGACTTCCGTTGCGACAAGAGCGGCGATCTGACCCGACTTGAAATCCTCCAGAGCTCGTACGCGCGCACCTTGGCTCTTGTTGCCATGGATCGCGGCAGCACGGATGCCGGCGCCTTCAAGTTGTTGTGCCAATCGATTTGCACCGTGCTTGGTTCGCGTGAACACGAGCACTTGGTGCCATGTGCCCTCGCCTTGCGCACCATGATCAAATAGATGGACCAGCAAGTGTCGCTTGGCCTCCTTCGGCACCTTGAACGCCACTTGATCGACTCGCTCCGCCGTCGTATTTCTCGGGGCAACTTCGACCGAGACCGGATTGCGCAGAATTTTCGACGCCAGCTCCCGGATATCGTCGGAGTAGGTGGCTGAAAACATCAAGTTCTGGCGCTGTGGTGGCAGCAGCTTGATGATCCGTTTGATGGCGTGAATGAAGCCCATGTCGAGCATGCGATCCGCTTCATCGAGAACCAGGCATTCAACCTTGGACAAGTCGGCGTAGCCTTGCTCAACGAGATCGAGCAGACGTCCGGGCGTTGCGATCAGAAGGTCACAGCCGCGACGCAAGCCTTCGATTTGCGGCTTTTCACTGACACCGCCGAAAATCACCAGCGAACGGACGTTCTTGTAGCGTCCATACGCCTTGGCGTTCTCGGCGATCTGCGCGGTCAACTCGCGGGTAGGGCTAAGGACGAGTGCGCGTGGCGCATGGCCACTGGCGGCATTCAATCGCTGCAAAACCGGGAGCACGAAGCCCGCTGTCTTGCCAGTGCCCGTCTGTGCGCCCGCGAGAATATCGCGACCCGACAGAACGGCAGGAATGGCCTTGAATTGGATGGGGGTCGGCGTGGCATAGCCTTTGTCGGCGACAGCACGCAACAACTCGGGCTGAAGCCCGAGATCAGAAAACTGCATTGATGATGAGATCCGTAGTTGATTTGACTCGCGACACGGACAAAGCCGTAGCGGTCAGTTGCGAGTCGAGTAATGGGGGCGCTGACCGCGCAACCCTTATTTTGCAGCACGAAGTGTACACCACGACGAGCGGTTCGTCACGGCATTTTTGGATTAGGCGCTCGAACTCAGCCACTCGCCTGCAGTTTTTCGAGTTCTTCCCAACGTAGGTACGCTGCATCGATCTGCTCGGAAAGTGCTTGTAACTCACCTAAGGTGTTTTTGACTTCGTGCTGATCACGACCATAAAAATTCGGATCCGCAACCAAGTCATCAAGCACCAACTTGCGCGACTCCAACGCTTCGAGTTTTACAGGCAGCTCGTCGAATTCGCGTTGCTCTTTGTATGAGAGGCGCTTTTTCTTGATGGGCGCGACCGGCGCCACTGCCACGACATCCTCTTTCGAATCGAGCTTGGATGTCTTTCGGGCGGACGCAGTATTGGCTGCTACAGCGCTGTTCTTCTTCCACTCTTCCCAATCCGTCCAACCACCGACGAACTCACGGACGCCACCGTCACCCTCGAGCACCAACAAACTCGTGACCACTCGATCGAGGAAACTACGATCGTGACTGACGAGCAGCAGCGTGCCATCGAAGCTCGCAACGAGCTCTTCCAGCAACTCCAAGGTATCGATGTCCAGATCGTTCGTGGGCTCATCGAGAACGAGCAAATTGGCCGGACGCGCAAAAAGTCGCGCGAGCAACAAACGATTTCGCTCGCCGCCGGAAAGCGCACTGGCCGGTGTCAGCAATTGGTCGGGTCTAAATAGGAAATCTCGCAGGTAACCTGAGACATGACGATTTTCACCGCCGATCGGCACAAAGGAATTACCGTCGTTGACGTTATCGGAGACAGAGGCGCTCAGATCCAGTTGTTCACGCTGCTGGTCGTAATAGGCAATCTCCAGTCGTGACCCGCGTTTGACGCGCCCGCTCGAGGGCTCAAGCTCGCCAAGTAGCAACTTGATCAACGTGCTTTTACCGGCGCCATTCGGCCCGACGATACCCACGCGATCACCGCGCTGGATTCGCGTCGTGATCCCACTCAGCACCTCGTGATCGCCAAATGAAACACCGGCTTGCTCGGCTTCGAAAACCAGCTTGCCCGACTCGGCAGCCTCGGTAACGGCCAGTTCGACTTGCCCGATACGATCACGGCGTGCTTTTCGCTCGGAGCGCATATCTTTGAGAGCCCGCACTCGCCCTTCGTTACGGGTGCGTCGCGCCTCGACACCCTTGCGTATCCACACTTCCTCTTCGGCCAGTTTCTTGTCGAACAGCGCATTGGCTTTCGCTTCGATCTCGAGTTGCAGTGTTTTTTTCGTGACGAAGTCGTCGTAATTTCCCGGCCACGAACTCAGTTTGCCGCGATCCAATTCGACGACCCGCGTGGCTAGCCGATTGACGAACATCCGATCGTGACTCACGAACAGTAAAGCGCCACGAAACTCGAGCATGACTGCTTCGAGCCACTCGATCGCCGAAATGTCCAAGTGGTTGGTCGGCTCATCGAGCAACAGGATCTCAGGCTCTGACACCAGTGCCCGACCGAGCATGACCCGTCGACGCCAACCACCCGACAGTCCCACGAAGGCTTGCTCCGCCGGTAACTGCAAACGCGAGATGATCGTCTCGACTTGATGCGCGTGTTCCCAACTCTCACCTCGAGCACCCGCAAGACCGCCTTGCACGACCTCGAGCACGCTAGCCTCGGTCATCATGTCGAGGTCCTGCTCGAGCATCGCAAGACGCGCACCGGGCTTGACCCATACCGCGCCATCATCCGGCGGTGTGACACCGGCCACCAAACGTAGCAACGACGACTTACCCTCGCCGTTGCGACCGACGATACAAACACGCTCGCGCTCGCCGATGCTCAGATCGACGTGATCGAGCAAAGGCCGCGAACCAAAGGCTAGCGAAACGGCATCAAATCGAAGCAGCACTCGGGGTCAGTCTTATGTCGGGTTCTGGAGCGCGAGACCGTGCTGGCGGAAGAAAGCGCAAGCGGCAACGAACGCGGGTTGGGCATCTTCAGGTCGATAGGCGGCACGATAGTCAGCGTGGAATCCATGCTTCGCTTGCGGATAAACGGTGATCGAGGAAGCCTGCGCTGCCGCAGAGACGCCTTCGGCCCGCAAGGCCGCACGCATGGTGGCAACCGAGTCGAGCGGAATGCCCGCATCCTCGCCGGCATACAGACCAAGAACCGGCGCTCGTAATCGCGCCGCGACATCCACCGGATGCACCGGTTGCAACTCGCTCGCCTGACCCACGAGGCGACCATACCAAGCGACGCCCGCCGCCAAAGCAGCGGAGTGAGCGGCATACAACCACGTGATACGACCACCCCAACAAAACCCCGTGATCCCCGCCTTACCTGTGGCACCGTCAGCTCGCGACCAAGCCACGGTTGCATCGAGATCGCTCATCACTTGAGCATCCGGCACCCGCGCGACGATCTCGCGCATCAAAGTTTGCATGTCGACAACAGCGCCCGGATTGCCCTGACGGAAAAACAACTCCGGCGCGATGGCGTAGGCGCCGAGCTGGGCGAATCGGCGGCACACGTCTCGAATGTGCTCGTGCACACCAAAGATTTCTTGTATGACGACGACCAGTGGCCAATCGCGTCCCGAGAGCGGACGAGCACGATAAGCCGGCAACCGATCTCGACCGACGGGGATGGCGACCTCTCCAGCCTCGAGACCCTCGGTACTCGTTTGGATCGTGGTGGCACTCACCGGCATGGTGGCGGCGGCGAACCCACCGATCAAGGCGGCTTTGACGAAGTCGCGCCGTTCAACGGATGGCATAGGCTGCAGACTGCGGCGCTCGCTCTCGAAACTCATGGCTTCTTCTCCAACGGAATCAGCACTTCGTTCCGGCGCATGAACCACGGCATGAAAGGCGCATCGTAACGAGCAATGATGGCGCTATCACCGGGCGCAGTTTGCAAGCCTCGCGCTTGCAAGGCACGCCGCAGATCTTGCTCGTGCTCGCGAAAGTTTTCTTCGGTCCAACGGCCAGAGTAGCGCCACACCGCCACGGTTCTCGCCGGAACCTCTCGAATGCTGACGCGTGGATCGGTGGGCTTTGGCACGGTGTCGCGGTTGTACTGGCGTGGCACGACGAAACCCACACGAAAAACGCCCTCTCCCTTCGCCTGCTCCACGGGTGCTGTCATGGCGATCTTTTCGCCTCGCGATGACTGTTCCACCGGCGCTGTCATGGCGATCTCGACCTGCGTCGTATTGGCACCGCTGATATAGCGAAAGAGCCGGCCGAAGGCGATATTGCCAGCATTCATGAAGCCCGCTTCCACCTCCGTCTCGGCGATCAGGTAAGGCGAATACGCTCGTAGCTCGAACGCGCCATCTTGCTCGAGCACTCGATACTCTGGGATTTCTATGGCCATCAACGGCCAACTTGCCAGAGTGAACAACAACCCGACAAACGCATGCCCGAGCCTCACGCGACCTCGAAGAGGCCAGCCGCACCCATGCCGCCGCCAATGCACATCGTCACAACGACATGACGCACGCCAAGGCGCTTGCCCGCGAGTAGGGCATGTCCGACAAGACGTTGGCCGCTCATGCCATAGGGATGGCCCACCGCAATGGCACCGCCGTCGACGTTAAGCCGATCATCGGGAATACCGAGTTTGTCGCGGCAGTAGAGAACCTGAACCGCAAATGCTTCATTGAGCTCCCACAAACCGACATCCTCGACCTTCAACCCCGCGCGCGCCAATAATTTGGGCACCGCAAAGACCGGGCCGATACCCATCTCATCGGGCTCACAGCCAGCTACGGCGAAACCTCGAAAGATGCCGAGAGGTTTTGCACCGACGCGCTCCGCCTCAGCGGCGCTCATGACCACACACGCACCTGCGCCATCGGAAAACTGGCTCGCGTTGCCAGCAGCGACCGAACCACCGGGCGTGGCTGATTTGATTTTCGCAATCGCCTCGAGAGTCGTTCCTTCGCGCAAGCCTTCGTCCTGCGATACGGTCACTTCGCGCGTATATAACTTCCCGCCGGCTGCCTGATCGATACCCGCCATGCGCACGGTGATCGGTGCAATCTCAGCATTGAAATGGCCCGCATCCAAAGCGGCGCACGCGCGTTGCTGACTCCGCGCGCCATACTCGTCTTGGCGCTCGCGAGAAATTCCATAACGGGCCGCAACGGTCTCAGCCGTCTGCAACATCGAGTGATAAATCGCCGGCTTTTTCTTCTTCAGCCAACCGTCGAACACCATATGCATGTTCACTTCCAGCTGCACGCAGGAGATCGACTCCAAGCCACCGGCGACATAGACATCCCCTTCGCCGGCGATCACCCGTTGTGCAGCCAGCGCGATCGTCTGCAAACCCGACGAGCAAAAGCGATTGGCCGTCACACCGGCGACGGACACCGGCAACTCGGCCCGCAAGGCAATCTGCCGAGCGATGTTGTTGCCCGTTGCGCCTTCGGGATAAGCACAGCCCATGATCACATCTTCGATCGACGCGGGATCGACACCGGCTCTCTCGACGGCTGCCTTCACGGCGTGCGCGCCGAGCGTTGCGCCGTGGGTCATGTTGAAGGAACCCTTCCAGCTCTTGGCGAGTGGCGTACGGGCAGTCGAAACGATGACAGCCTCGCGGCCGGTTGTGGCGCGGCTCATGCGGCACCTCCATTGAATGAGCGATTATCGGTGGCAAGACGCGCGATCAGCGCGGCGGGCTTCCAGAAGTCGGCATCGCCACCGGCCTGCTCACCGAACTGCCGCATGCGTCGTGCGACTTCATACAGTTTTTTTGACTCGGCATAGTGCATCGGACCGCCACGCCAGATGGGGAATCCATAGCCCATCAAATAGACGAGATCGATATCCGAAGCGCGCTGGGCGATTTTCTCATCGAGTATGCGTGCACCCTCGTTGGCCAGAGCGTAGACCAGTCGATCGACGATTTCGGCATCGGTCAATTTGCGCGCCGGCGATCCAGCGGCCTTACGTGCCTCGTCGATCACACCCGCGACGATCGTTGAGGGGTATGCCTGACGGTCACCTTTCTTGTAGTCGTACCAGCCAGCACCGGTCTTCTGACCGAAACGACCCATTTCACACAGCCGGTCCGCAACGACCTGGGGACGCTTCAATGTGCCATCGGCGTACTGCCGCTTGCGGATGTGCCAGCCGATGTCGTTGCCGGCGAGATCACCCATTCGGAACGGCCCCATCGCAAAACCGAATTTTTCGATGGCCTTGTCGATCTGCTCGGGGCTTGCGCCCTCATCGAGCATCGCCATCGCCTGCGCAAAGTATTGGTTGATCATGCGATTGCCGATGAAGCCGTCGCATACGCCCGAGACGACGGCCGTCTTCTTGATTTTTTTGGCTAATGTCATTGCTGTCAGAAGCACATCCGGCGCGGTTTTCGCGCCGCGAACGACTTCGAGCAAGCGCATGACGTTGGCGGGACTGAAAAAATGCAGGCCGATGACATCGGTTGGACGTTGCGTGCCGGCCGCAATCTGGTCGACATCCAGCGTGGACGTATTGGTCGCCAAAATAGCACCCGGTCGCAGCACGGCATCCAGTTGTGCAAACACTTGTTGCTTGACCGTCATATCCTCAAAGACCGCCTCGATCGCGAGATCGACATCAGCGATCGCGTCGTAGGAGAGCACCGGCTTCAGCAAATCCATCCGCGCTTGCAGCTTGGTCGCATCCAACTTGCCTTTCTTGACCTGCCCCTCGTAAACCTCGCGAATTCGCTGAACGCCGCGATCCAGCGCTACTTGGTTGAGTTCCAGCAAACGCGCTTCGATTCCCGCATTGAGAAAATTGATCGCGATGCCAGTGCCCATGGTGCCAGCACCAATGATGGCAACCTTCGCAACGGCGCGCGGCTTGGCGTCCGCCGGCAGATCGTCAATGCGCTGTGCGGCTCGCTCTGCAAAGAAGACGTGTCGCAACGCTGCAGACACCGGGCTATCGACCAGCTTCTTGAACTGCGCGAACTCTTCTTGTTGACCGGCATCAAAGCCCTTGGTCGCACCGACTTGCAAGGCTTCAATGATCGCAAGCGGCGCCGGATATTCCTTGAAGGCGGTCTTGGCCGTGTTGCGAGCAAACTGACACAGCGCCTCGAGATCAGGCTCACGCACCGGTAGATCGCGCGCTCGCAACAAAGGCTTACCCTCTTTGAGCGCGGCAGCGGCGGCTTCGGCGATTTCGATGGCCGCACTCAGCAGATCGGTGTCGACGATGCGTTGCAACAACGGCGACCCTTTGAAGAGCGCAACCGGCAGCGGCTCGCCGGACATCATGACGTTCAGCGCGCCCTCGACGCCGATCAGGCGCGGCAAGCGTTGCGTCCCGCCCGCGCCAGGCAATAAACCGAGCTTCACTTCGGGCAAGCCGATCTTGGCCGAGGACAAGGCCACCCGTTGATGGCAGCTCATCGCAAGCTCGAGACCGCCGCCGAGTGCCACCCCCTCGATGGCGGCGACGACGGGTTTTTTCATCTCATCCAGCGCCGTGTTGATGGTCCAGAGAGTGGGTCCGCGCAACACATCGGGGCCACCGAATTCACGGATGTCGGCTCCCGCACAGAACGTGCCGTTCGATCCGATCATCACGACCGCATCGACAGACGAGTCGTACGCAGCGCGCTCAAGCGCCTCGAGCAAGGGCGCACGTAGTGCATAGCTCAAACTGTTGACCGGGGGCGCCTCGAAGGCGATGACCGCCGTGCGATTCCGAATGTTGTAGTCGACCTTCGCCATCTCGTCGTACCTCGAGTGAAGCTATTGAGTCTGGATACCACCAGTCAGCACGATGCGCATCGCCGCCTCGACCGTGAGGTCGGTGGGCTCGATACGGTCGCGGGGCAGGTAGAGAGTGTAGCCGCCAATCTGGTAGCTCATCGGCATATAAACCGCGACGAGCTCCTCGTCGCTGCCGAGTCCTGGCAGCGTCGCATTCTCCTGCGTCACGAAGCCGATCACTTTGCCCGGCCCAAACTGCACCATGACGACGCGCTGCAATTCGCCGCTCTTCTCACCCATCTTCATCAGGCCGGTCAGATCGCGAACCGCCGAATAAACCGTCTTGACGACAGGGATACGCAAAATCAGCGACTCGCTGAAGGTGATCACCCGGCGCACGACATAGGCGTTCACCAACAAGCCGATCACGATCAACACCACAAATCCGGCGACCAAACCCATCCCCGGGATGTAGATCTCGGCGGGCAGCCACACCTTGAGCAGGCCCGAGAGCAGCGACTCCGTCGTCACACCGAGCCAGTAGATGAAGTAGACCGTCAGCACGATCGGCAAAATGGTGAGCAACCCTTTCGCGAGCAGCCTGCCGACGGTCTTCATTTACCTGCCTCGATCATTTACGTGCCTCGACGATTTTCCAGAGTGTCTCTTCGGAGTAGAGCTGCTGCTCTTGCTCGCGCGGCACAGCGTGATCAACGCAGCGGACCTCGTCTGAGGCGAACCCGGCCTGTCGTGCGACATCCGCCAGATCGATATGCGTCATGTACTGACCGAAAGTTTCGTTGTTGTTCCAACTTTCCCAGTTGTAGAGAAAGTTCTCGATGACAGTCTTACCGCGCGGGATTTCCAGATGAAGCATCAAGCCACCGGGCTTCAACAGACGATGACACTCGGCGAAGATACGCGGCAACGCGCTGCGCGAAGTTTCGTGCAGCATGATGTGAGAAATCACCAGATCGAAACTCTGATCTTCGAACGCGGTGTGCTCGGCATTTTGCTGGCTGAAGTGCACCGGCACACCCAGTGACTCGGCGCGCGCATGCGCATAACGCAACTGTGGCGCTGCGACATCGATGGCTTCGACACGGGCGTTTTTGAACTGCCGCGCCCACGGCAGGGTGCTGTTGCCGATCGCGCAACCCAGATCGAGGATTCGGCCCGGTTTGAAACGACGATGCGCCCTCAAAAAGTACTCGAGCAACAGGTCGCCGAGATACTCATTGCGCGGCCCCATCATCCCGTGGGAGTAGATGTTGAGTCCGAGGTCGTAGATCGCGCCAGCGGCAACATCACCATCAACGAAATCGGTGTGGTAACCACCGGGCTGCAAGTGAATGTCGACCGCCGTGTGATAACGCGGGATGCGCAAAGCAGGGTCGAGTCTCAATGACCCGCGCTTGCGTGACCGCTGCAACTCGCCGTTCAGCCGCGGCCATTCGCGTTCGACCGAGTCGATGACTGCATCCCACATACGTTGCTGGCTACAGCGCTGCAACGCGCTCCAAAACTGATAGTACGGGTGCCGCTCCATGACAGCCCGCACCTCGTTGTGGTGCACAGGCTTACGGCCATGGTGACGCTCGAACTCGGGCTCGACGCTAGCGCGATAGATCGCATAATTGCCCGGCATCACCCTGCCTGCGAGATGCCCACGCAGTGCCCCTACGAAGGCTTGACGCTCGCGCTCGTCGTGGTGCTCATCGGGTAGCAGGGCATGTGGGGAGAGGCGGCGACTCATCGTGTGATGATCACCGCCCCGACCGCTCAATTCAACACGACCGAAGCGTCGCCGACACCCACCGTCACGCTCACGTCGCGCTCACCATCACCCTTCGAGCTGACATTCGATGCCACACCAGAGGCTTTGACCGAGCTCGGGGCACCACGCACTGAGGCCTCGCCGACGCCGACCGTCAAGGTGATCTCACCCGCACTCGCGTTGCGCGTGGTGACATCGACGTCGCCAACGCCAAGATCGATGCTGATGGCGGAGCTCGGCGCCTCGAGGTCGATGGCACCGACGCCGAGATTGACACTGACCTCTTCCGGCAGCGCCTTCGGCAGCAGGATCGTCCAGTCGGCTTCGACATCATCCTCGTTGAATTTCAAATGCAAACGACCGTTGCTGGTTTTCGCGCTGATGTCCAAACCGTCCACCTTCTTCAGTTGGCGCATCAGTCCGTGACGATTGCCCTCGAGGTTCACCGTGATTTCGTATGCAACGCCAGTGCCCGGCCGGATACGTACCTCGCCAACCCGGTTATCGACCACGAGACGACTGATGCCGTTGGCGGGGTAGACATGTGTGACGGTACGAATGTTATCGGCCGCGACGGCGATGGGGCCGGCCATCAAAAGGCACGAAATGGGCAACAGTGCTGCGAGATTTTTCACGAACTAGTACCTTGCGTAAAAAAGGTACTGTATAGTAGCACGTATGCTCTCCGATTCGAAATTCGCCCCGCTACGCAAAGGCCTGTTGGAATTCGTCGTTTTGCGCATCGTGGGTAGCGATCAGGTCTATGTGCCCGACATTCTCAAACGGCTAGCGGGTACCGAGTTCGCCACCCAAGAGGGCACGCTGTATCCGCTGCTCAGCAAGCTGCGCCGCGAGCTATTGGTCGACTACGAGTGGCGCGAATCTGAGCTCGGTCCACCCCGCAAGTACTACCGACTGACCGAATCCGGACTGCAGCAGCTCGCACAGCTCGACGATTACTGGCAGCGCATCAATCACACCATGGCCCGACTTGGGCCGGCTCAAACCGGGAACCCCCACGCATGAGACGCATTTCGATCACGGTGTCCCTCAACCGCAGCACCGTTCAGATGGACGAAGCCAGCTTCCTGCGGCTCGAGAGCTACCTCGCCGAGGCCTTGCGCACGCTTGCTCTCAATCCGGATCGGCATGAAATTCTGGCGGATCTTGAACAGGCGATCGCGGATCGCTGCCTGCAGCGATTGCCCGCAGGACAAACGGTGATTTCATTGATGGAGCTCGATGCCGTCCTGGCTGACGTCGGTGAAGTGCGAGACATCGCCTCAGAGCCCAACGAATCGAAGGCTGAATATATTCCGCGTGATTCTCAGGCACCGACGAGGCGACTCGAGCAAGTCAACGAAGGCGCGATACTCGCGGGGATCTGTGCGGGTGTCGCTCGGTACACGGATATCGATGTCCTTTGGGTACGGATCGTGTTGGTGATCATGACAGTTCTCTCCGGCTTCACCGCCGTGCTCATCTACGCATTGTTGATGCTACTGCTGCCGATCGAGCCGACTCGAGCGGATTCCGCCGGACTCGGAAAAGTGCCAGCCAAGTTTCGTGCAGTGACTGCGTACGTTCGCTCATTCTTTGAGCCTGCGAAAACCTGAAACTCGCGTAACGTCGGCAGCCTAACCGCCTAGACTCCCCTCACCGCCCGCACCCTCCCTGCCCGACTCTCTTCGAACCTGTTGACTCCTTGTACTTTATTTTATTTGTACTTTTCGTAGTCAATCATCCAATTGGAGCCGCGTATGTCAGATTCCCCCTCCCCGAGCGACGATCTGTCCTTTTTGCGATCACTCGCGGAATCAGGTCGTGATGCACCACTGATGGCAGGCCCTTATCTCATCGCCGGCGGTGGTTGGTTTGCAGTGGCTAGCTTGGCTCAATGGCCACCGATCCGAGAGTTCCTGGGTCTCGCGGTAATCCAAGCGACGATGGCATGGCTGATCGCGGCTGCGGGGTTTGCGATACATCTCGCCATTCTCATCAAACGCGATCGCGATAAAGTTGAAAACACGAGTAACCGTGCCATCAACGCCGCGTGGACCGCGATCGGCTTCGGCATCTTCGCCTTCTGGATGGGAACCGCCGTCATGGCGTATCAACGCGGCGACGGCTTCCTGATGAATACGGTCAGTCTGCAGGTGCTCAGCGTGTACGGCATCGGCTGGCTGGTTGCTGCAGCCATGACTCGCCAAGGATGGATGAAATTCACGGCATTCGCCGCTTTTGCAACGATCCCGGTGCTCGGTGCGTTCGTCGGCACGGGTCATGAGTTCTTGATCTACTCGATCGCGCTCATACTGACCGCGGTCATACCCGGCATCCGGCTATCACGCGAAGCTGAAGCTGCTTGAACGTAGAACCATGACTGCGTTCGACATTCACGCGATCGACGAGATCATCCACGGTCGATTGAGACTAGGCATCATGGCCTTCCTCATCGGCGCCGCTCGGGCCGACTTCAACACGCTGAAACAGCATCTGCAAACGACAGATGGCAATCTGTCGGCTCAACTACGCAAACTGGAAGAAGCCGGCTACGTCGAGATCGACAAATCCTTCCAAGACCGCAAACCTCGCACCGAGGTGAGGCTGACCGCCAAAGGCCGAAAAGCGTTCGTCAAGTATCTCGACTCGCTATCAGGCTTGATCCGTTGAGCATTGTCAGAACCGATAGCTGACGCCGACGTCGTAACTGCGCTCTGGGCCAACGTAGATGCCCTGCCGAAGGCTCGCGATATAGCGCTCGTCCGCCACATTCTTCACAGCGGCACTCAATTCGAAACGATCGTTGAGTCGGTACAGCACACTCACGTCGGCGATCGTGTAGGCGTCTATCTTACCCGTGAAGAAGCCACTCAGATTTTCAGTGATCGCGTGAGTGTTGAGCACATCGGTGAACTGCGAACTCGTGTGATGAATTCGAACCGCACTACGCAAGGGACCGCGCTCGTAAGACAGAGCTAAGTTCGCGATCCACTCTGGCGTATAAGGCACGCGATTGTCATCTGGCGTCGTTAAAGCCCCGGCGCGTGAGAAACGATCACCGACGAAGCTCGCGTCGGCGATATAAGTCAGGTTTGCGTCGATCGAAAAACCGCCGACGAGAGCAGTACCGACACCGAGCTCAACGCCTTGGTGCAAAGTTTTACCGCCGTTGGTGACCTGAAACTGACTGTTGCTGTTGGCGGGAATGATCTGGTTGTCGAAGTCCATTCGAAAGATCGTCGCTTCATATTCGAGATCGCCCGCTGAACCCCGGATACCCGCCTCCCAATTGATGGATCGCTCGGCACCGAGCTGCTGGTCATCCAATCCATTGAGTGCATCGCCGTTGAGGGCTGGAGAGAACGCCTTGTAGGCATTGGCAAAGCCCTGGATCTCCTCCGAGAAGCTCCAAGTCAGGCCAATGCCAGGCAGCAATTCCGTGTTGTTAGTTTTGGCGCGATTTCCTTGTGCTTCCGTGCGACGCAGGTCGTGACGAGTCTGCTCGTAGACCTCGGCGCGCAATCCGGCCGTCACGGCCAATCGCTCAGACAAGATGAAACGATTTTGCAGATGCATCGACCAGCTGTCAGCCGCGTCGACGACCTCACGATTGACGGTGCCACTGCGCGGCGTAGCACGCACAGCGGCCACGGTCACATCGCGCATCTCCTCAGACATGAAACGCAGTCCGACTTCCGCCTCATTCTCAAAACCGAAGGTTGCGTGCCGTAAAAAAAGACGGCTATCGACACCGAGACGCTCGAAAGCGCGGTTATTGCCACTCAGGCTATCGGTATACACCCAGCGGCGCGCTGCCGCGCTCGCAGTATTGTTGGTCGAAAAACGCCAATAGTCACGATACAGCTCGCTGCGGAACGCGGTCGTGTTCAAGCGTAACTTATCGTTGACCGTCCACTCGTGGTTTAGATCGATCGAGCGCCGTCCGGTCAAAAACCAATCATCCGGCGCGGGGTTGCGCTCGCTCGCAGACTCATACTCCCCGAGAAAAATCCCACGATAAGAAATATTGGCATCATTTTGATAGTCGGAGTATTTCACCCCCACGCGCTGGTTCTCGCCGAACTCCAAGCCAGCCTTCAGCATCACATCGCGCATGCTGAATTCTTTGCCCATGAAGCCGTCGCTCTCGACGCGACTGATCACCGCTCCGAAGGTCGCATCGCCGGAGCTCACTCGGCCGCCGGCTTCAACGCCCCACTCGCGAGTGTTGAACGACCCGGTGCGCGTGACGATCTCGAGACCCGGCTGCGGATTCTTCGTGACGTAGTTGATCACGCCACCGATCGTGCTCGGGCCATAACGCAAGGAGCCGGCTCCCCGCAGCACTTCGATACCGTCCATGCGTTGCACACGCGGGTTGTAGTAACGCCCGTTGCCGACGAAAAGTCCGGGAGCCACGGGCACACCATCTTCCAAAATCAGGGTCTTGTAGTCCGACGAGCTCAGGCCGCGAATGCCGATGTTGCCAACGATAGCCGTCTCCTCCTCGGGCTTGATGGAGACGCCAGGTACGCCTCGCAGCGCTTCCTCGGTCGAGCGCGGCTGTTGCAGGTTGAGCTCCTCCGCGGTCACCAGCGTGTTCGCTGCGGGTTGACGCTGCCGATCTTCCGGCTTGGAGCCAATCACGAGAATCGTCGGCAGCGTGGTGCGCGTCTCGGAGGGTTCGGTCTCATCCACCCCGCCGCTGGCCGCTGGCAAAGCCGAGCAGGCCAACACGACTGCCACGACCACGACCACGAAACCTTGCGTGAACCCGTTCCGACCCATCTGCTTTGCTCCACTTGTGCGCACGGTGACAAACACCGTCTACACAAGATAGCAATCACAAATGCTAATGACAATGATTCGCGTTAACAGAGCCGTGAGGCGGTTGTCGTGCGTCAAAATGTAAATAATATTTTACATAACGATAATATTTCGTATTATATGACGCTTGCGTTTTACAAAAGGATTTCCGCTGTGTTGACGAAGTACATCCCTGAACTGAGCGTGGTTGAAAAGAAAGCCTGGACCGAGCTGGCCATTTGGGGCACCGCCCTGCTGTTCGTGTGGATGCGCCTAACCGCTGGCATCGATCTTCTCGGCCAATCCATCGGACTGACGGTCATCGAGCAGTCCGCCGCTCGCCTATTCGGCAGCTACCTCGGCGTCGGCATTCTGGCGGCCATCGCCCAGCTCGTTGTGTGGGGTTACTTCAAGTCGAAGGGTGAATCGATCGACTTTCGCGATGAGCGCGATCTTGCGATCGAGAAACAAGCGAACCAATCGGCCTATTGGGTCGGTGTATTCTCGGCGCAGTGCGTCATCCTCCATGTGCTTGCCAACGACGCATTCAAACGAAGCGATTTCGCGATCTTGGATCTGACGAGTGCAACCGGCGTCGTGCTCGCACTCGTGACGATCTTGCTGCTGCAAGAGATCGCACGGAACATCGCCATGCTCATTCTCTACAAACGATCGTGATGTCTGACAAGACCGTTCGCAATAACCGAATCCGCGAGTTTCGAACGCGTGTTGGTCTATCGCAGCAACAACTCGCCGAGCGAGTCGGCGCCACTCGGCAAACGATCAACGCGATCGAATTGGAAAAATACCTTCCGACCTTGGAACTCGCCTTCAAACTAGCACAGACCTTCGACGCGCCGGTCGAGACTATTTTTCGAAATCCGGCGCGGCAGAGCTCGGCCGTCCTCGACCTCAAGACCTTCGTGCCGGCACGAAACTTCGAACTGTCACGCGCGTTTTACCGGGAGATCGGGTTTCGTGAAAATTTCGTCAACACGGAAGTGGCAGAATTCGAATGCGGGGCTTTTCGCTTCTTGTTACAAAACTATTATGTTCCGGAATTCGCTGCGAGCTTCATGATGCAGCTGCTCGTCGCCGACACAGCGGCTTGGTGGTCAAGACTCATGGGCCTTGATCTTCCGCAGCGATATCCGGGCATCCTGCTGCGCGCGCCGGCCATGCAACCCTGGGGTCTGAAGATTCTGTATCTGTCCGATCCGAGCGGCGTTCTCTGGCATGTCGCCGAGAAACCCGCTGAAATACCCCTCGTTCCCGTTCCCTCGGAGTTTGAACCATGACTCACTTGCGGCGATTGCTGTTACTCACCACGCTTTTGACCCTCGCGGGCTGCGTCATCGCGATCGACACCGACCGCGATGAAGAGAAAAAGAAAGAACCAACGCCGACGACCAGAGTCGTCACGATCGGCGAGAAATCCGATGCAGAGTTGTTACAAGCACTCGTCCTTGCGCGTTCAAAGTTGGCAACGGACGCAAATCTGCCCGATGCAACTCGGCAACGCATATTGGAAACACTTGACGAACAGATCAAGCGTCTGACGGTCTCAAAGAAATAACCGTCGAAAGGCGCCCTCCTATCACTTTCCCCATCGCCATCGCGGCGGCTCACCTTTGAACCAACAAATAAATACAAGGACGGCCGTGGCGATGTGGGTGTACACCATAAAGCCGAGCAGCTCTTGTTGGGGCGGAAACCAGAAATATCCCAGCGGCAAGCTCAGCAGATAAGCTAAGAAAACGACCCATCCCTGCCAGGTGATCGGCAAGCCCCATCCCCAACCATAGGTCTTGGCAGGAAACCAATACGGTGGTCCGCGGTGCAAGGGTCGGCCCTCAGCGATCAGTCTTTGTAGAACGCTTCGACAACACCCTTGCGAGTGATCGTCAACGGCCTGCCACGACGATCCAAAGTCTTACCGATCGCTGTGCGAATCCAACCCTCGGAGATGCAGTACTCCTCGACATTGGTGTATTCGACACCATTGAGGCGAATCCCGACGCTACGCGAGAGAATCGCCTCGTCGTAATAACGGCTCGTCGGGTCCACGCTGAGGCGGTCGGGGAAAGTCGGTGTGTGGATTGATGTCATAGGGCAATCATAGCCCACAAGCCCTACCGTCTATACTTGCTCGACCGTCCACTGAGCATGGAGTCGACTCATGTACCACCACGGACTGATTGCCCCGGTTATCGCGTTGGTTTGCTGGACCTTAGTGGTGATGACGTGGCTCGCCTACGAGCGTGTTCGAAATATATCGCGCCTGAAACTGTCCCCTAACGCCGGGAAGTTTGCTCGAGAGCTGAATGCATTGATGCCTGATCGAGCCAAGCAGGTGTCAGACAACTACATTCATCTTCTGGAGCAACCAACCCTGTTCTATGCCGTCTGCTTGAGCTTGCAGTTTCTCGGTCAAGGCGAGCATCCCATCAACATCGGCTTCGCTTGGAGTTACGTCAGTCTCAGAGTGCTTCACACACTCACTCAAACGACTTTCAACGACGTCCGTCTCCGCTTTTCCCTATTCTTATTGTCGAGCGTTTTTCTGATCGGACTCGTAACCCACGCAGTCGTGGGGATGGTCCACTTTTCACACCACCTATGAAGTGGAGCGGGCGATGGGAATCGAACCCACGTTAGTAGCTTGGGAAGGGCAGCCGCAATCTTTGATGTGACTCCAAAACACCTGTAATTTCCCTATAAAACGCATCTGTGCGCCTCTGAGAAGTCACTGTGGTAAGACTCCACTATCGACTGATTCTCTATTCCTCGAGCTCGAAATGAGACTATCACAGAGCACGATATTTTTCGTTGACTTTTCGAGAGATCGATCTCGAACTTAGAAACTGCAATCACAAAAATGATTTCTGTGAATGAGAGTGACGATTTCTTTCACGACTCTCACTATTCATAGTGTGGGCACATTACAGGGCAGGCAAGCATGAAGAAGAAGACGCTTCCCGCTAGCGAGGCAAGAAAGCTCGCGGAGTCGATCCTCAAAAAGGGGAGTCGCTTGAAAGCGCTTTTTCGACTGTACGATATGACTATCGATTCGTGGTCGGAAGATGCTGCTTTTAAGTCGTCTAAGTCAGTGAAGTTCCAAGAGCTAGACGACCCCACGGAGCTTAAGCGAGAGGTTAGAGGCGAGACTGTCGAATTCGATACCTACGAATTTATGCTTGACGATCTTCACGTTCAATTCGGTAAGCACTATGACGAAAATGACACATGCTCGCTTGATATTTCACTCGAGATTGATAAGGCGCTGGTGTTTATTATCAATGTCGAACTGGATAGAGATTCATTCGGTGAATCAGATCATATCTTCTTCAACGGCACCTTCGCTTCAGTAGAAGAATTTCACTTCACACCAAAGCTACTTGAGCTTGTGGAATTGGTACGACTCCATCAAAGAGAGGTCGAAGAAGTTTCAAAACGGAAGGAACAGGACGAACTCAACAAGCGTTATAAAGGAAAATTCACCTTCAACGGATATGAGTCATCTGAAACAGCAGATTCAGGGAAGTAGCATTCCATTGCTCATGTTGACCAAATCGATTGACCAAATCCCCTTCAGTAAAACCGATATATGGGTGGGGAGAGATGGAATTTATTGAGGTTCCCGTCAACTAACTTCTCACCCACTCCCGTTCAGGTAGGAGGATAAGAAGTTGAAATTTTGATGTTTTATATAAAAAGACGAGCACTTATCCCCTAACTATCTCAAGTTGACCAAACCATAGGTTCGATCGTGAAGACTAACTATCGGGTGATCGCGAGTAGAACGAGACATGAGGGTCGGGTAGTTGACCAAACGCTCTGTTTAACAAATGGCAATTCTAAGCGATATCGAATCTACACATCCGACGATGGTGGACAAACCGAATCCCCTAACGAGATCGAATCTACTGAGTTCGATGTCACTTTGGATTTCCTCCTCGCAACCTTTCTTATTGAGTCGTTCTGGAGACTTCACATCTCGACGTCGCAAATCGAACGGGTTCTTCAGAAACTTACCGAAGAGCTTACACAGGTCAGAAGCAGTTAAGTCGCGGTTTGTGAAGCCTCGCCCCCGAAATCGTGATGTGTTCAAATTAACGTATGACAGAGAAGTTACCGCCCCTCTCCATCCAAGCCGATTCTGATCTGACGCTTGACCCATCCGATTGGGAAGAGTTTCGAGTCCTTTGTCATCGAATGGTGGATGACACGATTGATCATCTCAAGGTTCTGCGTGATGAAACGCCGTGGACCGCAACGCCTGCGACCATCCAAGAGAAGATCAGCGGCGAGTCTTTACCCGAGTATCCACAAGGTGCACGTGTTGCGTATGAGGACTTTCTTAATAACGTGCGCCCATATTCAGTTGGTAATCGTCATCCGCGCTTTTGGGGCTGGATGAAATCGAACGGAACGCCGCTCGCGATGATGTCGGAGATGCTGGCGGCGTCGATGAATGCCCATCTCGCAGGTTTCAACCACGCTCCAAAGCTAGTCGAATTACAAGTGATCAAATGGCTCGCCACGGTGATGGGATTTCCGTCGAATGCTAGCGGCATCCTCGCCAGCGGCGGCACTATGGCAAATATCATCGGATTAGCCGTTGCCCGTCACAACCAAGCAGGATTCGACACTCGAGCGGAAGGACTCTCCAACCACGCTCGAATGACGGTTTACGCTTCGGTCGAGATGCACAGCTGGCTTAAGAAGGGTGTTGAGCTACTCGGTTTAGGGCGGGCTTCCCTCAGGTCGATACCCGTTAATAGCGATTGGGAAGTCGACGTTGCTGCAATGCAGCGACAGATCGAAGCTGATCGGACGGCAGGTTTACACCCTATCTGTATTGTTGGATCGGCTGGGACCATTAACACCGGTGCCATTGATGATCTGGAAGCTCTGGCGGATCTCGCGACCGCTCAGGGCTTGTGGTTCCATATCGATGGCGCAATTGGATCGATGGCATCGATGTCGCCTAGCTTGAAAACCTTGTTCAAGGGAATGGAGCGCGCCGATTCCCTTGCGTTCGATCTTCATAAGTGGGGGTACTTGCCTTACGAAATTGCTTGCGTACTCATTCGCGACACCGATAAGCATCACGCTACTTTCGAGACTCCATCTCCCTATCTGCAAAGCGATGGTCGAGGTGTTCTCGCAGGTGGGTTAGTCTTTGCGGATCGCGGACCGGAGTTATCGAGAAGTTTCAAAGCCTTAAAGGTGTGGATGACACTCAAGGCTGAAGGAACTAATAAAATCGGCGCGGTCATCGAGCAAAACGTCGCTCAAGCGCGGCGCTTCGCAACGGAGTTGGCGGCGATTCAAGAGTTTGTAATCGATGCACCAGTTTCGCTCAATGTAGTCTGCTGGCGTGCAAAACCTGTTGGCTCATCTGTAGAGGACCAAGATGCCATCAACCGGGAGCTGCTCGTGCATCTTCAAGAGACCGGTGTCGCCATCTGCAGCAGTACCATGCTCAACGGAAGGTTCACCATTCGACTTGCGGTTGCCAATCACCGCAGTCGATGGGATGACTATGAGGTTCTCTTAGCAGCGCTCCCAGAGGCGCTACAAGTATGCAAAAGGGCGTTGGGTTTAAGGTAGTAATTCAACGCCATCATCACCCAGCGCATCCGTGCGCCCGAAGGCGCTCGAGTCTGCATAGATTCGCTACCACCGCGACCCTGACTGCGGGAATTCACCACTTCCATCAAACAGTTAGCGGGGTACATCAGTAGCTGTTGCAGCGCTGCGGCAAGCGCTTCTCGTTTTGATCATCCTCAGGGGTCGAGTTTCCCGACTTTACTTACCTTTTCTTTGGGACTCGGGCACCAGTGGCTGCAACGCCGAGCGCTTAGCTTCGATCTCTTTTTCGGTTGCTTCCATTCGTACAAATCGTTCGGGATTCGCTGGGTGAGTCGCTCCATACCCAGCGGTGAGCGCGGCACCCGTTTCAACTGTTAACAAACGGTACGCATCTCTTGCTTCGGAGATCGACACCCCAGCGCGAGCTAGATAGTACAAACCCACATAGTCTGCTTCGCGTTCAAAATCGACCGAAAAAGCATTAGCAGCGGCGTTTGAGAACGCGCCTTGCGTATTTACCCCAGCGGCAGCCGCGAGGACGTCTAGTACTAGTCCTCCCATGGCATTAGTTTTCTTAGCTTCAATATGCCCCTGACAGTTATGAGCTAATTCATGGGCAACAACCATACTGACGCTCGTATCAGTCGGCATCGATCGAAGTAGTCCGCGTGTGAAATTAACCGAAGTCCCATCTGCAAAAGCGTTAACCATCGAAGAAAACGGATCGTAGTTCAGTCCGATTCTCGGGAGCGTCTCAGGCTTTACGGGGACAATCACTTGCGTCCCATTTCGAATCACGGTCACGTCTACTTGCGTAGTCGTCGAGTCGATTGACTGCGCTGCTTTCATGAATGCGGATAACCCAGCTCGACCGATGGGAATTGCAGTCTTTCCAACACCGATCACTTGGTCACCAATCATCAAACCAGATTTAGCGGCAGCTGAGGATTCCGGCAGGAAGGTTATCGAGACCCCCTGCGCCAAGCCGAGCTCTGTTTGGGCGGCATCCTTATAGTCTTTCGGGACCGTATCAATCGTACCGACACCGATGAGTCCCAGCGACGGTCCGACTTTATCGCTGCGACATATCTCCGCAGCGGATTGGTAGATTGGGTAGGCAAGACGGTAAAGACGAGCTGCGTCAGACTTATAAGACTTAACGACTAGCCCAGCCTGAATTCTTTTCTCCGCCTCTACGGCAACTCCGGAAGCTCCAGTCGGAGCAGTCGTAGTCGTTACACAACCAGAAAGTCCGATCAGGACCAAGGCTGCGGGAATAATTCTGCTCATGATTCCTCCCAAGCTGTTATCGGTATTTTCGTGCAGTAGAGCACGCCTTTGTTGCCGTGTTAAGAGGCTTTCTGCGCAGGTATTGTTTTTTCGATGCCCAGATAGGGAGGAAGGGCTATAGATGCCGAACTATGCCCAATACACGCGCCCGTCTCCGCAAAGTTTCTACCCCACCAGGGTAAGGGAAATCATTTTCGACCTATGAAACTCGGAGTTTACGTAGGTACGTCGGTAGCTCTTATAGCCCTCAACCGATCTATCTCCTCAAGAACATCTCTCGCCTTCACGGCAACCTGCTGCTGTTCAAGGTGTGCATACCGCATCGTAGTTTTGATATCGGTATGCCCAAGGATAGCTTTTACCTCATAGATCGACATTCCGTTCTGAACCAGTCGAGTTGCTAGGGTATGACGAAGGGAGTGGATGCGAACACCATGGAGACCAGCTCGCCGCATTGCCTTCTTGATCGATTGAACGGCATAGCCCCTCTTTCCACCCCTCTTGTTCTTGAAGAGATGCGTGTCTGGATCGGACTCAAAGCGTCGGGTTAAGACCGCCTTCACCCGACTTGTCATCGCAATGATCCCCTCATTACTGACTTTCGATCGCCAGAGTCGAATCACACCTCGATCAAGGTCAATTTGATCCCATCGGATATCAGCGATCTCGGAATACCTTGCTCCGGTGTCTAGGAGACAGATAACAAGGTCATAGCAATCTTGAAGATTGCGACGGGTCTCCTCATCCCGATCCGAAGGTGGTCGGATTCCGTTACTCCAACGGTTAGGGTCAAGCTCCCTGAGTAACCTCCCCTCTTCCTCAATCGAGAGGTACCGAACAGGGTGTTTCGCGATCTTGAGCGATGGGTACTCAAGGGTAGGCACCCTAAACCCAAGGCGCCTTGCAGTCTTCACGGACCCCCTAACAACAGCAAACTGGTGGTGGATGGTCTGGGCACTCAGCCCTGCCCCCACCCTGTCTTGGTGGTACGTCTCAAGGTCAGCGTTAGTCAACTCATCAAGATATCGCCGGTGGGATAGCTCCCTGAGAATGGTCTTCGAGTAATGGAATAGACCTCGGTGGTTAGGGGTTCCCTCTCGTGTCTTCAGGAAGGCGGCGACTGCATCGGGAAGGGTGATCCGCTCCTTGTCGCCTAGAACGAGCCCTCGATGAATCTGAGCTCGCCATTCCACTTCCATTCGCTCTGCCACCTTTCGGTCCGTTGTCTTCGACGATCGCACATAGGTTCTTCCGCTCATCTGAAACTGGATGTACCAAAACCTCGAGTTTCCGCGTTTAACAATCGACATCACCGAGCCCTCGCCCTATCGAGGACCATCTAAGATTCCAAGTTGGAAGACAACAGCTTATAAATATCAATAGACCCGAAACCCACGTGTTGTGTATGACTGAACTTTCAAACGAACTCCCTGTGTCGGAGGTCAACTCCGATATTCCGTCTGAGAACGACGGCAATTCGTCTATCGATCATGGGAATGCGTCGATTAAATCCCGCAAGCTACGGTTCTCAATCAATCCCAACTTGGTCGACAAGACCAGTGACATGCGGCTGTCCACATCGGGGTGGGTCGAGATTGAGGATACTGTTGATAAGCTGATTGAAGCTATACAAGGGGAAGGATGGGCGTTCAGCTATGTCTTTCATGACGGTGTTCGAACTGTCGCAAACTTTCAATACACGGACATCATCGCGGTTGATATTGATGGAGGGTGGGACTTAGCAGAGTTTACGGCGGGCGATTTCGTCCAGAACAACTGTGCGTTCATTTACACCACGCCTTCACACTCGCCTGATGAACATCGCTTCCGAGCGGTGTTTGTCTCTCCAGTTGGGATAACTAAGACAAGCGATCTCAAAGCAGTGACAACCAGTCTCTCGCGACGTCTAGTTGGTGATCCAAGCACTACCGATGCAGCGCGCGTCTGGTTTGGATCGCAGGGGTGTACCGTCAATTGGATCGGGTCAACTCTCCAGTTAGACGTCTTCAACGAACTCTTAGTCGATGGACAGACAGTGGTTACAAGCGCTGTTCGATCAAATCCGACGCCAACAAGTAGTCGCTCACAACGACGAGTCTCTCCTGACATGCTTGTAATCCGAGGTGATGGAATTGCCGTTCGTGCGGGATCGATTCGAACACGCCAGTACATTTACTGCCCTTATCACAACGACAGTCATCCTAGTGCCTTTATAGCCAAGAACGAGTCTGGTGAACGGTTCATCAGATGCAGTAGCTGTTCACAAACATGGTGGATCAGAGGTGCGTTCGACAACGACTCACAATCGATGGTCACAGACTTTTCAAGCTTCGAGAGAATGATTGTCGACATAAAGAAGAACGGGATCGATCGACATAAGTTTCCTGCTCCCGAAGGTTTTCAAACTCATAGTTACCGAGTCTTTCCCAACAACATTCACCTATCCGACGAGGCTTATTTAAAGATTGACACGCTAGAGCCCGGCATCACGTTTGTTAGGAGCCCGAAAGGAAGTGGCAAAACAACGTTCCTTTCAGAGGTGATCCGCGATGCAATATTCAGGTATCGCCGTATGTCGCTCGAAGACTTTGTAGAGCAGTTTCCAGATAATGATCATCCGGTTCAACTTAATACCGGTGTACGAGTCCTCCTTATCGGTCATAGACAGGCACTGATTGGGGATCTCTGCAACAAACTTGAACTGAATTGCTACTTAGATGACGAGCGGTACTCTGCAGGGCAGGTTCGTGTCAGACGGCGGCAGTATGGCGTCTGCTTGGATAGCCTCACGAAGGTACAAGACTCACTATTCAATAATGACAATCGCTACTCTATTGTCGTCATTGATGAAGTAGAGCAAGTGCTTTCGCACTTTCTCTCCGAGACATTGCGAGATCGACGAGAGGAGCTTTTCGCAATTTTCGCTAGGATTCTGGAGAGGGCGGATCGGATCGTTGCACTCGATGCAGATCTTGGGTGGACGAGTTTCTTTATCCTGTCGGTGTTAAGTCAGCGCCCGGTAACGAAACTTCAGAAAGATCCGAAGACAGGGATTAAGCGTCCGAAGACCACGCCGACTCCGCTTCCCACACACATCTACCTTAATCAATGGAAAGCTAGTACCAGAAAGATCGAAATATTCCCAAACGAGACGCAAATTACACAGTCATTTTTGTCAGACGTTCTCGCCGGGAGGCGAATATTTATAACTTCAAACTCGAAGACGAAAGTTAAGGCAATTCATGAGTCGATTGCGGAGTATTGCAAGGAACATCAGATTTCGAGGAGAGTTTTATTAGTCACGTCTGACAACTCCCGCTCGAAGGCAATTCAGAAGTTCATCCAAAACATTAAAAAGGAGATACTCAATTTCGATATCCTCCTTACCTCACCGTCACTTGGAACGGGACTGGATATCACGTTTGATAACAACGCACAGGAAGTCGACAGTGTCTATGGGCTATTTGAGTCCAGAGTGAACACGCACTTTGACATCGATCAGCAGCTATCTCGAGTTAGGCATCCGAAAATCGTTCGTGCGTGGGTATCACCGGAGGTTTTCAGCTTCGAAACTGAGTTTGGAGTAGTGAAAGAGGACTTTATTCAAGATCAGTTTGGGAACACCGTCTTCCAATTAGGTGAGTCTAGCGTTTCCCCAAGAAAGTTAGGACTTTCGAAATTTGTGTTGCTCGGGACGCTCGTGACGATGCAGCAGCGGGCATCCAAAAACTTGCTTCGCAAGAACTTCGTTGATTTGAAGATAAATCAAGGATGGGATGTTGTTGTCGTCCCGAAAGATGAACTAGCGATGGCAGAGGGACGAAAGTTCCGCGCACTTGGCAGAAAGATTGCGAAGAAAAAGCTGATTGATCAGTTATTGATGTCGAGAACGCTCGACTTTGATACGTGTAAGGATATTGAGGAGAGATTAGACAACCGTGGTGAAGAAGTTTCGGTAGATGAGTTCACATCGTTCCAGAGAACATTGATTGAGTTGTACTACGCGGAGAAAATCTCCGCGCAGCTGATCGAGAGGGATAGCGATTGGAGAATGCGTCGAGCTATTTCCAAGTTCAGTGAGTTTTCCACATTCGCCGGGACTCATTCACTACATTTCGATTTCAAGAACATCAACAGCATCGTTAAGCGTAAGATCTTCTCGGATCCTGAGATTCGCTCGGCACTCCTACACTATCTTTTTTCGCGCACACCAGTTTTTAAAGATGGTCAGTTCGACTGCTCAGCAGAATATTCGATAGTCGACTTGGCTACCTTTGGAAGAGTGACAAAGAAGCTTAAGGGAATGATCGAAACTCATATCGGGTGCAAGATCGGGCACGATATCGAGGAGAAACCAGCTTTCTACCTCCGCGCATTGTTGGCGGTTATCGGATTAGAGCCGATGAAAACCAGAGTCACGGTGTCCGGTGGACAAAAGACTTATCACTACACGATTGATCCTAGTTCACTCGACTTCGTCACCACGATTTTGGCAAGGCGCGCCACCGCCGGCACGCATGGATGGGCATTCATTAACCGGGAATATGGGTTTATCAATCCTCAAGGGATGGAATCCGAGATTCCGGATAACCCGCTAATCTCGGCGGGTTCCCCATAAGCCCACTCCCCAGGGATAAGCACCCATTAATTTATATAAAAATCAATAATTACAATAGCTTATCCCTTCCTGACCGGGGGTTTTGGGGGTCGAGATTCATGGTTCAATCTCGATAGCAATAAAGTTGTGTTTAATTGGTAGTCGAAAATGACCGCTAGGTGGACAGTTTAGGGGAGGGATAAATATCCGGGATCACCCCCACCCCGGAGACCGCCCCTATGCCTAGACCACCCCTGACCAGACAACAGCTCATCCAAGCGATCAACAAATTAAAGAGCCCCAAGGTTGTGCTTCTGGCGGAAGACACCCCATTTGAGCTCTCGAAAGCGCTCCGATTGATGAAGCAGAAGCGCCTAACCGTGATTGTGATCGAATCCCCCTAGTCACCCCTCAGACGGGGGATTCCGGGTGCTCGTGTCGTTCAACTGACACAACACAATGGGTCTCGGTTAACCCGGAATCCCCCTTTCTCGGAAGGATTACTCGGTGGTTGTCTTCGGTTGCTTGCGCTTGCAGTTGTACCAGTACGTCATCGCCCCCTTCTCGGTGAGGGATGCGCCCTCGACAAATGCCTTGACCACGGTTTCCTTGTCGGTGGATTGGAGCGCGGTGTAGATCGCCATTGCCGCCTGTGACTTCGTCTTCCCTTCTCCGATCAACTTCTTTCCTTCGTTGACCGCAAGTTGGTACCCCGTGACATCGTGACTAACCACCCGCTCATCAACCTTTTCTTGTCGTCGTAAAAACATTGCTCGTCTCCAAAGCTTGTCGGTTAAAGACCGTCTTCGAGATTGACTAGCAACCTCGAACCCAGCGATGGAATCGAGCAGGGAATGAACAAAATCGACGAACTTAGATTTCGATAAATCAGGACCAAGTTGGTCTACTGCAAGATCAAATAGCTCGTTCTCTTGTTCCTCGGTTAGGAATGTCCAATCTTTCCCGCGCTTATCCATCGCACGGGAGACCATCCCTCCAGATAGGGGTTAGGGCAACGCTATGTTCGCTCTACAACAGAAATTCCTGGATTTGCTGTATTTCCAGGACGAATTCGGCTTCCAAGGTAGTAGATTTCCACTGCGCTCGGATCTTCTAAAACGATCAGGAACGGCTTCTTCCCTATCACTCGCCTACCTGTAGTCGGTGGTGGTGTACCTTCGATCAGCACCTTGTTCAGACTGTCCTTCGCGCTAATCCACGTTTGCTTATTTATGATGATGAAGAAGCGGTTCTCCTTTGCGTCACGATCCCACTCGAGCAGATCAATATTCGTAGTTGCTAGTTCGGTAGGCGGAGTTGGTGTATCGATTGAAGGCGGAACTTTGGTCGATTCGGGGACCCATTCAACGGACGTCGCCTCGGAAGTGGTATCGTCAAAACTCCCGAACGTTGAATCACTTACAACAGAATTATCGGAGTGCATGGGGCGCGACGACCCCGTTTCCCGTGCCGCTACCGGTTGCTCGCAACTTCCGATCATTTCGCAGGAATGCAGTCCGTACGCGAGTGCAAGAGCACCGATCAGCAGAGACCAAAAGACCGAGCTACTGAACAGTACTGGTAGTTTCGTATGTTTTTTTGAGGTGCCGGTCTTATCGATCGAAAAGACTAACTTAGGATACTCCACCGCTTCTCTAGAGGGAGCACCGTCTAAGTTGCAATCTACACCGAGAAACGCGGCATAAGCATCGGCGGAGCGTGACGCAAACAAACCATTGTAGAAATATGAGTAGTCATCGTTTTCTAAGCCGAGAATTTGCTTATCTGAAAGCAATGTCGCTTTTGCAACATCATTGATGGATAGAGCCCGCGCGAGACGAGCTTGCCTCAACGCGACAGCAAAAGGCGATAACGCGCGGATCTCTCCCATCGCACCACCGTTCCAACTTTACGTTATGCACGATGCAATAAAGTTTTGACTCGCATCAACTGACAGAAACCGACAGAAACCAAATCTAAGCTAGCGTGAATCTGACTACTGTCGGGCGATAACTTTCGCATCGCCAGTAGATTATAAATGAGAACGACTCGCGACTGGTAGATCGACAGTTCACCAGTTACCGACATGTTCTTGGCAACTGAAGTACGTAAAATGACCCGATGAAAAGAACCGCGCTCGGCATTAAAACAGTCCATCGCGCCGGAAAGCCAAGCGTAGCGGCAGGGCGACTTTTGGCTGCCACCATAACGCTGCTAAGAGAATTTACGCCCGACGAAATCACTACCGCAATGGTTTTGACGAAGGCAAACGTCGCGCGCAATACTCTTTATCTACACTATGAAAGCCATACCGCGTTGATTGAAGCGGCACTGCTATCTGTATTTCTGGACGGCGCGAAAACTCATGCGGATCTTCTTACGAAGAGTGTTAACGAATCCCAAAATAAACGCGACTTCATAGAGCAAGCGATAAAGCTCGTTAAAATCTCACAAGATCGCAACTTTGAGAATTTTCGCATTGCTCGATGTCGTCTTATCGCACATGCAGATAAGAATGCGCGCTTTTCAAAACTTCTCGGCATTGAACAGACCAAGATAAACGAAAGATTCGCTAAAAGTTTTAAAACATTACAGAAAAAAGGATGGATGAGCAGAAAGGTGTCGCCGGAAGCAGCAGCGTTATTTGTGCAAGCGATGACTTTTGGTCGAGTCATCGATGATGTCTCTTCAAAAAAGATTAATGAGAAATCGTGGGATGAAACCTTTATCTTCATCATGAAGAAGACGATTCTTGACGATTGAGGCAGACAGGGTTTCCCTGTCGACATTGCTAGGCTCTCTTTGGGGGATCCCGCAACAATCCGCTGTAATCCTCCCTCCGCTCTCTTCGTCTGTGAGCATCTGGAGACATCTGAATCACACGCGTAGGTGAATGGAGCGGGCGATGGGAATCGAACCCACGTTAGTAGCTTGGGAAGCTACAGTTCTACCATTGAACTACGCCCGCATCCCACAGCATTCTAAGAGGCGATCGCGGACGCCCGCAACACTCCTCGAGAGACGCTCGCCGTGGCGAGCGCGGTGTGTTGCCGCGGACTCGCCGACAGATTGATGCGCTCATCGCCGAGTATCATGGCGCGCTATGCCGAACTTTGCCTTTTGGCTGACGCTGCCTTGGGTTTTGCCCCAAGCCGTTTGGGTACGCAGACATACGCCACGTTTTCGGGCGCCGTCTGGTGAGCTACGCGGTCGGTTTGGCGATCATCCGACGCAACGCATCATCGGTGTGGGCGACTCGATCATTGCGGGGGTTGGCGCACAGGAAGCCGAAGAGACGATCACCTCGCAACTCGCCCTGCACTGGCACAAGACGACAGGAGCGGCGCTCGAATGGATGGCATATGGAAAGATCGGTGCACGAAGCGCTCGCGTAAGATCACTCGTCGAGTCGCTAGCGAGCGACGATCGCGTCGCCTTGGTGTTGATCTCGGCGGGCGTGAACGACATCACCGGACTGACGCCGACCCACCGATGGCTTGCGGATATGGATGCCGTGGTCGTCAGTCTTCAGCAGCGCTTTCCCAAGAGTCGGCTCGCCCTTCTCGGTATTCCACCACTCGATGTCTTTCCCGCGTTACCGTCGCCTCTGCGACAGGTACTCGGCTGGCGCGCAGCGCACTACGACCGAGCCGCGCGACACTATTGTGATTCCAATCCGGCGGTGTGCTACGTACCGATCGATTCGCGTCCCCAGCCTGATGAATTTTCGAGCGATGGTTTCCATCCGTCGGTGGCGAGCTACGCCTCCCTCGCTCGCGACATCGTACGTATATGTCGCAGAGACGATCTGCTTGAGACGCGGGTTCAAAAGTATTAGAATGCACTTATATGGTGCAACATAAAAGAAGTTGGTTGTCGCTACAGGAGCTCGAGGCGTTGATCGGGACGGCTGGTGGTTACGAGCGTCCGGTCGATCCGTATTTCGTCCTTCGGAACCTGTTCATCGTGCTGCTATCCGGCGCGGCCGCGATCGCATTGATCTTGGCGCCCAAAGAAATCGCAGCGAGTGTTTTTTCGTCACCGGAACTCGTGGATCGCTACGCCGGCATTTTTTATCTGCGCGGCTTGCTGATGCTCGTGCTGATCGCCGTCGCTTGGTATTCCTACACTTACGGGAAATACACAGGCATCGTCTTTTTGTCGGTTGCCGTGATCGCGAGTACCAACTTGGTCACTGACGTGTTGGAAGTCTATCCGGTGCGCTTCAGTAACCCGTCGTGGGAGTTCACGGCGATTCTGCTGTTGCGTCTCACCGCGTGGTCGTTCACGATCATCAATGTTCTGCGTTGCGCAGAGTTGCCGGCGATCGGCGATCGCTGGAACTTTCGTCTCCTGCGCGAGCGCCTTGCCGCCGACTGACCGCCTCGAGCGCCAAGCGAAACTCCTCGAGCGTTTTCTTGCCCTGAATGCGCTTGGCGACACGCCCCTCGCGATCGAGCAGATACGTCGTCGGCACAACTTCGTTCCAGGTGGAGTCGACGACCTGCGCGAGCTCGTCCATCTCGTTGCCTGCTCGTGCATAGGTACGAAACGTCGGGAAATAGCGACTGCGAAAACGCTCGACCTCGGCTGAATCAGGCGTCGGCTCGTCCACCGCCACGCCGATGAGTTGAACGCCAGCGGGGGCGTTCTCTTGCTGGAGGCGGAGCAGATCAGGGATTTCTTTGAGACAGGGAGCGCACCAAGTCGCCCAGAAGTTGACGATCACCAGCTCGCCCTGATGACTCTTCAGAATTCGCTTGAACTCCTCGGCGTGGATGGCCCGCGTCGGGCTTGCTGCCCAAGACCACTGCGCTATGCAGAAGAGCAGCAACGCGAGGATGATCGGCCTGGCGCTCATGATTACCTTCCTGCCAATACGTCCGTAAAGACGTTGTCACCCTGCTGCCAGACGAGCTGATAGTTACCATCGGCCCGAACAGCCAATACCGGCGACTGTGCTGCGACATCGCCCGTCGGCAACTCCTGAACGCCGCCTTGAGCCTCGCCATCCAAGTTGTAGTAGCGATAGAAAACATGGCGTGGCCCGTTCGCTCTCGCATGCCACGCAACCAGCACGGTCTTGCCATTGCTCGCGATACTCGGCGCATCGGAGATCGCTGCCTCGGGATGCACAGCGCCCTTGAAGTCGAAGTGGGCGGCGTTGTCTTTGGATACAGAGAAGATCACGCCGGGTTTTTCTTCACCGCCGTTGTGCACCGCAGCGAAAACTCGATCGCCTGCGACCGCAACCGCTGTCGGCTTGAGGGGACAGCCGGCGATTTGCCATGGAGCCCCGCCGATGTTGATCGCTTCCGGGTCGGCTTTGGAAACGGGTGAAAGACGCATGACCGTCGCGGGACGAACACTACCGGGCAGCACTTTTCGTGAGCCGAGAATCAGCTCGCTGCGCTCGTTGGTCACCGCCATCAACTGACAGCACGGGCAAACACCCGTGTTGGCGATGCTGCGCTCGACCGAAAAAGACCGTCCGTCGTCACGCGAGACCGCGGCATACATCGATCCCGACTCACTGTCCGGCTGCATATGACGCGTATCGATCCACAGCACATGGACGCTACCATCTGCGGCGGCTGCCAAGGTTCCAAACGCCGCCGCACTGACGAAGCCACCGTGTATCGTCCGGCTCATGTCTTGATCAGTCAGACTCGATAATCGGCGTGCCGCTTCAAAACTGCGACCGGCATCGGTGGAGCGTGTGTAGTGCGTGGTCAGCGCCGTTTTCTGATGGGTGGGATGGAGTTCGTTGACGGCGTAAGACACATGCCACGTACCGTTTGGTGTTGCGACGATGCGCGGGCGACTGACCTGCTGCCCCCACACGGCCCCGGCCGTATCGTTAACCTTGACGGCCGCCGCGAAACCATCGCCATCGGCGCGCGCGACGGCAACGTACACATCGGTCGCTGCGACATGTCGATCGTGGTTACCAGCAGCTTTGGCGTTGGGTGATCGATCAACCCAAAGAATTGCCACATCCCCATTGCGGGCGACCGTCAGATCAGGAGCGGCCGCTTTGTGCCCGTTGGGATTGACTTGGATAGGTGCGGCCTGCGCCAACAGGCTGGCACCGCCGAGCAGAGTCACTGCGACAAGACACGATCGGATCACGTTACGAACTCCCCTTGAGACGACTGCAAAAAGACCCCCGAAATCCACGATACGCCGAGATACCGGGCGGTGCCTAGACCGGCAGACAGTTGTGACCGCATCTGGCACACTGCAGCCCCGCTGCAGCGCTGCCCGCCTTGAACGCTCCCCCGCCAGATCATCGAATCGCCCGAAGACTGCTGTTCGGAATCCCGCTCGGGATCCTGTTGTGGCGGCTTGTCGGCGTCCTTAGCACCTCGGTCGGGTTGGTCAACGCTTTCGTGCCGATCCTGCCGACGACCATCTTCCTGATCATCGGCGTTTGGGCCTTCGGTAAGGGCGCACCGCATTGGCGAGAGAGGTTGTTGCAGCACCGCCGATTCGGCAAGCCGCTGCGCGACTGGGAGGACGGTGGGAGGGTATCGCGGCGCGGCAAAGTGCTCGCCGTCATCGGTATCAGTGCCAGTTGGATGATCAGCGCCTACTTCATCGGGCTGGGCTGGGTCATCGCGAGTCTCGGCATCGTGCTCGCCAGTCTGGCCGTCTGGCTCGCGACTCGCCCCCT
Source organism: Klebsiella pneumoniae (assembly GCA_945873095.1). GTDB lineage: Bacteria > Pseudomonadota > Gammaproteobacteria > Steroidobacterales > Steroidobacteraceae > UBA964. The sequence goes on along the minus strand of CAMCBU010000003.1, from coordinate 46,243 downwards.
ACCCCGCGAGTGAACCGGCGAACGTCGTCACGCAGGCGCCGCCCACCCCAATTTCGCCGTCCGCTCCGATTTCGATCTCGACCCGACCGCGGCGCCCGAGACACTGTCCCTGTGTGGCCGTGTAACGCGCGCCCCGTTGGAGCTCGCCGGTGAGACATCGAAAGACGGCAACGGCACCATTTCCGCTACCACACACCGGATCCTCGTCGACTCCCTGCGAGGGGGCGAACGAGCGAACCTCGATGCCGCTTGGTGACTCGGCGTAGAGGGTGACGCCCGTGATACCGAGAGACTCTTCGAGAGATCGCAGTGCGCCAAAAGCCGGCGTGATTGCGAGCAGTCGATCGATCGACGATATTTTGGCCACCAGCCACCTTGGTCCGACGTCGATGACGCGCGGCTCTCGTGACTGATCAATTTTGTCTCCGAGCACCTCGACCAACTGCGCTGCAGTCTGCTCACTCACGACCGTCGTGACGGCTTTCGGCAACTGCAGCTGATACTTCGCGACATCGTGGTCAGATGACGGAATGATGACAACAAGACCTGCTGCGCACTGCTGAGTCAGGCGGCCACGAGCGGGAACCCAGCCGACCGAATGAACGGCGTGTGCACTACCGAGAGTCGGGTGTCCTGCGAACGGCAGCTCGCTGTGCGGCGTGAATATCCGCAACTGGTAGTCGGCGTCTTGCACTGTGGGCGGCAAGACGAAGGTCGTTTCCGACAGATTCGTCCAGCGAGCGATCTTTTGCATCTCTGCGGTAGACAGATCCTCGGCGTCTAAAACCACCGCGACCGGGTTCCCAAGGAAAGGATCGGCCGAAAAAACATCGACGAAATGGATACGGCGCATGCAATTACCTGCTCCCCAAAGAATCTATCGCGTTTTGGGACATATTTTATAGAAGACTTTTGTGCGACAACGTACAGTGCCTTACGGGGAGCAAACAAATATGGCGTCACGCCACACGCTTTGTACGGTCGTTTTATCTTGTTTGGTCGCTACGCCAACCTTCGCCCAAGTGCAAGGCGGCGTAGATGAGGTCGTCCGAGAGCTCGGTTTCGCGTTGGAGCTGCCCGTGTCCAAATCGGTAGCAGCGACCGGCACGTTGCTACATGTTGCGAAAGCGCGTCTCCCTGAAGCGGAATTCGTGGCGCTGACCGAGTTTTTGCCTGGAACCGAACGGGTCATCGATCAGGCTTCCAATGTGCTCGTGGCCGACCTGCCCAGAGACATGGCGGGCGTGCCGGCCGCGTACGACAAACTCGCTTTGCCACGGGACCAGATCGCGCGCCATCGCACCTTCATACTCGACTACTTGCGCAAGAACGGCGGCCGCAAAAACGTCGCCAGTCTGCAAAAAGCCTGGACGGACTGATCACTCCGTTTCGCCGTCTCGGCGCTGTGCATACCGCATGACACTGAAGACCAGTGTCACCGTCAGGATGAAATCGCCAAAGCTCGTGTAGTAAAGCCAAAGACCGGTGGATAGGTAGGTCGCCACGAGCCAGTTGACGGCCGCCATCACGACGCCGAGCACTGCCATCCCCACCGCCAAGCGTTGCGGCACGATCGGCATCGGCATGTAACGCGCAAGCCGCCCGCCGAAGTAACGCCCTCGATTGAAGCCTGCGTCCGCCAACATCAGCGTTGCGACCATCACGCCGAGGATGGTGCTCTTCATCTTGACCGCCCAGTCATCGTCGAACGCATAAGAGAATGCGGCCGAGACCAACAGCATGGCGACGCCAAACATCGCGAGGCCACCCAACAAATCGACCTTCACAAAACGCTGTGCGACGGCGACGGCAAGCCCCGCCATGGCCGTCGTGATGGCGGCGAACGGCAGATCATCGGTGAGCTTCGCCAGAACGAAAAACATCGCACCGAGACCCACGTCGACATAAAACGAATACTTGTTGCGACCCCATTGCGCAGCTTGCTCGGCCTGTAGGCGTTCGGCTCGTTCGGCTTCATCAGTCATTATTTTTCCTGCCAAGAGTCGCGTTCGATCACGTAATGCAAGAACGAGGTGGTCACACCACCGCTTTCGCGAACGGCCTCGTGTGAGAGCCGCGCGCCAATTTTCGTCATCGCGAGTTGAGACCGACGATTGCCGTTGCCGACGTGGAACCAGACTCGATCAACGAAGCGACACGCATGATCGACCATCAGCCGCTTCAGCTCGGCGTTGTAACGACCGCCCCAAACACGACGCGTTAGAAAGGTATAGCCAATGACCACATCATTGGCCTCGGGGTTCCAAGCGTAATAACTCGATGAACCGATCACCGCGCCGCTCGATGTCTCTTGAATCAACAATGCGCCACCCGACTCCAGCAAACGCTCAAACAAGGCATCGAACACCGGTCGCTGCCAACGATGGGGCTCGGGATGTTGCTCCCAGATCAAAGGATCACTGGCAACCGTAAACAAATTTTCGTAGTCACCGCGCCCTAAGGGGCGCAGTGACACGAGCGAACCGATCAAGGTGGGCTGTAGATCGAATTTCACTGCAACGCGGCTTCGAGCCCGGGTGTGGATGCGGCGCCCACCGGCGCTTGAGCCGATGAGCATTTGACGGTGGCGCCGATCTGCTCTGCGCGGCCGCCCAAACAGGTCACCAAAAAGTTGTCGGTCACCACATTAAAGGCGGTGTTGTGCGGAGGACGTGCGAAGCCGTGACCTTCGTCCGGGAACAATACGTCGGTTACTGGAATACCTTTCTGTTGCATCGTATCGACGATTTGATCGGACTCGGCCTGATTGACGCGTGGATCGTTGGCGCCCTGCCCGATCAACAACGGCTTGGCGATATTACCGGCTTTGTAGAGCGGCGAACGCGCCTTCGGCAGTGCCAGATCCTCGGGCGGATTCGGTTTTTGCTGCGCTCGATCAGGGGAGCCGCCGCCGCTGCGGCGACTGCGGGAGTGATGATGGAAGGGTTTTCACGGGGGTTCCTGTGGGTATTGGGTTGGGATGTTATATATAAATACAACACCATAACAGCATCAAGCTTTCAAGTTGCCAGAGCCGGCCTGCCATCACCATACCGCGTTGCGTGCTAACGTCTTGCGTCATGAAAACCAAACAAGAAATCGTCGACAACTGGCTCCCCCGCTACACGGGATCCGCGCTGGAGGACTTCGGGCAACACATCCTGCTGACGAACTTCGGGTACTACCTCGACTTGTTCTCGAAGATGACCAGCGCCGAGATCCGAGGCACCAATCGGCCCATGCCCAACGCAACCGCCGACGGCATCACGATGATCAACTTCGGCATGGGCAGCGCCAATGCCGCCACCGTGATGGATCTGCTCTCTGCGGTGTCGCCGAAGTCGGTGTTACTGCTCGGCAAATGCGGCGGTTTGAAGCGCAAGAACCAGATCGGTGATCTGGTGCTGCCGATCGCCGCCATTCGTGGCGAGGGCACATCGAACGACTATCTGTTGCCGGAAGTTCCGGCGTTGCCGGCGTTCAGTTTACAACGTGCGGTGTCGACCATGATTCGCGATCTGGATTGCGACTACTGGACCGGCACGGTCTATACGACCAATCGGCGCGTCTGGGAACATGACGACGAGTTCAAAGAATACTTACGCAAGACTCGCTGCATGGCGATCGACATGGAAACCGCCACGATTTTTGCGGCAGGCTTCGCCAACGCCATTCCGTCGGGAGCGCTGCTGCTCGTCAGCGATCAGCCGATGATTCCCGAAGGCGTCAAAACCGAGGCTTCAGACCGCGTGGTGACCGACGTCTTCGTCGAGCGGCATATCCGCATCGGTATCGAAGCGCTACGCCTGCTTCGTCGTCACGGCAAGAGCGTCAAGCACCTGCGCTTCGACGAATAAGCCATCAACGGTCAGCGAAACACCTTCGCCCAGAAAGACTTCATGTCCTCCCACGACTGACGATCGGTCTTCTCGTCATACGCGAGCGGCAAGTTGTATTTTTTACCTTTCTCGGTCGCTTCCGGATTGCTGAAGCCGTGCTTCGCGCCCGGGTAGGAATTGAACTGGTAATCGACTCCGAGCTGTTCCATTTCTTTGCGGAAATTCGCCTGATCCTCGGCGGGTACCATCCCGTCCGCCTCGCCGTGGCAGACGAGAACGGCAGCCTTGAACTCGCCCGGCTTCGCCTCGTGCACGCGAGTCAGAGCCCCGTGAAAACTGGCGACGCCTTGCAGCGGAATACCGAGGCGCCCCATATGCAACGACAGCGCGCCGCCTAAGCAATAGCCCATGGCACCGATGCGATCCGGATCCACCAAAGGATGCGCACGCAGTTCCTCGTAGGCAGCCTGCAGACGCGCATTCAAAGACGGAATGTCGGCGAACAGACCGCCCATGAGTTGCCCCGCCTCGGTGGAATCGGCCGCCTCACGACCATCGCCGTAGACGTCGGTCGCCATCGCGACGAAACCGAGACCGGCGAGTTCACGCGCCCGACGGCGCAGATAGTCGTTCAGGCCCCACCACTCCGGCAACACGATGACACCCGGACGTTTACCGACACGCGCCGGGTCGGAGGCGACGTAGCTCGCGAAATCTTTTCCACCGGCGTTGTAACGCAGCACTTCGGTATGAGCGAGATCAGGCATGGCTTGAGAGAATCCTTCGAATCGGGCGGAATAAACCGGGGCCGAACTTTCGCAATTGCAAGCCGCCGACGCAAGTCCTGAATGCAACTGGCTGTCATAATTGCACCATGTCAGAGCAATTCCACCGCCGAATCCGCAGCTTCGTGTTGCGTTCGGGTCGAATGACCGAGGCACAACGCCGCGCCCTCGAGCTCGATTGGCCCAGTTTCGGAATCGACATCGACCCCGATAAGCGCGAGCCACTCGCACTGACAGATATCTTTGGACGTGCCGCCGATAAAGTCGTCGAGATCGGTTTTGGTAACGGTGACAATTTAGTGGAGTACGCAGGGCAGCATCCTGAGCGGGATTTTGTCGGCATCGAAGTACACCGCGCGGGCGTTGGTCATGCCCTGCTGCACGCCAAGGAAGTGGGTCTTCGTAACCTGAAAGTCATTTGCCATGATGCCGTCGAGGTGTTGGACCAACATCTAGCCGATGCGTCGCTCTCGGAAGTGTTGATCTTGTTCCCCGATCCTTGGCATAAAAAGCGGCATCACAAGCGTCGACTGATACAGACGACTTTCGTCGATTTGTTGGCTCGGAAAATCAAGGTGGGGGGCTTGCTGCAGCTCGCGACCGATTGGGAACCCTATGCCCTGCAGATGCGCGAGGTGATCGGCGCAAGTCTCGATTTCTCCAACCGCAGCGAGGAGCAAGGTGGCAGCGAGGGTTTCGTGCCGCGACCGGCTTGGCGCGCGCTGACCCGCTTCGAGAGGCGCGGACAACGCCTAGGCCATGGTGTTTGGGATCTTTCGTTTCGGCGGAGCTCACGTTAGAGCGTGATACCGAAGCTCGCCCGAATACCATCGACGATGAACTGAACGGCGAGCGCGCCCAAGATCACACCGAGTAGCCGGTTGACGACGTTGGTGCCGGTTGCACCTAGCAACCGCATCAGCGGACCTGCTGCCAGCATCATCCCCAAAGAAATCGCCAACACCAGCAGCGCGGCTGCCGATAGCGCGGCAAACAAGACGGGCTGATCGATCACAGACACCGGGCCGAACCACAACAGGATGGTGGTCAAAGCGCCGGGGCCCGACATGAACGGAAAGGCCAGGGGAAACACGGAGATATCGGCGCGACGCCGACTCTCGGCCTGCTCATCCGTCGAGGTTCGTGTACCGGACTCGCGCGCAAAAACCATCTCGAGCGCGACAAGAAACAACAGCAAGCCGCCGAAAATTCGGAACGAATCGATACTGATGCCCATGGCACTCAAAAAAGTGGCTCCGCTCAACGCAAAGCCGAGGATGATCAGACCCGCCACGACGACGGACTTGATCGCCATGCGACGGCGATACTGGGCGCTTGCGCCCTCGGTGAGACTCGCAAAAACCGGCACGAGCGAAATCGGTTCGACCACGAGGAAGAACACGACGAAGAATTTGAGGAAGGATTCGATCATGGTGAGCGGCGCGCATTGTCGCCGTTCGGCGCTGACTCGGCCAGTCTGATTTCGTCGCCCGCTACGATGATCGATATCGGCTGCAAACCTCGGCCAACGCAGGGGCCTGCCACGCAGATGCCCGTGTCGGGCGCAAACAACGCGCCGTGCGAAGAACATTGAATCCACTGCCCGTCAGCCGTGAGAAAACGGCCGGGTAACAGATCAAGCGGATGACGGGCATGCGGGCAGCGATTGACCCAGGCTCGAAAACCGCTGCCATCGGGAAGACGCGCGACAAACCCGCGCACCGGCCAATCACCCTCGCCCACCTGAAAGCTGACGCTGCCGGTCGCCTCGAAATCGGCGAGCCGGCACAACCGTTGCGTCACGACTTGGTCCGTCCCGCGCTACCCAACGATTCTTCGATCAGCCCACGCCGCATCATGAAGATGAAGAGCAAAACGCCCGGTAGTGCTGCCAGCGTGGTGAGCAAATAGAAATCGACATAGCCCACCGATTCGATCAACGAGCCCGCTGTCGTGCCGGTCAAGACGCGACCGATCACGCTGGCTGCCGCCGAGATCAGTGCATATTGCGCAGCGGTGAATTGCAAATTGCAGAGTGCCGAAAAATACGCGACGACCACGACACCACCGTAGCCGCTGGCGAAATTCTCGAAGCCGATCGCTGCGGCCAGTCCGAGGTTGCTGTGGCCCGCAGCAGCCAAACCGGCAAAAGACAAATTGGATATCGCCATCAACACAAGCGCCAAGAGCACCGAACGCTGCAGCCCCCAACGACCAAAGATCAAACCGCCGACAAAGATGCCGATGAGGAAAGCCCAAAAACCGACACCAACGTCGTACACGGCGATTTCATCATTGGTGTAACCGAGATCGTCGAACAACAAGCGGAAGGTCAAATTGGCCAGCGTATCGCCCACCTTATGTACCAAGACGAATGCGAGCACGAGACCAGCACCCGGTCGCCGCAGGAATTCGCGAAAAGGACCCTCGATGGCGCGCCACGCGGAACCGAGATCGCGCCGCTCCGAGACCACTTCGCGCCGCGCGGGCTCACCGAAGGTCAAGGCCGTGAGCATGGCGGGCAGCGCGAAAGCAGCGCAAACCATGTAAGCCGCGGCCCAACCTTCCCGCGCCGCCACCAGCAAGGCGACAGCACCCGCTGCAGCCGAGCCGATGCGCCAACCATACTGCGACATGCCAGCACCAATACCGAGTTGGTGCGGCTGCAAGGTCTCGATGCGATACGCGTCGATGACGATGTCGTACGTGGCGCCGGCTACCCCGAGCAACACGGCTGCCACGATCGTGGCCTGCAAGCTCGCGGCCGGATCGACGAAGGCCAGATTGAAGGTTGCCGCGATGACGAGCAACCCGGAGAACAACATCCACGAAACCCGTTGTCCCAGACGACCGATCAACGGCAAGCGAACGCCATCGACGACCCAAGCCCACAAGGGCTTGAGGTTGTAGACGAGAAACGCCAGCGCGAACGCGGTGATCGCACGCTTGTCGATCCCGTCTTGCGCAAGCCGGGTGGTCAACGTCGCGCCGATCATGGCGTAGGGAAAGCCCGAGGAAATACCGACAAAAAAGGCGGCCAAGGATTCGCGGGCGAGATACGGCTTGATCACGGCTGATGCGGGATCACAGCTGGTAATCGAGTGTGAGCGGCGCGTGATCGGAGAAGCGCTCAGCCTTGTAGATCGAAGCCGCTTTCGCGCTGCCAGCCAAACGAGGGCTCACGATCTGATAGTCGATACGCCAACCCACGTTCTTCGCCCAAGCTTGTCCGCGATTGGACCACCATGTGTATTCATGCGGCTGGTCGTTAACCGTACGGAAAGCGTCGACGAAACCCTTCGGTCCGAACAATTCGTCGAGCCAAGCACGCTCCGCCGGCAGAAATCCCGAGTTCTTCTGATTCGACTTCCAGTTGCGCAGATCAATTTCGCGGTGCGCGATGTTCCAATCGCCGCAAAGGATGTAGTCCTGCTTGCGACGCTTGAGCATCTGCAGATGCGGCATGAAGGCATCGAGAAAACGAAACTTCGAAGCTTGTCGCTCCGGGCCCGAAGAACCGGATGGCAGATACAACGAAACCACCGCCAGTTGGCCGAAGCGAGCTTCAAGGTAGCGCCCCTCGCGATCGAACTCCGGTACGCCAAAGCCGCGAATCACCGCGTCCGGCTTGGCTCTGCAATACAGTGCGACTCCCGAGTACCCGGGTCGCTCGGCATCGAAAAAGTGACGGTGGTAGCCGTCCAAATCGACATCATGACCGGCTAACTGGTGCTCCTGTGCCTTGGTCTCTTGCAAACAGATGACATCGGCACCCTGCTGCCGCAACCAGGCGAAGGCGCCTTTGCTCGCAGCGGAACGGATTCCATTGGCATTCAGAGTGATGACGCGCACGGCGGTATGATAGCCAGATGCAGTCCCATCAACGCAGATTCATCGACCTCGCCCTCGCCCGCTCCGCCCTACGCTTCGGGAACTTCACCCTGAAGTCGGGGCGCGAGAGCCCTTACTTTTTCAATGCCGGTCTGTTCAACGATGGCGAGGCGCTCGCGATTCTGGGTCAGTGTTACGCCGCTGCCTTGGTTCAGTCCGGCGTGAACTACGACATGCTTTTTGGCCCCGCGTACAAAGGCATTCCACTCGTCGCTTCGACGGCGGTGGCCTTGGCAGAACACCACGGTATCCGAGTCCCGTGGTCGTTCAATCGCAAAGAGGCCAAAGATCACGGCGAGGGCGGTCTGATCGTGGGGCAAGCGCTCGCCGGACGTGTCGTGATCGTCGATGACGTCATCACCGCTGGTACCGCCGTGCGAGAGTCTGTCGATCTGATCGAACGAGCCGGTGCGCAACCCGTGGCGGTCTTACTTGCGCTCGATCGACAGGAGCGTGGTGCAGGCGATCGCTCGGCCGTACAAGAGGTCGAGCAGCAGTTCGGTTTGCGTTGTGTCAGCTTGCTGACTTTGGCAGACCTCATCGCCAGCGACTTACCCGCTGAGCAACGCGCCGCGCTCGAGGCGTATCGCGCTCGTTACGGAATCAAAGCAGCATGAAACTCGAAGACGCTTCATTACTCAAGCAAGACGCTTGGATCGCCGGTCGCTGGACGGCGGCAGCCGACGGACGACGCGTTGCGATTCGCAATCCGGCCAACGGCACCGTCGTTGGCGAAGTGCCGATGATGGGCGCCAGCGAAACCCAAATCGCAATCGAAGCGGCGGCCTCTGCGTTACCGAACTGGTCGCGAAAAACAGCCAAAGAACGCGCGGTAATTCTGCGTCGCTTTGCCGACTTGATGCTCGCCAACACGAGCGACCTGGCCATCATCATGACCGCTGAGCAAGGCAAGCCATTGGCAGAGTCGAGGGGGGAGATTGCTTACGCAGCTTCATTCCTCGAATGGTTTGCCGAAGAAGGTAAGCGAATCTATGGTGATGTAATTCCGACTTTCCGTGCTGATTCGCGCGTGTTGGTGTTGCGACAACCTGTCGGTGTCGCGGCGGCGATCACGCCTTGGAACTTTCCGGCCGCCATGATTACACGCAAGCTTGGTCCTGCTTTGGCGGCGGGTTGTACTTTTGTTTGCAAACCAGCACCGCAAACGCCTTTCTCGGCGCTCGCCTTGGCAGAGCTCGCGCAGCGCGCCGGCGTACCAGACGGCGTCTTCAATGTCGTCACCGGCGATGCCGCACAAATCGGCGGCGAACTGACACGCCATCCGTCAGTTCGAAAGCTGAGCTTCACAGGCTCGACCGCCGTGGGCAAAAAGCTGCTCGCCCAATGCGCCGATACCGTCAAGAAAGTATCGATGGAATTGGGCGGCAACGCGCCTTTCATCGTCTTCGACGATGCCGATCTCGATGCCGCCGTGCACGGTGCGATGGCGAGCAAATACCGTAACACCGGTCAGACCTGTGTCTGCGCGAACCGAATCTACGTTCAAAGCGGCGTCTACGACACGTTTGCGGAAAAGTTGGCACAAGCAGTATCGACCCTGCGCGTGGGCGATGGTTTGCAAGGACCCACCGATCAGGGGCCGCTCATCGATCAGCGGGCACTCGAGAAAGTTCAGGCACATATCGCCGATGCAGTGCGGCATGGCGCACGCATCGCTTGTGGCGGCAAGCCACACACCCTCGGTGGCACCTTCTTCGAGCCCACTATCTTGCTGGATGTCACCTCGCAGATGCGGGTTGCGCGCGAGGAGATCTTTGGTCCGGTTGCGCCCCTCTTCAAGTTCGAAACCGAAGCCGATGTCATCCGCATGGCCAACGATACGGAGTTCGGTCTCGCAGCCTACTTCTATACGCGCGATCTGGCGCGCAGTTGGCGCGTACAAGAAGCACTCGAGTACGGACTCGTCGGCCTCAACACCGGCTTGATGTCGACGGAGATCGCACCGTTCGGTGGCATGAAAGAATCCGGACTCGGTCGTGAAGGTTCGCGCTACGGCATCGATGAATACACGGAGATGAAGTACGTCTGCGTGGGCGGCCTCGCGACGTGACCGAATCTACGGATGGCGCCGCATCGGCGAAAGCCGATCGCGGGCTGTTGGCGCTATTGGCAGCATCGAGCGCGCTCGGGCCCATCTCGACCCTGCTGCTGATCCCCGCCTTGCCCGAGATCCGCGACGAGTTCGGCGCAACAACGGCCGCCACGCAGGCGATCATCAGTGTCTTTTTATTCACGTTCGCCGCAGGCATTCCGCTCGCCGGCCCACTATCAGATCGCTACGGCCGCCGACCGCTGATCATCGGCGGTCTGGTATTTTTCTTCGTCGGCTCGATTTTGGCGACTTTTGCTCCGACATTGGAATTACTGGTGTTCGCTCGCGCGGTACAGGCGATCGGCTGTGCGGCGAATACGACGGTGGCTCGCGCGGTGCTCGGCGACATCTACAACGACTGGCGATTGGCCCGCGGGCTCGCTCATCTGACACTCGTGATGATGATGGGCACGGCGATCTCGCCCTATCTCGGCGGCCTCATCACGGAATCGGCAGGTTGGCATGCGCCCTTTGTGTTGTTACTCGTGCTGTCGATCGTGATCGGGCTCGCTGCGTGGCGCTGGCTCCCTGAGACGCGCGTCGTCAGAGCGGATTCTTTGACCTTGACCGAAGTGGGACGCGCCTCGGTGAAGTTGTTGCGCAAGCGGGTGTTTCTCGAATGCGCCGTGGATGCTGGCGTCATCTACGCGCTCTATCTCGGCTTCATCACCCTCGCGCCCTATGTCATGAGCGACATGCTCGGCAAGCCTGCGACCGATTTCGGTCTGTATGTGTTTTTCCTATCTTCGGGATACTTTCTCGGCAATCTCTACGTCTCGCGTCTGCGCGGGCATGCCAGTATGGAACGAGTGGCCCGCTTCGGTATTTTGCTGCAGGCGGGTGCGGCCTGCCTCGCTTTTGGTTTCGTCGCAGTGGGTCTCACGCACCCGATCTATTGGTTCTTGCCGATGTTCCCACTGGCGCTCGCCCAGGGCTTGGCCTTGCCGCACATTACCGCTACCGCCGTTCGCCTCGCTCCGGGTTACGCCGGCGCGGCCTCGGGCCTGATAGGCTTCTCACAGCAGGCCATGGCTGCACTGGCCGTACAAGCGGTGGGCTTCATGCCGACCGACACGCCCGTGCCGATGTTAGCGTTTTGCGCAGCGCTATCGCTGATATCGTTGGTGATGTCCTTCATGCTGGATAAGGCCATGCAGGCGCCGGAAAATCGAAACTGAGGAGATGCCGTGACATGTTTCAAGCTGCTCGACTGGGCGTCGTCGCCCTCGCTCTGATGTTGACCTCCACTATCACGCTGGCAACCGAAAAAATGTCTACGCCGCGCGCCGCGCAAAAGCCCCATACGGTCAAATCGCCTTTCGGCGAGCGCCAGGATCCTTGGTATTGGCTGCGTGACGACGAGCGCCAAAACCCCGAGATGTTGGCGTATCTCAAAGCCGAGAACGACTTCCTCGCGGCGGCGATGGCGCCGCATCGGAAGCTCGAGCAGGAAATCTATGGTGAGATCATCGGCCGTCTGAAAAAGGACGACTCAACCGTACCGCAGCGACGGCATGGCTATTGGTATTACACGCGCTACGAAACCGGTAAACAGTATCCGATCTATGCCCGCAAGAAAGGCTCGCTCGAGGCGACCGAAGAAATCATCATCGATGGGAACGAACGTGCCACAGGCCGCGAGTTTTATCAGCTAGCGGAACTCGAAGTCAGCGTTGATGGGCGGTGGGCAGCGATCGCTGAAGATTTTGTCGGACGTCGACAATATGAAGTGCGAATCAAGGATCTGCAATCCGGCGAGTTTTTGCCCGACGTCTTGACCAACGTCGAGGCCAATCTCGCTTGGGCCAACGATAACGCCACTCTGCTCTACATCCGCAAGGATCCGCAGACACTGCTCGGCAATGCGGTCTACAAGCATCAGCGCGGGGCGGAAATGGCGTCGGACTCGCTGGTCTATCAGCAAGCAGACGATAGTTTCTACATGGGTATTGGCAAGTCGAAGACAGACCGGTTCCTGTTCATCGTGTCGCAAAGCACCGTGTCGTCGGAGTATCAGTATGCCGATGCCAACGATGCAACACTGTCGTTCAAAGTCGCCCTGCCGCGCGAACGGGATCATGAGTATCAACTCGAAGATATCGGCGATCGATTCATCATCCGGACGAACTGGCAGGCCAAAAACTTTCGCATCGTCGAGGTGCCGATCGACAAGGTGGGCGATCGCAAACAGTGGCGGGATGTCGTTGCGCACCGAAGCGATGCCTTCGTCGACAGTTTCGAGGCCTTCGATGCTTTCTTAGCAGTGTCGGAGCGCTCAGGTGGTCTACAGAATTTGCGTGTTCATCCGTGGAGCAGCGGCAAATCGTTCTTGATGGATGCGAGCGACCCCGCGTACACCATGTATCTCGGCAACAACACCGAATCGAACACGACCTTGCTGCGTTATGTCTATACGTCACCGACGACGCCGTCGACCACCTACGACTACGACGTCGCGACTGGCAAAAAGAAGGAGCTCAAGCGCGAGCCCGTACTCGGCGGATTCGACAGCGCTAACTACGTAGCTGAGTATCGGTGGGCAAGTGCGCGCGATGGCGCGAAGATCCCTGTCACTTTGCTTTATCGCCGCGGCACACCGCTCGATGGAACGGCGCCTTTATACCAATATGCATATGGCTCCTACGGTTCTTCGACGGATCCGACCTTCAGATCGACCATTTTGTCGCTCGTCGATCGCGGCTTCGTCTATGCGATCGCACATATCCGTGGCGGACAGGAAATGGGGCGCCACTGGTATGAGGACGGCAAACTGCAAAAGAAGAAAAACACCTTCACCGACTTCATCGACGTCACGCGCTATCTGGTTGCCAACAAGGTGGCTGATCCGAAACGAGTGTTCGGCATGGGCGGTAGCGCAGGCGGCCTGTTGATGGGTGCCGTCGCGAACCTCGCACCTTCAGACTACAGAGCCCTCGTAGCGCATGTGCCGTTCGTCGACGTCGTGACGACGATGCTGGACGAGAGCATTCCGCTGACCACCAATGAGTTTGACGAGTGGGGTAACCCCGCAGCCTCCAAGGAGGCGCACGACTACATGCTCGCATACTCGCCTTATGATCAGATCGAGGCCAAAGATTATCCGGCGATGCTCGTCACGAGCGGGCTTTGGGATAGCCAAGTGCAGTATTGGGAGCCCACCAAGTGGGTTGCGAAGTTGCGCGCCAACAAGACGGACCAAAACCCTCTGCTGTTGCGCACCAACATGGAAGCGGGACACGGCGGCAAATCGGGTCGCTTCGAGCGCTATCGTGAGATCGCCGAAGAGTATGCGTTCATCCTCTGGCAGGCTGGTCTTTCACAGCCATGAGCGCGGAGGGTATGGGCGAGGCAGGGTTATCACTCGGGCGATTTCACGAGATCAGCGTCTCGACCGACGATCTCGACGAATCGCTGCAATTTTATGAATTGATGGGGTTCAGAGCGAACCGGGTGGAGTCGGTTTGGCCCCATCCCTACGCGGTCGTGAGTCTCGGGAATCTCGTCGTCGGCTTGCATGAGTATCGCTTCCCGTCGCCCTCGATAACCTATGTACACCCAGATATCACGAACGCGCTCGAGTCGTTCCGAGATGCCGGAGCCGTGATCGCTTTCGCGAAAACCGAGCCGGGACAGTTCAAAGAATTCGGTTTTCGCGACCCGGCGGGTCATATGGTCACCTTACTCGAGAAGGCAACCCATGGTATCGATGCACTCGCCCCGAGCAGCGGCAGCCGCACCCTCGGACAATTCCTTGGATTCAGTCTCCCCTCGGCGGCGCCTGAAATCTCGAGCGGATTCTGGCGTGCGCTTGGTGCTACGCCGCTCACCATACCGTCGATCGACGCGCGCCATTGGCCCGCCGCGTTGTTCGATGCGGCGGGGCTCACCATCGGCATTCACGATGAGTCGTGGCTCGACAAGTCCGCGCTGGTTTTCCAACGCGCCGGCGCTACCGACCGTACGGTCCTCGAGTCTCCAGAAGGTGCCCGACTGGTGGTGATCTAGTCTCGCGCTGCAGACAGGAGACGACGACGGATGCCCTGCACCAAGCGTTGCAGGGCACGCGGATTCTGCATCAGGAACAACGACGGCTCGATGAGCTCGAGCTCCATCAGCACGGGCAGGCCATCAAAGCCCGGCGCGACATCCACACGTGCGTACAGCAGCTGATCGGCAACATCGTGCAACACTGCATGACCTAACGCCACCTCGGCGCTCGAGATCGGCAAGGCTTCCGAGACACTTTCAGCCCCATCGGCGAAGCGTGGTGATTTGCGTACCGCATGAGTGAACTCCCCGTCGATCCATACGAGTGCTCGCTCACCGTGACCCTCGACCGAAGACAAGTAAGGTTGGATCAGTACATCGCGCTCGGCGCACAGCTTCGAAAAGAGCTCGTCGGATCGCGAGTCATCGCTACGCAGTCGATAGGTTTCGAAGGAGCCTGCTCCAACCGCAGGCTTGATGACGACATCCACCCAGCGCGACTCTGCCACGATCGCAGCCAGTGTCCGCGAATCGCCGCGATGCGCCAGGATCGTCGGCGTCACCGGGAGTCCACGCCTCTGCAGTTCGAGCAGATAACGCTTGTGCACATTGCCTCGCATGATGTCGAGCGGATTCCAAAGTGGGGCACGTGACGATGCCGCTTCCGCCCAGCGAAGAAAATCAGGCACGTGATGAATGTAGTCCCAGGTCGAGCGAATCAGCATCGGTGTCGTGTCTTTCGAATCGACATCCTCGCGCCACGGCGTCATGCGGGCCTCGATACCCGCTGCACCTAGGGCGTCGAGCAGGAGCCGCTCATCGACATCGGCCTCAGGCAAAGGCCGACAGGTGGCTATTTTGAGTGGGATCATGATCGAGTCGTCTGCTGTCGAAGCAACGCCAGACCAAAAATCATCACGCCGAGATTCACCGCTCCGATCAGGAAAAACGGCGCGCTCCGATCGACCAAGTCGTACAACCAGCCACCGACGGCCGTCGTGAACAAGATACCGAGGGAAGCGAAGATGCCAGCGAGGCCGAATACGGCGCCGCGCAGCTCGCGAGGCGCCTCCTGACCCAACACCGTCTGACTGGCGATGATGGCGCAGATCTGACCCATACCCAGCATGATGGCAACCGGAATGATCCAATCGCTAGCCGGATCGCCGACAAGTCCGCCGGCCATATAGCCCACACCGGCGATCAGCATGGCGACGACACCCGCTGCAATGCGATTCAACCGATCGAGTAACAAACCAAAGAATACGGCAAAAACCAGCGCCGAGACGTTGGCGATCACGAACGGTCGTGTTGCGGCGGAGACGGCTTCACCGACCGTCTGTCCGTTGGCGATGGCCGTTTGTTGCAGACGTGCACTGAAGAAGGTGCCGATGATGATTCGGTCTGCGAAGGACACGAACTGCAGCAAATAGGCAAACCAGATTCGCGGATTCGATCGGGCTGCCAGCAATCCCGACCGCAGTAAGTGCGCGAGCGGCTCACGCTGCCCCATCTCGCTAGGCGTGCCACGATGCAGCCCACTCCAACAAACGAGCGCGGACAAGATACACAATGCAGAGCCTACACCGAGCGTGATTTGTCCTGCCGTGATCGCATCCATTCCCTCTGCTGCAAGGCGTTGCGGAAACTTGCCGAGCACGAGTACCGCCAAGGTGGCACCGAGGCCCTGACAAAAGCCGGTGATGCCGACAAACACGCCGCGCGACTCTTCCCTCGGCGTATCGGCGAGCACCGTTGCCATCATGCAACCGACGGCTGCGACGCCGACTGCAAAAAAAAGCGAGCATGCCAATAGCTGCGGCACGGTTCGCGCCAACGGATAAAGAAAGAATCCGACCGCGAGCCAGAGAAATCCCAAGGTATACACGGGTCGCCGACCGATCTTGTCGGACAACGCACCGATGGGTGCCACCAACAACAACGACAACAATTCGTTACTGAACCCGAGCAGCCCGAGCACACGGCCCTGCTCGTCACTCGCCACTTTCAGATTGGCGTTGAGCAAGTACGGTTGTATGAAACTGATGAAAGCCAGCATACCGACAGTGACCAGGGCGGCCAGCAGGTACGATCGGGCGTTCCACGCGCTGTAACCCGAAGCGAGATGCACCGGGCCGAGACGTTGCGCGGATAGCGTGTTGCTCATCAGCTCAGCTCATCTGTCTGTCGGCCTGTCAGCCGGCTCATCAGCAGGATCGCCGCTGCGGAGAGGAAAAAACCCGGCACCAGTTCATAGAGCGCAAAGATACCGCCGAGCGGTGCCAGCTGCTTCCACAGCACGACGGTAGCACCTCCGACGAGAATGCCCGCCAACGCACCGGCTCTCGTCATACCCACCCAATACAGCGACAAAATCACGACCGGTCCGAATGCAGCGCCGAAACCGGCCCATGCCCAAGCGACCAAAGATAAAACCGTGTTGTCCGGATTTCGGGCGAGCCACATGGCGAGCGATGCAATCAGCAGAACCGCAACACGTCCAATCCAAAGCAATTCCGCCTGCGAGACGTCACGACGCCACAGACTGCGGTAGAGATCGTTGGCTAGAGCGGACGATGCCACCAAGAGCTGCGCGGATGCGGTGCTCATGATGGCGGCCATCACGCCCGCGAGACAGATTCCAGCGAAGATCGGTGGCAGAAACGTCGTCGACATCAAGATAAAAACCTTTTCGGTATCCGGGCCGCTCAAGTCGGTTGGTAACACGAGGCGCGCACTCAGACCCACGACCACGGCTGCAACGAGCACCGTCACCACCCAGCCCATTGCCACGCGTCTCGCCACGGTAATGTGCGACGCCGACCGTGCAGCCATGAAGCGCGCGAGGATATGGGGCTGGCCGAAGTAACCCAGCCCCCATGCCAACAGCGAGACGATCCCGACCCATCCGAGCGTCGCACCTTCGTCGGCGACAAAGGGATCCAACAAGTGTGCATCGAGCGACTCGAGTCGCGTGAATGTAGCCTCGACGCCGCCTGCCATCGAGACACCCAAAATCGCAACAAGAATCAGAGTGAAAAACATCAACGTACCCTGCAATACGTCGGACCAACTGACGGCGAGAAAACCACCGAGAAATGTGTATGCCAACATCGCCGCCGTTCCCCACAACATGGCTTCGAGGTAAGGAATCTCGAAAAGTGCTTCGAACAGGCGGCCTGCGGCGACAAAGCCAGAGCTCGTATAAAAGATGAAGAACAGCAGGATCACGATCGCCGATAAGGCCCGCAAACGATGACTACGATCGTCAAATCGATACTCGAGATAGTCCGGCAAGGTCAACGCATTACCGAATCGCTCGGTCGCCTCTCGCAACGGGGCTGCGACGAAACGCCAATTCAGCCAAGTACCGGCCAAGAGCCCGAGCAGCAACCACACCGAATCGAATCCTGAGGCATAGGCGAGACCAGGCAAGCCCATCAGCAGCCAACCACTCATATCGGTGGCCTGCGCGCTCAACGCCGTCACCCAACTACCAAGACTACGACCACCGAGGATGAAATCGTCGAGGCTGCGTGTGCGGCGCCAGGCGATACCACCGAGCACGAGACAAACGCCCATGTAGAGAGTCATGGTCAGTATCGTCACCATGGAATCGGTCACGGCAACTGCTCCAAAAAGTGGTCTATCGCAGTACGACTCGCAGGCTCGTTGAGTGTCGGTGCATGGCCTCGATTGGGCACGAGAACTGCGTTCATCGTCGGATGCCGTTGCTGCATGTGCGATACCGTCGCCTGCGTCAGCAGATCGGACAACTCGCCACGCAGCGTCAATATCGGCAACGATCCCAACGACTCAAAAGTTTGCCAAAGATCTGGCGTTGGGGTCGATGCTTCGCGTAGAGCCTTGCCGATCTGCGGATCCATATCGCGAACGATCAGCCCAGCCTCGCGCTCGCGATAAACCTGTCTTGCAAAGAGCAGCCAGTCTGCCGCGGTGAAATCCGGCATGATCGTAGCATGTGCCTCCTTGACCACCGCGGCAGCCTGTTCCCAGTTGTCGACGGGGCCCGACCGCCCTACCGAGCTTGCGATGCGATTCATGCCCTGCGGATCTAGCTCAGGACCGATGTCATTCAGAACGAGTCCGAGTAAACGCTCGGGATGCTGCGCACCGAAAAACATGCCGACAAGGCCACCCAACGAGGTGCCGATGATGATGACGCGCGAAACCGCGAGCGCATCCAGCACGGCGATGACGTCGTCGACATACACATCAAGACGGTAACGACGCCAATCGGGGTCGTGATCAGATCGCCCTCGTCCTCGCAGATCCAGCGCCAGCACCCGACGCACGGCCGAGAGGTGCGAGGCTAGATCGTGAAAATCGCGCCCGTTTCGGGTGAGCCCAGGAAGACAGAGCACCGGTAGACGCACCGGCAGACGCGAGGGGTCGCCCACATAATCTCGGCAGTACAGCGTCAACCCATCGGCGACACCGATGCGGTGGTCACGCAGAGCGGTTTCGATCACTTGGCGAACAATCGCGAGGGATCCTTGAACGCTTTGAACTCAAGTGCATTTCCCGATGGGTCATACAAAAAGAAAGTCGCCTGCTCGCCCACCTCGCCTGCAAAGCGGATACCGGGCTCGATCACGAACTCGACTCCCGCTTGACTGAGACGCGTCGCAAGCACGTGCCAATGCTCCCACGTCAAAACTACACCGAAATGCGGCACGGGCACGTCTTTGCCATCCACTTTATTGGTGTGTGAGGCCCGCGAAAATGCCTGCTTGGCAGGATCATGATGCACCACCAATTGATGGCCGAAAAAATCGAAATCCACCCACTCAACCGCCGATCTGCCTTCGGCACAGCCGAACAGACCACCGTAGAAACTTCGCGCAGCTGCGACATCGTGTACCGGTATGGCGAGGTGAAAAGGCGACAACATCAGACTCTCCGTTTGAGAAGACGCGGCAACAGCTTTTGAAAACGCTGCGGCATCGCGCGCTTCAAACGCCACAGCCAGCGATACCGACTTGGATAAACGAAATGCGTGGCCCCACGTGCGGCAGCCCAAAGCATCGCTTCGGCCACTTGTTCTGCTGCCAAGTTCGATGTGTCGATCAAACGCCGTGCCGCCGCTAGCGTGCGCTCCGGGCCGCGCGCCGACTCCATCAGTCGCGTTTGGAAAAACCCCGGCATCGCAGCCACGACGTGCACGCCGTAGTCGCCATACTCCTGCATCAGAGATTCACTCAGTGCCACAACTGCCGCCTTGGAGGTGTTGTAGATCGACATCTGAGTGCCGGTGCAGAAACTGGCAGCGCTTGCGATATTGATGATGATGCCGCCCTGACCGCGCGCCATTCTCTGAATGACGGATCGACTGGCGTTGACGACTCCCATCAGGTTGATCTCGAGCACCCAGCGCCAGTCATCGCTCGTCGTCGCATGAAATGGGCCAGCAGCCGCAACGCCAGCGCAATGGATGGCGAGATCGATCCCGCCCGCGTGCTCAAAGGCGGCACCCACGACCGACTCAAGAGCGTCTGCATCTCGCACATCACAAACACAAGACGTCACACTGGCGCCATCACGCAGGAAACTTTGCGTGACGAGTTCAAGCCGAGCGCTATCGGCATCGGTCAAAAATAGTTGCCAACCCTCACGAGCCAAAATTTCGGCGCAAGCGAGGCCGAGACCGCTCGCTGCACCCGTGATGAAGGCGCGCTTTCGGGGGAATCGCTGCGAAAGATTATGAGTCGCCGAGGTCATGAGCTTAGGTTACTACCATTGCCCGCAAGACGCAGCGACCGACGCAAATCGCGTGCAGCTTTGACGATGCCCGCTCGGCGCTCGGCGGTCAGTCGCGTCAGGTTTCGAACCTGCATGATCATTCGCGGATTACCCGCTAACTCCTCTTCGTGTCGAATCAGAAAATCCCAATAAAGTGTCGTAAACGGGCAGGCGGCCTCTCCCGTCGCCTCAGCAGGTTTGTAGCGACACTGACGACAGTAGTTACTCATCTTGTCGATGTAGCGACCCGATGCGATGTAGGGCTTCGACGCCATGACCCCGCCGTCGGCATACTGGGACATGCCGAGCGTGTTGGGTAACTCGACCCACTCCACGGCGTCGACATAAACCGAGAGGTACCAAGCATGGACTTCTCTCGGGTTGACGCCGAGCAACAAACAGAACAGTCCGGTCACCATCAAGCGCTGAATGTGATGCGCGTACCCCAGCTCGAGAGTTTGGCCGATCGAATCGGCGAGGCACTGCATCTCGGTTGTCGCCGTCCAGAAGAAAGCGGGCAAGGGTTCATGGGCGTGCATGGCGTTCCGCTCGCCGTAATCCGGCATGAGATGCCAATACACTGCACGAACATATTCGCGCCAACCCAGAATCTGACGAATGAACCCTTCGGTCGCCGCAAGCGGCGCCTTGCCGGACCGATATGCCGACTCGACGGCCTTGATCACCTCGAGCGGACGGAGCAATTTGAGATTGAGCGCCGCAGAAATACGCGAGTGATAGAGCCACGGCTCGCGGGTCCACATTGCATCCTGATACTCACCGAAACGATCGAGCCGATGATCAATGAAATCTTGCAAAGCGGTCAGCGCTTGATCACGGGTGACCGGCCAGTCGAAACGATCCAGTTTGCCGACATGTTGCGGAAACTGTCGTCGGACCTCATCGATCACTTGCTGGGTCAAAGAATCCGGATCGAAGCGCACCGGTGGCGGTACGTGAGCTGGCCCTGTCTTGCCGAAGCTACCCCGGTTTTCGGTGTCGTAGTTCCATTCTCCGCCCTCGGGCTTGCCGGCGCCGTCCAACAACACGCCGTGCTTGCGTCGCATCTCGCGATAGAAGAACTCCATACGTAGCTGTTTTCGGCCACGGGCATGCTCGGTAAACTCGGCGTGCGAGCAGAGAAAGTGACGATCGACTCGTTCATCCAAGACGACGCCCTGCTGTGCGACCGCTGCTCGCAGGTTCTCTCGTACCGACCACTCGCCGGGCTCGACCATCACGACCTTGGTGGGCCGATGACGTTGCAATGCACCTATCAACGCGTCGACCAACGCGGGCTCATCGAGAGCGAGCTCGCGATAATCGACTGCGATTCGCTCGCCGCGCAGCACGTCGCGAAAGTGCCGCATGGACGCGAGGAAAATCGCGATCCGCGGCAAGCTCACCGGAACCTTGCTCGACTCCTCGATCACCTCGGCCATCCAGACGACATCTTGCTTACGATCGAATCCGTCAAACGCGGCGGAGTCCCGGTTGAGTTGGTCGCCGAGGATGACAACGAGATGACGAACGGGCTGAGGTGTAGCGGCCGTCCTAGATTGCTTAGTCATGACAACATCTTATGATGCCGGGCATGAACTGGGATATCGAAACGCCCCGTCTCGTGCTGCGCGAGTTCGTCGAGACGGACGCTGCCATGGTGCTCGATCTACTCAACCAACCGTCCTTCCACGAATTCATCGGCGATCGAGGCGTTAGAACGAGCGACGACGCGCGCCGCTATCTTCGCGAAGGGCCCATCGCAAGCTATGCCGAACATGGGCATGGTCTGTTGTGGATGGGGCTCAAACAAGCCAACGCCGAGCCGGTCGGTATCGGCATGTGCGGTCTCGTTCGGCGTCCGTCTTTACCCGGGCCGGATATCGGCTTCGCCGTGGCTCCCGTGTATTGGGGGGTCGGCTATACCACCGAGGGCGCTGCCGCCGTGCTCGGACGAGGACGGGAAAAGCTCGCGATCACCTCGGTCTACGGCATAACGCTGCCACACAACCATCGGTCGATCCGCGTGTTGGAAAAGCTCGGGCTGCAGTTCGTCGAGGCGAAATCCTTGGACTCTGGCGCGCCACCCGTCCATATTTTCCGCGGCGATGCAAGCTAGAATGACGCGACGCCCTTTGACAGCATTTTCAGTGGAGAACGGTTCGTGATTGAAAAAAGTCTTGAGAAACTGATTTTCGCGTGTCGCTGGTTGCTCGCGCCACTTTATCTCGGTCTGTCGCTTGCGCTGATCGCGCTCGGCGTCAAATTTTTCCAGGAGGCGCTGCACGTCATCCTCGAAGTTGGCTCGATGCCCGAGGATCAGTTGGTGCTGATCGTGCTGACCCTGATCGATATCGTGCTGGTCGGTAGCCTCATCGTGATGGTGATGTTCTCTGGGTACGAGAACTTCGTTTCGCGACTCGATGTCGCACAGCACGGCGAAAAGCTCGGCTGGCTAGGCAAATTGGACGCAGGCACGCTGAAACTCAAAGTCGCTGCATCCATCGTCGCCATCTCATCCATTCATCTGCTGAAGGTATTCATGGATGCTAAGACGATCCCGAACGACAAGATCTTTTGGTACGTCATGTTGCACCTCACGTTCGTCGTCTCGGCGCTGCTGCTCGGTGTCTTAGATCGGATGTCCTTCGCCGGACATCGAGATCAGACAGAGGCTAAATGATTTTGGTCGCTCGGCCGAGTCCTCACCCAAATCGCGTAGCCCAGCAGTAGCACGTTGGCGCCGGCCATGATGATGAAGGGCGCACCCGGGCGCCACTCGTCGAATGCGATGCCGCCAATTTTGGAAATCGCCAAGATACCGAGGGCCCCGAAAAAGCCGACCATCCCGATGACGGCGCCGCGGATGGCGCCCGGCGCTTCCTGAGCGATCAAGACCTGCGAGGCGAGAATGCCACTCGCCTGACCGACGCCCAACAAAGCGGCAGCGCCGAACGCGGCCGCTCCGACGGCTGGATCGGGCGTCAAGCCCATCCAACCGTAACCCGCCACCGAGAGCACCGTCGCCATGATGACCAAGGTGACGCGATCGATCTTGTCTGCGAGCCATCCGAAAAAGGGTGCCCACAGCATCGCGCTACCCTGCACGATTCCAAAGAGAGCCCCTTGTCTCGAGGTTGCCTCTGCTGCCGTCGCGCCGTCAGCCAACGCGGCAGATTGCACCCAAAGCGAGAGAAACAACGCCACGATGACCAGATCGGCGCGGGCGGCAAAGGAAGCGGCGTAAGCCAACGCGATTCGCGGCCGCTTACCCGCACTCAGTCCTTGCCGTAGCAAGGTCATCAAAGGCAACCGCTCTGTCACTTGCTCCGGTGCACCCGGCTTCAAGCCCAACATGATCAAGGCGCTCACCACGCACACCGCCGCAATCGACAGATAGGCAAAGCGACCCGCTTCGGTCTCGGTGGCGCCAAAAC
Organism: Klebsiella pneumoniae; assembly: GCA_945873095.1. Taxonomy (GTDB): domain Bacteria; phylum Pseudomonadota; class Gammaproteobacteria; order Steroidobacterales; family Steroidobacteraceae; genus UBA964. Next base: position 22,428 of record CAMCBU010000003.1, on the reverse strand, counting down.
CTTGGTACAGCGCGGGCAACCGGGTAAGCACGGCAAAAAACAGCAGTGCACCGACCGCATTCAAAAAGAACGAGATACCGGTCAGTTTGCCGCGATCGGCATCGATCGGATAATCGGCCAAGACCGTCGCCAACATCCCGCCAAGGGCGGCGATGCCGACTGCGTAAATGAGACGGTAGATCAGCAGTTGACCGACATCGTCAGCAAACGGATAGGCAGCATAGGCAAGCCCCGTGATCAAAAATCCGACGATGTAGACGACCCGTCGTCCAACCCGATCAGACCACGCGCCAAAAAGACCGACGCAAAGCAGCGTGATGATTTCTTGCCAGAACTGCAGATTGCCGGAGACCACACCGCGCTCCCCCGACGGCACGCCGATATTGACCTCGAGCAGATACGGCTGCAGCGCCGTGGCGTAGGTGAATATTCCGATGCTGACGAAAGCCGCCCAGAGATAAGCCGCGACATGCCCTCGGGTGACACCCGGCATCAAACGCACGGGTCCGAACGTATTCATTGGAGAACCTCAGCCAAAGAAAAGGGATTGGGGATATCTAGCGTGCAACAGCTTGTCGAGACCATGCCAACGCCCGGTTGGTAAGATGACAAAAGGCAAGAACAACAAGCTCAATAAAATGAGCGAAGCATCGTAATACCCACCCACAGCAAAGGCGAGCATCATGGCCATCGCACCGGCTGCAGCGCCGCGGGTTATACACCCGAGCAACAATCCCAGAGCGATGAAGGTTTCACCGAAACAGACCAGCCACGCCAGCGGCACGTAATATGGGATCCCGATGTTCTCGATGAACCAAGCGCCGAGTGACTGCGGGTCAATTTCCTCGATGCGCTGTAGAAAAACGCGTTGTAGGTGGTCGCTCGTGATATAGCCTTGCCGCCATTTGTTGGCTGCGGCACCGGCGAAAAAAACCGCCAGTAAATATCGCAAGGCCAACAAGGTCACTCTCATGGAGCGGCCCTCGTCGGTAACGGCTTGTTCAAGAGCGACCGCAACCACCGATAACCATCACGACGCAGCATGGCCTGACAGTGCCCGGCAGACTCACCCGCGATGAGCCAGTTACCATCGCGCATGTCGATGGTCGAATCCGGTAGCGTGATCAGTGCGGTGACGAGATCGATCGTGGCTGTTGCATCGGCGACCAGCACTCGCGAGACACCGCTCTCCTCGTGATAGACGGTCAGTGGCCGTCTATCGTTCGTCTTCGGATGGATCCACTGGATCAAATAATCAGAGATGGTGGCGATCTGCGCAAAGAAAGACTTTTCTCGCAGTCGATACAGTTGGAACTCCGATTCCGTCGAGCGACCGGATGGCGTGCATTGCAGAAAGTCGTCGCAGGTGGTGCAGAGCAGATTGATTTTGATCTGCAACTGCTCGGCCGCCATTGGCGGCGGCTGACGCGCACAGCCGATCGCCCCGATCGGCAATAGCAGCCCCAACAAAACCAGCTTGCGTGCTCGTCCAACTGCGCGCCTCATGGCGTCATTCCGCGTCCGGGGCTGCAGCAAGTCAACGGGGGACCACCCCGGCGTGTACCTTGCGGACAGCGACCGCCCGCGCCTAACGCATCGTGACGAATTCCTCGGCACTGGTGGGATGGATGGCGACAGTGTCGTCAAAATCGCGCTTGGTTGCACCCATCCGCACGGCGACGGCAAAGCCTTGCAGCATTTCATCAGCGCCAGCACCGATCACGTGACAGCCGACGATCCGCTCGTCCGCACCCACCGTCACGAGTTTCATTTCGGCACGCGGCTTGCGTGGCGTCAGAGCGTGATACATCGGCACGAAACCGGACGTGTATATCTTGACGTCGTGTGCACCGTGGCGATCGATAGCCTCGCTTTCGCTGAGCCCTACGGTGCCGATCGGTGGATGACTGAAGACCACCGTTGGGATGTTGCCGTAGTCCAGATGACGTCCTGTCATACCGCCCCAAAGGCGATCCGCAAGGCGGCGACCGGCGGCGATAGCAACGGGGGTCAATTGCGCCTGCCCCGTCACATCGCCGATGGCGTAGACGTCGGTCACCGTCGTCTCCTGATAACGATCGACCGGAATGAAACCGCGACTATCCAGCCGGATACCCGCTCGACCGAGCGCCAGCTTGTCGACCAACGGCTCCCGACCCACGGCCCAGATCACCGAATCGAAGGGACCTGCCTGTCGACCGTCATCGAAGAATAGCCGCAGCGAACCGTCGATATCGCGCTCGAGCGCGCGCGGTGCAGCGTGATCGATGAGAGTCATTCCCTCGTCACGCATGATTTTCATGAGCGCGTCCGACAACATCGAATCGAAATGACGTAGCACTCGATCGCGGCGAAACGCCAGGGTGACTTTGCTGCCCAAGGCTTGTAAGACACCAGCAAGTTCAACCGCGATATAGCCACTACCCACGATGGCAGTGCGCGACGGCAGATGATCCAACTCGAAGAACCCGTCTGAGGTGATGCCATGTTCGCTGCCCGGGATCGCCGGCAGAATGGGGCGACCACCCGTCGCAATCACCACCCGTGGTGCTTCGAAAAGCTCGTCGCCGATACGAATCTCGTGCGACGCAACGAAGCTCGCGTGATTGCGAACGAACTCGATATTCTTTGCCGCAAGGTTGCGCTCATAGATCCCGTTCAAGCGGGCGATGTAGGCATCTCTCGCGTGGCGCAATGCTGACCAATCGTGGCTGCGGTACTCGATGTCGAAGCCGTAATGCTGCGCATCTGCGGCGGCCTCGGCGATATTCGCTGCGTTCCACATCACCTTCTTGGGAACACAGCCGACATTGACACAAGTTCCACCCAAGCGGGCCGATTCGGCCAGTAACACCTTGGCACCGTGCTGGGCAGCACGCTGTGCGCACGCCAAGCCGCCACTACCGCCACCGATGACGATCAAATCGAAATTTTTTCTAGCCATGATCGCTATCGTACACAGGTCGGTTAACCTAGACAGATGTCACAGATCACCCTGGCCACCTGGAACGTCAACTCGTTGCGGGTTCGATTACCGCAATTGGCCGCATGGCTTGGCGATAGCAAGCCAGATGTCATCGCTCTACAAGAGACCAAACTTCCGGACTCGGATTTCCCAGCAGCGGAGATCGGCGCGTTGGGTTATCAGTGCGCCTACATTGGTCAGCGCACCTACAACGGGGTCGCCATTCTGTCACGCCAACCCATCGACGTGCTGGCGACCGGCATCCCCGGATTTGAAGACGAACAGCGGCGTGTACTGGCTGTTCGTACCGCTGGGCTCGTGGTCATCAACCTTTACGTTCCGAACGGACAAGCGCCCGACTCGGACAAGTACGCCTATAAATTGCGCTGGCTCGAAGCGCTGCAGCACTGGCTGGAGTCGCTACTGCAAACCGAGCAACGGATCGTGGTGTTGGGTGACTTCAATATCGCGCCCGAGGACCGCGACGTTCATGATCCAGCCGCTTGGGTCGGTCACGTGCATGTGAGTGAGCCCGAGCGGAATGCCTATCGGCGTTTACTGCAGGTAGGGTTGGTCGACGTGTTCCGGCAGTTCGAACAGCCGGAGCAATCGTACAGTTGGTGGGACTATCGCGCCGCTGGCTTTCGCCGCAATGCGGGCTTACGTATCGATTTGATACTTGCGTCCGGCGCGCTCGCGCAGAAGTGCATCGCCGCTCGGATCGACAAAGAACCGCGTCGCGCGGAGAGACCCTCTGATCACACGCCGGTACTGGCGGATTTCATACTCTGAGATCGACATCTTGCACGTAGCGCGCGTGCAATAGGTCGACGTTGTCGATGAGCCACTCGACACCGTCGATCTCACTCGCGCGCCACGCGTCAAGCAGTACTGCGGGCGTCATTTGTTGCAGAGCCGGCACCGAGAGCGGCGCGTAACTCAAGTGCCAAGGTTCAGGACTCACACCGGCGCGCTCACGGACATACGGTCGGAAGAAACCGAAACCGGTCATATTCTCCGATAGCCAAGCACTCAGCGCCGCGTGGGGCCCGTCACCCCGATAGGCCTCAGGTACGAGTTCGACAGCCGTGCCATGCGCCACGGCGTTGCGATCAATCACATCGAAATCACTGCCCCAGTGATGGCGACTGGCGCCGGGCATCGCCGACCAATACAGGATGGCGTTGATTCGATCCGCCACCGACCAATCGCGCAAATCGAGCAGTCGTCCTTGCCGATCGAGCACAGCTCTTGCGCCGCGAAATTTACCGTTCCATATCAAACGCTGTCGGTCGAAATCACGAAAGGATGAAACCGCGACCAACTCGTGACCCGCCGCCCTAGCAGCCTCGCGCAGATCGAGAAACGGCTGCGCGGCGTCGCGATGCAACACACAGCCGACATCCGGCAGCTCGATGACGTGCGAGCGAGTTCGTCCGGTCAACTCATCCGCTGTCATGACGGCTGCCCAAAGAGGCACCCTGCACCGACGGCGTCGCAGAAAATTTCGATGCCCATCATGAGGAGCATACACAAGCAGTCGCGTAGAATTGCGACCGTGATTCACTTGCGTCATGTTCGGCTTCGGCGTGGTCCTGAGCCCCTACTCGATTCAGCCACTGCCAGCATTCTGCGTGGCGAGAAGGTCGGCATCGTCGGCCGTAACGGCAGTGGTAAATCGTCGTTACTCGCACTCATCAAGGGCGAACTGACGCCAGATCAAGGCACCCTCGAGATACCGGGCGGTCTGACCTTCGCTGCCGTGACCCAGGAGTTGCCCGACTCTGATCGTCCCGTTATCGAGCACGTCATCGATGGCGACATCACGTTACGCCGCTGCGAGCAAACTCTCGCTGAGGCGGAACGTCGCGAAGACGGAATTCAGCACGCCCAAGCGCTGGCCGATTTCGATCAACTCGGTGGCTATACGGCGCGCAGTCGCGCTGCGGCTCTGCTTGATGGGCTCGGTTTCGACAGCCACCGTATCGATCAACCCATCAGGGAGTTCTCCGGTGGATTGCGCATGCGAGCCAATCTCGCCAAGGCGTTGATGTGTCCCTCGGACGTCTTGCTACTCGACGAACCAACGAACCACCTCGACCTCGACGCGGTGCTCTGGCTTGAGCGTTGGCTACAAAGTTATCCAGGCACATTATTGTTGGTCTCGCACGATCGGGACTTCCTCGATGCCGTGATCAATCGAGTCCTGCATGTCAGCCTCGGGACACTCGCCGCATACAGCGGCAACTTTTCCGACTTCGAGACACAACGTGCAGCACGACTCGCTCAGCAGCAAGCACAGAACGAAAAAATTCGTCGTGAAGCCGATCACGTTCGTAGCTTCGTCGAGCGATTCCGCGCCAAGGCGAGCAAAGCCAGACAAGCGCAAAGCCGGCTGAAGTGGCTGGAGCGATTGCCGACCCTGGTCACACAACGCGTCGAACACACCTTCGACTGGCAATTTCTCGAACCGCGCAAACTTCCCGTGCCACTCGTCTCACTGGATCGGATCTCTGCCGGATACGGCGATCAAGTGATCATCGAGGACTTTTCGCTCTCCATCCCACCCGGTGCCCGCATCGGGATTCTCGGACGAAACGGTGCCGGTAAATCCACGCTCATCAAGAGCATCGCCGGACAACTCGCGCCACTTGGCGGAACGGTCACGACTGCACCGGACATCGAAGTGGGTTTTTTCGCCCAGTTGGAGGTTGACCAACTCGATGCATCCAGCACCGCCATCCTCGAACTCACGCGTCGCGGTGGTGCGGTGGTTGCCCAATGGCCCGAGCAGCAAAAGCGTGATCATCTCGGTTCGTTCGGATTCAAAGGCGATCGAGTCTTTGAATCCGTCAAACATTTTTCGGGTGGTGAACGCGCTCGACTGTCACTCGCGATTCTCGTTGCGCGGCGGCCCAATCTGTTGTTGTTGGACGAACCGACCAACCATCTCGATCTCGAAATGCGTGACTCCTTGTTGCTCGCGCTACAAGAGTTTTCGGGGGCGGTTATTCTCGTATCGCACGACAGAGGCTTGCTCGGCAGCGTTTGCGACGAGTTCTGGTTGGTTCGCGACGGCGCCGCAACGCGCTTCGATGGTGATCTGCAGGACTACGCGCAATCGCTGGCTCGCGATGTTCGCTCGGGTCCGCCAAACGCGAGTCGTCGCAACGAAGATGGAGTTGACCGTCGCGAACAACGACGCCGAGATGCCGCAGCACGGCAACAACTTTCCTCGTTGCGAACGGAGTTCAAAAATATCGAGAAGGATCTCGAACGTCTCGCGACACAGCGACGGGAACTGGAGCAACAGATACTGGAATCGGGCTCGTTCAGCACCGGCGATGCCGCCGCTCGCGCTGCGCCGCAACGACTCGGCGCCGTGGTTAAACAGCTGGAGGCTCTGGAGGAACGTTGGCTTGAGATCGGCGGCCAACTCGAATCGGCAACCGCTCGGGCAGCCTCCCGATAAAGACTCTCGCCACCCACCCCCGGAAAAAGAAAAGGGCGGATCTTGCGATCCGCCCAAACGGGGGTCACTCGTCAGAAGGGACGGTTGACGAGCGACAGTTTAGCGGCGCCTCGAGGCATGTCAAGCATTTGTCCGGTACAAATACTGGACAGGGCTGAACAGGCCTCGGGGAAGGGACAGGACGACGCCGAAAACGTGAGTAAGATTAAGGGCTTATTGTTTCAGCTCAGTGACCGCTGCCAGCTCGGTCGCGAGCCCGACCAGCGCGACACGGGTCGCTGAACCCACTGCAGAAACAAGCGTTGCGCGTCGATTCTCCGTCGCCACCACCGCTCCGGAGACGGCCCAAGTCGCGATCGGGAGTCGGTCTCGACGCCGAATCAAAGTGACATCCAAAACGACTCGGGCGGTTGGTGTTTCGGCGGGTCCGAAGTCCTCACCACTCGCGTATTCCACATCGAAACGCCGGACGGTCACCCGCAGCGCGTAGGGCGTCGCGAGTGCGGCCGAATTCGGGTGCAGGTCGAAACCAGCCACACGCAACTGATCGAGCACGGCGATCTCGAGCAGACTCGGGATCGAGCCGACCCAACGCGCATCAGCCAGAACATCCAGACGCCCGTCAGGACGGGTCACCAACATCCGCCGCGTGTCATAGCCGGGCGCCGTTTCGATCCGCGTGAGCTGGATGGGCACGCTGTTGGGCACGATCGATGTCGATTCCGTACCGTCACGCGTCTTGAGAGCGTACTCATCGGCCATCGGCGACTCGCTATCGAACGTCGATGCACATCCGGCCAGCAACAGGCTCAATGAAATGATCGCCAATCTCATCGTGGCACCTCGATGCCGCGGGGCTTCTTCTCGTAAAGCAGACTCGATGGCTCTTCGCGCAACTCGCGCGTGAGTTCCCTGACCTCTTCGGCCGTCGCACGTGTCTCGCGTAGCAGGCTCTCGAACTCGGGAAGTCCCTGTTGCGCGAACTGAGTGATGCCGCCCGAGCTTTCCGCCAGCAAGCGATCCACTCTGGCACTGGCGGAGAGCAGATTCTCCGACGTCTGCGAGAGTCGGCTGACGCTCTGCGACACCAACGGTGCATTTTGCTCGGTCGTCCGTCGCAACGCGCTTGCGACTGCCGCCAAATCGCGTGATAGCACTCGAAGCTCACGCGCCAGTGTTTGCGCTTCACTCACCGTATCTGGCAGCAGACGACTCGCCCGCTCAAGGTTCACGATCGTACTCGACAAAGCGTCGAGATTGTCGTCGGACAGCAAGCGACTCGCTCGTTGTGCCACCTCCGAGGCGCGACCCATGACCTCGGGCACACCCGAGAGGAACACGTCGAAGCCGGAGCGAACTGAACGGATCACGGGATAGGACTCGCTCGCCACCAGCGGCGCCAACTTTTTGGTTCCGGCGTTCCCGAGCAGGTCGATGTAGAGCAGACCCGTCACACCTAGCAGCGACAACTCGGCAACCGTCTTGTCGGAAATCGGCGTTGACGAATCGATATCGACGATGACCTGCACCCTGGCAGCGGAACGGCGATCGATGTTCAAGGCGATCACGCGTCCGATATCGACGCCGAGGTAGCGAACCGTGCTGCCGACGTTGAGCCCGCTAACGGAGCCCTCAAAATAAACTTCGTGACGTTCGTAGGATCGCGCATTGCGACCCTCGGAATACCAATAGACGAAAGCGACCGCCATCCCGATCACCAGCAGAACGAACGCTCCAACGGCCGTGTAATTGGCTTCACGCTCCACGCGACACTCCGAAACGACTGGCTCTGGCGCCGTGAAAGTATTCTCGAATCCAAGGATGCGGATTATCGATGATTTGCTCGAGGGTACCTGAGATCATCTTGCGATCGACGATGACCCCGACACGATTGCAGGTTCGGAATATCGTGTCCAGATCATGGGTGATCATGACCACGGTCAAGCCGAGCTCCTGCTGCAAGCCCACCAGTAGTTCATCGAACGCCGCCGCACTGATGGGATCCAGACCCGAGGTGGGCTCATCCAAAAACAGCAATTGGGGATCGAGCGCGAGCGCTCGCGCCAGTGCGGCACGTTTGATCATGCCGCCGGACAACTGCGACGGATATTTGGAGGCCGCTTCAGCCGGTAATCCGACCAGTCGCACCTTCAGCAACGCCAACTCCTCGAGGGCGCGCGCGCTGACATCGAGATGTTCCAGCATGGGCAATTGCACGTTCTGCAGCACCGTCAAGGAACTAAAGAGAGCGCCCGCCTGGAACGTGACGCCGTAGGTCATCTTCAGCTTGCGTAGCTCGGCGTCTGGCAAAGTCGTGACATCCACTCCCGAGAGCTCGACTCGGCCTCGCTGCGGCCGTCTTAGTCCGAGTATGGTGTTGAGCAGCACACTCTTGCCCGACCCGGAGCCGCCGACGATCCCGAATATCTCGCCACGCTCCACCTGCATGTGGAGACCATCATGCACGGTTTGCGCACCGAAGCGATTGACGATGTCACTGACGATGATCGCCGGATCTGCGCTCATATACCGATCTCCATGAAGAGAACGGCAACCAAAGCATCCGCCAAAATCACCATGAAGATGGCCTGTACGACGGCAACGGTGGTCAAGCGCCCGAGCTCTCGGGAAGAGCCACGGACTTGCATTCCACGATACGTACCAGCCGCAGCGATGAGCACTGCAAAAACCGGCGCCTTGATGATACCCACCCAAAACGTCCAGGCAGCGATCGACTCGTCGACTCTTTGAAAATACTGCACAAACGGCATATCGAGCAGCAGATGACAGAGTAATGCTCCGCCGACGACGCCGACCGCATCGGCAATCACCGTCAAAAGAGGTAATGCAATGACGAGGCCGATCCATCTCGGTAGTACCAGCACCTCGATGGGCTCGACTCCGGTCGCTTTGAGTGCATCGATCTCTTGGTTGAGCTTCATGGCACCGATTTCTGCAGCGAAGGCACTGCCGGATCGTCCGGCTACGATGATGGCGGTCAGCAACACGCCGAGTTCGCGCAGCACACCGACCGTCACTAGATCGACCACGAAGATATCGGCACCGAACCGCTGCAACTGCTCGGCTCCCATGTAGGCGATGATGACGGCGATCAAAAAAGCGATCAGCGCGACGATCGGAATGGCGGTCAGCCCGGTGTCGTAAACGTGTCTTGCGATGGAGATCGGGCGCCAAACGCGAGGGTCTTTCAACGCCGCCAAAAATCGGATCACCGTGACCCCGAGGAAAGCCAAGCCTTCGGCCCAACCCGATAGTCGCTCCAAGGCGTGGCGACCTAAGTGCTCGATCGCCGAACGCGGCGGGCGTTGCGCAGGCTTGCCTGTCGATTCGTCCTCGGCGAGTGTTTGTGCGACGAGCCGCAGCATGGGCGGTTCAGGCGAGGCAAGCTCGACCGAGTAAGTCGCGGCAGATCGAATCTGCAGATCGTGTATCAGCCAAGCGCCGGATAAATCGAGCGACGAGATCCCCGAAAGATCAAGTTGCAGGCGGCGCACATCGTCGAGCGCCAGCCGCTCCAGCGAGCGCTCGATGTCACCGACGTGTTGGATCGTCCAGTCGCCAAACAGCGACAACCGAAGCGTCTCTTGATGACGCTCGGTTCGAAACGGCATCAGGGCAGCTTCTTGTGCGCCCCGTCGCATAGCGGCGCTTTCGCAGTCTGCTTGCAACCGCAGAACCAAACCTGGGCGGAAGCCGCCGCCTCGTATTTCACTGGAGTGAAATCCGTACCCTTGTGGGATCCGTCACAGAAAGGCTGTTTGGCCGACTTGCCACAACTGCACCACCAATAGGTCTTGCCAGCCTCCACCTCGACTGCGATGGGCGTGCGGCTTGCAACAACGGGATCAGACATGGCAGACCTGCCTCACAAGGTTAAACTCCAGCCGGAGTGTAACGCGAGGAACATGATGTCTACCACCATCGGTACCCCCGGTTCGCGCGGCGCAACGCGTCTGATGTTGCTCGGCTCGGGCGAGCTCGGTAAAGAGGTGGCGATCGAAGCTCAGCGACTGGGAATCGAGGTCATCGCCGTCGATCGATACGCTGGCGCGCCTGCGATGCAGGTCGCACACCGATCCCATGTGGTTCGTATGCTCGATGCCGAAGCCCTACGCGAAATCGTGCTGCGCGAACGACCGCATTTCATCGTGCCTGAGATAGAAGCGATTGCGACCGAGGAACTGCTGCGTCTCGAGGCCGAAGGCTTTCATGTCGTACCGACGGCGATGGCCGCTAAGCTCACCATGGATCGGGAGGGAATCCGACGCCTTGCCGCTGAGCAACTGGGTTTACCGACCTCACGCTATCGCTTTGCCTCCACCCTCGATGAATATCTCGCTGCGATCGACGCGATTGGACTGCCCTGCGTAGTCAAACCCGTGATGTCGAGCTCGGGTAAAGGTCAAAGCATCGTCAAAGATAAAGTCGACGTAGAAACTGCTTGGCACTATGCGCAAGAGGGCGGCCGCGCGGGCGCTGGCCGCGTCATCGTCGAGGGACTGATCGAGTTCGACTACGAGATCACGCTGTTGACCATCAGGCATGCCAACGGAACGTCCTTCTGTGATCCGATCGGTCATCTGCAGATCAGCGGCGACTATCGTGAATCGTGGCAACCGCAGCCGATGAGCGCAACGGCACTCGCTCGAAGTCGCGACATCGCCCTGCAGATCACCAGCGCATTGGGCGGTCGAGGCCTGTTCGGTGTCGAACTGTTCGTGAGGGCAGATGAGGTGTGGTTCAGTGAAGTCTCACCGCGGCCTCACGATACCGGCCTCGTGACCTTGATCTCGCAAGATCTGTCGGAGTTCGCGCTGCACTTGCGGGCGATCCTCGGTTTACCGATTCCGCAGATCCGTTCGCTCGGACCCTCTGCATCGACGGCAATTTTGATCGAAGCAGACACGACCGAGCTGCAGTTTACGAACCTACAATCAGCACTCGTCGAGCCGGACACGACACTGCGACTCTTCGGGAAACCCGAAGTGCGCGGTCAACGACGGATGGGCGTAGCGTTGGCGCGCGCCGATGAGATCGACGAGGCCCGTCGCCGTAGCCGCAACGTCGCAGCCATCGTCACTGCGGGCGCTCAGATCGTCGACTGAGGCGAGCGGCAGTTCAGGCGTCGTCCCGCCAGCGACGCAGCCGCACGACGACGAAGAAACCGATCACGGCTAGCGCCACCCCTAGCCAGAGATCGACCTTGGCGAGCATATCGAGCGTACCCAGTTGCTCGTAGCTACGCGCAATCTCTTGGATCACGGAGGCGGAGCTATCGTCATCCCGCGCGGAGATGTGCAGGTCGAGCTCACGAAAGAAGCCAAGCAGACGATTCACGACGAACCCGGCGATCATGCTCGTGTTGAAAGCCACGTCTTCGAAAATCACCAGCAGTACGGGGGGCAAGATGGCCAAAAGAAATGGGCTGCGCTTGGCGGAGACCGATATCAGCAGCAGATAAACGGCGACCGGCGCGTACCACAGTGCAGCGACCAAGACGTTTTGCAGCATCGTGAGTTGCAAACCGAGCCATGCACCGAGATGGAAGGTTGCCAACGGGGCAAGCGGTGTCCCGCTGAGCTTCACACTGACGATGGCGAACACGACCAGGCTCGCGAGCATCGAGACGAGCCAAGCCCAGAGCGGCACCAGCAACAGTGCCGTGGCGAGTTTGGAGCCCACCGTTTCCGCATCAGAAACCGGCATCGACTTCCAAAACAGGATGCTACGATCCCGACGCTCGATATAGAGACTATCGAGCGTGTAGAACACCAAGACGATCATGGCGACGAAGAGCTGCGGAACGACCAGCGCTCCGAGCCACACGGCAAACATTTGTCGTTGATGTGCAAAGTCTGCCGCCAGAGCGGCAAACAGCTGCTGCTCCTTACCATCGAGATCAAGCCGGACGCTACCGGTGAAGCTCGTGCTCAGCAACGCCGTGAGCACGATGACAGCAGCGGTGATCAGCGGAGCCCAGATGAGTCCGCGATGCTCCCAAGTTTCGCGCCAGAGCAGGGTTTTCATGACCTTGATATTCACGCTGCCACCTCCGCTTTGACGCGGCTCTCAGTCGCAGCATTCGAGTGACCGCCATGCATCAACGAGACGAACAGATCGGCGATGGAGGGCGTTCGAACGTCACCCCAGGCGGCCAGCTCATCCACGGTGGGAGCGCCCCCCTTGCCGATCTCGAATACCAACGCGTATCGACCGAACACCTCACGCTCGAAGACCGGTCGCAGCGCTCGCGCAGCCGCCACGTGCTCGGACGTGGTGACCAGCTGCGCATACCGGCTCGGCAGCGCATCGACCGTTGAATCGAGCACGATCTTGCCGTGGTTGATGAAAAGCACATCGGTCAGCAGATTCTCGATCTCTTCAACTTGGTGCGTCGTGACGAGGATGGTGCGCTCGTGATCAAAATAGTCGGTGAGCAAGGCTTCGTAGAAACTTCGGCGGTACAACAGATCGAGGCCGAGTGTGGGCTCATCCAAGACCAACAACTTGGCATCGATCGCCATGATCAGCGCCAAATGCAGTTGGGTGATCATGCCTTTGGATAACTGACCGACCTTGCTCTTCCGCTTGATGTCGGTACGCGTCAATACGTCGTCCGCGCGCTGCCGATCAAATTTGGGATGCACCCCGGCGACGTAGTCGAGCGCGTGGTCGACACGCAACCACTTCGGCAACACCGCGACATCGGCGATGAAGCAAACGTCTCTCATCAACGCATCGCGTTCGGTACGCGGATCGCGACCGAGCACTTGCAGTTCGCCCTCGAACGGCGTCAAACCGAGAATGGCCTTCAGCGCAGTCGTTTTACCTGCGCCATTCGGCCCCATCAAGCCAACGATGCGCCCGGCGGCGACGTCGAAATCGAGTCCGTCGAGTGCCAGAGTTGATCGACCGTAGCGCTTGCGAACATCGCGCGCGTGTATCACTGCTCCCATGGGAGAGTCCTCACTGGTTTTCTTTGGTGGCTAGCAGTTCGTCGACGGTTAGACCGAGACGATCGATCTTGGCGCGAGTACGAGGCCACTCGTCAGCCAAAAATCGCTGCCGCTCGTCTTTGAGCAGCGCTGCCCTGGCCCCCGTGTTGACGTACATTCCGCGACCGCGTCGTTTCTCGACCAATTGTTCGTCGACCAACTCTTGATAAGCCTTGAGTACCGTCAGGGGATTGATGCGAAACTCCGCCGCGACGTTGCGAACCGAAGGCAGGGGATCGCCCTCTTTCAAAGCACCGTCAAGAATCATGGCGACAACGCGATCCCGCAGCTGGCGGTAGATCGGCGCATCGTCATTCCATTTGCGGTCGCTCATCGCCTAGCCGTCTTCAACCGATCGCCAAGACCGAAACGGCAAAGCGAGGTGCGCTCGGCCTGTCGGCAGACAGGGCGAGCCCCCAAAGCAACGCGCTTGTCAGCAAAATGGCGATCAGAGCGACCGCGGAAACGGTCACCAGCGGTTTCGAGTAGGTCCATGTCTGCACGTTAATAACTCCGACTGAAATAATCTAGTGTTATATATAACTACAACACCAACACGCTGTCAACTAGCCGGGGCGCCGCGCCGTCGATCACGTAAAATTTACGGGCCTATCAACGTGGAGATTTTTGGATGAAGCAGCCCTTGAACGTCGCCATCACCGGCGCAGCTGGTCAGATTGGTTATGCCCTCGCTTTCCGTGTCGCCTCGGGCGCCATGCTCGGGCCCGACCAGCCCGTCAACCTGCACTTGCTGGAGATCACGCCTGCGTTGCCGACGCTGCAGGGTGTCGTCATGGAACTCAACGACTGCGCTTTCCCGACGCTGAACAAGGTCATCGCAACAGACGATGCTCGGGTTGCTTTCAAGGATTGTCACGCCGCCCTGCTAGTCGGCGCCCGCCCCCGCGGTCCTGGCATGGAGCGCAAAGATCTGTTGCTCGCCAACGCCCAAATTTTCTCGGCGCAAGGCAAGGCCTTGAACGAGGTGGCGGCTCGCGACATACGCGTGCTCGTGGTCGGCAACCCGGCCAACACGAATGCCTTGATCGCCATGAAGAATGCGCCGTCGCTCAAGCCGCAGTCGTTCACCGCAATGACGCGTCTCGATCACAACCGCGCGCTGTCGCAACTAGCCGAGAAGACCGGCTGCCACGTCAATGACATCCAGAAAATGACCATTTGGGGCAATCACTCGGCGACACAGTACCCGGACATCAACCACAGTCTCGTGAAAGGCCAGTCGGCGCGCTCGCTGGTCGATGCCAACTGGATCGAGACGGATTTCATCCCCACCGTGCAACAGCGTGGCGCGGCCATCATCAAGGCGCGCGGCGCCTCGTCGGCGGCGTCTGCGGGCTCGGCCGCCATCGACCATATCCGTGACTGGTTCCGCGGTTCTGCCGCTGGCGATTGGGTCTCGATGGGCATCCCTTCCGATGGCAGCTACGGCATTCCCGAGGGCGTGATCTATTCCTATCCGGTGGTCTGCCGGAATGGTCAATACGAGATCGTGCAGGGACTCGCGATCGACGAATTCAGCCGCCAGCGCATGGATGCCACGCACAAGGAATTGCTGGAAGAGCGCGACGGCGTGAAGGACCTGCTCGGCTGACGCCGCGCGGCCCGGCCGCCGAACTATTTCGGAGCCAGACGGCTCCGCCGAGAGGGGCCGTATCGGCCCCTCTTTATTTTGCCCGACCTCTTGTAGGCTATAGCCATGACCAACGCGATCATCTCTATCACTCTGGCCCTCCTCGCTGCTTGGGCGCTGACGGCAACTGGCGGCATCATCGCTTTACTGTTCGTGGCGGCGGTGCTGTATCTCGCCTACAAACGACTCAGCCTGCTGGCGTTCACCACCACCTTCTTCGTGTTGTTGACTGCCTACAGTACTGCCGGCGACCCGGCGGGCGTATGGAAAGGAATTCTTTGGCTTCTGTTCTTCGTCTTGGTGGCGTTCAACCTTCATCCGCTGCGCAAAACGGTAATCACACGGCCATTCATGAAGATCTATCGACGCATGTTGCCGTCGATGTCATCCACCGAACGCGAGGCACTCGAAGCCGGTACCGTATGGTGGGATGGCGAACTGTTCACCGGCAACCCGGACTGGTCGAAGTTGCTCGGCGCCAAGACGCCGCGACTGACTGCCGAGGAACAAGCCTTTCTGGATGGTCCGTGCGAAGAACTGTGCCGCATGATCGACGACTTCGACATCACACACCGTCGTGGCGACATGCCGCCCGAAATCTGGGCATTTCTGAAACGCCAAGGCTTCTTCGCGATGATCATCCAGAAGAAATATGGCGGACTGGAATTCTCGGCCTATGCTCACTCGTGTGTACTCGCCAAGCTGTCGAGTCGTAGTGCCGTCGTCTCCTCGACGGTCGCGGTCCCCAACTCGCTCGGCCCCGGCGAGCTGCTGCAGCATTACGGAACCGAAGAACAAAAAAATCATTACCTCCCACGTCTCGCCAGTGGCGAAGACATACCCTGCTTCGCGCTCACCGGTCCACGCGCCGGTTCGGATGCGGCCTCTTTGCCCGACACGGGCGTCATTTGCCGTGGGCAGTGGCAGGGGCAGGAGATCGTCGGCATCCGTCTGAACTTCTCGAAGCGCTACATCACGCTCGCTCCGGTGGCGACCGTCATCGGTCTCGCCTTCAGATTGTTCGACCCGGAAAAACTGCTCGGTGATCGGGAAGATATCGGTATCACCTGCGCACTCATTCCGCGCAACACGACAGGTGTCTCGATCGGACGACGGCACTTCCCGCTCAACGTACCGTTCCAAAACGGCCCCATCCAAGGCGATAACGTTTTCGTGCCGCTCGAGTTCATCATCGGTGGACCCAAAATGATCGGCCAAGGCTGGCGCATGCTGGTCGAGCAGTTGTCGGTCGGGCGTTGTATTTCTTTGCCCTCGAGCGGAACCGGCGGTGGCAAAGCAGCCGTCTTCGCCACCGGCGCTTACTCGCGGATCCGTCGGCAATTCAATATGCCGGTCGGTCAATTCGAAGGCATCGAAACGGTCATCGCTAGAATGGTCGGGCTCACCTACACCATGGATGCCGCACGATCCGTCACGGCAGGTGCCATCGACGGTGGTGAAAAACCGTCAGTGCCCTCGGCTATGTTGAAGTATCACGTGACCGAGATGAGTCGCATGGTCGCGAACGACGCCATGGACGTGCACGGTGGCAAGGGCATCTGTCTCGGTCCGAAGAATTACCTCGGTCGCGGCTATCAAGTGGTGCCGGTGGCGATCACGGTCGAAGGCGCGAACATTCTCACTCGCAGTTTGATCATCTTCGGACAAGGGGCGATTCGCTGTCATCCGTTCGTACTCAAGGAAATGGAAGCGGCGCGCAATCCGGATCGTAAACGCGGAGTCGACGACTTCGACGCGGCGCTCTTCGGTCACATCGGCTTTACCTTGAGCAACGCGGTGCGATCGTTCGTGATGGCGCTAACCAACGCGCGGTTTACCGCAGCCCCCGAGGTCGGCCCGGCGACGCGTTACTACCAACACATCGTGCGGTTCTCGGCGAGCTTCGCCTTTGCGGTCGATGTCGCCATGCTGTCGCTAGGCGGGTATCTGAAAAAGAAAGAAAATCTGTCGGCGCGGCTCGGCGATGTACTGTCGTACATGTATCTCGCCTCGATGGTGCTGAAGCACTACGAGAATCAAGGCCGTCGCCAAGAAGACCTGCCCATCGTCGAGTGGGCGTGCCGTCACTTGCTATATCAGGCCCAGGAGCAGCTGCACGGCTTCCTGCGAAACTTCCCCAACCGGTTTCTGGCTGCGGCCATGCGCTTTCTGATTTTCCCGCGCGGCTTGCAGTACTCCGCCCCCGATGATCGACTCGGCCGCAAACTCGCTGCGCTCGTCACGTCACCAACCGAAACTCGGGATCGCCTCTGCTACCCGGTTTACCGACGCATCGAGCAGGGCAACGCACTCGGCCTACTGCAAGAAGTTCTCGAGATGGCTGAACGTGCCGAAGGTCTCGAGAAGCGTATTCGTATCGAGGGCGTCAAGACGGGTCGCATCGACGCCTTGGACTTGCCTGGACAAATCACCGAAGCCCAAGCGATCGGTATCCTCAACGCCGACGAGTCGATTTGGCTACGAGCCTACGATCGCAAAGTCATGGATTTGATCCATGTCGATGATTTCGCGCCGGATGAACTCGGCACTCGATCGGGCGCTGCTCTGCACGTACACGTGACCATCCCCGAGTCAGCCGCCTCGACTTCGTGACGCGCTCCATTCTGCACGTCGACATGGATGCATTCTATGCATCCGTCGAGCAGCAGGATCATCCGGAGCTACGTGGCAAGCCCTTGATCGTCGGTGGTACGAACGGCAGGGGCGTTGTCGCCGCGGCCAGCTACGAGGTTCGGGTATTCGGCGTCCGCTCTGCCATGCCGATGCGTCGCGCTCTGCAACTATGCCCGCACGCCGTTTGTGTGCGCCCTCGGATGGCAAGATACGCAGAGATCTCGGCGCAGATATTCGAGGTATTCCACGAGTTCACGCCCTTGGTTGAAGGCTTGTCGCTGGATGAGGCATTTTTGGATGTGACGGCGAGCCTGACCTTGAAGGGCGATGCAATCTCGATGGCCCGAGAGATCAAACATTCGATACGCGAGCGGACCGGGCTCAACGCGTCAGTCGGCGTCGCGCCCAATAAACTGGTGGCGAAAATCGCCTCGGATCTCGATAAGCCCGACGGACTCACCGTTGTCGCGCCGAGTCGGGTGATCGAGACGCTGATGCCGCTCTCCATCAAACGCTTGCCCGGACTGGGTCGTAAAAAAGGTGACGAGCTGCTCGCGGTTGGGGTCAAGACCATCGGCGATTTACAACGCGCGTCAGATAGCCAAATGGACCGATGGTTCGGGCGGCATGCGCTACATTGGCGAGCACGTGCTTGCGGAATCGATGATCGCGCGGTTGAACCGGACCATGACGAGAAGTCCGTGAGTAACGAACAGACCTACGCCACTGATCTGACCGATACGCGACAGATGTTGGCTGAGATCAGCGCGCTGAGCGACAAGGTGAGTAGCAGACTGCGTCGCAAGGGACTTCGTGCCCGCTGTGTCGGCATCAAAGTTCGGCGAGCAGACTTCGTCACCTTCAGTCGCCAGAAGACGTTGCCTACGGCAACCGACGAGACCCGCCTCATCCTGATGACGACCGAGGAACTGTTACGCACCTTCTTGCGCGAGAAACCGCAGACCAGGGTACGGCTGCTCGGAGTGTCAGCATCGGAGTTCGGCAGCAACGAACAACCGGATCTGTTTTCACCAGCGAGCGTAACGACGACGGCGATCGACAGCACGGTCGACGCCATCCGACAAAAGTTCGGCGGCACGGCGGTCTCTCGTGCAAGCGGTCTGCTACGACAAGGTGACGGAGCGCGCTCGACACCATCCCGTCGACGCGAAGACTGACCCGCAAAGCGCACCTGCGACGACACCAAACAAATGTGCATCGACTGCTGCGGTTGCGCCACCCACTAACGCAACAGGCATAGCGAGCTGCTCGTATGCCAACTTCAGCAAACCAGCGAGAGCGACCCAACGTGAAAATCGTTCGCCTTCGAATAGCTTCACGGTGATACCGGCAGCGGCCAAGGCATGGATCATGGCCGAAGCGCCGACATACCATTCGAAGCGGGTCAACCACCATAAGCCGACATCGATCGCGACGATCGCGGCGACGATGACGATGGCCCAACCCGTCAAGGTGAAAGCGGTCGACAGCCAAGCCGCGACCAATAGAAAGCCAGCCGCATTCACCAAGGCATGGTTCAGATCGAGATGTACCCAGTGCGCACACCAACTCCGCCAGAGCCACTCGATGGCCGGTGCCTCTCGGGACCAGCGCAACATTTGCCGGGTCGACTCGGCTAGCAGACCGCCAGCGAGAAAGACGAGCGAGATCAAACCCGCCGCAGTCAGATGAGATCGCTGCGACATAATCGATAACGCCGAATGTGATTGATCGGCGCAGCCATTACGAACGCGCCATAGCCCGGAGCAGGCAAGTCCAGACTTCGGATCTCGAGACCATCCAACCGTTTCGAGCCGTCGTGCCCGACTGCGTGCTCGCGGGCCGGCGTGGTGAATCCGTCGCCGCGGCATTTCAGATAAGCCTCCTTGCGCGTCCAAATCTGCAAGAACATCTCATCGCGAGCTGCCTCGGATATCTCGTTGGCACGCATCAGCAGTGACCGCTCGTCTGCCGTGAAAACGCGTTGCGACAGTTGCAGGGCTCTCGGTACCGATCGTGGAACTTCGATATCCACTCCGATACGCGCGCTCAGACTCGTCCCCACGAGCAAGGCGCTATCGCTGTGACTCAAGTTGAAGTGACAGTGCTGGTGAGGGGTAGTCAGGGTCGGCTTGCCATGTTCATCGATCGCGAAGCGCAGGTTCGCCGGTTGCACGCGTAGTAGTGCGCCGAGTATGCGTCGTAAGGCGATGCGAGAACTGATGAAGCGGTGCCGAACCCGTCCCTCCGGCTTGCGCATGGCTCGCTCCCGATCAAATCGGTCGAGGCACTCTTGCCGATCTGAATCGGACTGCGCCCATTCATCCAGGTCGGTCAACCACAAAGCACAGCTCTCGATCGGGAGAGTCGCTGAAACAGACTGCAGAGAACCGGGGGAGACCGCGAGCCAGGATGAGTCGTCGGTAAGCACGATGCGCGCGACTATGCCGTGCAGCCTCGGACCATGCAATACTCGCATCTGGAAAGGGGGACACCGCGGGTTGCCGCGACCGTGTACGCATGTCTTTCATTCTTGATGCGCTAAAAAAATCCGAAGAAGAACGGCTCCGTCAACAAAATCCGTCGACGCTGCCAACGGCTTTGCCGCGCTCGAACGGTAGAACCCCGGCGTGGGTCTGGGCGCTACTTTGCCTGTTGGTCGTCAACCTCGTGGTTCTGGCCGTCGTCTTGCTGAAACCTCGGGCAGACGTACCCACGATCGCAGCGACTCCCGTGGTCGTCGCCGCGGCCGTCGTACCAACCGAGACGATCACGAAAGCCGCTCCTTCGGCGCCAAAGCTCAACGGTGTCGACGAAGAAGCAGCGCCTGACTCGCAGGGATCGGGTATCGCCACACAAAGTGCGCCCGTGACGACACCGCCGTCGTTGCCAGCGTCGTTGCCAGCGTCGGTGCCAGCATCGGTGCCGACTCGTGATCAACAACTCGCCGCAGGCGCGAACCTGCCTCCCGCGACGCTGAATTTGCACGTGTTCGACGCCGATCGGACCAAGCGCTTCGTGCTGCTGAACGGCGAACGTCTGCGCGAAGGTGACACGAACCGTGACGGACTCACGGTCGTCACCATCACGCCCGAGGGAGTCGTGCTGTCTTTCGGCGCAGCGTCATTCGCCGTCTCGATCGAGGGTCGATGATGACTCGAGCGATCGCGATCGACGAACTCGACGGGCTGCAGCTGGCGAACGCGCTACGCGCCGGAATTTATCGTCTGTTCGAATGCACCGACCATATCAACAAAATCAACGTCTTTCCCGTGCCGGATGGCGACACGGGGACGAATATGTCGATGACTTTGAGCGCCGTGCTGGCAGCGATTGATCGGGCTCCCGAACCCCACGCGGGTACGCTGCTCGTGCGTGCTGCCGATGCTGCGCTCGATGGCGCGCGCGGCAACTCAGGCGCCATCCTCGCGCAATTTTTGTTGGGTCTGGGTGACGGCGCGGGCCATCTTGCGCGACTCGGTCGTCGCGAGTTTGTTGCTGCCGTCACCAAAGGGTCGGTTTATGCACGTGATGCGCTCAGTCAACCACGCGAGGGCACGATCCTGACGGTGCTGAGCGAATTCGCGCAAGCGTCCGAAGCGACTCTCGGTCGATCACGAAATTTCGGCGAACTATTCTCCGAAGCACTGGTGCGTGTTCGCACGAGCCTGGAAGCCACCCGATCGCAATTGGATGAGCTGCGCATCGCCAACGTCGTCGATGCGGGCGCGCTCGGCTTCGTCGAAGTGCTCGAGGGTATGCGCCGATTCCTCGAAACGGGTGAGGTCGGCCCGGTGGTCGCTCCTCTGCACGTCGGCGACGAGGCGATGGCAGATTCCGGTGGAGTGTCGAGCGATCAACAATTCCGTTATTGCACCGAGTGCCTGATCACGACGAGTGAGCAGAACCCGCTCGATCTGCGTCAACTGCGAGAACAGTTCACCGAAAGAGGCGCAAGCCTCGTCATCAGTGGTAACAAGCAAAAAGCGCGGATCCACATTCACACCAATACGCCCGATGAGGTGTTTCGTCTCGCGGCAAACTACGGTGTCGTGTCCGCTCAGAAAGCCGACGATATGCAGTTGCAGCAAACGGCTGCACATCACAGACGAACGCAGCGGATCGCCATCGTGACAGATTCGGGGGCTGACATACCCGATTCGCTCGTCGACCGACTCGGCATCATGATGGTACCGGTACGCATTCAGTTCGGCGCTCGCTCGTATCTCGACAAAGTCAGCATGACGCCGAGCGAGTTCTATCGAGAACTGGCCGTCAATCCGGCACATCCGAAAACGTCACAGCCGCCGCCCGGTGACTTTCGCCGTATGTTCGAGTTTCTCGCTTCACACTACGAGGGTGTCGTGTCGGTGAATCTGACTGCACGTCACAGCGGAACTTGGGATGCCGCGACGAAAGCCGCCGATCGCGTATCGCCAGAAGGCAAGCCGATTCGTGCAATCGACAGTCGCAATGCCTCCGTCGGGCAAGGACTGATCACCATCGCCGCAGCCGAAGCGGCAGAAGCGGGAGGCGACCTCGAGGCCGTCGCAATGGCGGTTCGCGATGCACTCGAGCACACGCGGACCTTCGCTCTACTCAAAGATATCAAGTTTGCGGTTCGTGGTGGTCGCATTCCCGCCATCGTCGGTACCCTCGCCAAATGGCTGCGCCTCAATGTCATCCTGCA
>CAMCBU010000002.1 GCA_945873095.1 Klebsiella pneumoniae | reverse complement strand
TACTGGTGTCGGTCGCTGAACGCAGCGACCGACATAACCCAATACAGGTGAGGAAATCATGCACGAGCTCTTCTTGAAGACGCTCTGGCACCGGATGTGTCTGCTCGCAGTGACTGCGACCATGGCATTCTCCGGTTCGCTGGCGTCGTCGCAAACTCAAACGCCCTCGGTCAACGATCTCGAAGAGGTGATCATCGAAGGCCGACGTGTAACCGAAGAAATGTCGACCGTCGCGTATGACGCTGCGAAGTTCGGCAGTCAGGTGCAGGTCATCAACTCGGTCGAGATCGACACGGGTGGCTTCACGAACTTCGGCGAACTCGCGTCGGGTTTGATCCGCGGCGCGAACATCGGTTACTCGCCTGACGAGGGCGAGTTCACCATCCGGATCGATGGTGGCTCCGATCGAGATACCTTGCTGTTGCTAGATGGCGTACCGACGTTCGATCGCGGAACGCCGCTCGAGGATCTGTGGGGCGCGACGGCGATTGATCCACGCATGATTGAAACGGTTGAAATTCTGCGCGGTGGTCAGAGCCTCTACTACGGTGGCAACGGCGGGCTCGGTGTGGTCTCCGTGCGTTACAAGGAGCCGAACGGTGAACAAAAAGGCGAGTTCGGCGCCTACTACGGTTCGTTCAAGACGCGCGAAGTGTACGGCAATGTCGCTTATCCGATCGATGATGCTGGTGTGCACAGCGTGATGTTCTATGGTCGCTCGTACGAATCAGACGCCCATGAGATCTTCAGTAAGGAAGCCTATAACGACGTCGTCCTCGAACTCGGCGGTCGTCATGACTTTCCGTACACCTACAATCTGATCGGCGGCAAGTACCGCTGGCAGATCGACGATGAGACCTATTTCAAAGCGGGTTACGAGTTTGCGACGGTCGACTTTCGCGATTCGTTCCCGAACGACCACATCTTCAATTTGAACTACACGGAGTATCCGAAGTTCAACGCGGCGTTTCGCACGGCGTTCAACGACATGATCAGCTTCGAGGCGGAAGCGTTCTATCAGGCGCCAACCCTGAAGAACTCGGAAGTCGACGCGCAACTTTGCCGAATCCCGCAGTCGGTGTTGAACCCGGCGACAAAGCGTCCTTTCACGCTGGCTGCCGAATTCGAAGCGTATGCGAAGGCGAACGGCATTCCGGCCGGATGTGTCACGAACCCGGAAACCAGCCCCAAGGCGGATCGGACCTCGCGAGATGGTTTCTACGTGAACGACAAGGGCGAGCTGTATGGCACGTTGCAGAATCCGTTTCCGATCGGGGCGCCGATGGGATACGTCATCCAGACGGTCGCCAGTTTCGGAACCGGAATTCCGGTGAAGGGTTTCGGTGAGGGAACTCAGTTCAAAGCGGGTTACAAAGAATATGGTGCGAACGCCCGCGCCAAGATTCTCTGGACCGACAGTCTGGAATCCGTCGTTGGCGTACAGAGCATCATCACGCAGGATAACTCGGCTGCCGAATACGGCGTGTCGGATCAAAAAATCGAATCGAACGGAATATACGCCGATCTGCGCGCCAACCTCGATATCCTTGAAGGCATGGCGTTATCGATCGCCGCTCGTCAGGATTTCAATAATATCTTTGATGATACGTTCATCTGGCGC
Source organism: Klebsiella pneumoniae (assembly GCA_945873095.1). Taxonomy (GTDB): domain Bacteria; phylum Pseudomonadota; class Gammaproteobacteria; order Steroidobacterales; family Steroidobacteraceae; genus UBA964. The sequence continues at coordinate 184,363 of CAMCBU010000002.1, read as the reverse complement.
GCTAGCGTTCGTCAGGAGTTCCCAAGAGGTTACTACTTCCGCGGCAGTGCAGGCACTTCCTACGCCAACCCTCGCGCGCAGGAGCTCGGACTTTTCGGCAACACCCGAAACAATCCGTCACTGGAGACACAGGAAGTCGAGACCTTCGGTTTGGGCGCCGGTATCAACAGTGAGCTCATGGGTGGCACCTACAACGTCGAGCTTGGATACTTCGATACCGAAATCTCGAATCTCTTCGGCAACGCAGCGATTCGCGATGTGTGTCCGGGTGTCGACCCAACTCGTGTGATCAATCCCAACATCATCACGCCGACGGAGTTCTGCGCGAACTGGCCGAGCTTCGGATTGACGCCGCTCGATGTGGCGACCTTCAATACCAAGGCTATTCAGGACATCAAGGGTTACACCCTCGACGTCGCCTTCGATATCGACCAGTGGGCGCTCGATTTCAGTTTCACCAAACAAGAGTCGTTCGAGCCCAACCCGCGGTTCGGTCTGACGGCCGTTCGTGCAGCGACCGGGCAAGCGCTGACGACGATCGTGCCGGGTCGCGCAGGGTCAGAGCGTTTCCGCCAGTCGGGTGAACGACCGGAGTGGATGGCTTCTGCTCTATTGACTTGGTCGCCGACCGATCGTTGGGTGGTTGCCTTGAACCCGCGTTGGCAGGGACCGGAATATGCGTATGTGCAGAACAATGCAGCTCGCTTGGTCGACGCGAGCGGCAATCGCACCAATCCGGACGTCAACTTCGGCGACTACTTCGTCCTCAATGCCTCGGTGCAGTACTTCATGGGCAACGAGAAGCAGCATCGCCTGATGTTGCGCGTAGTCAACGTGACCGATGAGGAGTATTGGGAGCGCGGTGGTACGACGGATCGTGCTTTCTCCCGCGCCGGTGTCCGCGGTGAGCTCACGGCCCGTGATCCTGCGTATTTCTACACTTACGGATGGAACGGCAAGCCGTTGTCGTTCTTCTTCCAGTACGAGTACAACTTCTGATCGAAGCTTGAGTGTTGCGTGACCGGAGCGGATTTTCCGCTCCGGTCACCTTTTCGTCACATCTTCGACATCTCGGCTTAAGAATCTCCTTCTAACCTCCCGCAGTCTCCGCCGTCTCGGTTGGACTCTCTCGGTTGGATTATCAGGAGCTCGCCATGTCGTTTCGTCCTTCGTTCAAAACCACCCTCACGGTTGCCGTGTTCGTCGCTTCGGCTTTGACGGGCGCACAGGAATCCGCTGATAAAAACGCCGCCGACAAGAGCACCGCCGACGCGCTAGAAGAGGTCATCATTTTCGCGCGTGGCGTCGCTCGTCAGCAGCAATCGATCGCCGCTGAGCAAATCAGTTTTCTCCCGGCGGGTACGAGTCCGCTGAAAGCGATCGAGAAGCTGCCGGGCGTGAATTTCCAGTCCGCCGATCCGTTCGGCGCCTATGAGTGGTCGACGCGAATCGTGGTGCGCGGGTTCAATCAGAACCAGCTCGGCTTCACGCTGGATGGCGTACCGCTCGGTGACATGTCCTACGGTAATCACAACGGCCTGCACATCAGCCGCGCGATTCCGAGCGAGAGCGTGGGTCGTGTAACGCTCTCGCAGGGCGCTGGCGCAGTGACGACTGCGTCGACCAGCAACCTCGGTGGCACGATCGAGTTCGAATCGGCCACCCTTGCTGACGAGTTCAGTGCTCGTCTCGAAGGCACCGGTGGCAGTGACTCGACCCGCCGCGTTTACGCACGACTTGATTCGGGTGAGCTCAGCTCGAGCGGCACTCGCGTTGCTGTGACGGTGGTGGACGGCACCACGGAGAAGTGGAAGGGCGCGGGCGAACAGCAGCAGAAGATGTACAACCTCAAGCTGGTTCAGCCGATCGGCACGGCGAGTGTCACCGCGTATTACAACTTCTCCGATCGCGCTGAAGCCGATTATCAGGATCTCTCCTACGACATCATTCGTCGGCGTGGCAAAGACTGGGACAATTGGTTCCCGGATTGGTCGTCGGCCATCAAAGCGGCGACCGCCTGCGCGGCGGCCGGTTTTGCCGACGGCAAGGCTTGCGACGACGCTTATTGGAACGCGGCCGGTGTGCGTGAAGACAAACTCGGCTACCTCGGTGCTGATCTGCCGCTGGGCGAGGGCATCGCGCTGAGCGCGAAAGCCTATACACACCAGAACAAAGGTCAGGGTCTCTGGGGTACGCCCTACGTATCGACACCCGGCGGTGCTCCGCTTGCAGTCCGAACGACCGAGTACGATATCGATCGTCAAGGCTTGATCGCGAACCTCAAGTGGAGCTTGGGCGATCATGACTTATCTGCTGGCGTGTGGATCGAGAACAACGATTTCAATCAAGCGCGTCGCTTCTACCCGGAACCGAACGTTGCCGCGCCGACCCAGAAATTCACCGATTTCTTGTCGAATCCGTTGTTGACTCAATGGCAATACGAGTTTGAAACCAAGACGCAGCAGTACCACTTGACCGATACCTTCAAGGTCGGTGAGGCACTGCGCTTGAATGTCGGCTTCAAGGGCATGAAGGTCGAGAACACGGCCCGTACTATCACCGGTGCTAACAAGACCGGCACGATTGACGTATCCGAGGGCTTCTTGCCACAGATTGGTTTCAACTGGACCTTGTCCGACTCGCAAGAAATCTTTGGTCAAGCTGCCGAGAACGCGCGCGCCTTCGTCAGTGCCGGTACGGCAGGTCCCTTCAGCAGCTCCGAGGCGGGTTTCAATGCCATTCGCGATGTGCTGAAGCCTGAAACCTCCGACACGCTCGAGTTCGGCTGGCGTTATCGCGGTGAGTCCGCGACGGCGTCTTTGACGGCCTATCGTGTCGTGTTTGACGATCGTCAACTCGCGATTCAGCAAGGCCCCGGAATCGTCGGCAACCCCGCCGTGCTTGCGAACGTCGGCAGTGTCACGACCGAAGGCTTCGAAGCTGCAGTCAACTGGCGTCCGATTCGCCACGTGAACTGGTTTACCTCGGCGGCATGGAACGATTCGACCTTCGATAACGACTACACGACCAATGGTGTTGTGATTCCAGTCGCTGGCAAGACGGTACCCGATTCGCCGGATTTGTTGCTGCGATCGGAGATCGCTTACGACGACGGTAATTTCTTCGTTCGCGCCGACGGCAACTACATCGGCAAGCGTTACTACACCTTCCTGAACCGAGGCCACGTTGACGCCTACACTTTGTTCAACGCATCGATTGGCTATCGCATGAACGATCTCGGATTCGCCAAACGCCTGACGGTCCAAGGTGCATTGACGAACATCGAAGACAACGTCTACATCGCGACGGTCGGCTCCAACGGCTTCGTCAATGCAGACCCCAACGGCACGACGCAAACTTTGCTGCGCGGCGCGCCGCGACAGTTCTTCTTCTCGCTGAAGGCCGAGTTCTGAATCGGCGCGATTGGCTGGTGAGTTCCGGTGCACTGGCTTTGACCAGTGCACCGGCAAGCCAGGCGATCGGTGATACGGCATTTCGAGAGGTCCGTCCCCAGCGTCCCGATGGGCAACGCTTACCGAAGAGAATCGCTTTCGGATCCTGCGCCAAGCAGGATAAGCCGCAACCTATCTGGAGCGCCGTGTTGGCGGCCGAACCGGAGCTGTTCATTTTTCTCGGTGATAATGTTTACGGCGATACGCGTGACATGGCCGTACTGCGCCGCAAGTACGCTGAGCTGGCCGCGCAGCCGGGCTTCGCCCGCCTCACCGAGCGTATGCCGATCCTCGCCACTTGGGATGATCACGACTACGGCGAGAACGATGCGGGTGCGGACTATCCGCTCAAAGAAGAGTCACGACGGATTTTCTGTGACTTCTGGGGCGAACCGGCGGACTCGCTGCGTCGAACGCGGGATGGCATCTACGACGCGATCGAGTTCGAACAGGATGGGCAACGCTTGCAGATTCTCTTGCCCGATCTGCGTTTCAATCGAACGCCGATCCGGTCCCTCGATTTGGGTGGCAAGGGATACGACGCGTGGGCCAAAGAGCTCGAGCGCGCCAAGCGCGATGTGCCGGGCCCCTATGAGCGCAACCCCGACGCCGGTGCGAGCATGCTCGGCCAACGACAGTGGCAATGGTTAGATCAACAGCTCGGGCGGCCGGCGGATGTGCGAATCTTAGCTTCGAGTCTGCAAGTCGTGGCCGACTTCCCTGGTTGGGAGGCGTGGATCAACTACGCCGAAGACCATCAACGTCTGTTGCAGACGATTCGCGCACGCCGCGCCAACGGGTTGTTTTGTATCAGCGGTGATACCCATTACGCTGAAGTGTCTCGATTGACGACCAATGCGGCTTATCCGTTGTGGGATTTCACCTCGAGTGGCTTGACCGAAGTTTGGCCGGTGACGCCGCCGAACTCGCGACGTATCGGTTCGGTGTTACGGGAAATCAACTTCGGATTGATCGAATTCGATTGGGCGAGACCGGACGGCGTTGGAATCACCGTCGAGTTCCATGATGCAGCGGGCGAGGTTCGTTCAATTACCAGTCTGACGACCCGAGAGCTACGCGTATCCTGATCGGGTCGGTTCAGCTCGCTGCACGAAATTGTCGCAGCGTTCTCTCTTCCATGTACTTCGACAACACGGAATCGGGCGTACGTCGTAGATCGACGATGGTCAAGCAATCGAGGCAATGTCCGAAATCGGGGTCGACATTGAAGCCGACGACTTCACCGCCGAGTTTCAGGTATTGACGCAGTAATACCGGAACTTGCCGCTTGGCATCCGACTCGGGCAACAGATCCGAGAGGGTGTCGAGACCGTCGACATCCCTCAGCTCCCGATTCAAATTCGCCAAGGTGTGTGTCGCGCGAAACGGCATACGTGGCTTGATCAAAGAAGCCAGCACGGGATTGAAGTGATGCCACTTCAAGTACCGGACGAGTAGCGCATGCGAAGCTTTGTCGTAGTCGGCGCTGATGCTGACCGGTCCGATCAGTTTCGAGTAACGCGGATTGCGACCCACGTATTCTCCGATGCCGCGCCAGAGTGCGAGCAGCGGCGCAAAGCTCCGCTGGTATTCGACTCGAACGAAGGAGCGCCCGAGCTCGAGCGCTGGCCCCAACATGACGAAAAACGGTTCGCGGAATTCGAACAGGGTCGTCAAGTAAAAAGCTTGCCGACCGTAAGAACGGCGCAGCTGGTCGATCTTCGCCAGTCGATATGCGCCGACGAGATTCTTTTTCTTTGCATCCCATGCAAACAGGTGCTCGTAACGCTGATCGTAGATGTCGAGATCCAGTGCGGCGCCCGTACCTTCACCGACGGCACGAAAGGTCAGTTCCCGCAGGCGTCCGATTTCCTGCAACACATTCGGTATCGAGGCCGCCGGGGCAGAATACACCTGCAAGCTTCCGAGCTCCGTCAGTAGAGCCGACGTTGGCAGATCGCAGATCTCGCGTTCGAGCAGACACGCTGGCTGGGCGAGTGCGATTGATTCGGCCGAGGCCAGACTGAATTTTCGGCTGCGATCCCCCGCCAGCCCTGGGCGAGGCGCCGCCAGCGCATACAGACGAATCCGCAGGAATTTTTCGATCTTCGATGGATCGTCGATGGACTGGATACGTTCGGTCGGAACGGCCTCGCCGAATCGCAAGTCGAGACGACTACCACGCTTGTTCGCGACTTCGCGCGGTAACAGCGCGGTACGCAACGCGGGGTGCAACAGGCCCGCCAGTTGAAAACCAAGACCATTACTACCGTGCACATACAGCGGCAGAACGGGGGCCTTGGCCGCGCGGATTAGCGTGATGGCGCCGCGCTTCCAGATCGGGTCAGCGATACACCCCTGTGATAAATCCAGACTCGCGACTTCGCCTGCCGGAAAAATCAACAACGCTCCACCGCCGCGAACATGTCGCAACGCTTGCCGCGCCGCGGTGACATTGCCGGCGCGACGCTCTCGCACGCCGAAGTTATCGACCGCGATGATCAAATCGCGAATAGCCGGAATCGATGCAAGAGCGGTCGTCGCGATGACCTTCAAGTCGGGTCTGCGGGTGGCTATGGCCGCAATGGCAGCGAGCCCATCGATACCCCCGAAGGGATGATTGGCAGCGACGACCACCGGACCCGCGGCGGGAATGCGTTCGTATTCGCTCTGTGTCACATCGAAGGACACACCGAGCTCGCGCAACGCTGCGAGCGCGAATTCGGCGCCCCGCAGGTCTGCGGGTAACTTGCGATACATCCGGTCAAGACGATCCACCCCCGTCAAACGACTGAGTTGCCGCCACATCCAAGGCGGCATGGGACGCGGTGGGGGTATCAGCTGCTGGTCCATTGAAGTCGAGTCTCGGCAGCCGTCGTTTCATCAAGATGAACCTGGCGCGACAAATTGACGACATCGAATCGACTTGCCTTTGTCACAAAGCTTTAATTTTCGACTATCACAATTCCGTCACTTGTTTTTTGCTCATCGATTTATCGCCAGAGGTTGCCTGTGAAACCGAATCTTCTCGTCCGTCGTGCCGTTTGTGTTGCCATCTCGGTGGGTGTGTTATCGCCCGTCATTGCTCGTTCGCAAGAGGCCGACAAGCTCGATGAAGTCGTGATCACCGCCATCGTCGATGCCGCCGCGCGCGCCGCCGAGCAGCAGAAAAATTCGCGGGGCGTGACGAACGTCGTTTCGTCAGACACCGTCGGTCGCTTCCCCGACCCGAATATCGCCGAGGCACTGCAACGCGTCGCAGGCATCGCGATCGCGCGTGACCAAGGCGAAGGTCGTTACATCAACGTTCGCGGTGGTCCGTCGGAATTCTCGGCCGTCACGATCGACGGAGTCAGTATTTCGGCACCGGATCCGTCGACTCGCGCCATCGACTTGGACACGATCCCCTCCGATATCGTCGGGCAGTTGGAAATCAGCAAAACGCTACGTCCGGATCAGGACGCTGATTCCATCACGGGCGCGGTGAACATCAAGACTCAGTCACCCTTCGATTACAAAGGCTTTCGCGCGCGCGCCTCGGCCGGCGGCTCTTATAACGAGTTCGGTGGCACCAACGACAAGCGTGGCTCCGGCTCGATTAGCAACATCTGGGGTGATGACAACAAGTTCGGAATGCTCCTATCGGCGAGCTATTCGGAAACTGACCGCGAGGTCGACAACATCGAAACCGGCTGGGCACGGCTGACACGTCCCGAAGGTGGCTCTGTTTTCGGAGTGGTCGAGAACCTCTTCAAGGACTACAACACACAGCGTGAGCGCATCGCATTCACCGGTGCTGCCGAGTGGCGTAACGCCGATAACGATCGCTTCTTTGTGCGCGGGACGATGTCGAAATTTACCGACGACGAGTACCGCAACCAGTTGCTCGTCCTCTGGTCCGAGGGTGTGCTGCTACCGGGCGCGACCGATCAGACAGCGAGCTTCCGCAACATCCGCGTCGCCAAGCAGATTCGTCATCGCATCCAGGAAAATGAAATTTCGACTCTCGAAGTCGGCGGCGAGAAAGCTTTTGGCGATCTCGTAGTCGATGCATCGGTGTCGCTGGCGGATACCCAGCAAACATATCCGCGCCGCGACGAACTGCTCTTCCGCACAGCGGCGCTTGGCACTGCGACCGCACCGTTATCCTACGATTACCGTAACAGCACGCTCGAGCCGTCGATCTCGTTGTTTACGTCCAATCAGCATCTGACGCCCAGTAACTTCTCGTTCCGCGAGAACGCCTATCGTACGAGTGCCACCACCGAAGAGACTCAGGCGTTCACGATCAATGCCCGTATGCCGGTGACGGTGGGTGGCGGTGAGGGGCAATTCAAGTTCGGCTTGAAGCTGAAAGATGGCGAGCGTCAGGCGGATGAAAACCGCTTCCGTGATCGCGCGTCGACGGCTGCGCCGTCCTCGCCGCTGGCTGCTTTTTTGTCGAGCACCGCCAGTCAAAACTACGGATACAACTTGGGCTTCAAGATCGATCCGGCATTGGCGGATGCGTATTTCGACACCACCAAGAAGACCTCGCCGCCGCGTGTAGAGCAGTCGGCGACGGCGGATTACCGAGCCGACGAGCAGATCCTCTCGGGTTATGCGATGTGGGATCTCGATTACGATCGCTTAGGTGTTCTGGCGGGCGTTCGCGTCGAGAAGACGGAGACCACCGGGTCAGCACCGGTGTTCGATGCACGCACGAGCACGATCCGATCCCGCACTGACACGCGCTCTTACACGGATATTTTCCCGGGAGTGACGTTGCGCTACGAGTTCAACGACGGTCTGATCGGTCGTGCCGCAGTCACGCGTGGCATGACACGTCCGAACTTCACCGATATCGTCCCGCGCGCACTCGAGACGCAGGAAGGTTCGACGTTGGTCGTCTCGCTCGGCAATCCCGATCTGAAGCCGACCCTGTCGAACAATCTCGATGCTTCGCTGGAGTATTACTTCGACAAGATGGGTTTGTTGTCGGCGAGCGCTTTTTATAAGGATCTTAAGGACTACAACTACACGTTACGCAGCACGGGCACTTACATTGGCCAAGCTGCGACACTGGTCACGCCGGAGAATGCCGACGGTTCGCTGTCGGGTATCGAGTTCGCGTGGCAGCAGCAGTTCACCAATCTGCCGGGCTGGATGTCGGGCTTTGGCGTGTTCGCGAACTTGACCTTGGTCGATGCCGAAATCGACGTGGGTCGCACCTATGCAGGCCGCTCGAAATTTCCGTTGCCCGGGCAGTCGGAGAGCGTTGCCAACTTCGCGCTTTTCTACGAGCAGGGTCCGATCAGCATCCGCCTGAGCTACACCGACCGCGGCGACTATCTCAATGAGATCAACGCCGAAGACGGTGAACTGGATCTCTACTGGGAAGGTCGCGACCAGCTCGATCTGACGGCCAGCTACGAGTTCACCAAGAACTTCGAGATGTTCGCCGAAGCGAAGAACCTCACCAACACAGCCGGTATCCGCTATTTCGGCAATCGTAGCCGCGTCTACGAGTACGAGCAGTTCGGCTACAGTGTGTTCGTGGGAGCGCGCGTCAAGCTCTGATCGAGGACGCGTTGGGCCGGTGAAGTGCGACCGTCGTAACGCGCTTCACCGGCACGAGATTATCGAGAAACTCTGCAGTGGCGTTGGCCCATGAACGGGTCAGCGCCACCGTTCGTATTTGATCTCGATCCAGCTGCAGTGCTGCCAAGGCGGCAAGACGCAGATCGTCGTTCAGCTCACCGGTCACGCCAGGCGTGACGACATCGATAGGCCCGGTGACCGGGAAAGCTGCCACCGGCACGCCACAGGCCATCGCTTCGAGCATGACCAGACCAAAGGTGTCGGTGCGACTGGGGAAAACAAGCGCACTCGCCAAGTTGAGCTCGGATACCAGCGCTGAACCTTTGAGCACGCCGGTGAATCGCACAGTCGGAAAACGCGACTCGAGAATTTCACGAGCGGGTCCATCGCCGATGACGACTTTTCGTCCCGGCAGATCGAGCGTCAGAAACGTCTCGACGTTTTTTTCTATCGACACACGGCCGAGGTAGGCAAACAACGGCGCGCCCGCTGCGACGTAATGCTCGCTCGGTCTGAAAAGCTCCGTATCGACACCGCGGCCCCAGCGCTTGAGATTTCGAAAACCTCGCCGCTCGAGCGATAGCTGCATTTCGCGTGTCGATACCATGGTCTGTGCGGCCGCATCGTGGAACCAACGCATGTACCCGTAGCTTACGGTGAGCGGAATAGGCCAACGCGCTCGCACATACTCGGGAAATTGTGTGTGGTAAGAGGTCGTGAACCGCAGCTTCCGTGCGATACACCATTGCCGGGCTGCCACACCGAGTGTGCCCTCGGTTGCGATATGAATCGCATCGGGCTGGAATTCATTGAGTAGCGCGCCGACCTTCGGGCCGGGGAATACGGCCAAGCGGATTTCGGGATAGCTCGGGCAGGGGACAGTCGTGAATTGCTCGGGAGAGATCCGCCGTACCTCGATTCCGAGGCGCTGCATCTCGTGGATGGTTTGGCGTAGGGTGCTGACTACACCGTTGGTTTGCGGCTCCCAGGCATCCGTGACCAGTACGACTCGCATCGACCAAAAATGCCTCTCAGCCGTTGCAGGGCGATGACGGAATGAGGACAAAACGCTGACAACTCGACACGAGATGGCACAATAGAACGAGTTCGCGACGAGGCCTGCGAGGTTGCCATGATCCACTCATCAATTGATCGACGCCGGTTTCTGCAATTCAGTGGTGCAACCGGCACCGTTTTGGCGCTCGCTTTTTCCGCGAAAGGGTTGATCGTCCACGCAGATGCAGGCGAAGCGCCCCGCGACTTCGTACCGAACGGCTACCTGCATATCTCCGCGAGCGGCATCGTGCTGTTCGCACCGAACCCCGAGATCGGTCAAGGTGTCAAAACCGCGCTGCCGATGATCGTCGCCGAGGAACTCGATGCCGCATGGGAAGACATCGAGATTCGCCAGGCTGTCATCGACGTCACGCGCTACGGTTCTCAGGCCGCCGGTGGGTCGACCTCTGTTCCGCGCGCTTGGGAGCCGCTGCGTCGCGCGGGCGCCACCGCCCGCGCCATGCTGATTTCTGCTGCGGCGCGTCGCTGGCAGGTACCGGTATCGGAGTGTGTCACCCGCGGTGATAGTGCCGTCCATCACCCTGCGACCCAACGACGTTTGACTTATCGCGAGTTGGCTGCGGATGCCGCTGCGTTGCCGATACCCGCCGCCGAACAAGTCGTTCTTAAATCCCCTAACGAGCGACGCTTGTTGAAACGACGCATCGGTGGGGTCGATAACCGCAAAGTCGTCACCGGTCAGACGTTATTCGCGAGCGACGTCTATCTGCCCGATATGGCGTATGCGCTCTACGTGAAATGCCCGGCTGTCGGTGGCGCGGTTGTCAGCGCGAATCTCGAAGCGTTGAAGCGCGAGCCCGGCGTGATCGATGCCTTCATCCTCGAAGGCCAGGGAGAGATCGTCGAGTTGCAGCCCGGGGTGGCAATTGTTGCGACGTCGACCTGGGCAGCGCTCAAAGCACGCCGAAAGTTACGAGTCGAGTGGGATGAGACCAACGCCGCGAAAGACGATTGGACGACAGCCAGTGCTCAGTCTTTGAGTCTTGCCGGGAGCGACGGTTCGAATATCGTCGCGGAGCGAGGCGAGGTATCCCAGGTCTTTGCCGACGCGTCTCATAAGCTCGAGGCAACTTATCAATATGCATTCGTCTCACATGCGCAGCTCGAGCCGCAAGTTTGTGTGGCTCGGATGACGACCGAGGGTGGATGTGAGCTCTGGCCCCCCAGTCAAACACCGCAACGCGCACAAAAAAATGTCGCCAATGTTTTGAAGATCGACGAATCCAAGGTCACGATCCATCCGGTGCGAGTTGGCGGCGGTTTCGGCCGTCGTCTAATGAACGATTACGCGTGCGAGGCAGCCGCCATCGCACAGCGACTCGGTCGCCCGGTGAAACTGCAATGGACTCGCGAAGATGACATGACCCACGACTTCGTGCGCGCGGGTGGCACTCTCGGTTTGCGTGCGGCGATCGATGCTGAGGGTCGCGCGAGCGGCTGGCAGCAACATTTCGTCACCTTCACCCGCGATGGTCAGAAGCCGGTGTTGGGCGGTGATTTACGAGCGCAGGAAGATTTCGCGCAGCTGATACCCAACTTTCGTTACACCCGCACCCAATTACCTTGGGGCTCGCCCGCCGGATTCTGGCGCGCGCCCGGGGCGAGCGTATTCGCGTTTCCGCTGCAGAGTTTCCTGCATGAGATGTCGTCTGCTGCGGGGCGCGATCATCTCGAATTTCTACTCGAGATTTTGGGCGAACCGCGTTGGCTGACACCGGGTAATCGAAACACGCTACACACCGGACGCGCAGCCGGTGTGTTGAAACTCGCTGCTGAGAAGAGTGGCTGGAGCACCCCGTTACCAAAAGGCCGCGCTCGAGGCCTCGCCTTCTATTTCAGTCACACCGCTCATGTGGCCGAAGTCGCCGAGGTCAGTGTCAGCGATGACAAAGCGATCGCGGTGCACTCGGTCACCGTGGTGTGCGATGTCGGCCCGATCGTGAATCTGAGTGGTGCCGAGTCGCAATGTCAGGGCTCGGTGATCGATGGCTTGAGCGCCATGCTCGATCAAAAACTCGATTATCGAAACGGCCGCGTTGCGCAGACCAACTTCGATCGTTATCGACTGTTACGCATAGGTCTCGATCCGCGGATCGACGTGCACTTCATCGAGAGCGACTTTGCACCGAGTGGCCTCGGTGAGCCGGCGCTGCCGCCGGTGGCGCCCGCGATCTGCAATGCCGTCTTCAGCGCAAGCGGTCGACGCATTCGTCGTTTGCCGATCAGCGACGAGGGCTATCGATTCATCAAGGGATGATCTTGATGAGTCTCAGCCCTTGAGCGGCGAAGCCTTCAGATCGTAGGCATCGGCACCGGTGATCCGAACTTTGGCGAAATCGCCGACCGGAAGATGGCCGCCCTTGGTCACACGGACGATACCGTCGATTTCCGGCGCATCGCCACGCGAGCGCGCAATGGCGGTATTACCCTCTATGGCATCGACCAACACCGTTTCCTCACGACCGACGCGAGTGGCGAGTCGGCGCGCACTAATCTCTTGCGCCGTCTGCATGAAGCGCTCGAGTCGCTGTTCTTGAACTTCGACGGGTACGTGGCCTGCTACGTCGTTCGCCCGCGCACCCTCGACGGGTGAATATTTGAACGCGCCAACGCGATCGAGCTGTGCTTCTTCGAGCCATTGCAGCAATTCTTCGAATTCCGCTTCGGTTTCACCCGGGAAGCCTACGATGAAGGTGCTGCGCAGAGTCAGATCCGGGCATTCGCGACGCCAAGCGTGAATACGATCGAGGGTGTTCACGGCGTGAGCGGGCCGACGCATCCGTTTGAGTACGCTCGGACTGCCATGCTGGAAGGGAATGTCGAGATAGGGAAGCACGCGACCCTCTGCCATCAGCGTGATGACCTCGTCGACGTGCGGATACGGGTAGACATAGTGCATACGCACCCAAACACCGAGCGAGCCGAGCCCTTGGGCGAGATCGAGGAAGCGCGTTTCCCAAGATCGATCATGCCACTGTGCTTGGGCGTAGCGAATATCCGAGCCGTAGGCACTCGTATCCTGTGAAATGACCAACAATTCTTTGACACCAGCGCGAACCAGTTTTTCCGCTTCTCTGAACACCTCGTCGATCCGACGGCTTGCGAGCTTGCCGCGCAAATCCGGAATGATGCAGAAGCTGCACTTGTTGTTGCAGCCTTCGGAAATCTTGAGGTACGCATAATGCTTCGGCGTCAGCCGAATTCCCTGCGCCGGGACCAGATCGACGAAAGGATCATGCAGCGGCGGCAGATGTTCATGCACTGCTGCGAGCACATCGGCGTACGCGTGTGGACCGGTGACCTTCAGAACGCTCGGATGTTTCTCGAGAATGCGTTGCGGGTTCGCACCGAGGCAGCCGGTGACGACCACCTTGCCGTTTTGCTCGAGGGCTTCACCGATGGCATCGAGTGATTCGTCGATCGCGGAGTCGATGAAGCCGCAGGTGTTGACGACCACGAGATCCGCCGATTCGTAATCCGGCGCGACGACATAACCTTCGGCGCGCAGTTGAGTGAGGATACGTTCCGAGTCCACGAGTGCTTTGGGGCAGCCGAGACTGACGAAACCGACTTTCGGGGTATTCCCGTGGATGTTTTTGGCAGGCACGGCGCATTTTACCGCCTCGTGGCCAGGCTTGTCCGCAGTCTGGACGAGGGCGCCGCAGTTCTTTGGTGCGAGCGAGTGCTCAGGCTGAATAGCCACCGTGAAAGCGGTAAACATCGGTATCGTGGGCGGAGGAATCGGCGGTTTGTCCGTCGCGTTGGCATTGCAACGCGCGGGCTTCAAGCCGCTCGTGCTCGAGCAGGCGCCTCAGCTGGCCGAAGTGGGTGCGGGTCTTTCATTGAGCCCGACGGCGGCGCATGCGCTCAATCATCTCGGCTTGCATCAGACACTCGCAGAGAAGGCCTATCACCCCGAGGATCAGTGCGTCCGTCACTACCAAGACGCCCGTCCGCTCGTCTGGATCAATCGCGGCGCGCGGTTACAAGAGCTCTACGGCGAACGTTATTACCTCATCCATCGTGCTGACCTGCACGATGCCTTGGCTGCTGAAGTGCGGCGTCATGACCCTGCCGCTATCGAGCTTGGTCGGCGCTGCGTCTCGATCGAATCGACGAGCGCGGGTGTGCGAGTCGATTTTGCCGATGGCGCGAGTCGCAGTTTCGATGCCTTGATCGGCGCCGACGGATCACGCTCGATCGTGCGTCATCAAATTTTCGGTGCGCTCGAGCCGCAATACACAGGCTATATCGCGTGGCGCGGCCTCGTGCCGATGGAGCGTGTGCCGCAGGAAATTCTGCAGCCGGCTTCCGGCGTTTTCGTCGGACCTGGGCACCTCGTGAATCGTTATCCGGTTCGCAATCGGGAATTACTGAACTTCGTCGCCTTCGCTGAGCGCAAAGAGTGGACCGAGGAAGGCTGGTCGATTCAATCGAGCGTCGAAGAGCTGTTGGATGAGTTCCGCGGCTGGACGCCGTGGGTGACTCGCTTCATGGAGCAGGTGCCACCGGAGCAGCTGTTCAAATGGGGCTTGTTCGACCGTGAACCCTTGAGTCAATGGTCGAAGGGGCGTGTGACGCTACTTGGGGATGCAGCGCATCCCGTCCTGCCCTTTCTCGGGCATGGGGCGGTGCTTGCGATCGAAGATGCCGTAGTACTCGCCCGCGCTTTCGTGGAGTCCGACTCCATCGAAGAAGCCTATGTTCGTTACGAGTCGGGTCGCCGTGAGCGCGCGGCCTTCGTGGTGCAGGAGTCGCGGCGGGCGGGCAAAATGTTCCATGCGCCCGATACCGATACCTACAAAGAGCGGACCAAAGGCAAGGCCGCCGACGAGGGTTTAGGACTCTTTGCTTATAATCCGGTCACACAACCGATATGAGCACCACCCCTGAGACTTTGCCGCCGCTGGCGCGGCGATCCGATGCTGCCTATCTCGACTTCGTCGAGGGGCTGCGCGAATTCATTTTGGGCAAGGGTGCCGATTTCGAGGAGCGGCTGAACAGCGCACTGGAGCAATGGGCATCCAGTCGCGGTCGTCCGTGGGGTGATGTCGAGGAGATTCGCGAGTTCGTCCACGCTTTGCCACTCGGTCGCCTGCGAGATCGGCTGGCACGCAGCCAGCAGGAAATGAAGTGGCACGCGATCGAGCGCAGCTTCGGTGAGCAGCGCGCGCAACTGACCGCCGAGCTCGCCAAGTGGGACGAGCGTGGCCCCGGTCGCTTACTACTCGACCCGGCATTCGCGCATCCCGCTTATACCAACGTGCATTTCCACTTGCAGCCTGGTGGCTATTACCAAGACGAGCTGTCGGGTTTTTTGTATCACTACGGCACGAAAGTGTTTTTCCGTGGTGACAACGACAAGGACGAGTTGCACGCCAAGTTGGTCGGCACGGTGCCAACGCCGAGCGACGGCAAGGTCAACCGCATTCTCGATCTCGCCTGCTCGATCGGACAGAGCAGCACGGCCTTCCATCGTCGTTATCCCGAGGCTGAGGTCTGGGGTATCGATCATTCGGCGCCGATGTTGCGTGTGGCGCATCGACGCGCGGCGATGCAGGGGGATGCCGTCACCTTTGCGCAGCGTCTGGTCGAGCGCACGGGCTTTCCGGACGCTCATTTCGACGTGACCTTCGCTTTCATCCTGTTCCACGAATTACCGCCACGCATCATCGACGAGACGGTGCGCGAGGCTGCGCGCGTCACCCGTCGCGGCGGCATCTTCGCGATCTACGATTTCACCGGTACGGAAGGCAAGTCGCCCTATCAACGGTATCACCGCTGGTTCGATGCACGCCATAACGGAGAGCCCTATTCACAGGATTTCTGCGACTGCCGGCTCGGTGAGATTTTGACGGCTCACGGCTTCGAGGTGGCTGCAGCGCCGCTCGCTAAACGAGCCGGTGGCACCGGCTATATGCAGCACTGGTTCGCGACCCGTGTCTGATCGGGTGCAGACCCCGGAGGGTGGCACCCCGCTCGTTGGCGATGATCCGGTTTATCTCGACGATCCGATCCAAGATGCCACCGTGCGCATGTTGCTCGAGTTGGCAGCGCAGGTCTGGGTCGAGCGCGAACGTCGGTTGACGCTCGAGGCTTTGCTCGAGAGTAAAGGTATCGTCGCTCGAGACGAGATCGAACGGCATATTCCCGATGCCGCCTTGGCAGCTCGCCTGAAAGACGAGCGAGCTCGCTTCCTCGAAGATGTATTCAAAGAATTACGGCGCGTACCGCTCGATCGATAGCGCTATTTCTGGTTGTCCCAACTTGCCTTGTTGCTCGATGATGGCGGCAGGCGGCCGCAGTGCAAGCCGGCATCGACCATCAGCACTTCGCCGGTAATGACACTCGCCCCTTCGAGAAACCAGACGAGGGCTTCGGCGATCTGCTCCGCCGTTGGTACCGTCTTGAGCGGGACCATCGCGGCAGCATTCACGAGGAAATTCTGGTATTGCTCGGGTGTCATGCCGCCTTGCAGCCAACGCGTCTGGATCGCGCCCGGTGCAATGGCGTTGATACGAATTTCAGGGCCGAGCACCAGAGAGAGCGATTGCGTGAGCATATTGAGGGCCGCTTTACTGGCTGCATAAGCCATCGATGAGGCAATCCCCGTGACACCGCCGATCGAGGAGTTGTTGACGATCGCGCCACGCCCTTGTTTTTTCATTTGTGGCGTGACGGCTCTCACCATCTGATAGGCACCCACGACGTTCACTTTGTAGATTGCGAGAAAGTCGTCCGCCGACAGCCCATCGAGATTTTCGTAAGGGTTGAATTTGGTCTTGGCCGCGTTGTTGATCAGATAATCGATGCGCCCCCACTTCTCGATGGCTGCAGCCGCCATGCCTTGGCAGGCGGCATCATCGGCCACATCACCTTGGAAGACGATCGTCTCGGCACCTTTGGCCTCGCACTGCTTCGCGGTCTCACGCGCCTCGGCTTCACTACGGGTGTAGTTGATGACGACGTGACAGCCGCGCTCGGCCAACATGATCGCTGCCGCAGCGCCGACCCCGGTGGCCGATCCGGTGACGATGGCAACTTTTCGGACGGGTTCGGACATAGGACCTACTCCTGCGGGTGATTCGAGCTCGTGATCATGCGGCGTGATGCGTTGCCATGGCGGTGGCATAGCCTCGTCTGTCCGACCTAGGGACATGGCGAGTCGGTAGTACCGCTTGGGCTGGTGCAGGGTGGTGGCCGGGCGGTAGGCTCACCGCTCGGGGATCAACTCAGGAGGGGTCATCATGGCGTTCAAGGACATGCGCGAATATCTCGCGCTGCTCGAGCAGGAAGGGCAACTGAAGCAGATCGACGTGCCGTTCGATGGGCGCCGGGGGACCAACGAGCTGCAATCGTTGATGAATTACATCTGCGCCAAAGAAGGCCCAGCTTTGATGCTCAACAACGTCGATGCTGTGAACACCCAAGGCGTCCCGATTCTCTTCAACCCTTTTGGCACCCGTGAGCGTACGGCGATGACCATCGGCTTTCGCGATTGGCGCGAAGCCAAGCTCTATCATTCTGAAGTGCTCGCCGATCCGGCTCGGTGGCATGCGCCCGTGGTGATCGATAAAGCAAAAGCGCCCTGCAAGGACGTGATCATCAAAGGTGATGATGTGTCGCTCGACAAACAGTTGCCCCACGTCTGGTTTGGCAAAGAAGGTCCGGCCTATATCACCAATGCCATGACGTTCTCCAAGGATCCGCAGACCGGTGGCCGTAACTGTGGTTGGTATCGCTTCACGCAGTTCCTCGATGCGACCCATCCGCAGGGCGGAACTTATCCGCCCGAGCGAGCGAAGCGCGATCTCGCTGCATTTTATTGGTGGAATCCGCCGTTCTCCGACATCGGTCGGCACACCTTCAAAGCCTCGCAGATGGGCAAGCGTCTCGAAGTGGCGATTGCCGGTGTTTGCGATCCTGCGCTGCACCTGGCTTCGGCAACGGGTGTGCCGTTCAACGTCGACGAGACGGCCTTCGCGGGCGGCCTGCGCGGTTCGCCGGTCGAGATGGTGCGTTGCGAGACGGTCGATCTGGAAGTGCCTGCGCATGCCGAGTGGGTGCTCGAGGGCGAGGTCATCACCGATGAACTGGAAGCGATCGGTTGGCACTCGAACCCGGTCGGTTACTACGATCGTGTTCAGGTATTTCCGATGGTGCGGATCAAGTGTCTCTCGTATCGCAAGAATCCGATTTGGCACGCGACCATGGAAATGGTGCCGCCTTTCGATCACAACTACATCGCCCTGTTGCCGGTCGAAGGCGAAGTGCTCTCGGATCTGCGCAAAAAGATTCCCGAGGTACATGATGTCGCCGTCACGCCCAACATGTGCTACGTGGTGCAGTTATCGGTCGATGGCTGGCAAAAGCCCCACCCGAACTTCGGTAAATATGTCATTCATGCCGTGTGGGGCTCTGCCGGACGCTGGGGTCGGACGGCTAAGCTCGTCATCGTCGTGGGGCCCGATGTCGACCCATACGATCTGAAGCAAGTCGAGTGGGCGATGATGACCCGGTGGCAACCGGTCAAAGATTCCATCATTCAGCCTGACGGTATCCCGATGATTCTCGATCCGTCTTGTGAGAAGTCAGCTCAGTTCGGCGCCTTCCGTTCGGATCAGATGGGGATCGACGCCACCATCAAGATTCCCGAGCGCTTCACGGAATATCCAGAAGTATCGAAGGCGGATCCTGAAAAAGTCGCGGCGATTGCACGAAAATTGGCAGGGATCGTTTGAGCAAGGAATACTTCGGGCGCGAGTACTACCAGCGCTTTTATCGAAATGCGCGCAGCTCCGTCACTTCGCGGGCCGAGATGACGGCGCGCGCCAACTTGATCGTGTCCTACGTCAAGCATATCGATTGTCCGGTTGGCAGCATTCTCGATGCGGGCTGCGGCCTCGGCCTGATGCGCACCGCGTTGCTGCGGGGCTTGCCCGGTGCGACCTATGTCGGTTTGGAATACAGCGAGTACCTTTGCCAAAAATACGGTTGGCTGAACGGCAGCATCGCGGCTTATCGACCGCGTCAACCCTTCGACCTCGTGGTTTGCTACGACGTGCTGCAATACCTCGACGACGCATCGGCAACAAAAGCAGTGCGGAACTTCGCGAATCTGTGTCGCGGCGTGTTGTTTTTCAGCGCGTTGACGCGCCGCGATTGGCGCGAGAACGCCGATCAGCGTCGGACCGACCCCGCTGTCACCATGCGCACCGCTGAGTGGTATCGCAGCCGCTTGCGGCGACAGTTCCGTCCGATTGGCGCCGGCTTCTGGATCCGCCGCGGCGCGCCGCTGGTAGCCTGGGAACTCGAGAGCGCTTAAAGCAGCGCACCGGATGCCTCGGGTTGATTACCCCGCGCGAAATTCTTCGGTTCGTGTCCTGCAGGCGGGATCAGCTTGTACATCACCGGCGTGACCAGTCGCGCGAGCAGCGTCGAGGTGATCAAACCACCGATGATCACCCACGCCATGGGTGAATAGAGCCCGATGTTCTGCACGGCCAGCGGCAGCAAACCGCCGATCGCTGTTGCGGAGGTGAGCAAGATCGGCAGGAAGCGAATTTCACCGGCTTGCTCGATGGCTTCATCGAGCGGCACACCTTCTTCACGTAATTGATTGGTGAAGTCGACCAATAGGATCGAGTTTTTGATCTCGATGCCGATCAAGGCGATGAAGCCGATGGCAGCGGTGAACGAGATGTCGTTGTTGGTGATCAGCAGCATCAACATGCCGCCAAAGACACCGAGTGGCACCACCGTCAGCACGATCAGGGTTGACCGGAAGCTACCGAACTCGAGCACCAGAATGGCGAAGATGCCAAAGATAGCCACGATGATGGCGGTGCCGATCCCGCCGAAAGCGTCTGCTCCGGCTTCGGCGTCGCCGCCGAGGACATACCGATATCCGCGCGGCCACTCGAGTTCGTCGAGTTGTTTGACGACATCATCGGTGACCTTACCGATATTCTCGCCGCGCAACACTTCGGCATTCACCGTGACGGAGCGCTCTCGCAGATAACGAGAGATGAGCACCGGTGCCGGTTCCAACTCGACGGAGGCAACTTGTTCGAGTGGGACGAGCTCGCCCGTGACCGACATCGCGCGCGCGGCTTCGAGCGCTGCGAAGTCGGCGCGTCGATCGAGCGGCGTTCTGACCACGATCGGATATTGTTCGCCGTCGTCGTCCTTGAAAGTGCCGGCGGGTAAGCCCGAGATGGCCAGTCGCGCCGCGCGATCGATTTCGATCGCCGGAACGCCGAGCAGAGCCGCCTTCTGTGTGTCTGCCTGCAGCGAGATGTTGGTTCGCGGAAATTTCAGCGGATTGCGTACATCACGGGTTCCCGGCGTTTTGTCGAGCAAGGCTTCGACTTCCCGCGCGAGTTGATCGAGCACTTGCAGGTCGGGTCCGACGACGCGGATCGCGATCGGTGCGGAAACGGGAGGACCGTTGATAAATTCTTTGACTGAAATCCGCGCACCCGGGTACTGATCGAGTCGGATGCGCAGGCCATCGAGAAGCTCTGGGGTTTTTCTCGTGTTGTAAGACTCGAGCGTGACGAATATTTCGCCGTAACCTGCCGACTCGTTGCGCTGGATGTGGTTGTAGTAGATCTGCGGATTACCGCGACCGAGATTGGTGAAAACCGACTGCACCCCGGGTACTTTTTCGAGCTCTGCTTCGACGAAGCGCAGTGCACGGTCGGTCTCGGCGAGGCTAGTGCCCGTCGGCGTGTCGACCTGCACCAAAAATTGTGGCGTATCGGCTTTCGGGAATAGGCTCGAGCCGAGCACCGGGACTAGCAAGAACGACAGCAACAGCGAGCCGCCGATCGTTGCAACGACCGTCGCTTTGGGTCTCGCGAGGCAATAATGCAGCGCGGGTCGATAATAGCGGTGGATCGCATCCATGATCCGCTGCAGCAACCGATTCGAGTGCCCGACATCCTCGTCGCGCAGCATGCGCGAGGCGAGGAAAGGAATGATGAAAAGCGCGATCAGCAGCGAGCCGACCACCGTCGCGACTACGGCGGTGGGCAGTACGCGGATGAATTTTCCGGCTGTTCCCGGCAGAGCCATCAAAGGCAGAAACGCGAAAATCAAGGTTGCGGTACAACCGAGCACGGCAAGCATGATTTGGCGCGTACCGAGAATGGCGGCCCGAGTTCGATCGTAGCCGAGCCGAACGTGACGCGAGATGTTCTCGACCGCCACGATCGAGTCGTCGACCAGCAAACCGAGAGCGACCACGAAACCCGCGATGGACAGCTGATTGAGCGAGTAGCCGAGAAAATGCAGCACCGCGATGCCGAACGCCAACGACAACGGGATCGAAATCATCACGATGCCTGCAGCCCGCAGACCGAGTGGTAACAAGGTGATGAGAACCAATGCGATGGCGATGCTGAAGTCGATGTACAAACGATCGAGGCGGGATTCGACGTTGCGCGATTGATCGAAGCCGAGCTCCAATTGCACGCGCTTCGGCAATCCCGCTTGATAGCGAGCAACCGCCTCCCCGAGGGCTTTGCGCACTTGGAGGATGTTTTGCCCTTCTTTCATGTTGGCCGTGACGAAGACGGCGCGCTGGCCGTTGTAGCGACCGACGTGGCCCCACTGACCCTCAGCCCACTGCACCGCTGCGATATCCCGCACTCGCACGATGCGACCACCCTCGGCACTGACCACCGTATCGCGGACCTGCTCGAGATTTTCGTAGGAGCCGGTGCTCTTGACGGTAAAACTGCGCGACCCGACATCGATGATGCCGGCCGGAATATTCGCGTTCTCGCTATCGAGCGCTTGGATGACTCGGGCCGCATTCAGCTTGAGATCAGCTAAACGCTCCATATTCACTTCGATGCGTAACTCGCGCGGTGGATAGGCCCAGCTCTCCGAGGTACGAATCCCCGGCACGGATTTCAAGACGTCTTTCAAGCTGCGCGCATGGTCTTCGAGTTCGCGGTACGGCGCTTCTGCCGAAACCAAAGCGTATTGGACGATGTTGACGAGCCCCGGACTGAACTTTCGAATGCTGACTTGGCGAAGTTCGGCGGGTAGATTCGGTCGCAGCGCGTTGACCTCGCGCAAGACCTCATCATATTTCTCGTCGGCGTCGGAATAGGCCTCGAATTCGACGATGGTGAACGAGACGCCATCGGCGATCACCGTTTCGAGTTGTCGAACATCGTCGAGTTCGGAGAGCCGATCTTCGAGCGGCTTGGCGACGAGACGCTCCAGATCCTGCGGGTCCGCGCCCGGCATAATCGCGGCGATGTCGAAACCGGAGATCCGGAACGACGGATCCTCCTCGCGCGGCACGGAAATGAAGGCGTATATGCCCATCGCCACGAGGCAAAGAAAAGCCACCAGCGTGAACTGGTAGCGCTTGATCGGAAACTCAAGTATCGACACGGAGCGCCCCTAGTTGGTTGCGGTGGTGACGGGGCTGATGCGTTCGCCATCGACCAGATAGAGAGCGCCCTCGGTGACGAGGGCCGTGCCGGCGGTGAGTCCGCTTGCGAGCGCGACCGTTTCGCCATCGATGAAGGCCACCGTCACCTCGCGTTTGCGTGCAAACGCGCCATCCACGACGAAGACTTGCGCCTTGTCACCATCGCCTTCGACCAGCGCGGCGATGGGGATGTAGGTCAGGCTAGACGTGCTTGCGGCCGCGGGTGTGATTTGCAACTTGGCGATGAAACCGGTCGCCAGCTTGGTTGCGGCGGGAACTTCGAAACGCACTTCAATCGGGAACAGGCCGTTACGCGGATCGGCGGCAGCCGACACCTCGTGCACTTTGCCGGTGAACACTTGCCCGGGATAGGCATCGAGACGAATCTCTGCTTTGTCACCCACATTCAGGCGGACGAGATCGCGATCGGAGATCGCCGCGCGAACGACATGCCCGCGCTCGCTGCTGCCCAACACGATGACCGGTTGCCCCGGCGGCACGAGTTCGCGCTCCTCGGCGAGTTGGCGCAGGATCACGCCGTCGCGGGTTGCCACGATAGCCGACTGACCGAAGTTGAAGCGCGCGGCATCGCGAGCCGCGGCGGTGACGGCCGCTTGTGTGCGCAGATTTTGCAGTGCTTCGAGGCTGATCACCTGATCGGCGTGCAAACGTTCGCCGCGTTCGAGATCGCGTGCCGACTTGTCGGCCATTTGCTTGGCTTGCTGGAACTGCGCGTTGATTTCCGTGAGTTCGAGCTCCGCGAGTAACTGGCCTTGCTTGACGGACTGTCCTTCTTGCACCGTGATCCGACGAATGATGCCGCCCGTTTTGAACGATAAGCGCATCTCGTCGCGTGCGGCGACGACACCATTGGTTTTGAGGCTGGCGATGGCGGGACCGCTCGAGGCGATACCCGAGCGCACCGGCGTGCCCGGATCGGCAGTGGAGTCCGAGGGTGCAGCGCCACAGGCACTCAAAAAAAGCATCAGCAGTAACGGCATCAAATATTTCACGAGCGGGGTGCTCCGGTGGCGTAATCGAGGTCGGCTTGTCGTGCGAGTAATTCAAACCGCACGGCATTCAGATTCAACTCGGCGGCGGTGAGGCTGGTGCGCGCATCCAAAAACTCGACCTGACTGATCACACCCTCATCGCGTTTTCGACCGGCTATGCGAAACGCGGCGCGCGACGCTGTGGCGCGCGCCTCGGCCACTTGCAGTGAGGCCTGACTGGTCTGCAGTCGATCGAGCGCCTGTTGGACTTCGAGTGCGATCTGCTGCGCGAGTTGCACGCGTCGCGTTTCGATCTGACGCAGCGCAAGTTTGGCTTCGCGCTCTTCCGCACGACGCGCACCACCATCGAACAGCGTCCAATTCAACAGCAGCGAGACCGTGGCGTAATTGCGGCCGCGCCCGAACTCGTATTTTTCGCCCTGCGTGCCACCATCGACGGCGAGACCGAGTGTCGGCAGTCGCGCCGCACGAGCGATCGCCACGCGCGATTCCATCGCTTTGACGTTGCCCTCGAATTGACCCACATCGGGTCGTTGCGTCAGCGCGAGAGAGCGTAATTGTTCGAGATCGAGGGCGGCCTGTGCGAGCTCACCGTCGATGACGGCATCGTCGAGCGGCGTCTCGAGCGGCCGGTTCAACAAAAAATTCAGGTAACTGCGTGCCTGATCGCGTAGTTGCCGGGTCTCGGAAAGTTGCTGCTCGACGGCGAGTAATTCCGCGCGCGCACGCAGCACCTGGTCTTCGGTGATGGTGCCGTTTCGAAACAACGATTCGTTGATACGTAGATTTTCCTGCAACAAGGCACGACTGGCGGCCACGATGTCGGCACTGCGGTCGGCACGCAGCCAGTCGAGGTAGCCGACCGACACATCTCGCCGCAGCCGCTGCTCCAGGGCGAGCTTGGCGTAACTCGTTGCGGCCATGGCGGCGCGCTGCGCGCGCACGGCTGCCGGGAGGGCCGGCGCATAGAGCGGCTGGCGCAGGCTGATCCGCGAGTCCTGCTCCTCTTCTCGCTGCAGCAGGAAGCGGGGATCTTCGATGCTGCCGAAACGCGGCGCCTTGCCATCGGCCAGCAACAGTTCATTCAGGGTCGCATAGACCGGGTTGAAGGCTGCCGCGAGCGGCAGCGAGACTTCACGCCCGCCTTCGGCACGCGTATAGCGGGCGCTGAGAGTGGCTTCCGGGAAGAAGCGTGCCCGCGCGGCCTCGAGCATCGCCTGACTCCGCTCGACCTCTAGCCCGGCCGCTTGCAGCGCGAGATTCGAGCGCAACGCCTCGTCGACATAAGCGCCCAGTACCTCAGCGACGGTCCGCTCGGCCGGAACCGGCAAGGTGGCCGCCGCCGCAAGCGTGGGTCCGGCGATCGAACCCGCTGCGGCGCTGGCGGCACCGAGCAGCGCCGTGCTCAGGCCCAGGGTCAGTCCGACCCAAGCCTGCACGAGCCGACCCTGCATGATCCGACCCTTCATGATCGGAGCACCGGGGGGCTCGCGATGGCCCGAGCCGCAAACACGAAGCCCTGTTCGATGAGCTCGACCGGACTCGCGCCCGCCGACTCGAGGCTGCCCGACTTGTGTTGCGTGAGCTGCAGTACCCCGTGCATCAGACCCCAGAGGGTCAGACCGAGCAGCGCCGAGGGACCGGCATCGGCGCGGATCGAGCCATCGGCTTTGCCACGCTCGATGGCCTCGACGAGGATGCACTGCAGTTCATCACCTGCTTTGAGAGAGACATCGAGCGACGGGTCGTCGGTGATCGGACTGTGGGCCTCGACCTGCGCCAGCGCATCGAACAGCGTGGGGTGGTCGGAGGCGAAGCGAACATAGGCTCGACCGCAGGCCTCGACCTGCTTGTAGCCCTGGGTCTCGGCGGCGACCGCCGCCGCGAACCGCTCCCGCAAGAGCTCGAGCGCTCGGACGCACAGACCGATCAGCAGATCGTGTTTGTCTTTGAAATACACGTAGACCAAGGCGCGCGAGAGGCGGGCCTTGCGGGCGACCTGTTCCATCGTCATGGCATCGAAACCCACGACACCGGCCACGTCGGCCGCAGCGTCGAGGATCTCGAGTCGGCGACGTTCTTTTTCTTCGAGACGGCGTTCGGCGAGGTAACTCATGCGGCGAATCTGCCGCGTCATTGACATTCTGTCAATGAATAAACGAGCGTTTTATCTTTGGATTATTGTTTCAGTTGGATGGCGATCGCGGCAGTCGGACCTCAGCTCACAACCGGGGTAGCCAGAAATGCAGGAACCAGAACGCGATCATGCCACCTGCGATTGTTCCAACTATGCTACGAGTAAGCGAAAAAACGATGATACCGATGCACCCGGCAATCAATTTTGGGTTACCGATATCGATTCTGAGCTGTCCTTCGACGAAGGCGAGATCCGCAGCGACGATCGCCGCGAGGGCGCAGGCGGGCGCGAATCGCAGCGCGGCCTCGACCACGGGTGGAAACTGCACCCTCGCGCCGAGTACGAACAAACTCGAGCGGGTGATGAAAGTCGCGGCGGTGACCCCGAGAATAGCAAGCCAGACGTAGGGGTCGATGGGGCCCAACAGATCCGTCATGAGAGCGATCTCTCCGATTCAGCGCGCCGCCCCGACGGGCGGTCTCGCGACCGATGATCGACGGCGAGCGCGACTGCAATGCCGACGATCACGCCACAGAGCAAGCCGAGCCGCAGCGGCAGTGAGTGCGCGAGCACGGCGACAACGGCAGCGGTGACGGCCCCAGCGAGCGCCGGCCACTGGCGGCACAGCGGCACTAGCAGCGCCACGAGGGCGAGGGTCCCGGCGAGTTCGAGTCCCCAACTGGCAGGGATGGCCGAGGCGGCAAAGATGCCGATCAGGGAGGACACCTGCCAGATGGCCCAGTTGGCCAGTGCGCCGCCGGTGTAGTAGGCGACCTTGTGCGGATGATTCGGCTCTTGCTGGAGCAAGCTCGTGAAGCGCACGAACATGATGTCGCCGACGATGTAACCGAGCCACAGGCGTCGACCCGCTGAGAGGTGCGTGAAGTGCGGGCGTAGCAGTGCCGTGTAGACGACAAACCGGAGGTTCACGATGATCGCCGTCAGCAACACGAGCCAGAGGGGGGCGAGCGTTGCGATCAGGGGCATCGCCGCCAACTGGGCGCTGCCGGCATACGCGAGCAAACTCAGAATCGTGGCGTCGAGCGTGCTGAGCCCCGACTTGACCATGGCGACGCCCGTCACCAAACCCCAGGCGAAGATGCCCGGACTGAGCGGTAGCAGCTCCCGCGCGCCGCGCAGGACCGCGTCTCGGCGTGACGACTCAGACAAGATCGATGGCGTGCGCTTTGAGGTCGGCGAGGGCGATGAGCTCGAGGGCCCGCCGATGGGTGGCCTTCAACAACACCTTGGGCGCCTTGCCCGCCTGCAGGGCCTCTTGCCAACGAGCGGCGCAGAGACACCAGCGATCACCGGGCTTCAGACCGGGAAAGCCGTAAGCCGGCTGGGGCGTGGAAAGATCGTTGCCGCGCGAGCGCGAGAATTCGAGAAACTCGGCCGTCATGACCGCGCAGACGGTGTGCGAACCGGTATCTCGAGACTCGGTCTCACAACAGCCGCTGCGGAACCAGCCGGTCTTGGGTGCGAGGCTACACGGCGCGAGCGGCTCGCCGTACACATTCACCTGAGGGTTGTCGCCACCGCCGCTGCCGTCCATGGGGCGCAAGGGTACCGCATGGCCCGTATACTCGCTCGTTGTGAATGAGAATCCGTCAACGCCGCTGCGTCCGCTATCGGCATTGCCGCTAGGGGAGCGGTCGCTCGTCGAAGCCATCACCGATTCGGCCGTACTGTCGCGCCGCTTGCTCGAGATCGGCTGCATCGAAGGTGCGACGGTCGAGGTGGTTGCCGTGATGTGGCCGGGGCAGGACCCGCTCGCCGTCCGCATCGGTGGTTCGACCTTCGCCTTGCGCAGGCACGAAGCCGACTTGGTGATGGTGCGATGAGAATTGTGCGATGAGAATTGCGCTGATCGGCTTGCCGAACTGTGGCAAGACGGCTCTGTTCAATCGATTGACCGGCAGTCGCCAAAAAGTAGCCAACTATCCCGGCGTCACGGTCGAGCGCAAGGAAGGGGTTTTCTTGGATGCGAGGGGCGAGCGCCATCAGTTGCTCGATCTTCCCGGTCTCTACAGCTTTAAGCCGACGACGCTCGATGAGGCGATCACGCGCGATGTCGCGCTCGGTCGTCTGGCGGGCGAGCCACGCCCCGAGTTGATCGTGCTCGTGGCCGATGCGATGCATCTGTCGCTTTCGCTACGTCTGGCACTCGAAGCGCGTCGTGTCGGGCTCCCGATGATGCTTGCGATCAACCGCAGTGACATCGCCCGGCGCCGGGGATTTCAACTTGATTTTGCCGCCTTGTCGCATGAGCTCGGAATCCCGGTCGTCGAGACCGTGGCGACCCGAGTTGGTGGAGCAGACGCCCTCGTACAAAAACTCGAGCAGCATCCTTGGCCAAAGCCGAGCGCGCTCGAGTGGCAAGAGCCGACTGCGCTCGATGTGATCGCTGCGCATCGCGAGGCCGCACGACTGTTGACCGTCGCCCGTCATCAGGAGCCTGCGCGTAGCGCCGCCGTCGCTGCCGCTGATCGCGTGTTGCTGCATCCGATTTTCGGGATGTTGTCCTTGGCGGTCATCCTCTTCCTCGTTTTCCAAGCCGTATTCAGTTGGGCGAGTGTGCCCATGGATCTGATCGATGCCGGTGTCGCGAGACTCGGTGAGATGTTGGTGACGCAGATGCCGAATGGGGCGTTGCGCAGCCTGCTGATCGACGGCGTCATCGCCGGACTCGGCAGCGTCGTAGTCTTCCTGCCGCAAATCCTGATTCTGTTCGCGTTCATCCTGGTGTTAGAGGACAGCGGTTATCTGCCACGCGCGGCCTATCTGCTGGATCGGCTCATGGGTGGCGTGGGGCTCTCCGGCCGCGCCTTCATTCCGTTGCTTTCCTCGTTCGCATGCGCCATTCCCGGGATCATGGCGACTCGTACCATCCCGAGTATTCGGGATCGTATCGCCACCATCATGGTTGCGCCGCTGATGACGTGTTCGGCGCGTCTGCCGGTCTACGCTCTTTTGATCGCGGCCTTCATCCCCGATCGCGATATTGGCCTCTTCAATCTGCAAGGGCTCGTGTTGTTCGCGCTGTATTTCGCCGGCATCGTCGCTGCACTGCTGGTCGCTTACGTGATCAAGCGTTGGCAGGGCGCGAGCGATCAACACCTGCTGATGTTGGAACTACCGGACTATCACTGGCCGAATCCGTTGAATTTATTGGTCGGTCTCTACGATCGAACACGCATATTCCTCGAACGCGTCGGCGGCATCATTCTCGCCATGGTCGTTTTGTTGTGGTTTCTCTCGACGTATCCGGCGCCACCATCGGGAGCCACGACGCCCGCGATCGAAACCAGTTTCGCCGGTCAGATCGGCAAGGCGCTCGCGGTCGTGCTCGAGCCCATCGGTTTCAACTGGCAGATCGCGATCGCGTTGGTGCCGGGTTTGGCGGCACGCGAAATCGCCGTCGGCGCTCTTGGTACGGTCTATGCTCTCTCCGGTAGCGAAGAGACGGTCACCGGCGCACTTGCCGCCACGATCTCGGCCGAGTGGAGCTTAGGCACGGCGTTGGCGTTGTTGGCGTGGTACGTGTTTGCGCCGCAGTGTCTGGCGACCTTGGCCGTGGTCAAGCGCGAAACGGGCGGCTGGCGTCACCCCTTGATGATGGCGACCTACCTCTTTGCCTTGGCCTACGTGGCTGCGTTCGTCACGTATCGTCTGACTTTAATTTTGATGGGAGCTTGAGCCGCATGTGGCAGAACCTCATCGTCGGGATCGCCGTCAGCGCCGCTGTGTGCTACGTGGTCTGGTCGCTTGCACCGCGGTCATTTCGACGCTGGATCTCGACCCGCTGGAGTGGGCGTCTCGAGTGGCTCGTCAGGCGCGTCGATCACGGCGGCTGTGCCGACTGCGCGGCGCGCAGTCACACGAGGTCGTCCCCATGAGGCTACCATCATGAGATCACCATCCCGATGGTTTGTGACGGCGCTTCTCGTCGGATTCTGTGCCACCTTTGGCTTGGCGCAAGCTTCCGCGATCACCATGACTGACGATGCCGGCAAATCTTTGTCTTTGCCGCAACGACCCACTCGTATCGTGAGTCTTTCGCCGGGTGCGACCGAGCTGCTGTTCGCCGCGGGTGCTGGAGGTCGAATCGTCGGCACCGTCATCGGCGCCGATGCGCCGGAGGCCGCTAAAAAAATAGAGCGACTCGGTGATGCCAACGCGCTCAAATACGAGCGGCTGAAAGCGCTCAAGCCGGATGTGATCGTGATCTGGCGTGATATGACCCACGAGCTGGTTCTCGAGAGTCTGCAGAAATTACGCTTGCCGATCTATCAGGTCAGCCTACGAAGTTTCGACGACATGCCGCGCTCGATCCGACGGCTTGGAGAACTTGCCGGCACGGAGCCGGTGGCCGAGGCTGCTGCGCGCCAAGCGGAGGCGCGCATCGCCGCGCTGCCAAAGCGCCCTGTCGGGAAAATCGCAGCGAATGCGCCCGCCGTGTTTTTCATGATGTGGGATGTGCCGCTCTACACCGTGGGCAGCCGACATTTGATGAACGATGCAATCTCGCGTTGCGGAGCACGCAATATCTTTGACGACATTGACTTCCCCGCACCTATCGTCGAGTTCGAAGAAATCAAGAAGCGCAACCCCGATGTGATCCTGATGGGTGCGCCACCCATCACGTCGCGCGATTGGCGCGAGCGCTGGAGCCAGTTTCCCGCGGTGACGGCGGTCGCTGCGCGGCAGATGAGTCATTTTGTGGATATTCGACTGACCCGTATGGGGCCGACGGCCATCGAGGCCGTACCTGCGCTCTGCGAGCAACTGCAACCCATGCGCAAAGGAGCATCCCGCCGATGAACAAACTACGCCCGGTACTGGCGGCCGTGCTGATCGCATGGACGAGTGCGCTCGCTCGGGCGGACGACATCAAGGCCATCGATCGCCTGACACCGAAGCAATTCGAATCGTTTGCCGATGATCTCGTGGCGGCACTCAGTTACAAGTCGAGTGCACCCGCAGAGCCGCTCGGCGTGCTGGGCTTCGACCTCGGTGTTGGCGTGTCACTGGTTCGACTCGAGCATGCGGAATCTTGGGGTGTCGCAACGGGCAGCACCAGCGAGTATCTGCCGATCCCGAAGGTGTCGCTATCGAAAGGTTTGCCGTTCGATGTCGATGTCGGTGCGTTCGTCGCAGCGGTGCCAGGCAGCAATATTTTGGTCTATGGTGGTCAAGCGCAGTACGCACTGATCGCCGGCAACCCGGTGCTGCCTGCGCTTGCGTTGCGTGGCGGTGTCACCCGTCTCTCCGGTGTCGAGCAGCTCGACCTCGAAACGCGTAGTGTCGAGCTCGTCGTCTCCAAGGGGTTGCTTGCTTTCACGCCTTATGCGGGCATCGGGCGAGTCTGGGGTGATGTCACGCCGAATTCGGCGGCGGCTGTCACTCTGCAGTCGCTGTCGCCGACCCAAAATCGGGTATTCGCCGGACTGCAATTCGGCCTCGTGATCGGCAGCCTTTCCCTCGAAGTTGACAAGACCGGCGGTGCGCTCGGCGCATCGACCAAACTCGGTCTGCGGTTTTAGATCGCGATGTCGGGGCTCAATCGCGGTTTGGGATTATGGGCAGGCATTGCAGTCAATGTCGCCAACGTCATCGGCACCGGCGTCTTTCTCAAAACGCGGGTCATGACCTGTAACGTCGACGATCCGATGATCGTCATGGCGGTTTGGCTCGCCGCGGGGTTGTTGTCGCTGCTCGGTGCTTTTTGTTATGCCGAGCTCGCTTCGATGATGCCGGCAGCCGGTGGCGACTACGTCTTTTTGCGACGCGCCTACGGCAAACCGACGAGCTTTCTTTACGGCTGGACTGTTTTTGCCATCATGAAGACCGGTTCGCAGGCAGCGCTCGCGGTCGGCTTTGCCATCTTCATGAACGCAGCGCTCGGCGGAGCGTTGGACCACGCCTGGCTGACACTGCCAGTTGGTGACGGTATTTCTTTCACGGGACTCACGGTCGTCGCTTTGTCGGCACTGTGGCTGGTAACCCTTTTCAACTGCGCCTCCGTGGCAACGACGGGTAGTGCCGCGACCGTGCTCACGGTGATGAAGGTCATCACGGTGCTCGCTGTCGGTATCGGTGCGTTCGCGTTCGGTCAGGGTGATTTGTCGCATCTGTCAGGGTCGGCGAGCGGCGGCAGCTGCGAAGGCGTCGAGGCGAGTGCGATGGGCGGTATCGCGGGTATCGGTGCAGCGATGCTCGGTGCTCTTTGGGCCTATGACGGTTGGAACAACGTTGCGCCGCTCTGCGGTGAGGTGAAGGATCCGCAGCGCAATCTGCCACGCATGTTCATCTGGGGAACCTTGCTCGTGATCGCGCTCTATGTCGGCGTCAACGCGGCGTATTTCTACGTGCTTTCACCGCAGGAGATCGCCAATGTTTCGGCGACGTCGTCGGTCGCCACCGAGGTGTTGAAGACATTTGCAGGACCTGCCGCGGTGACCTTCATGGCCGCAGCTCTGATGCTCTCGTCCCTCGGTTCACTGCACGCATCGGTGCTCGCCAATTCGCGCGTCCCGTACGCGATGGCGAGCGACGGCATGTTCTTCAAGCCCTTGGCCAAGGTATCCGAGCGCACCCGGGTACCGGTCAACGCAGTGCTTGCGCAAGCGGGTTGGGCGAGTGTGCTCACTCTCTCGGGCACTTACGACACCTTGACCGACTCGGTGGTATTCGCCTCTTGTCTTTTCTATGCCTTGAGTGCCGGTGCGGTCATCCTGTTCCGGCGTACCGAGCCGGATCTGCCGCGGCCTTTCAAGACGTGGGGATATCCGTTCACGCCGATCGTATTCGTGCTTGTTTCCGCGGCGTTATTGCTCAGTGCCCTCGTTGCCACACCGAAGCAGGCACTGCTCGGAATCGGCGTGATCCTGCTCGGTGTACCGCTGTATTTCTACTGGAATCGAAATCGAACCTGAAAAAGGATCGATTTTTAAGGTCTAGTTTATTTGAGAACAAACAGCGATTTCTTTGTACTGATCGGGGTGTCGATGGTGTGAGAATACGCCGGGTTTTTTCACTGTGGTTCGACAATGCGGAAGGTACCCTTCCCACAACCGATGAAGAACGTCGTGCACGTTCCGGCCTTGCTCATGGCCGCGAGACACGGGCCGCTGACGGTCGGTGATCTGGTCTTGCTGTTTCGTCTGTACGGTTTCGGCGGCGAGAGCGCGTGCAAGAAACTGGTGCATCGGCTCTCGACCTTGGCTCTGCTGAAGGTCGAAGGCGGCAAGAGCAGTGACGGACGCGAGAAACTCGTCAGCGTGACGCCCGAGGCGATCCGAATTCTCGGGGATTTCCGGCAACTGCTCGATCAGCTCGATTCGAAGCACTGAGCCTCGAGGGGTCTGTTTCTAGCGTCAATCTCGGAAGTTGTCGTAAGACAGCGGCCGGTCGAATTCCTGCCGGCGTAGCAAGGCGATGGCTTCCTGCAGGTCATCGCGCTGCTTGCCCGTGACGCGCACCTTCTCGCCGTGGATGGCGCCTTGCACCTTCAGCTTGGATTCTTTGAGTAGTTTGACGATCTTCTTGCCACATTCCTGATCGATACCGTGGCGCAGAGCCACATCCTGCCTCGCTTCGGCCAAGTTCGTCTGTGCCTCTTTCAAGTCGATACACGAGACATCGATGCCTCGCTTGGTGAGCTTCAACTTGAGGATATCCAGCATTTGCTTGAGCTGGAATTCCACTTGCGCCTGCATTTGCACGACGAACTCTTTTTCCTTGAATTCGTATTTACAACCGGTGTCCTTGAAGTCGAAACGCTGCGACAGCTCGCGGTTGGCCTGATCGATGGCATTAGCGAGCTCGTGACGATCGATTTCCGAGACGACATCGAAAGAGGGCATGACGGTGGCCTCGAGTGCTGCGCTTAAGCCGCTGGCGGCGCTGCTTCGGCGAGCAGCATCTCTGCCGTTTTCTCGAATTCACTGACGAGTTTCTCGTAGTGTATGCCGGTGGCGGGGCCCGAGAAGCCGGTATGGATCTTGCGTACCTTGCCGCTACGATCGACGAAGATGGTCGTTGGGAACGCAAAAACTCCGTTGAGTTGCGGAAGTTTTGCTGCTGCATCGTCTTTGTCCGAAATGCCTGCGATCAGCGTGGTGTATTCGATCTTGTAGCGATCGCGGAATCGATAGACCGCTTCCGCTGCCTGCGGGAAATCGCCGAACTGCTCGAACATCAGCGAGACCACCTCGAACCCCTGCGATCGTTTACGTCGGTGCAGATCGGCGAGGAATGCTGCTTCGTCGTGGCAATTCGGACACCAGCTTCCCGCCAATGCCACGACGACCACTTTGCCGCGGAAGAACGAGTCGTTCAGAGAAATCGAGCTACCGCCAAGATCCGGAAAGGTGAAATTCAGTCTCTCGGCGTCGCCGACCAGAGCGGTTTTATCGGCGGCGTTACCGAGCGAGGCGGCTGCATCGCGCTGACCCGTGAATTTCTCGGTGTGTGCCGTACCCGACCAGAACTGACCCTCGAGCGTGCCATCGTCTTTGACGGTGGCGTGATACAGAAAAACGTGCCCACCGTCGAACTTGGAGAGGCGCAGTTGGTTGCCACGCAATTCGCCCGCGATGAAGCGATGGTCACCTGTGGGCGTCATCACCGTGCCCGTGACGATGGCATCACGCTGTTTGAATTCGGCGACCGCCGGATAAATTTTATCGCCATCGACGAATTGCCACGCCCATCGACCGGTGAGATCCGCTACCGGCGCTGGGAGCGACTCGCTCGGCGCCGTGAAGCGCCAGTCCTCGCCGTATTTCGCGGTGAGTGGAATGACTTGCAGCTTGCCGCCACTTTTGATCATCGTGAGCGTGCCTTCGATGGAGCCGTCTTTGAACTGCGCCTCGATGCGATTCTCGTACCCCGGCATGCGCAGGGTGATCCGCTCGCCTTCGATCTTGAGTTCGTCGACGCGCACTCGATCATCGCCGTTGATGAGTACGGCATGACGACGACCTTGTTCGATCGTAAATTCGAGTCCAAACGGCAATTCGCCGCCCGGCACTTGCAGCACCGCGCGCCATAGACCATCGCGAGGGGCGGCGATGTCGCCAGCGCCGCCACTGCAGCCGAGGATGCCGAGTGCGAGTAGACCTGGGAGAGCCCGTAAGGGATGAAACGACTTGCTGTTCATGCACCGATTATAGGTAATGCGTTACGTTAGGATGCAGCTATGGACGTGCTCTCCCCCGAATTTTGGCCGCTGGTGCTCGTTGGATTCCTCGCGCAATTGATCGATGGCGCCATGGGGATGGCCTACGGCGTCTCGGCGAGCGCGTTCCTGACAACCATGGGGCATCCCCCGGCCTTCGTCAGCGCCACCGTCCATGCCGCCGAAGTCGTCACCACCGGCGCATCAGGCCTCTCGCATGCGTGGTTTCGGAATCTCGACCGCAGTATTTTCATCAAGCTCGTGTTACCGGGCATGGTGGGGGGTGCGGTGGGGGCTTATCTACTCAGTTCCATCGACGGCAACATCTTGCGTCCTTTCGTGTTTGCCTACCTCCTCGTCATGGGTGTGCTGCTGCTGCGTCGTGCGTCGCGTCGCAGTGAGCCGGAGCTTGCGCGTGCGCCGAGTCATGCGCTCGGCGGAGCGGCAGGTTTTCTCGATGCCATCGGCGGTGGCGGTTGGGGAATGGTGACGACGCCGGCGTTGATTGCACGTGGCGTACCGCCTCGCTATGCGGTTGGCACATCCAACGCCGCCGAGTTCTTCGTCACGCTGGCGATCTCGATCACGTTTTTATTCACGTTCGATTGGCGGCGCTACGACCTCGTCATCGCCCTGTTGGGCGGCGGTGTCATTGCAGCGCCTTTCGGTGCGTGGATTGCCAAGCACGTCCCGTCGCGGATCGCCATCACCGCGATCGGCTTGATGGTGATGGGTCTATCGGGTTACGGCCTCTTCGAGTGGTGGTTAGCCAATCACAACTGAGCGGCAGTCCTTGACGCGTGTTTGGCTCGACGGCGATACTCTCTCGAGTATGTTCGCTGCCTCGCACAACCCATTGAATGCCCGCCGCTGGTGGGGTTGGCGCCGCTCCTGAGGGAGAGGGCGCGGGGCGCTGTCGATCTAAAAATCCAAAGAGGATGAGCCACCCGAACCCATCTCCGGACACAACCGGGATGGGTTTTTGC
Source organism: Klebsiella pneumoniae (assembly GCA_945873095.1). GTDB lineage: Bacteria > Pseudomonadota > Gammaproteobacteria > Steroidobacterales > Steroidobacteraceae > UBA964. Next base: position 148,480 of record CAMCBU010000002.1, on the reverse strand, counting down.
GTTTATGAAACCACCATTCGACATTGCTGGTGATCTGGATACGCCCGTATCGGCGTTCTTGAAGCTGCGCGCCTTCAACCCAACTTTCTTGCTCGAGAGCGTGGAGGGGGGCGAACGTCTCGCGCGCTATTCCTTCATCGGTTTCGGTGACACGAGCTTCGCCGTTCGTCTCGCTGCCGATGGTTTCACGCAGGGGACTCAGTCGCTCTCGATCCCTCGGGATCAGCGAGAGTTGTTGGCCGCATTGCGAGTCGCGTTGTCGAAAGCGCCGAGGCCGACCGCTCCGGGTGCGGGTCCCGACTTCCCGTTGGCGGGCGGTCTGGTGGGCTACGCCTCTTACGATGTCGTTCGATTCTTTGAGCGGTTGCCGCCATTCACACCGGATCGAGCCGGCGTACCCGATTTGCACTACGTTGCACCGGGTTCGTTGCTCGTATTCGATCATCTGACGCGCGGCATCGCTTTGCTGCATTCGGGCAGCGAGACCGAACGCCAAGCCTTGCGTCGCGAGATCATTCTCGCGCTGCGGGGAGGGGTTCCGCTGCCGAGTGCACGCGGGAAGTTCAGTGCACCGGTGGCCTCGATGTCGCAGAGCGAATTTTTAGCCAAGGTGGGCCGAACGCAGGACTACATCGCGGCGGGCGATGTCTACCAACTCGTGTTATCGGTGCGGTTTGCGGGGCGACATGATCTCGATCCGTTCGAGGCCTATCGCGCGCTGCGCCTCATCAATCCCTCACCGTACATGTATTACTGCGCGCTCGGCGACATCACGGTGGTCGGGTCTTCGCCCGAAGCGCTGGTGAAGCTCTCGCATGGGCAAGCGCAATTGCGGCCGATCGCGGGGACCCGACCGCGCTCGGCAGATGATCTGCTTGATCGCGAACGCGAGACCGATCTACTCGCCGATCCCAAAGAAAACGCCGAACACGTCATGCTCGTTGACTTGGCGCGTAACGATCTAGGGCGTGTCGCAAAGCCCGGCAGCGTGCACGTGGCGCCCTATAAATCCATCGAGCGATACAGCCATGTCATGCATATGGTCAGTGGTGTGCGCGGTGAGCTTGCGCCGGGTCGTGATGCGTTCGATCTGTTCGCGGCTGCGTTCCCAGCCGGCACGCTGGTGGGTGCACCGAAAGTGCGTGCGATGGAGATCATCGATGAGCTCGAACCGGTCAGGCGTGGGCTCTATGGTGGCACGGTCGGTTATTTTGGCGCTCAAGGCGACATGGATCAGGCCATCACCATCAGAACGCTCGTGTTCCGGGGTGATGAATACTCCTATCAGGCAGGCGCTGGCATCGTCGCCGACAGTCAGCCCCAAAGCGAATACGACGAAGTGCTCGCCAAGAGTAGCTCTGCTGCGCGAGCGCTGGCGATGGCCGCCGAGGGTCTTTGAGCATGACTGCGCCGCGTCTGCTGCTGATCGACAACTACGATTCCTTCACCTACAACCTCGTGCAGGCGTTCCTGATCTTGGGTGCCGAGGTCGACGTGCGGCGCAACGACGCCGTGACCGTGGCAGAGGCACTCGCGAGCGCTCCGACCCATGTATGTATCTCGCCGGGTCCGGGTACACCGTACGACGCGGGCGTTTCGATGGAGATGATTCGAGCCTTCGCCGGCATAGTGCCTGTTTTCGGCGTCTGTCTCGGACATCAGTCCATCGTCGAGGTTTTCGGTGGCAAGGTGGTCCGTGCCGGCCGCTTGATGCACGGAAAAACATCCACGATCACGCACGACGGCCGGGGATTGTTCGAAGGTCTGCCGAACCCGTGCGAGATCGGTCGCTATCATTCTTTGATTGCACAACCGGAGAGTCTCCCGGCTCACTTACAAGTCACCGCACAGACCGCCCAGGGAGAGATCATGGGCGTGCGGCATCGCGAGCTGCGGATCGAGGGTGTGCAATTCCATCCCGAGAGCGTGCTCACGCCGGATGGTCCTCGATTGATGCAAAATTTCCTGCTGCAGTCGGGAGGTCGGCGTGACTGAATCTGTCACAGAAAAATCGGTCAAAGAAATGCTCGAGCAGGTGTTGGATGGTCACCATCTGAGCGAGCCAGAGAGCGCGAGGCTGCTCAAGGCCCTAACGGAGCCGTCGTTGGCTCCGGCGGTTGCAGGCGCCGTCCTCGCTGCGCTGCGAGCCAAGGGTGTCGTGGCGGCGGAGTTGCGCGGTTTCGCGGCCGCCATGCGCGAGTTGGCACGTAAGCCCAAAGTAGATGTCGATCTACTGCACCGCTCCATCGACATCGTGGGCACGGGTGGCGACGCCTCCGGCAGCGTGAATATTTCCACCGGCACCGCTTTGTTGGTAGCGGCCTGCGGCATCCCGGTCATCAAGCACGGCAATCGATCGATCTCGAGCCGCAGCGGCAGTGCCGATGTGCTCGAAGCGCTCGGTTTACCGTTGCCGCTCGATGAGCAGCGTGCCGGCGAGTGTTTGCGCGCGACCGGTTTCTCGTTTCTTTTTGCGCCGCATTACCACCCGGCGATGAAGGCGATCGCGCCGATCCGACAAGCGCTCGGTATTCGCACGATATTCAATGTGCTCGGCCCCCTCACCAACCCGGCGGCACCTCCCTTCCAGCTCGTTGGTGCCTACAGCGAGCCGATGGCAAAGCTCATGGCCGAGACGCTCGCCGGTTTACCTGGTGTGACGCGCGCTTTTGTCGTACATGGTGCGCTCGGTTGGGATGAGCCGACCACGGCAGGGCCTTTCGTGTTGTTCGATGTACGACCCGGCGTCGTGACGCGCAGTGTGCGTAGCCCCGGCGATTACGGGATGCGTCTGTGCGAACCAGCCGAGCTTGCAGGCGGTGATGCCGCCAACAACGCGGCCGCGTTACGCGCGGTTTTCGAAGGGCGCGATGTCGGTGCACATCGCGATACTTTGCTGATGGGCGCTGCGTTGGCGCTGGAGTGTGCCGGGCTCGTGACGGACCCCAAGCGTGGCGTCGCGCGCGCTGCCGCCGTGATCGACAGCGGTGAGGCAAAGCAAAGATTGCAGCAGCTGGCGGAGTTCGGACGTGGCTGAGGATTTTCTCGCGACGATGGCGGCGAGTAGTCGACGTCGGGTCGAGGCGGCCAAAGCTCAGCTGTCGCAGTCGGAGCTCGCGGCGTCACTCGTGGATCTGCCAACTCCGCCCGCCTTGCAACTCTCCACGCAAGGCTTCGATGTGATCGCCGAGATGAAGCTGCGCTCACCGGCGCTCGGACAGCTCGGTCACGCCACGGGTGATTCGGCCGATGCGCGAATCCGCTCCTACGTTCAAGGGGGCGCTGCGGCCATTTCCGTGCTCACCGAACCAGAGCGCTTCGATGGTTCGCTCGATCATTTACGCGCTGCGTCTGCGTTGCGCGTGGTTCGACACTCAGCGGATGGTCGCGTCTCGCGTATTCCGACGATGCGTAAGGATTTTTTGGTCGATCCCTATCAGATTTTGGAGGCCAGGGCAGCGGGTGCAGGCGGGGTGTTGTTGATCGTCCGGATGCTCGATGAGCAGAGCTTGGGCTTGCTGTGTGAAACGGCGCTCGCGCAACAGCTTTTTGTTTTGATCGAGACGTTCGATCGAGTCGATATCGAGCGAGCAGCGCGCTTGATCGAACGTTGTCGATCAGCGAGCACCTCGTTATTGATCGGAATCAACAGTCGCGATCTCGTGAGTCTGCAAGTCGTGCCGGATCGCTTGGAGAGTTTGGTGTCCGAATTGCCGACGTCCGTACCCCGTGTGGCCGAGAGCGGTGTCATCACCACGGCCGATGCCGCGCGTATGGCGAGCGTCGGCTATGACCTAGCGTTGATCGGCGGTGCGTTGATGCAAGCGTCAGACCCAGCAGCGCATCTGGCGGCCATGCTGGAGTCGGCTCGTTCGGCGGTCGAGCAGCGTCGCTCATCGACACACGCTTGAAGATCATGAAGACCGTGTGGATCAAGGTGTGTGGCTTGACGGATGCAACGGCGGTTTCGATCGCGCTCGAACAGCAAGTCGATGCGATCGGTTTCGTCTTCGCACCCTCACCGCGAGAACTCAGTATCGATCAGGCACTGCGTTTGGCAGAGCCGGCGCGCGGCAAAGCGCTGTGTGTCGCGGTCACCTTGCATCCTGCCCCCGCGCTCGTAGCGACGCTGCTGCGGGAGTTTCAACCCGATTTATTGCAGCTGGACTGGTTGGACCTTGCATCGCTGCCATCGCTCGATCCGGCTCGTATACTGCCGGTCGTTCGTCAGCAGCAGATCGCGCCGGCGCAGTGGCCTGCGCGAGTCCTGTTCGAGGGACCTCGTAGCGGCGCCGGCGTCACGGCTGACTGGCAGCAGGCTGCGCAGGTTGCCGGTGCGACCGAGTTGGTGCTGGCGGGCGGATTGTCGCCCGACAATGTCGCAGCGGCGATTCGTGCCGTGCGTCCTTTCGGCGTGGATGTGTCGAGTGGTGTCGAGGCGTCACCCGGTCGCAAGTCGCCGCAGAAAATCGTCGAATTCGTCGAGGCGGTCCGCCGCGCCTCTGCAGGAGTATGAAAGATGAATGCCCATGTGAAATTCAGTTTCGAGGAGCAGCGTCGTATGCTCGATGCCGAGCTCGGCGGCCAATATCCGGATCCACGCGGTCGATTCGGTCCTTACGGTGGCAGGTACGTCCCGGAGACCTTGATTCCCGCCCTCGAGCGTCTCGAGGCCGGCATGCGCGAGCATCTGCACCGCGCCGATTTCCAAGCCGAACTGACCGAACAGTTGCGACACTGGGTCGGGCGACCGACGTCGTTGAGCTATGCCCCCCGTTTGTCGGCTGCGTGGGGTGCCGAGATTTGGTTCAAGCGCGAAGACCTCGCGCACACCGGCGCACACAAGATCAACAATGCTCTCGGTCAGGCACTGCTCGCCAAACGCTTGGGTGCCACGCGGATCGTCGCCGAGACCGGTGCCGGGCAGCATGGCGTCGCCAGTGCGGCGGCCTGCGCGCGGCTCGGTTTGCCGTGCATCGTCTATATGGGCGCCATCGACATGGAGCGACAGGCGCCGAACGTGGGGCGTATGCGCTTGATGGGCGCTGAAGTCGTTCCGGTCACGGGCGGCGATCAAACATTGCGTGCAGCGATCGATGAGGCCTTGCGTGATTGGGTCTCCGATCCGATGGGCACGTTTTATCTACTCGGCTCCGCCGTCGGCCCACATCCCTATCCGTTCCTCGTGCGCGAGTTGCAGGCGATCATCGGTCGCGAGGCGCGCGCCCAATATTTGGAGCGCAACGGTCGCTTGCCAGATGCGGTGTTTGCTTGCGTGGGTGGCGGATCGAACGCCATCGGCATGTTCCACGCTTTCGTTCCCGATGCGTCGGTCGAGATCGTCGGTATCGAAGCGGGTGGCCGCGGTGTCAACTTGGGTGAGAATGCGGCGAGCCTCAGCTACGGCTGGCCCGGTGTGCTGCAGGGCTGCTATTCCTTGCTGCTCCAAGATGAGAACGGCCAGATTCACGAGACCGACTCCATCTCGGCGGGTCTCGATTATCCGGGCGTCGGACCCGAACATGCTTTGTTGATGTCGGCAGGCCGAGTGAAGTACGAGTCGGCGACGGACGAGGAAGCGTTATCGGCACTGACCGAGTGTTCGAAGCTCGAAGGGATCTTGCCCGCACTCGAAACCGCTCACGCGCTGCACGGCGTAAAGCGTTGGGCGAAGACTCATCCGGGCGCACAGGTCATCCTTTGTATGTCGGGGCGTGGTGACAAAGATATGCCGACCTTGCAAAGAACCATCCTCGCGGAGAAAACATCGTGAAGCCGAGTGAGCGTTTGGCCGAAGCTGTGCGCGCTGCGGCGAAGCGCGGTGAGCCCGCTATCGTCGCTTTCATCACCGCAGGCTTTCCGCGCAAAGAACAGTTCCGTGAGCATTTATTGATGGTCGCCAGCGAGTCGGATGTCCTCGAGATCGGTGTGCCGTTCACCGATCCCATGGCCGATGGCATGACGATCCAGCGCTCAAGTCAGGCTGCTTTGAAGCAGGGTGTGAGTTTGCGCTGGATCATGTCGGAACTCGCGAGCATGCAGCGGCCCGCCACGCCGCTGGTGCTGATGAGCTACCTAAACCCGCTGTTGCAATATGGTTATGCCGCACTGGCTCGCGATGCGGCGGCGGCTGGCGTTTGCGGCTTCATCGTGCCGGATCTGCCGTTTGATGAGGGCGATGATTTGCGCGCGGCGCTCGCCGCCCTGGGCGTCGCACTCGTGCAAATGGTCACACCGGTGACGACGCCGGCGCGATTGCAGCAAGTCTGTGCTGCGAGCGACGGCTTCGTCTATGCCGTGACGATGACGGGGACTACCGGTAAGAACGTCGTGGTACCCGACTCGGTGATCGACTATCTCAACACGGTGACGGCCACATCCCCCGTGCCCGTCTGTGCGGGTTTTGGTATCCGTTCACGCGAACAGGTCGAGAAATTGCGCAGTCACGTCGCCGGGGTCGTCGTGGGATCGGCGTTGGTCGAAGTGCTGGAGCGGGGAGAGGATCCGCGTCCGTGGTTGCGGGCGCTGCGGGGATGAGTTTCGCGACGGCGCCCCCCAAGCCTTGGTGGACCGCGCTTTATGCGCAGGTCCTGCTCGCCATCCTCTTGGGAGGGGCGCTCGGACATTTCGCCCCCGACATGGCTGTCCAACTCAAGCCGTTGGGCGACGCCTTCATCAAGCTCGTCAAACTCGTGATTGCTCCCGTGATTTTTTTGACCGTTGCCAGTGGTATCGCGAGCATGTCTTCACTGGCGAGTCTCGGCAGTACGACCGGCAAAGCGTTGCTGTATTTTGTCGTGGTGTCGACCGGCGCACTCGTCATCGGCCTCATCGTGGCGAATGTGGTCAAGCCGGGTGAGGGTATGAATGTCGATCCGGCCACGCTCGATGATGGCGCGGTGGCAGGTTATGTGGGCAAGGCACAAGAACAGGACATCGTCTCTTTCCTGCTCGCCATCATCCCCGACACGTTTCTCGGCGCGTTAACGAGCGGCCAGATCCTCTCCGTGCTCTTCATCGCGATCATCTTCGGTATCAGCGTCGCCAACCTCGACCAAAACCGCAACCGGATCGTCGAAGGTTTGCATGTCGTCAGTGATGCGTTTTTCAAGATGGTGACTCTATTGATGCGCTTCGCACCGATCGGTGCTTTTGGTGCTTTCGCCTTCACCATCGGCAAATACGGCATCGACTCGATCGCCAACCTCGCCGCCTTGATCGCCACCTTCTATCTAACCTCGGCTTTTTTCATCTTGGTCGTATTGGGTTTGATCGCGAGAGCCTCCGGCTTCTCTCTTTGGCGACTCCTCACTTATCTCAAAGAAGAGTTGTGGTTGGTGCTCGGCACCAGCTCGTCCGAGTCGGCGCTGCCATCTTTGATGCGCAAGCTCGAGCAGGTGGGCTGCGCCAAGTCGGTCGTGGGTCTGGTCGTGCCGACCGGATATTCGTTCAACCTCGATGGCACCAACATCTACATGACGTTGGCGGCACTCTTCATCGCACAGGCGACCGGTGTGGATTTGAGTCTGACTGATCAGGTATTACTGCTATTGGTCGCGATCATCAGCTCCAAAGGTGCAGCCGGTGTCACCGGTGCCGGCTTCATCACTCTGGCCGCCACGTTGGCTGTGGTGCCTGCCGTACCCGTGGCCGGCATGGCCTTGATTCTCGGTATCGATCGTTTCATGTCCGAATGCCGTGCCATCACCAATTTCGTGGGCAATGCCGTGGCGACGATTGTCGTTGCACGCTGGGAAGGCGCTCTCGACACCGAACGTCTCTCACGCGAACTCAAAGGATAATGACCAGCTCGCTCTGCCGAACGTCGCCCGCGATCACCCTTTGGGCGGTCGTATTGGTCGCTTTGCTGTCACCCATGGTGAGTCACGCGGGGCTTGCCGGTGTCGATGTGCCTGGTTCAAAGCGTCTGACGGTATCCGATTGGGGTGGTGCGCCGATCACGCTCTGGTATCTGCGTGGGGCCAATACGAGCGCTGACGCGCCGATCGTGTTCGTCATGCATGGAGTGGGGCGCGATGCCGATCGGTATCTCGCCGAATGGCGCGACATCGCGTTGGCTAACGAGCTCGTGGTCGTCGTGCCGGAATACGCCCAAGACCATTTTCCCGGTAGTGCAGGCTACAACTTCGGCGGCGTATTTGACGAGTCCGGCAACTTGCAGCCGAAGGCGCGTTGGGCCTACTCGTCGATTGAGCCCCTGTTCGATGCACTGCGCCATCACGAAAATTTGGATGCCAAGCAGTATTGGTTATTCGGACACTCGGCCGGCGCCCAGTTCGTTCACCGATTCGTGATGTTGGGCGTTGCTCAGCGCATGGTCGCGGCCATCGCCGCCAATGCGGGCTCGTACCTGTTTCCAGTGGCTACCGTCGATTGGCCTTTCGGCTTGCGCGGCGCACCCGAGGGGGCTGTAGCCGGTGTGTTTGCATCGCCCATGGTCGTGATGCTGGGTGACGCCGATTCCGATCCGAATCATCGTAGTTTGCCGAGACAGCCCGCAGCAATGGAACAGGGGCCCCATCGCTACGCCCGAGGTCAAAATTTCTATGGCACTTCGCGGCAGATCGCGATGCGTACTGGGCAGACTTTCAATTGGTCGTGTGTCGTCGTTCCGGGGGTTGCGCACGACAACGCTGGAATCGCGCGGGCGGCTGTTCGTATCATCAAGGGATGGAAACCCACCCCCGGCGCCGATTGCACAAGCCGATAAATTGACGGTCGAATTCCTACCGACCTGCGCGACGCCCGCCAATCCATAGCACGGCGACGGCTGCGATCAGCAACAGCGGGCCGACGGCTACCGGCCACAACTCGAGGCCGAACCACAGCAAGGAAGTAAATGCGAGCATCGTGGCTACGAGAGTCGCGTTGCGACGCTTTTCGCCGGCGCGAATTTCTTGACGCAGCTTTTCGATATCTTCGGGCTGAACGCCGATATGCAGTTTGCCGTCCTGCCATTTCTGGACGGCCACCTTCAGCAGCGGCGGGAGCGCTTGCGTCACTTCGATCATGGCCGGCAAATGATTACGGAGCTGACGCAGTTGAGCGCGCGGGCTCAAGCGATCGCGCATCCACTCGCGCAGGATGGGCGCCGCGGTCTGCCAGATGTCGAGTTCCGGATAGAGATCTCGACCAAGACCTTCGATGTTGAGCAGCGTCTTCTGCAACAGGATCAACTGCGGTTGAATACGCATGTCGAAGCGTCTGGAAATATCGAACAGGCGTAGCAGAATGGTACCGAAAGATATGTCCTTCAGCGGCTTGTTGAAGATCGGCTCCAAGACCGTGCGAATCGCCGATTCCATTTCATCGACCCGCGTGTCAGCGGGGACCCAGCCGGATTCCACATGTAGCTCGGCCACGCGACGATAGTTTCGATCGAAAACCGCGAGGAAATTCTCTGCCAAATAATGTTGATCACGCAGATCGAGTGTGCCGACGATCCCGAAATCCACGGCTGCATAGCGCGGACGCGAGGGGTCGTCCGCCAGAACGAAGATGTTCCCCGGGTGCATGTCGGCATGGAAAAAATTATGGCGAAAAACTTGGGTGAAGAAGATCTTTACGCCGTTGGTCGCCAGCAGCGGGATATTCGTTCCCAGTTTTCGCAGTGTGTTCATGTCGCTGATGGTGATACCGCGAATACGCTCCATCACCATCACGTTGACGCGGCAAAAATCGAAATAGACTTTCGGCACGTGCAGCAGATCGGAGTCTTCGAAGTTGCGCCGAAGTTGCGCGGCGTTGGCCGCCTCGCGCATCAAATCGAGCTCATCGAGGATCGTCCTCTCGTATTCATCGACGATCTCATCGACGCGCAGTCGCCTCGCCTCGTGCGAGTTGCGCTTGGCGAGTCTGGCGAGCGCGTGCATGACCTCGAGATCGCGCTCGATGAGCTCGCGCATGCCCGGGCGCAAAACTTTGACGATGACGTCGCAGCCGGAACCGTCGGCTCCATCGGCTTTGAGCTTGGCGACATGCACTTGAGCGATCGAGGCGGCCGCCAGCGGTTGCTGCGAAAACTCGTCGAAGACCTCGAGCACGGGTCGTCCGAAGGCGGCTTCGACAATCTGCTTGGCGAGCGCCCCGTCGAAGGGCGGGACGCGATCTTGAAGCTTGCACAGTTCGATCGCGATATCAGCTGGCAACAAATCGCGACGGGTCGAGAGCGCCTGTCCGAGTTTGATGAAGATCGGACCGAGCTCTTCGAGTGCGAGACGGAGTCGTTCGGCACGCGTAGCTCCCTTGCGACGCTCGAACCAGGTCCACGGCGAGGCGAGAAAGACAAAACGCAAAGGCCGGTAGAGATGTGTTTCTGCGACGAACTCGTCGAGGCCGTGGCGCACGAGGACACGCTGGATCTGGATCAGTCGGGCAAGAACGCGCAGTTTCATCGTGTCTCTTCGAGGGTTCGCAGACGGGCTGCGGCCCGATCGACATCTTCACGCAGTTGATCGACATCGGCCATGAAAGCCTCGGCCTCAGCTCTCGGTACCAGCGTGTGGTTCTCGTGTGCTAGATATTCCGCTGCATTACGCACCGTGGTCGACGCAGCGCGTCGACCAAAACTCCAGAGCGAGCGCACCAGTCGGCCGATATGGTGGGCGGGCAGATCACCGACCAAACGCGAGAGTTCTTCCTCCAGATCCGGCTGCAGCAACAGGGCGAGTGCTCGATAGCGCTGCAGGATCTCGGCATCGCCACGCACACTGACCTGCCCCGATTGCAGCAATCGTTCCGGGTTGTCGCCGGTCAGAGCGAGCAGATTGATCGGGCTACCGTCGACCGTGACGTTGTAGTCGCCGATGGGGGTCCGCGACAAACAGAGCGTATCGCCGAGCGACTCGATGCTGATCTCCAAGCCGGTGCCGGTGATACGCACCAACAAGCGCTGACCTTGCAAGGCAGCACAGCGCGCCCGCGCGCCCGGTGATGCAGCAAGTTGGCGATTGAGCCCGTTTTCGATCGCAGCAGTCAGCACGAGCAGGTCAGACTTTGTAGCCGCGGTGCAGAGCGACGATGCCACCGGAGAGGTTGTGATAGCGGCACTGATCGAAGCCCGCTGTTTTCATCATCCCGAGCAGGGTTTCTTGATCGGGATGTTTGCGGATTGATTCGGCGAGGTAGCGGTAACTCCCCTCATCGTTGGCAACGAGGCGGCCGAGTATGGGCAGAACTTTGAAAGAGTAGGTGTCGTACAAGGGCTTGAGTCCCGGTGCCGTCGGCTGCGAGAACTCGAGAATCAACAATCGACCGCCCGGCCTCAACACGCGATACATCGAGCGCAGCGCCGCATCTTTGTCGGTCACGTTGCGCAGGCCGAAACCGATGGTGACGCAATCGAAGCTGGCATCCGCGAACGGCAAGCATTCGGCATTGGCCTGCACGTAATCGACGCCCTTGACGATACCGGTGTCGATCAGCCGATCACGACCGTGGGAGAGCATTGAGCCGTTGATATCCGAGAGTACGACCAGGCCGTGTTCACCAACTTGGCTCGCCATACCGCGAGTGAGATCGCCGGTACCGCCGGCGACATCCAGGGCTTTCTGCCCCGGGCGCAGATAAGTTTGGGATAGCGCAAAGCTCTTCCAAATGCGGTGCAAGCCACCTGACATCAGGTCGTTCATCAAATCGTACTTTGGTGCAACCGAATCGAAGACACCGCGAACGCGACGCGCTTTGTCTTGCCAAGCGACTTCTTCGAAGCCGAAGTGCGTAGTTTTGGACGAATCTTGGGCCGACATCGGTAGGCTCCCGGAAGGGGCCCCTATTGTAGCCTTGTTGGGGGGTGACTAGTTTTTGTCCGGAAACAGGCGTAAAAGGTTTGATCAGGCGTATCGGCCCTTTTAAGGGTCGGGCGAACGGGGGGATAAAAACAAGAAGGGACTGATAGGCCGGACGGGCTGTCCGGCCTTTTTTTTGCCTTAAACGCCCGAGCCACTCTGCAAGCGATCACGCACTTTTTGCAGGTAAGCAGCCCATCTGGTCGCGTGTTCCGCGCCGAGCTCCCGTAGATATTTCCAAGTGTACAGCCCGGTATCGTGCCCATCGTCAAACACCAAGCGAACGGCGTACTGGCCGATCGGCTCGACGGCGCTGATCAACACCTGCTGTTTGCCAAGCACCAGGGTCTCCTGGCCCGCTCCGTGCCCTTGCACTTCGGCTGAAGGCGAGTGCACCCGCAGATATTCGAACGGTAGCGAATAACGCTCTGCCTCACCAAAAGCCACATCCAACAGCCGCGATTGCTTGCGCAGGCGTATTTCCGTGGGTGTCGGGTGCGTGTCAGTCACGAGGGTCTTCCTGATCCAACGAGTGGTGAGACGCGCATCCTAACCACTGCGGCGGGCTTGTCCACGGTGACATTTTTCCGAGGCTCTTAGATACTCGGGTGAAACAGGTGGTTGTTCGAAAGACCGGGGGGCACATGGCGTCGACGGATACCTCACATCCCGATTACTTTCACAAGGTCGTAGATTGCCAGTGGGCCTGTCCGGCCCACACCGATGTTCCGGAATACATTCGGTTGATTGCGCAGGGGCGTTTCACCGATGCCTATTTGGTCAATCGACATTCCAATGTTTTTCCCGGCATCCTCGGGCGAGTGTGTGATCGCCCCTGCGAGCCGGCCTGTCGGCGGGGTCGGGTCGAGGAAAAGCCGGTCGCCATTTGTCGGCTCAAGCGGGTTGCCGCCGACCACAAAGAAAACTACCGCGATCGACTGCCGGCGATCCCCGCCATCAAGAACGGTAAAAAAATCGCTTGCATCGGTGCAGGGTGCGCCTCGCTCACGGTCGCCAACGATTTGATGCCCCTCGGTTACGAGGTGACCATTTTCGAACAGTTCGCGGTCGCCGGCGGTCTGATGCGTACCAACATCCCCTCGTTCCGTTTGCCGGGCAGCGTGCTCGATGAGGAGATCGGAACGATCGTCGACATGGGGGTCGATCTACGCCTCGGAGCTCGTATCGACTCCATGCGCCGACTGCTCGACGAAGGCGGCTTCGATGCCATCTTCGTCGGCTCCGGTGCGCCTAAGGGCAAAGAATTAAACTTGCCCGGTCGTGCGGAAGCCTCCGCCAATGTCCACATCGGTATCGCATGGCTTGAATCCATCGCGTTCGATCATGTGCAGTCGATCGGCACGAACGTGTTGATCATCGGCGTCGGCAATACGGCGATGGATTGTTGTCGCAGTTCGTTGCGTCTTGGTGCCAAGAGCGTCAAGGTGATGGCGCGTAAGCCGCGACAGTTTTTCAAAGCCTCCGAGTGGGAGCTCGAGGATGCCGAGGCCGAGAGTGTCGCGATCGTCGTCAATCGATCGCCGAAGTCGTTCGTGCTCGAAGACGGTCGTCTACGCGGCATGTTGTTCGACGTGGTGGAGTACGACTTCGATACCACCGGCCGCATCACGGCCGAGCGTATCGTCGGTGAGGAGTTCTTTCCGGCTGACGATGTCATTCTCGCCATCGGCCAGGAGAACGCATTTCCGTGGATCGAGCGCGACCTCGGTATCGAGTTTGACCGCTGGGACGTCCCGGCTGTCGATGCGGTCACTTTCCAAAGCACACGCAACGGTGTTTTCTTCGGTGGCGACGCGGCCTTTGGTCCCAAAAATATCATCTGGTCGGTCGAGCACGGCCATCAAGCCGCAATTTCGATCCATCTGCATTGTCAAGGCGGCGATTTGAGCGCACGGATGTCGCCGGGTATGAATCTGCAGAGTCGCAAGATGGGTATGCACGAATGGTCGTATGCCAACGACTACAACGTGGCAGAGCGACGTCTCGTTCCGCACGTATCACTCAAAGAACGCTTCAAGAATATCGATATCGAAGTCGAGCTTGGTTTCACGGCCGAGCAGGCAGCAGCGGAAGTCCAACGTTGTCTCAATTGCGACGTACAGACGATCTTCGATACCAAACTGTGCATCGAGTGTGACGCCTGCATCGACATTTGTCCCGTCGACTGTCTGACGATGACGGCCGATGGTGAAGACTCCGATCTACGCACGCGACTCAAGGCGCCGGCGAAAAATGTCACACAGGCGCTCTATGTCAGCGATCCGCTGAAGTTCACGGGCCGGGTGATGGTCAAAGACGAAGACGTCTGTGTGCATTGCGGTCTGTGCGCCGAGCGCTGTCCGACGGCCGCGTGGGATATGCAAAAGTCGTGGGTGCAGTGGCCCCATGCCATCGACCAGCGCTCAGGGGGTGCCGTCTGATGTCACGGGTCAATGATTTCGCCATCAAAATTGCGACCGTGAACGGAACCGGCTCGGCGAGTGCCAATACGCTGCTGATGAAGTCGATCTTTCGTAGCGGCATACCGGTGATGGGCAAGAACTACTTCCCGTCGAACATCCAGGGTTTGCCCACTTGGTACGAAATCCGGGTGTCGAAAGACGGTTATGTCGCGCGTTCCGGCAAGGTCGACATCATGGTGTGCATGAATGCCGAGACTTACGCGCGCGATGTCCGTGAGGTTGCCGCCGGCGGATATCTGATCTACGACTCGAGTTGGCCGCGCCCCGCTTTGCTCAAGCGCGAAGATGTCACCGTGCTCGGCGTGCCGCTCGCGCAGATGTGCAACGAGAACTTCAAGGGTGTGCGCACGCGCATCCTGATGAAAAATATCTGCTATGCGGGTGTTTTGGCGGCACTGCTCGATCTTGATCTTGCGCGGATTCGGGAACTGCTGGCCGAGACCTACGCCAAGAAACCGGCGCTGGTCGAGTCGAACATGCAGGCGATTCAACTCGGCTATGACTATGCCCGGGCGCATTTCGTCTGTCCGCTGCCGCTGCGGGTCTCGCCGCTGGAGAAGACCGCCGGCCACATCATGATCGACGGCAACACGGCTGCGGCGCTCGGCTGTCTCTATGCCGGAGCCACCGTTGCAGCGTGGTATCCGATCACGCCGTCGACTTCTCTGATGGATGCGTTCAAATCCTTCGCCGACAAGACTCGTATCGATCCTGAGACGAAGCGCGCTCAGTTCGCGTTCATCCAAGCGGAGGACGAGTTGTCGGCTATCGGTATGGTGCTCGGCGCCAACTGGAACGGCGCCAGAGCCTTCACGGCGACCTCGGGTCCCGGCGTGTCCCTGATGGGAGAGTTTTTGGGGCTCGCCTATTACGCCGAGGTGCCAGCCGTGTTGTTCGATGTGCAGCGCGTCGGTCCGTCGACGGGCATGCCGACTCGCACCCAGCAGTGCGATGTGCTCGCAGCGGCTTATGCATCCCACGGCGATACCAAGCACGTCTGTCTCTACCCTGCCAACCCGGAAGAGTGCTTCTACATGGCGGTGCAAGCTTTTGATCTCGCCGAGCGCTTGCAGACGCCCGTGATGGTGTTGCTCGATCTCGATATCGGTATGAACGATTGGATGTGTCGTGAGCTCGTTTGGGACGATGCGTATCGTCCGGATCGCGGCAAGGTACTCAGCAAGGACGAAATCGAGAAGCTCGACAAGTTTCATCGCTATGTCGATAAGGACGAAGACGGCATCACCTATCGCACCTTGCCCGGCGTTCATCCAAAGGGCGCTTACTTCACGCGCGGCTCGGGTCATACGCAGTTCGGAACCTACACCGAAGATGCCGCCGAATACCAAGTCGTGATGGATCGGCTGACCCGAAAATTTTCGACCGCCAAGCGCTACGTCCCCAAGGCTGTCCTGCAAGGTGACGGAAAAGCGAAGGTTGCCATCATTTCGATCGGCAGTTGCGATGGCGCCATTCGTGAGGCGCTCGATGTTCTCGCACAGCGGGGTATCAAGCTCGACTATCTGCGGGTGCGCAGCTTTCCCTTCGGCGAGGATGTCGAGGCCTTTCTCGAGTCCCACGAACGTGTGTATGTAGTTGAGCAAAATCGCGACGCCCAGTTTCGATCCTTGTTGATTCTCGAAACTCGAGTCGAAAAAGCGAAGTTGCATTCTTTGTTGCACTACAGCGGGCTGCCGGTCTCTTCGGCGTTTATCGTCGATGGTGTGCTCGCCGATCTGGCCGAGGGGCAGCGGACCGTGGTGGGAGTTGGATCATGACGTTCATTCCGAAGCCGAAAATTCGTCACCCGGATTTGCCGCTCAACGAGCTTGGGCTGACGCGGCGAGACTACGAAGGATCGTTGTCGACGCTTTGTGCTGGCTGCGGCCACGATTCGATCACCGCAGCGATCACCGAGGCCTGCTGGGGAATTTCGATCCGTCCCGAGAATCTCGCCAAACTCTCGGGCATCGGTTGCTCCTCGAAGACCACGGCCTACTTCGTCAATGGTGGACACGGCTTCAACTCCGTGCACGGTCGTATGCCGTCCATTGCCACCGGCGCCAATGCCGCCAATCGGGATCTCTACTACATCGGCATTTCTGGTGATGGCGATTCTTTGTCGATCGGCCTTGGACAGTTTTGTCACGCCATTCGGCGTAATCTCAACATGCTGTACATCATCGAAAACAACGGTGTGTACGGGTTGACCAAAGGGCAGTTCTCCGCGTCGGCCGATCTCGGCACGAAGGCGAAGAAGGGCGAGGTCAATCAGCAACCTCCGATCGATCCGGTGTTACTCGCGATGAACTTGGGTGCAGGCTTCGTCGCACGCAGCTTCTCGGGTGACAAGCAGCAGTTGGTGCCGCTGATTCAAGCGGGGCTCAACTACCCCGGCTTCGCGCTGATCGATGTGCTGTCACCGTGTGTGACGTTCAACGATCATGAGGGCTCGACCAAGAGTTATGCCTACACGCGCGAGCATTACGAGCCGATCGTCGAGGCCGACTTCGTACCACTGCGTCAGGAAATCCGCACCGACTACGCTGCCGGCGAGTCGATGGCCGTGACGCTGCATGATGGCAACCGGGTGGTGCTCCGCAAGCTCGCCGAGGATTACGATCCGACCGACTCTCATCGCGCCTACGACTATGTGCAGCAACACATCACCCGCGGTGAATATCTCACCGGGCTGTTGCACTGCCGTTCGACGGCCGAAACCGAGTTCCACGCCCTGAGCCGAACGCCGTCCCAGCCCTTGAACCAAATTCCCTATTCGCAGCTACATCCGGGATCAGCGGGGCTTGCACGCTTATTGGCGCGCTACCGTTGAGTGTCCTACACTTGCCACTTCGATAACGGTTTAAACCAGTGGAGTAGAGCTAGATGGGCAAGGGAGACAGCAGAAGCCGTCGCGGCAAGATTTATCAAGGTTCTTTCGGCAAAACTCGCCTGAAAGATCCGGCTCGCGCCAAGAAGCGCGCAGCCAAGAAGACGTCCAAGAAGTAAAAAATACCCGGCTTTACAGGCACAGGTCGCAAGGCCCGTCGGAGAAATCCGACGGGCTTTGTTTTTTGGCGGCGTTAAAGCCGACCGACGCTCAAATGGCGTCGGTCGAACCTCGTCGCAGCAGCATGATCGCGCCCGTCAGCAGTACGAAAGCTGCTGCAAAAAATGCGGCGCCGGCAAAGTCGAAGCGGCTCGTGGCGATGCTGAACAGGTGGGTCATCGCAAACGGCGCCACGATGGCCGTGAAGCTCACGATGCCACTGATCGCACCTTGCAACTCTCCTTGTGCATTGGCGGGTACCTGCCTCGAGAGCATGGCACGGATCGACGGCATGGTGAGTCCGAGCATGCAACCGAGCGGAATGCTGGCGAACAACATCGCCGGTGAGCTTGCGAAGGCGTAGCCCAGAAAGCCGAGTGCTCCTCCGGTCATACCGATGATCGCGGTGCGATGTTCCCCCAATCTTCGGGTGAATATCCCGACGAGGCCGCCCTGCACGATCGCAGTGCCAAGACCCAGTGCGGCCAGAGACAGACCAACGTCCCGCTCCGTCCAGCCGAACTTGGCCATGACGGTCCAAGTCCAGGTCGATGGCAGTGTGTCGTGGCCGATCTGATAGAAAAACAGCACGACGAGCAATACGACGGCGCCGGGAATCACCCGTAGCGATTTCAAGGCGCCAACGACGTTGGCACGGCGGACCGAGAAGGCACGTCGTTGGGTGGTCGGCAGCGTTTCGCGCAGGACGATCACGGCAATCAAGAAATTCAGCGCCGTGAAAGCGGCCGCTGCGAAAAAGGGTACACGCGACCCATAACCGCCGAGTAATCCACCGACTACCGGGCCAACGATGAAGCCCATGCCCCAGGCCGCACCATTGAGACCAAAGTATTTAGCTCGCTCGGCAGGCGGAATCAGATCGGCCACGACGGCATTGGCTGTCGCGAACGTGGCACCTGCAATACCGGCGATGATGCGACCAACGAACAGCCAAGCCAGAGTCGGTGCGAGGCCCATCAAAACGTAATCGACGGACAATGCGGCGAGCGATGCCAACAGGATGGGCTTGCGCCCGTAACGGTCGCTGAGGTTGCCGAGGATGGGTGAAAAGACGAATTGCATCGAGGCATAGGCGAGCGTCAGCCATCCGGCGATGGGGGCGGCGTCTGCCAACGTAGCCCCCGAGAGCTCCATGACCAACTGTGGAGCGATCGGAATGATGATTCCGATGCCGAGCGAGTCGATGAAGAGCGCCATGGCGACGACGGGCAGCATGGCGCGGCTTGGCGGACTCGCTGAGCCTGTGCTCATGTCAGCGCATGACCTTTAGCATGTCGGTAACGTTGTACGAGTTCGAGAGCAGAATAGGGCGATGGCGGCAGCTCGATCGACGACACGCCGATCGGTTGAGTGCGCTCACCCCACCGGATCAAATGCGCGCAAAAGGTGAGTCCGCCGCCGAATGCCGGCATCAGCAACAACGATCCTGATTTGATGCGACCTTGTTCGAGTGCCTCACACAAGGCAACCGGCACGGTCGCTGCCGACATATTTCCATAACGCTGCACATTCACGAAGACCCGATCCATCGGCACGTTGGCGCGCTTGGCGACATACTCGATGATGCGCAGATTGGCTTGATGGGGGATGACGAGTTCGATGTCATCGGGAGTCTTGTCGGCGCGGCGCAGTACATCCTCACAGGCGCCGCCCATGCCTGTGACGGCTTTCTTGAAGATCTCTTGACCTTCGAATTGCCATTCCGTCACGCCGGAGAGTCGATCTTGATGGACGTACGCACCGCCGATGCCGTGGATGCGCAGAATGTCGCGTGCATCGCCGTAGCAGCCAAGCTTCTCCAGCATGACGCCGGATTCCTCGTCGGTGGCTTGTAGGACGACCGCGGCCGCGCCATCGCCGAAGAGCACCGAGACGTTGCGATCATCCCAATCCATGTAAGGTGCGATTCGCTCACCACCGACGACCAAGGCTGAACGCACGACGCCGCTGCGGATCATGGCGGTCGCCGTGGATAATCCGTAGAGAAAGCTGGTGCACGCCGTATTCACATCCATTGCCGCGCAACCATCGGCGCCGATCCGTTGCTGCAAGCCCGAGGCCATGTTCGGACACTGATCATCATGCGTCGTCGTGCCGAAAACGATGAGCTCGATATCTTTGCCGATCAAGCCGGCGCAAGCGAGCGCGCGTTCAGCGGCGACGTGCGCCATGTCGGCGAGCGACACATGTGAAATGCGACGCTCGCTGATGCCCGTTCGACTCGTGATCCACTCGTCTGAGGTATCGAGAAAAGTGGCGATGTCGTTGTTGGTGAGTATGGCTGGTGGCAGGCACTTGCCCCAGCCCGTGATGCCTGCGTACGGCATGAGCGTCCCCTCTCTGGATCCTGGGTGTATCCCCGTGTGAGGCGCGAGGATACCCCTCGATGCGGTGTCGTTCCAACTGTCGGCCAAATAGACGAATTTTGCAGTCACAAGCGGTATACCGCGCTACCGTCGAGATCGTCGGACCACACCACGTAGAGGAGAGGCTCGAGATGTGGATGCCACCGCTCGATGATGCTTGGCAGGGCAAGGTAGAGTTCTACGAGCTGCTGTTCGGTACTTGGACCGTCTATATCCTTCTGGTTTTGATGTGGGAGCGAGTGCTGAAAGCGCCGCTAGAGGAGTGGCGCTATGTGTTGTTGACGTTCTTCGGCGCAGGCGCTTTTTGGGTCAACCATTACTGGCTGAAGGCGCCGCCACCCACCTGGCTCATCCTGATCAATCTCTACACCGTCTTCTTCGTCACGGCCTGGTGGCTGATCGGTATGCGAGGACGTCAGCGTTCATTCGGTTGGAAGCTATCCGCTGTGCTCGGCAGCATCGTATTTACCGTATCTTTCATATTCTTTGAGCAAATCGCACGCATCGGAGTCGAGCGTTGGGGCATGCACGAATTCTGCTTCATGACGCTGAGCTTCTTCGGGTTCTGGTGGCTGATCCTCTGGCGCGGAAAACAGCCGCGGGTGACGGCAGCCTAGATGTCCGCTTAGGCGGTTGTGGCCAGAACTTCCAACGCAACCCGCTCAGCCGATTCGAGGGCGCCTTCCATGCCACGGCTACCGATCGCCGTGTGCTCACCGCAGAAGAAGAGCCGCTCGTGAGGCGTGGCGATGGCTGCGCGTAGTTCCCGAACTTGCCCTGGTTGGAAGATCGCCCAATCGCCGGCCGCGAACGGATCGGCCGTCCACGAATGAACAGCCGCGACGCTGAGCAGACCCTTTGATGCCGGCCGCAACCGTGCAAACTCCGAGACGATGAGCTGTTTGCTAGCTTCGGTGCCGAGACGATCGACATACAGTCCGTTGAGTCCACGACACCAAACGGTGAGACTGGTGACTTCATCGTCGGTCTTGCCGAATTTTTGCGCGAGCACGAGCCCGAGTGGCCCATCGGTCCACATCGAAGGTGACAAGCCGTCCATTTCCCAAAAGGGCTGCTTGGCAATGAGATGGAACTGCGTGATCGGTATGTGACCGAGCGTTTGAATGGCCTTGTTCTTGACGGGCTCGGGCAGCGGTGAGATCGCGACGTGGCGCAGCGTCGAGAACGGCATCGAGCACACCACGGCCTTCGCGCGGTAGCGAGTGCCGTCAGCGCAGATAACCTCCGCACTTCGATCATCGACGTTGATCGCGATCACGCGCTTATTCAGCAGCAAATCGCCTTTGAGCGCCTTGGCCATGGCGATCGGCAGGTTTTGATTGCCACCTTTGAAGGCGCCGATGAGCAGGCCGGGCGGGGCGCCAGCGGGCGG
Organism: Klebsiella pneumoniae; assembly: GCA_945873095.1. Lineage (GTDB taxonomy): Bacteria > Pseudomonadota > Gammaproteobacteria > Steroidobacterales > Steroidobacteraceae > UBA964. The sequence continues at coordinate 127,361 of CAMCBU010000002.1, read as the reverse complement.
GGCACCTGCAGCGGCAGGGCCTGAGGGCACCACGTTGGCAGCGCCGGTACGCGAGAAAGCCGTCACGGCTCCCCGATTCACGTTTTGCCAATTATCGGAGAACGCTTGCTGCAGCAATGAGACGTCGTGTGCGGTCGTGCCGTAAGCGATATTGGTGTCGAAGCCGAGCCGGATCATCGCATCGTCGGCACCGTGCGAGCGCAGGAACTCATGCACGGAAATATCGTGTTGCGCGTGTTGCGCGTCATGCCAGTTCTCGAGATCGCGAAATGGCATGTGCTGTTTGAACATGGCATCGGCCCAACTCCAGGGCGCGAGTTTTTTCATCTCGCCGCCGAAGGGGTTGCGCGCGTGATTCGCCCAATCTTTGATCGGAATTCGTTCGCCACCCAAGAAGAGCTCTTGCCCTGCACGATTGGCAAACAGACGCGGTGCGAGATTGACGATATCGATTTTGTGGCGAGCGGCGGCTGCGATGCAGCGACCATAGGCGTTGGCAATGGTGTTGCCCCCCGCCTCCGGATGTCCGGGTATATCGAACATCGTGAAGACTCGACCTCCAACCCGGTTGCGCCCCTCGAGAGTGAGCGTTTTCAAACCGTTTTCCTCGAGCGTCAGCGCTGCCTCAAGCCCGGAGAGACCCGCACCGATGACGATGGCATCGAGTTCACCGGAGCCGGTTGCGCTGTGGGCGATCGGTTGCAGACCGCTGATCGCCGCAGTGACTGCGGAGGAGACGACGAACTGGCGACGATTCAGCTTCATGGTTCGACCCCGATATTCTCTGATCTGACGTTGTCGGGCAGGCGACAGACCAACACCTTGGGCTCTGTGATCGAACCGATCAGCAGTTGCCCCCCGAACGGCGTCCCGACGCTGCCAGCAGAGATAGATTGTCCGAGGTCGAGGAATACGTCGCGGATTTCGACGCGGTCGTCCACTCTCGGCGCATCGGGCCGGTTTCGGTAGCGGATGATACGGGTTGGCGCCGGATGCGCCGGGTCAGCAAAGTGACGAACGAGATCGAGCAGCTTCGGATGGGCGGCGATCCAAAGATTTCCGGTCGGGTCGACTTGCAAGTTGTCCGGGGCACCGTCGATGTCGAGATGTTCTCGCAGACGTAGATCGCCGCTCGAAGTGTTGCGATCGAAGATCGCGACGCGGCGTCCGAAGGTTTCGGCGACGTACAGTGTGAGCCCATCGGGGCTCATCGCCATACCGACGGCGTTTTTGAGACCACTCGCTACGACCCGCATGCGCTCGCCATCGAAATAGACGATCGTCGAAAATCCCTCTCGAAAGACCAGTTCACGCAAGCGAGTCAGGAAGCCACCGGCGCCTTTGTCGTTGGCTACGTAGAATTGGCGCGGACCCACGCCGACGATGGCGTTGGGTGAGACCAACAACGCATCGAGCACCGTTTCGACGGGTTGGAAGAGTCCGTTCGATCGTTGCTCGAACACTTCGATGGTATGCGCCGCGTCAGGAGGATGTGAAATGACGAACAAGCGTTGTGCGCCATCCCCCATTCGATAGAGCGACATGCCGTGCGGCCGGAACTCTGGTGGTAGCGAGATCGATGCATTCACCGCGGCGGTGGTGTTGTTCAGATCGAGTTGCATGAGCTGACCGGTCACCGGGAGTCCTTCGACGAGGCCACGCCGATCGAGTACGGACAGATACGCGATACCGCGACTGCGATCGAGTTGCAGATCTTCTGCGCTGCCTGGAAGTGCGACACTGCGACAAGCCGTGGGCGGTGACGGTTTCAGTTCACGGAACTGACCGCCAAATCGCAAGAAGTCGATGAAAAAACCGGCGACCACCAACAAGATGATCACGACAGGCCAAGCGTAGCGTCTGAGGCGAGACATTGACCAAAGTTTAGCGGATATGGGCAGCGGCTCGCAGACCTTCGATCATGGAGGTGCGCAGCAGATAGGCTCGAGCGCGCGTCGGGTCCGCTGCGGTATCACGCAGCTCCTGTTGTCGCGCCAGCCGCGTCGCCGGGTCTTTCTCCTCGAGCAGTTTCTTGTTCGCGATAGTTTGAGCTTGCAAGACACTTTCAGCGACGCTGCGGCGACGCCGATCATAAATGTCCAAGCTAGCGAGATCCGCATCACCGCGCACGAGTGCGGCCAAGTGTGGTGCAAGCTCGTAGGCGTCATGCAAGCCGAAGTTCAGACCCATACCGCCCAAGGGATTGTTGACATGGGCAGCGTCACCCACCAGCACGACTCGATCGCGACGATAGGTTTTCGCGACTCGTTGATGTACCGCATAAAGGTTAGTGTGCACGATCGTACTACCGCAAGTTGCCGCGGAGAGCGCAGCGAGGCGATCGGCAGCATGGCCGTGATCCAGCAGGTCGGTCTCGTTTTCCGTAGGCCGCGTCGGAAAGACGCAACGCCAAAGACCCTGCGGTCGGTCGCCGGGTATCTTGAACGTGGCGACCCACTCGATAGGATCCATCGTGTAGGAGCTGAACGCATAGCCTTGCGTGGCGAAGTCGAAATCGGTGGTGATCACCAGAAAGCGTTCCGCCCACGTGAATCCCTCGAAAGCGATCTCCTGAGATTTTCGGACGACACTGCGCCCACCATCGGCACCGACCAGCCAGCGAGCGCGGACGAGGCAGTCGCCACCTTGTTTGCGACCGCGCACGACAACGCCCGACGCGTCTTGGTCGATCGCCTCGACATCGACACCCTGCAGCACTCGGGCATGCGAGGATTGCAGCACGCGTCGCTGCATCATCTCGACCAACTTGTGTTGCTCACACTGTAGCCGGTAGGGATAACGGGTATCGTCTCCGAGCACGGCAAGATCGAATTCGGCGATCAGTCCGGCGCGTCGGTCGCGCAGTTGCCAATGTCTTGCGATCAGACCGCGCTCGTGCAGTTCAGCCGTCACACCCGACTTTTCCAGCATTTCGAGCGTCGGCGGATGGTAGGTGGCGGCGCGCGGATCGGCGTGGGGTTTATCGCCACGCTCGAGCACCAGCACGTTGATGCCGTGGTCGATCAGGAATAAAGCGGTCGCCATGCCCGCAGGCCCGCCGCCAACGATGACGACATCGGCCTCAATGAGCATCAGTGGCGTTCCAGTACCGCGCCGTAGCCGTGAATCGGATCGTCGATACCCGAGCGACGTAGCGCATCCCAATAGGTGATGGCGTTGATGGCGAGCACCGGTTTGCCGAGCCACCGTTCCGCTTGGGCACAAATCTCGATGGCGGCGAGGTTGGTGCCAACCTGCACGATCGCATCGATGTCGTCACCATCGAGTTGTTTGAGTGCATCGATGACTTGGGTGGCCGTCGTGTGCGCGATCTGCACGGGTGAAGGGCACTTGAGACCGAGCAATCTCGGAATGGCGAAGCCGGACTCTTCAAAATAATGGCGAACCTGCTCGTCGCCACGTGGTTGGTGTGGTGTCAGCACGGCGATGCGCTTCGCGCCGAGCTTGGCGAGCGCGGTCACGGTCGCCGTCGAGCCCATCGACACGCCGACGCCCGCTTGGGCAGTCAGTTCGGCTTGCAGTTCGTTCGCTGCCGTGACGCCACCCCAGAACGCTTCCAAGGCAACGCCCATGATCACGTGGGTCGGCTGGCACGTGACGACTTGATCGATGGCGCTGCGCATACCATCACGCATGGCTTGCACGTGTTCCATGAAAGCCTGCTCGCTCGTCAGTGGCCGTTCGCGGATGCTGATGCGAGCGATATGGTTGGTGACACCGCGCGGACGCAGGCGTTCGGATTCGGGTTGGCAGCTCGTGTTAGTCGACGGGACGACGATCGCAATGCGCCCGCGTGGGCCGAGTTGATCGGTCATGGGCTTTTGGTGCTCCCACCGTCGATCGTGATGGAGGTGCCGGTCAAATGTGCCGCCCGCGGCGAGGCGAGATAGACGACATGCGTGGCGACCTCCTCGGCGGAGCCGAGGCGACGCAGCGCCGTCTTTTCGAGGAAGCGGGTTTCCGCCTCTGCCACGGCGATACCCTCTCGGGTCGCCGCTGCCTGCATGAGGCGATCCCAGCGGGGCGATCGTACGGGACCCGGGTTCACGGCATTGATCGAGACGCCATGTGGACCGAGCTCTTCGGCAAGGCCGCGCACGATAGCCAGCAACGCCGCATTGGCTGCAGCGCCCGGCAGCATTCGCGGCTCCGGAAATTTCGCCGAGTTGCCGACCACCACCACGATGCGACCGGCGCGACGCTCGATCATCGCGGGTGCCACCGCGCGCAAGGCGCGAATCGCACCGAAGAGTTTGATCTCGAGGTTGCTCTTCCAGATCAGATCGTCCATCTCCCAAAAAATGCCGCCTTGTGCAGCGCCTGCGGCGAATATGAATACATCGATACCGCCTTGCGCCTCGATTGCGGTGCGTATGGCGCGATCCGTCGAGGTTGCTGAGTCGAGCTGACATTCGATGGCGATCGCGCCGGGCGAGCCGTTGGCTTCGACTTCGTTTCGTAATGCCGCCAACACGTTCGAATTTCGACCGAGCAGTGCGATGCGAGCGCCTTCACGAGCAAGCTCGAGTGCAATGGTTTTCCCCAGCAGACCCGTGGCACCGCACAACACCACTTTGCTGTTCCGTAACTGCAGATCCATCGTGTTCCTTTGGCGGCGGCGGGTTAACGTCGGCGGGCGAGCGCGGCGCCTCGGCCCAAGGCCTGCAGCTTGCCGCGAGCGAGCTCCGCCGACAACGGTGCCATACCGCAATTGGTACAGGCGATCAGGCGGTCCGAGTCAACGTGTTTTGCGGCAGCACGGATGTTGGCCGCCACTTCTTCGGCGCTTTCGAGTTTTCCCGGCAAGACTTCGACGGCGCCGACCAACAGGGTCTTGTCAGGCAGCAGCCGCATCAGATCCGGCGACACGCGAGAGCCGGCGAACTCGAGCGAAACCTGCTGCACGCTGCTTGCGTTGAGCCACGGAAAGATGGCTTCGTATTGGCGCCATGTCTCGCCGAGGGAAGACTTCCACTTCACATTGGCTTCGATCCCGTAGCCATAACAAATATGGACGATGGTCGTTGCCTGCAGGCCCTGCATGGCACGCTCCAACGCGGCGATGCCCCATTCGCCGACCTCGTCGAGAAACACATTGAACGCCGGCTCGTCGAACTGGATGACGTCGGCGCCGGCCGCTTCGAGTTCGCGTGCCTCCTCGTTGAGTATTTCGGCGAACCGCAAGGCCATGTCGGCGCGTCGTCCGTAATGCACATCCGCCAAGGTGTCGCAGATCGTCATTGGACCGGGCAGCGTGACTTTCAAAGCATGCGTGGTTTTCGCGCGCATGAAAGCGGTATCGGCGACGTGGACGGCGGCGCGGCGCGTCAATGGGGCAGTCACCGTCGGCACGTCGGCGATGTAACGGTTATTGCGGATCCCCATCGGGGTTTTCAGATCCCAGTCGATACCCTCGAGTGTTTCGAGGAAGCCATGCACGAAGTGGATTCGAAATTGTTCGCCGTCACCCACGATGTCGATACCGGCACGCTCTTGTTCACGCAGCCATTCGAGCGCTGCTCGTTGCTTGCCCTGCTGCAACCGGGCGGCGTCGAGGCGCCATGCCGCCCAGAGTTTTTCCGGCTCAGCGAGCCAAGCGGGTTTCGGCAGACTGCCGACGGTCGTGGTGAGGAACATCGGCTCATGTTAGCGATGCGACCGTGGCGTCTTGCGCCACTCCGCGGCGGTTGGTCGCCTAGCGGATTGGATTTTCAGGTCCTGAAATGTCCACGGCCGGATGGCTCTCGCCATCCGGCCGTGTCGTCCATGGACGTCAGCATCCCTGCTGTCGGGTCATCCGTGACCCGAGCGTTGACTAGCTCAGTTCGGCAGCAACACGCTGTCGACTGCCACCACGACGCCGTTGGCGGCGCTGTAGTCGCCCGTCACGCGGGCGCCGTCGACACGCAGACGACCACGCACGAGCTCGACTTTGACGTCGTCGCCCGCTTCGGTCTTGGCGGTGCGGGTGCGCTTGAGATCGTCCGATTCGAGTGCCTTGCCCGGCACCACGTGGCGGGTGAGGATCTGCACCAGCTGGTCCTTGTTCTCAGGACGCAGCAGGGCCTCGAGTTGCTCGGGCGGCAACTTCGCGAAGGCCTCGTCGGTCGGCGCGAAAATCGTGACGGGGCCTTGGGCTGTGAGGGCGCCTTGCAAGCCGGCGACCTCGATGGCCTTGGCGAGGGTGTTGAAGTTACCCTTCTGCTTGGCGACATCGAGAACGGTCGGGCTGCCGGCGAAAGCCGAGGTGGCCGACAACAGTGACAAACAGGCAGCGAAAGCGGCCTTGCGGGTGAATGAGCGAATCATGGCAGTACTCCGTTTATCTGTGGGGGCGTACCGCGATCCTGCGTACGCAAATCGATCTAACGGGAAAGAGGATGACAGCGCCCGGAAAGTTTGTCAATATGTTGTACAGCTAGCAGCTATACACAACCTGGACAAATGATGAACAAACCGGCAGCCATGGGTTCCACAGGCCAATTCACCATCAAAGCGGTTGCGCAAGCGACCGGCCTGACGGTGGAGACCTTGCGGGCCTGGGAACGCCGGTACGAGGTCGTGCGCCCGTCGCGCGACGGATCCGGTCGCCGAACCTACTCAGCCGTCGACGTGGCCCGCCTGCGTTTGCTGCGTACCGCAACCGAGCTCGGCCATACGATCAGCCGGCTCGCCGCTCTCGATGCCGACGAGCTCGCGAAGTTGGTGGCCGACTCGGGTGGGCAAGCTCGTCCCGGCCCCGCGCGCGGCCAGTCGTTCGTCGAACGGGCGCTCGATGCGGTCATGCACTCCGATCCCTCGGGTGTTGAGGAGGTGCTGACCTCGGCAGTCGCACTGTTGCCGCCGAACGAAGTGGTCAACACGATCCTAGTGCCGCTCGTGCAAGAGGTCGGTGAACGCTGGCACCGCGGTCAGGTATCGATTGCCCAAGAGCACATGACGACGGACATCGTCCGACGCTTGATCATCTCGGTCTCGCGAGGTTATCTGCGTTCGGACAACGGACCCTGCCTCGTGCTGTCGACCCTGTCGGGTGAGCGGCATGAGCTCGGAATTCTGATGTGTAGTTGGCTTGCGGCGACGCGTCGGCTTCGCACGCACTACCTCGGCGTCGATTGTCCGGCCGAGGAAATTGGCCGCTTCGCGCTGGAAGTGGATGCCTGTGCGGTGCTCGTATCCCTCGTGATGCCCGAGAACGAAGTGCCGGCACTCCAGCAGCTGCGCAAATTGGCCGAGTTGCTCGTCGGCAAGTGCGAGGTGTGGGTCGGTGGTTTTGCGGCGCGCTCTTTAGCCCCTGAAGAAGTGCCCGCCGGTTGTTTGTTGTTGCCGAGCGCCGGGGCTTTCGAACAGCGGCTCGATCTGCTCGCGGCGCAGTTCCACTCCTGATCGAGCGGCCCGGATCGCGCCGTCTTTGCCAAACTTTTCGATCTAACCCCTAGCCAGAGTTCGCCGGTTCGTCATAGCCTCAGCACCATGAGGCGATTACTACTCGGTTTGGTGTTCGCGGTGCTCACGGCTTGCGGCGGCGGCGGCGGCGGGTCCGGCTCCAGCGGCGGTTTTTCGCTCGGCGGTAGCGGCGCGGCGCCGACCAGTCCGCCTGTCACGACGAGCGATGCGTTTCGTTTTCTCAACCAAGCGACCTTCGGTGCGACCGAAGACACCGCTCGCGCACTGATCGCACTCGGCGACTCGTCGAATGCGTACACACGTTGGATCGATGCGCAAATCGCCAAGCCCACCTCGGTGTTGTTGCCCGCCGTCGAGGCGGCTTACCCGAATCCCGTACCCACCGGCTTCAATGTCGGTAGTTTGAACGCAGTCCGTCTCGAGACTTGGTTTGCGCACGCGGTGCGCGGCGAGGATCAGCTGCGCCAACGCGTCGCGTTCGCCCTGTCTGAAATTTTTGTCGTGTCGCAGATCGGCGCGTTGCAGAACCTGCCGAACGCCACCGCCGATTTTCACGACATGCTCGCGCGCAATGCCTTCGGCAATTATCGCGACTTGCTAGAGCAGACGACTCTGCATCCGGCGATGGGAATCTATCTTTCGATGCTCGGTAATCAGCGCGCCGTCACCGGCACGAATCTGCGACCCGACGAAAATTACGCACGCGAGATGATGCAGCTTTTCAGCATCGGCCTCGTGGAGCTCAATATCGATGGCACTCTCAAGCGCGATGCGACCGGCCAGCCGATACCAACCTACAATCAAGAGATCATCGAAGGTTTCGCACGGGTATTCACCGGTTGGAAATGGGCCTGCCCGACCACAACCCCGACTTGCACCTTCGCGAACACACGAGCGCAGGTTGCGCCGGTTGCCGGATACAACCAGATCAAGCCGATGCAACTGTTCGAGGCGCAGCACGAGCCCGGTGAAAAGCGCGTTTTGAGTTACAGCGGGTCCGCGTTGAGCGGCGGGCTCATCGCGGCGAATCAAGGCGGTGAGCGCGACCTGCGCTCCGCGCTCGACAACGTGTTCAATCACCCGAATGTCGGGCCGTTCATGGCCAAACAACTCATCCAGAAGTTGGTGACCAGCAATCCCTCCGCGGGCTATGTGCAGCGTGTGGCCGAAAAGTTCAACAACGACGGGTCTGGGCGTCGCGGCAATCTCGAGGCGGTGGTGCGGGCGGTCCTGCTCGATGCGGAGGCCCGAACGACGCCAAGCGGTAACGCGGTGGCGATCGCCGGCAAGCTCAAAGAACCGCTGCTGAGGTTGACGCAACTGTGGCGTGCCTACGATGCGCGCTCTGGCGGTGAAAAACTGGGTGCAGCGCGTAACTTCTCCGGTGGTGCGAGCGGCACCTTCGGTCAGGCACAGGGCTCGTCACCATCGGTCTTCAATTTCTTCAGCCCGTTTTACGCGCCGCCCGGCGAGATCGCCGATGCGGGGCTCGTTGCACCCGAGATGCAACTGGCGACGGAATATCTCAACACCCAGACGACCAATTTCTTTTGGACGCAAGTGACGACACGTACCCATGTGAACGCGGCTCGCTTGAACGTCGATGATGTTTATATCGACATCTCGAACGACCTGTCGTTGGCGAGCAATCCGGATGGTCTGATCGATCGTGTCGCCGCGCGTCTGTTGGGTGATCCGGGCTTGTTGTCGTCCGAATTGCGCGCAGCGATCAAGGCGCAAGTGGAACGCACGACCATCCCGGCAACGAACCCGACCGCTGCGCAAGCCACGCGAGTCGGCGATGCGATTTATCTCATCCTCATCTCACCTAGTTACGCCTTGCAGCGTTGACGTTCAGGACGATACTCATGAATCGGCAACGACGACGATTTCTGAAAGCAGCCAGCGCCGGTGGTGTCGCGTATGCCTTCGGTCGCACCATCGGCACACTCGACGCGCAGATGACCGGTGTCGGTGGCTTCGGCGACTACAAGGCTTTGGTCTGCCTCTTCCTCTTCGGCGGTAACGATTCTTGGAATATGTTCGTGCCGACGAGCACCGCGGAATACAACGCCTACTCGCGTTCGCGCGGCGGTGGCACCGCTTCGAGCTTGGCGGTTGATCGCGCTGCTTTGTTGCCGGTGGCCTACGCCGGACAAACCAGTGGAGATCCGACCTACGGGTTCCATCCATCCATGACCGGTGCGCGAGAGCTATTCCAGTCGGGTCGATTGGCGGTCATGGCGAATATGGGCCCACTGCTGCGGCCGACCACCAAAGCGCAGTACCAGTCTGCCGCGACGAGTGGCCATGCTCTGCCCCCACAACTGTTCTCGCACAACGATCAGCAGGATCAGTGGCATAGCTTGCGCGGCAGGACCATCTCGAAATCCGGCTGGGCGGGTCGGGTCGCCGATGTCTTGAACGCGCAGGTTGCGAGTCAACAGCTCTCGCTGAACGTGTCGTTGGCGGGTCAAACCTATTTCCAAGCGGGTGAAATCGCTCGTCCCTATGTGATGGGTGCCGCGGGTGCGACCAACTTCGCCGGTTTTGCCACCTCGGGGGTGGGCCTAGGTCGGCGGGGTGCGGTCGAAGCGGGCCTGACGGCGGCGCTCGCGAGCAGGGGCAATACCGTTTACGAGCGCAGCTACGCGACTATCCAGCAGCGCGCGGTGCAATTTGCTGATCGCGTCAACGGCTCTCTTGCGACCGCGCGTGATTTTGCAGCGTTGCCCAACACGGGCATGACACTCTCCGGTTTGCAGACGCAGCTGCGAACCGTGGCTAAGTTGATCTCGGTGCGGACGAGTCTGTCTTTGTCGCGACAGATTTTCTTCGTTTCTTTGGGCGGCTTTGATCAGCACGACGACTTGGTGGCCGACCAGCCAGGCTTACTGGCCACCGTCAGTAACGGGATCAAAAGTTTCTACGATGCACTGACCGAGATGGGTATGGAGAACTCGGTCACGCTATTCACGCAGTCGGACTTTGGCCGCACGCTGACTTCGAACGGCGATGGTTCCGACCACGCTTGGGGCGGCCTGCAGTTGGTCGCCGGTGGTGCCGTTCGAGGCGGGCGAATCTACGGTCAATATCCACTGCTCGAAATCGGCAGTTCACTGGATGTCGGTGGCGGTCGCTTCATTCCGACGACCTCAGCCGACCAATATGCCGCGACTTTGGCGTCTTGGTTCGGTGTGGGGGCGAGTGATCTGTCCAAGGTCGCGCCGAACATCGGCGCATTTGCGACGCGAGATCTCGGCTTCCTCGGCTAGTCCCCCGCGGGTTGATCGTCAGCGAACCCCGGAGGCGCGGGGCTTGCCTTGCGCGACCTGACGCAGAAATTTCGCGAGTTCAACGGTGGCATCGCCGCGCGTGCGGGTCGGGATCGGTCCGCTGATCACCCCGCACTGGTGGCGAGAGCGGCCCGCGTCGATCCACAGTTCGTCAGCCACGGCGATGGTCGTGCCGTAGCGTCGATCGAGGACCTGATAACGATCCATCGACACCTCGAACCAGAAGTTCGAATGATGGACGACGCGCGATGTCTGCAATTGCAGCAACTCGGGCGGCGTCGAGGTCTCACGGCGGAACTCGGGTGTCGCGTATGCCTGGCAGAGAGGCTCGAGGTGGGCCGCGCCCGCCGCACCCCAGAGCGAGTGAAACAGCGGCACGCTGAGCGGAACGGCGGCAAGCCACAACGCGATCCGGAGCCAACGTCGCTTTCGACCCGGGCCCTCGAGTTTGACGACATCCGCCAAAATCAGGAATGCCAGCGATGCCGGCATGGCGGCAATCAGCAGCACGATCGCGGCGAGCGCCAGATCGTCGCTCACGTGTCGCTCATGGGTCGCTCAAAGAATGAACCTGCTTAAATCTTCATCCTGCGACAAGGCCTCGAGATGGGCATCGACATAGGCAGCGTCGATCTCGATTTTGTCGCCCGCTCGGTCTGTCGCTTCATAGGATAGCGTCTCGAGCAGCCGTTCCATGACGGTGTGTAGGCGCCGAGCACCAATATTTTCAGTCCGTTCGTTGACGTGAAAAGCGATCTCCGCCAAGCGTCGTACGCCACTTACGACAAAATTGACGTGCACGCCTTCGGTCTCGAGCAGAGCGGCATACTGTGTCGTCAGCGAAGCATGCGGTTCGGTCAGGATGCGGACGAAATCCTCAACGGCGAGTGACGTGAGTTCGACGCGAATCGGGAAGCGCCCTTGCAACTCCGGAATGAGATCGGAGGGTTTGGCGACGTGGAAGGCACCCGATGCGATGAACAGAACATGGTCGGTCTTGATCGGACCATACTTCGTATTCACGGTGCAGCCCTCGACGAGGGGCAGCAGGTCTCTCTGGACGCCCTCGCGTGAGACATCGGCGCCATAGCTGTCTTGCCTGCGACAGACTTTGTCGATCTCGTCGATGAAGACGATGCCGTTCTGTTCCGCGTTTTGGATGGCTTTGGCACGCAGCTCTTCTTCGTTGAGCAGTTTGGAAGCCTCCTCCTCGAGCAACAGTTTCTGCGCTTCGCGAATCTTGAGTTTCCGAGCGCGGGCTTTGCCGGCGCCGAGATTTTGAAACATCGATTGTAGCTGTTGCTGCATCTCCTCCATGCCCGGCGGTGCGACGATTTCCATGCCGAGCACTGGGTTTCGCAACTCGATTTCGATATCGCGATCATCGAGTTGTCCTTCGCGCAGCATCTTGCGGAATTTTTGCCGTGTCTCGGCATCGCGCGGAGTGACCGGCTCATCCGTCGAGAATCCCATCAAGCGAGGCTTCGGCAGTAGCGCATCGAGAATACGCTCTTCGGCAGCATCCGCAGCGCCATCGCGAGCGCGGGCGAGCGCCTCCTCGCGCTCGAGTTTGACGGCGAGCTCGACGAGATCTTTGACGATCGAGTCGACGTCTCGGCCGACATAGCCGACTTCGGTGAACTTGGTCGCCTCCACCTTCACAAACGGCGCTTTGGCCAAGCGGGCTAGGCGACGCGCAATCTCGGTCTTGCCACAGCCGGTCGGACCGATCATCAGAATATTTTTGGGTGTGATCTCCGGGCGCAGGTCTTCACGAACCTGCATGCGTCGCCAACGGTTTCGCAGCGCGATGGCCACCGACTTTTTCGCAGCGTCTTGGCCGACGATATGCTGATCGAGCTCGGCGACGATCGCCTTCGGTGTCAGTGCAGAGGGCAGCACACTCATGAGCCGAGCTCCTCGATGACGAGGTTGCGATTCGTGTAGATGCAGATGTCTGCTGCGATATTGAGCGAGCGCACGACGATATCGCGAGCGCTGAGCTCGGTATCGGCGAGCAAGGCTTGTGCGGCGGCCTGGGCAAAGGCGCCACCTGAGCCGATGGCGACGAGATTGTGCTCAGGCTCGATGACATCGCCGTTGCCTGAAATCACCAGTAATTTTTGCGGATCACCGACGAGCAGCAAAGCTTCGAGACGACGCAGCGCACGATCCGAGCGCCAATCTTTGGCAAGTTCGATCGCTGCTCGAGTCAGATTGCCGAACTTGTCGAGCTTGCCCTCGAAGCGTTCGAACAAGGTGAAGGCATCGGCCGTGCCACCGGCAAAACCGCCGATGACTTTGCCGTTGCCGAGCAGCCTGACTTTGCGGGCGTTGCCCTTCATGACGATATTGCCCAGCGTCACCTGGCCGTCGCCGCCGATCGCGACGATGCCATTGCGGCGCACGCCGAGAATGGTGGTGCCGTGTGGATTGAAGCCTTCAGCCATGGCGCTCACTTCTTTCTTGCCCGCGGATGGGCCTGATCGTAAATGCGGGCGAGGTGTTGGAAATCAAGGTGGGTGTAAACCTGGGTCGTGGCGATGTCGGCGTGGCCGAGCAATTCCTGGACACCCCGCAAATCTTGGCTCGATTCGAGCAAGTGTGAGGCGAAGGAATGTCGGAACAGGTGCGGATGAACATGCACGGGTAATCCCTGCCGTCTGGCCCAAGCGGCGACGCGTTTCTGGATGGTTCTTGCACCGAGACGACGTCCGTTGCGGCCGACGAAGACGGCTCTCTCGTCTGTCGGTGCCATCGAGGCGCGTTCCGCGAGCCAGGCTTGCAGTGCTTCGCAGGCTTTTCGGCCGACCGGCAAGATCCGCATCTTATTGCCTTTGCCCGTGACTCGTACGGTGCGATCGACCAAGTCGAGATCATGCAGCTCGAGACTCAATAATTCCGCCAAACGCAGACCCGACGAGTAGAAAAGCTCCATGACCGCACGATCACGCTTAGTGAGAGCGTCATCCCCGCTGATCTCCAGCAGACGACTCATCTGATCGGCATCGACGGTTCGTGGCAGTGGTCGGCGTGCTTTGGGTGCGCGAACGTCGCTCGCCGGATTGTGTGCGATCACGCGTTCGCGCTGCAGATAGCGCAGAAAGCTCCGTGTGGCCGACAGTCGGCGTTGCACACTGCGAGGCGCTAGGCCGGCGGCGTGGGAGCGAGCCGCGAATGAGCGAATATGTTGCTCATCCACGGCTGTCCAATCGTCGATTTTTTGCAAAGCACACCACTGCCCGAGAGCTTCGATCTCCCGTCGATAATTCAGAGTGGTATGCGGCGACAAGCGTCGTTCACGCGATAGATGCGTGACGAATTTTTCGATCCACTCCAGTGCCGTCGGCTTCACGCTGCCTGCATGCGACAGCGCAAGAGTACCGCCCCGAGTAGCTCGCCCATCCGAGCGAGGAAATCGGTGCTCATCGCCGGTGTAAATCGCTCGGCGTCGATGCTGCCTAGCGCCATGGCGCCGAGGCTGGCCGCAGGTCCGATCGGAACCAGCGCCATCGAGGCGATGGAGTCGGCTTCGTCGCCGAAGACGACGCGTCGTTGCTCGAGTGCAAAGTGACCACAGCGCGTACGCGCAGCCGGTAACAGCGCCTCGATGCCAGGACGCACTTCTGGATCGAGCAATAGCCGCACCGAGACGATGTCGAAATCGCTTCGTAACGAAGCATGCACGCGCGTGACCAGATCGGCTTCGTTGTGGGCGGGTATCAAGGCGAGCGTGAAGCGATGCATACGCAGGGCGATTGCATCGTTGTCACGACCGACACGCACCCATTCGGCGAGCTTCTCGCGGTTGGCTGTCTGCCGCTCACGCAAAACTTTGATTTGGCGTTCCATCAAAGACACTGCGCCGTCACCGGTGTCGTGATGGAGCGCGAGGTGATCGAGAACTTCCGGATGCTTTTGCAGAAACTCCGGATGCTGCTTCAGAAACTCGACGACTTGCTCATCTCGCATCGATCAACCCTCGATTGAACCTTCGAACGCGACCATGGCCGGCCCCGTCATCCACAAATGGGAGCCGGGACCCTCCCAGCGCAGCGACAAGCGGCCGCCCGGAAGATCGATCGCGACCTTGGAGTCGAAGCGTCCACTGCGTCGGCCGACGGCCATCGCGGCGCAGGCGCCGGTGCCACAGGCGAGGGTCTCACCAACACCGCGCTCGAAAACGCGCAAGCGCGCATGGGCTGAATCGATGAACTGCAGAAACCCCACGTTGGTTCCTTGCGGGAACATCGGATGCGACTCGAGTATCGGACCAACAGCGGCGACCGGCGCCGCGTTGACATCTGCAACCCAGAGGACGATGTGGGGATTTCCCATCGAGACCCGCGTGAAACGCAGGGTCGCAACGTCGATGCAGAGTTCGATTTCGTCTGCATCCAAAAATTGCGGCTCACCCATGTCGACCGATATGAGCCCCTCATTCTCGAAGCGCGCCTCGATGATGCCACCGCGGCTTTCGAGACGGATCGGCCCGCTGAGCTTGCGCTGTCGGCGTAGCCACTCGGCGACGCAGCGCACCCCGTTGCCGCATTGTTCGACCTCGCCACCATCGGCATTGAAGATGCGGTAGTAGGCGAGCGTTGCCGCGTTACGAGCGGGTTGGATCACGAGTGCTTGATCGAAACCGATACCGGTCCTGCGGTTCGACCAAGCGCGCCAGCGTTCGGCGGAGGGCAGCTCGGCGTCGGCGCTGGTCTCGAAGACGACGAAGTCGTTGCCGAGACCGTGCATTTTGGTGAAGCGGATCATGGAGCGAAGAGTTCGGCCTTCAAACGATGGATCGCCGAAATGTCTTCATCGCCGTGTCCGCGAGCGATCAGCTCGGCATACTCGCGCAAAACATCCTCGACGACGGGTAGAACCACACCGCTCGCCGCGGCCATATCGCGACAGATACGCAAATCCTTTTCATGGAGCTTGATGCGAAATCCAGCCGGATATTCGCCGCGGATCATGTTGGGCGCACGGTTCACGAAATACCATGAGGATCCGGCGCCTTGCCCGAGTGTTTCGACCACGCGCTCGAGCGGCAACGCTTGTTGTTGGGCGAAGGCCATCGCTTCGCCGACGGCGCGAATGATGCCCGCGCACATGATCTGGTTGGTGGCCTTGGTTGCCTGACCAGCACCGTGCGGACCGAAGTGACACACCGTCCGACCCATTGTTTCGAGTATCGGACGAGCATGCTCGAAGTCGGTCGCATCACCGCCGCACATGATGGCGAGCGTGCCGTTTTTAGCCCCTTCCACACCGCCACTGACGGGACAGTCGAGAAAGCGGGCGCCGTGTCGCGCGAGCTTCTCAGCCGCCGCTCGCGCTGTGGCGGCACTCACCGTCGAACAGTCAATCACGAGTGTGCCGGGTTTGAGACCGGATTCGAGGGCCGCCAGCACATCGAGCACATCACGATCGGCCGACACGCACAGGATCAGCGCATCGCATTCCGCGGCGAGCGCAGCGGCAGTGGTTGCTGCAGTGCAGCTCAACTCCGCTGCCAGGGCTTGTGCCCTCTCGTGGCTTCGATTCCAGATTCCTTGCAGCAGACCCGCTTTGGCGAGATTACGCGCCATTGGCGCACCCATGGCGCCAAGGCCGAGAAAACCGGTTTTCATAAGCGGTGATCTTATCAGCCACGCGAAAAAAAACGGGGCGGTGATCTTGCGACCACCGCCCCCAGGCTTTACAGGGGACAACTGTAAATCGAGAACTCAGTTGGTGTAGGCGCGCTCGTTGTGTTCGTTGGTATCGAGGCCTTCGCGTTCGGCCTCCTCTGCAACGCGCAGACCGACGAGCCAATCAGCCACCTTGAAGGCGATGAAGGCGGCTACGGCCGACCAAACAATCGTGACGCCCACGGCCTTCGCCTGCGTCAACACCTGCGTGGCGATCGGATTCGAGCCAACGGACGCCGTGACCCAATCGGTGACGAGACCCGGACCGCCGAGAGCCTGAGTGTTGAACACGCCGGTGAGCAGGGCGCCCAGAATTCCGCCAAGACCGTGTACGCCGAACACATCGAGGGAATCGTCTGCTTTCAGCAGACGCTTCAGACCCGTCACGCCCCACAGACAGACGACACCTGCAATCAGGCCGATGGCGATCGCACCCATTAAGCCGACGTTACCAGCGGCCGGCGTGATGGCGACCAGACCGGCGACAGCGCCCGAAGCGGCCCCGAGCATGGAAGCGTGGCCTTTCAAGATCCACTCCGCCGCGGACCAAGCGATGACGGCCGCCGCCGTGGCGAGCAACGTGTTGATGAAGGCGAGTGCTGCGAAGTTACCGGCTTCGAGCGCGGAGCCGGCGTTGAAGCCGAACCAGCCGACCCACAGCAACGAGGCACCGACCATGGTGAGCACGAGGTTGTGAGGCGGCATCGGCTCGCGTCCGTAACCCACGCGACGGCCGACCATGTAGGCGCCCACGAGGCCCGCGACTCCGGCGTTGATGTGCACGACCGTGCCGCCGGCGAAGTCGAGCGCACCCCATTGCCACAACAAACCGGCTTTTGCGTTCATGGCGTCTACGACGCTCGGATCGGTATACGCATCCGGGCCCATCCAGAACCAAACCATGTGCGCGATCGGGACGTAGCAAATCGTGAACCAGATCACCATGAAAATCAGCACCGCGGAAAACTTCATTCTTTCGGCGAAGGCACCGACGATGAGTGCGCAGGTGATGCCGGCGAAGGTGGCTTGGAAGGCGACAAAACTGATTTCCGGAATCACCACGCCTTTGCTGAAGGTAGCGGCGTAGGCAAAGGTTCCGGCTGCCGGATCCCATACGCCGTTCAAAAACAGACGAGCCGTCCCGCCGATGAATTCATTGCCCTCGGTGAAAGCGAACGAGTATCCATAGACGGCCCAGAGGACGATGATCAAAGAAAATCCGACCATCACCTGCATCAGCACCGACAAAATATTCTTTGAGCGGACGAGACCGCCGTAAAAAAGTGCGAGGCCGGGCAGAACCATCAGGATGACGAGCATCGTCGACACCATCATCCAAGACACATCGCCCTTATCGGGCACCGGCCCATCCTGTGCCAGCGCCAACAGCGGGGTCGCTGCAGCGATCGCGGCGAACAATCCGCCGAGCCATCTTTTCCCAATCAGCCGTTGTCTGTTCAGCATTGTCGATACTCCCTGCTCGTCATTGACTTCAGGTGGCCGCCACGCCGGTTTCGCCCGTGCGTATGCGAATCGCCTGCTCGATCCCGGATACGAAAATACGTCCGTCGCCGACCTTGCCGGTTCGCGTCACGTTCGCGATCGCTTCGACCACCGGCTCGACGATGCTTTCGTCGACCGCGATCAGCACTTGGATGCGCGCGACGAAATCCACTTGGTATTCGGCGGCGCGATAGATCTCGAGATGTCCGAGTTCGGCGCCATATCCGCGTACCTCGAGAATCGTCATGCCTTGCACACCCAGTTGCGCGACAGCCAACTCGAGATCGTCCAACTTGAAGGGACGGATGATGGCGGTGATCATCTTCATCGCACGGGCCATCCCTTTGGAATCGAACGATTAACCGCTTCGTCACATCAGGAATGCGACTCGGCGTCCCGACCATCGGCGCGGTATCCTTCGCAGCGACGGTTCGATAGTTTTTGAATTGCAGTATCCGTGCCACACCGGATCGCCGCTCAAGCCGTCGTTTTGTCGCTTCTTGGTGCAAATTGAGCCGTTGCTCCGCACCGTTTTGGCACCGGCTCGTTCGGTGCTGCGTCATAAAAGGGCAGTAAGGCCCGGAGAGTCATGTCATGGACCAGAAAATCGACGACCTCGTCAGACGCCTGCTCGGTTCGCTGCCGACGTCCCTTCAAGACTCCACACAGGGTCTGCGTCGGGACATCGAAGATAATTTCCGCGCCGTGCTGCAGGCCAATCTGACCAAGCTCGACCTGCTCTCGCGCGACGAATTTCTCGCGCAAGCGAAGGTGCTCGAGCGAACCCGAGCGCAGGTCACCGAACTCGAGCGACGCCTCGCGGCCTTGGAGGCCAAGTCGGCCGACGCGCCGCGGGAGTGAGCGCCGTGAGTGTCGCGCGGGTGGCTTGCCGAGGGCAGGTGGGATTGCAGTCGCCGCCAGTGCAGATCGAGGTTTATCTCGGTAACGGGCTGCCCTGTTTTCACATCGTGGGTCTGCTTTCGACCGAGGTCAAAGAAAGTCGGGAGCGAGTCAGGGCAGCGATCAGCACGACGGGCTTCGAATTGCCCGCAGGTCGTATCACCGTCAATCTCGCCCCGGCTGACTTGCCCAAAGATGGCGGTCGGTTCGATCTGGCGATCGCTCTGGGCATCCTGTCCGCCTCGGGTCAGCTGCGGCCGAGATCTAGTCTCGAGCGCATCGAATGTTTCGCTGAGCTTGGCCTGGCGGGAGAATTGCGCGCCGTTCGAGGTGCGCTGCCCGCAGCCGCGGCAGCGCAGGCGGCCGGTCACGACGTGATCGTCGCGCGCGACAACGCACCGGAGTTACGCCACTTGGTGGGTGCGCAGGTCGTCATCGCCGACACCCTGCAGGAAGTGTGCGATTACCTCGAAGGCCGTCGCGAGCTGACCCGGGTGCGAGGCAGCGTTCGATCGCACGACGAGTCCGCCGTTGCGCCACCGATGGCCGCGTTGGCGGATGTGCGGGGTCAAGCATCGGGTAAGCGAGCCCTCGAGGTGGCCGCGGCGGGCGAGCATAGTTTGCTGCTGATGGGTCCACCGGGCTGCGGCAAGAGCATGCTCGCTGCGCGTCTGGCGGGTTTGCTGCCGCCACTGTCACCGGAAGAAGAGCTCGAGGTCGCGATGATCGCCTCGATCACCGGCGGGCGAACGCCCGCGAGTTCGCAGGGTCGGATATCCCGTCCGTTTCGCTCGCCGCATCATGGCGCATCGGCTAGTGCGATCATCGGTGGTGGTGCCTCTGCCCGCGCCGGTGAGATCACCCTCGCGCATCGCGGCGTGCTGTTCCTTGACGAGTTGCCGGAGTTCGATCGGCGGGTTCTCGAGGCCCTGCGCGAGCCACTCGAGACCGGCGTGGTGTCCATCGTTCGCGCCGAGGCTGCGGCTGACTACCCGGCGAGGTTCCAGTTGGTTGCCGCGATGAACCCGTGTCCTTGCGGACAACGCGGCTCTCGCTCGGGTCTTTGCCGCTGTTCTGATTCGCAGGTCGAGCGCTACACCGCGCGGCTATCGGGACCGCTTCTCGATCGAATCGACCTGCGTATCGCACTCGAGGCGGTCAGTGATGCCGATCTTCGTGATGACAGCCGGGCGCTACGCGAAGTCGACGAGACGGCGATTCGCTCCCGAATCTGCAGTGCGCGCCGCCAGCAGCAAGAGCGACAGGCTTGCTCGAACGCCCGACTCGAAGGCGCGCAACTGGCCGCCTTCGCCGAGCCTGACGCGGCCGGCCGTCGCTTGCTTGCCGCGATGCGCAGCAAACTCGGCCTCAGCATGCGCGGTTACGATCGCACCTTGCGTGTTGCACGGACGTTGGCCGATCTCGATCAAAAAAAACGCCCCGGCGAGGAGCACCTTGCCGAGGCGTTTCAGTTACGACGATCTTTGGGCGCTTGAGGCGACTACTGCGCGAGCATGTGATCGACGGCCGCTTGAATCAGCTCGTCCGACAGATCCGCTCGACCACCCTTCGCAGGCATCACACCGGCTTTCCCCGTGTAGCCCTCGATCGCGTGTTTGTAGAGCGTCGCCTTGCCTTGAGCGATGCGCGGCGCCCAAACAGCGGCGTCACCCGTCTTCGGCGCGCCGGCGATACCGCCCGTGTGGCACGCGCCGCAGACTTGCTCGTAGACACTCGGCCCATCCGTGAGCACCGCCATCGCCGTCGTCATGGCGCCTGCGCCCGGCGCGATCGCGAGAGCGGCGTTGTCGAGGCCTGCGACGGCCACACGAACCGAAGTCAGGTTACGTTCGACGTCCGCCACGTACTTGGGCTCGGTCAGCAGGTGTGCTTTTTGAGTGTCGTTGCCGACGCCGCGAGCCAAGGCAAACAGCAGGATCGCAATCACGATCAGGATGCCGAGTACGAGACTGAAGATATTGAAAAACTTGGAGTCCTGATTGCTCACGTGGGTGTCCGGCGGGTGTTGAAAACCGCTGGATTATAGCCGTTGGTCGGCAGCGGCTCCAACACCGACACCAGATGGCCGCTCTCGCGCATGCTCTCCCAGTCGGCCCGCCGGGCGCTGTGCAAGCTCGCGGTCGGC
The DNA here is from genome assembly GCA_945873095.1 of Klebsiella pneumoniae. Classification (GTDB taxonomy): domain Bacteria; phylum Pseudomonadota; class Gammaproteobacteria; order Steroidobacterales; family Steroidobacteraceae; genus UBA964. Next base: position 106,395 of record CAMCBU010000002.1, on the reverse strand, counting down.
ATGATGGTGCGGAGCACCACTTCCCCGTAGGCCGGGATATCCCCGGCGGCGAGGCCGTACTCCAGCGCAAACCAGGCGTTGCCACGCCGATCCCAGGTTGGCCACTGCTCGGACGGGGCGCTGTCGGCCCAGCCCACTTGAGCGATCAGCAGGCGCACGACGTCGATCAGGGTCGTGATCAGCGTGTGGCCCTCGAACTTGAAGCCTTGGATGACGCGCTCGTAGAAGTGCGGCGTCGCCAACAGCGGATAGTTCTGCACGTCCGTCGCGAGCCGTCCGCCACATCGTTGCACCGACTCGCCGCGCAATTGATAAAAGCCGGTGGCGTTGAGCTCGCTATACGCCCACATGGCGAGCTTCTTGGTTCGTTCGATCAGGACGACTCGCTCCGGCCCGAGCGTGGCAAACAAGGCCTCGTGAGTCGATCGGACTCGCGGTCCGAAGCGATCTGGCTTGCGGGATAGACGGTAGGTCGCCAAGCGGCTTGCCACGCCCCGATCGGATTCGCGACGTAGCCCGCGGGCATGGGTATCACTAATGGCAAATTGTGAATAATCGAGCATGGACGCACCTTCCCCGAGAAAGGTAACGGCCGATGAGCGCCGAGCCTGACCCTGGGATTCGTGACACGCGTCACCGAATGCCTACTGACGGACGCTCGCGGGTTTCGAATCGAGCGTCGTCGCTCGCTTGCGCAGTTGCGCCGTTTTGCGCTGCGCTTGCGCGAGTGCGTCGTAGCGCGGGTTTGGCACCGTAAAGGCCTTGTACGACAAGTCGTCGTGTCCCGCGACCGGCACCGCGCGTGTGCCGCTGATCGCGATGACAAGGCCGGTGTCATCGTCGACCACTTTGCCCGCGACGGAGCAACGATACGTTTGCCCTGCGACGAGGCTGCCGAAATCGCAAGCCCGGACGGCACCGCCGGCTGCATTGGGTAATTCGACGATCACGGCTTTGAAAGCGATGCGAGGCGTCAAGCTGAGGGTGGCCTGCACCGGATCGTTGCTCGTGATCGTGATCGCAGCGCCCAGTTCTAGCCCTTCGTCGATCTCGTGCGCGTGTGCGAGCGGCTGAGCGATGCCGAACATCGTCAGCGTGAGCAGACCAAAGAAAACGCGCGACATCAGCAAGCACGGCATCGGGGTGAGCCTCAGGTTCAGGGCGGCGGAGCCGGCACGGGTGCGGCCGTGATGGTGAAGCATTGCTCTGCGGGGGCAGTGTAGCTTGTCGCCGAACATTCGGTGCGGGTGGTCTCGGCGACGGAGCTCAGCACGATGCTGCACTCGCCGACCCAACCCCAACTGCCCTCGGAGGGAATCGTTTGGTCGACGAAAATACTGCGCGCACCCTTGGCGTAGCCGCCAGCGAGCGCGCCAGTGGTCCGCGCAACGACAAACACGGGAATGTGATCGGCGGGCGCGCTGACGGTGTATCGCCGGGCGCTCCCGTCACCCTCGAAGCGCAGGTAGCGACGGTTCGATAGTTTGTTGTATTCGTTGGCGCTGCCAGCGGCACAAACCGTCACCGAACCGTTCAACGGCACCCGCGTGAAGATCGGGAACGTCTGACCCGCGGAACGATTGCCCAGGATCGATTCGGTCGAGCCCCATTGGTCGTTACCGGCAAGGGTGATGTTGAGTGACGAGCCGACGGCATCGATATTTCCGGCGAGGGTCGGGTGCTGTTTCTTCAAAATATCGGCGTAAGCCCAGACGTTGGGCCCAAAGGTGCCGCTGCGCCAATCTCCAGAATAAAACGGCGCCAGAATCTGCGGGCCCGAAAGTTTGATCGAACCGGCCGGATCAAACAGGCGCCAGATGAACTGGATCACCGTTCGCTCTTGAAACCAGCCGAGCGGGGTGTCGTTGCTGCGATAGTCACTGCGTACCGCGCGCACCGAGCCATCACGCAAGATGAACCGGTCGAGCGTGGGAGCCTTTGCGATCATCAAGGCCGTTCCCGTGGCGAGTCCCTCGTGCTGGACCAGCGCAATATCTTGGTGCTCACCGCGCTCGGAGTGGGGCCCGCCCGGTGAATAGTTGCGCTGCGACTTGTCCTGCGTGAAGTGCGTCATCTCGTGCGCGGTGATCGCAGTCGAGAGTTCCTGCAATTCGAATGCGGGTGCGCCTGAGAGAAAAATATGTGGAATATTTTCGGCGCCGCCGGCGTTCACCCTGCCATCTGCCGCGATCGTGACGGCGCTACGAGAATAAAAAGCACCCGAGCTGCGTACGAAGCCGCGATCGTAGTTGTTGTTATCGGTGGCGCCGCCTTTGTTTTGTGCGCTCCAAAGTATCGAAACACTATCCACCGAATTCACCGCGCCGTTCTGCGCTACGTACGCTTGTTGCTCCATGGCATCAGCGAGGACGATATAAGGTGCCGAGATACGCTGATCATCCCGCAGGATTTTGAGAGTGGCGTCCCACCCGAGTCTTGCCGTCAGTTCCGTCGCCTGCTTGAGTCGCTTGGGGTCAGGCGTGTATTCGGTGGCTCGATTGAGATAGGGCTCATAGCGAGTCCGCAGCGTGCTTGCCGCCGTTGATACCGGGCGCATATTGTCGAGCACATGGATCTCGAAACCGCTACTGTTCTTGCCGACTGATTTGATGACCGGCGTATATTTTTTCTTGGGATCGAGACCAGTGAAGCGCACGCTCCCAGCATCCGATGCATGCGTTCCGGCGATCTTGTTACCGACACCGTCTTGTAGCTCGATATAGACGTTGCGAATACCACTCGTCACCGGGTTTTCCATGTCCGCTTCGAGCCGACCCGACGAGTTGATCTTGCTCGGTCCCGGGCGCTCATATTTCGCCGTGACTAAAAGTTCGAATGTATCGGCAACCGTGATCGTGACGCTGGAGTTGACGGCCGGATACGCTGGGTTAGAGCACTCGAGCGCGTAGGTCACCGTTTGCGTCAAGGCGGGCGTGGTCAAGCTGCCCGAGGTCGCCACCGATTCGGTGAAGCCGGCTGTGCCGCGACAGTTTTTGATATGGCTTGCCGCCCAATCAAGCTTGGCAGTGTTGCCAGCGAGCAGATCGGAGTCGGATGCCGTCAGTGACAATGTGGGCGCATTCCAGCCGGTGACCGCTGCACTGCCGTTGGCGCTGCCACCGCGACCGCTGCACGAGAGGGTGAAGCTTGATAATTCTTTGGTGATGTTGACCGATTGGCTTCCGGAGCTCGCGAGGGACCCCGCCCAATCGCCCCCTGCGGTACAAGCGTCGGCATTGGTCGACGACCACGTCAGCGCGACGGTTGCACCAATGCGGGCGTCTGCTGTGGCTGCCGAGAAGGTGACGGTCGGCGCGGGCGGCGGGCCGCCACCGCCGCCGCAGCTCACGAGTAGTCCGGTCAAGGAGATGACAACGATCGAGTGCCACGCACGCATGTCATCACGATACTGGAGTTCTCGACGCGATCAAAGAGTGCTGCAGATTACGGCAGGCTCCAGACGACACCGAGATTGAGATACCTAGGTAGCCAAGATCGGGTTCGGGTTTCGACACCTCGCGGTGTCAGTCGCAGATCAGTGCAACAGGGGTTGCGGCGGTTGGTGGCGTTATTCACATTCAGAGCAACTTCCAAAAATCCGACTGCGAGCGGCTTACGCCACGATGCTCGAAAATCGAGATTCCATTGCGACGGCCATCGGGCTCGGTTGCGCTCGCCGACCACCGGCAGCAGAGCGCCCGACTCGCCGATCTGCAATTCGGTACGACTCCAACCGGTGCGCCACGAGCCTTGTCCGGACAGGGTCCACGAGCCATCACGCCATGACAGCCCTAACAATAGCGCATGCTGTTGATTCCAGTTGCGCGGCACGTCGATCGTGCCGATGTCGTCTTCGATTTCCGACCATGCGTAATTCAGGAAGCCAGACCAATGCCGATCCAGCGTATAGCGACCTGAAAATTCGACACCATAGGCAAGGGCGCCATCGGTCGTGATACGGCGGCGATCGATCTCCATTTCCGGAATGAGCGACGCCGGGTTCAGTAGGTTCTCGTATCGCGGCGCGGGGTCGTGGATTCGCTTGCGGTATGCCTCGACCCGCCATGCGCCGTCGTCCGCCAGGAGTTGCTCGTAGCCGAGCACCCACTGATCCGCCTTCTGCACCGGATGGAAGCCCGCTTCGCCATCGGCCACTTGCAGTTCATCGGCGCGTTGTCCTTGCGATGTACGACCCGCACTGGCTCGCAAGAAGCGACCATCGGCGAGTTCGTATTCCATGGCCAATCGAGGCGACCAGTCGATAGCGCTACTGAGTTGGCTGCGCTGATCAGCGCGAATGCCGAGATCCAAACGCCATGCAGACGAGAGTGTGATGAGTCTGGAGGCATAAGCTGAGATCGAACGGCTCCGTGCATCTACAAGAGTCCGTCGCTCAAGGTTAGGCGCGCGGCCGAAAGCGATCGACAGCGCTGAATCGAATTTGGCGCTTATCGAGTGATCGTAGTGAGTGCTCAAGCTCAGTACCTCAGCGCCGATCGACCAAGAGCCGGGCCTCTGCCATGCAAGGTCAAAATAATATCCGTCGGTTTGTCGATTCTCTAAAACTTGGCCGACAGACACTCGTTCGCCTGACCATTGACCGCGACGATCTGCCTGCGAGTCGAATTTGGCAAAGGCCAAAGCCAATCGATGATCCGCGGACGTCTCGCGTGTCGCTTTGAGCCACGCTGTGTTATCGCGATAACCGGCGCTCGACCGCTCGCGCTCGTTGTCAGCATCGTCGTTTTGATAATTGAGCTCATCCTGGAGAATCGAAAGACCGGCCACCAAAGTCCAGTTATCGACGATATGCTCTGCCCGAACGAGCAGATCAGAAAACTCGATTTCGACATTGTCGATATCCACGGCGCGCGTAACCCAACCTGCACTACTGCTTCTTCCGGCGATTAACCAGCGGCGTGTCGAGTCGTTGAGACGCGTTTCACCGACTGACATGGCGTGAGCAGCCAGCAAGGACAGTCCGATTTCGTGCTGGTCACCGTTAGCTGGAGTACGCGGTTGGATCTCCATCACGGCGGAGAGACGATCACCATGACGAGCGGGAAAAACGCCGCTGAAGAAATCGAGCGTATCGATCGTTGTGGGTTCGATACTGCCTAGGATCGCTCCGTAATCTTTGAAGTGAAATGGTGAAAGTTGCGGGATGCCATCAAAGCGCACGAGCATCTCATCGTCGCTACCGCCGCGCACATGGGTTTTAGAGCTCAGCGGAGTGCTGGCAGTGCCCGGGAGCGTGCGCGTTACCCGCAGCGCGTCTTCGTTGAGGCCAGCGAGGGTCTCGATATCGGTGCGTTCGAGTTGTGCTGTGCTCGTCAGAGGCGACTCGCTGGAATAGCGACTCGCATAGATTGCGATTTCCGCCAGTGGTTCGAGCTCGTGCGCAGCAATTTCTGACTGCGGCGATTCGCTCGCCGGCAATCGAGTGACGACGAAAAGACCGGGGCGCACAGTGCGCAGTGTCAAGCCGACTTTCGCAAGCAAGCGCAGCGCCGTCTCGCGTGGATCGTCGACGGCGGTATCTTGCGCAACTCGGAGTTCCGCCGTGACCAGTCGATCGCTGAACAAAATGGTGAACTCGCGCGAGCGCAATTGCGTCAGCGCGGTGGCCAAGCGCGTTCCGGATGGAATGAGTGCGACCGGTGTCGAGGTGAGGGCGATATCGGGTTGCAGAAAAAGCGCCGATATCATCAACAACCAGATAGGCAACGACCAGATAGACGAAGACCAGATAACGGGTCGCGATTTCACCACGGCATTATAAAGCCATCAGGATCGACGCTTACGGCCTGCTGATGAGGACCTCGTCGTCGCGTTGCGACACCTCGAGTTCGACGGCAACCGCGATCGCCGCGAGCGCAGCGTCTGGTGCAAGACCGGCAACGCTTCCATTGAGACGAACCGTCGGGTCCGCGTTTTGGAGGGTGACGTGGTGACCGGTCTCTCGCTCGTACCAAGCGAGGAAAGTCCCGAGACTGATGCCATCGATATCGATCGGCGAGGGGACTGTTTCGATCCAGCTCCAGCGTTCATCCGAGGCCGAAACGCGCGTTCGTTCGATGGTTTGCGGGTTCGCCACGGTTACGGACAGTTGCTCGCCCGCTGCGGCTGTGGCGCGCGAACGGCGCTTCGCGATTTTCTCGAGGGCGATCACGCCTTCACGAACCGCGACGTCGAGCCGTTCTTGATCGTAGTCGACCAGATACTGAGTGCCGAGGTGTTGGATATCCCCTAGCGCGGTTTTGACCCGCAACGTGTCGTCGTGGACCGCGGGGTTCGAGTCAACGAAAATGCGGCCTTTTGTCAGTTGCAGGTGACGCTCGTCGCCGAAAGCCAGCTCGGAATCGGGCGCAGCCCGTACGACGAGGCCAGATGTCAATCGCAACGAAAGTGTGGCCGCGCCCGTCTTGATCGTTTGGTGTTGGTAAACGGGCTCGTCGTTTCGGAACGATCCGTCGCCGTACACTGCCGATATCGTGGCGACTTGCAGGCGAGATCCCTCGGTGTCTCTTGAAATCCAAAACAACACGCCAGAAAAAAGAACGAGTAAGACGCTTGCCGCGGTAGCCAACATCCACCGGCGTCCTGGTCTCTGGGCGGCAGCCGGTTGTTGCTCCGCAAGCCCTGCTTTCCACTCCGATCGAATGCGCTCAAAAGCCGCCTCGCGACGACTCGTCGGAACGCGAGGCGCATCCCGCAACGGGCGCAGCGCCTTCTGGATGTCGTCATCGCTCATGTTTCATACCTCAAGGCCCGCGGCGTTCGCAGCGGACTTGAATGCCACGCGCGCGCGCTGCAAGCTCGATTGAGCCGCGTCGTGCGAGACACCGAGTTTCAACGCGATCTCCTCTGTCGAGAGATCATCGAGATATTTCCACCGCAGCACCTCACCGTAACGACCCGGCAGCTGCCTAAGTATCGTGTCGATTTGCTCGGTTCGCTCGTCCGAGGCCGTTTGCTCCTCAGGTTCGTGCTGAAGGTCGGCGGCATATTGTTGCGCTGCACGTTGTCCTGAAGGATCTGAATCCAGACTGACCTGCCTTGCTGTATCCCGATTCGAGATCTCGAGTAGATCGGCAAGCTCGTTGCGACAGATGCCAGCGAGCCATGAAAACAGGCTCGACTCACCGCGGAACCCGTCGAGCTTTCGAACGGCACGACAGAGCGCGCGTTGCGCCGCTTCTTCGGCAAGGCTCGGCTTATCGCGCACCCTCGAGAGGGCGAAGCGGTAAAGGCGATCGAAATACTCATCAAAAAACTCCTTGAAAGCGAGTTCATCACCCGCCAGGAGCCGCTCTACCTGTTTTTGATCCGACTTCGACATCGCGGCTCGGGAGGTTAGACGGCGCGGGGTACTCGGATCAATCGCGGCGATGGATTTGTGACTGTCCGCCTGTCTAACCGGTCATGACTGCCATCACTACGCGAATTCTCAAGCAGGTCGTCGGAGCGCCGTCGCGAGTCGAGTATGAGGACCTCATTCGTTCCCGTTACGCGCTCACCCACGGCGCTGAACTTCGCCAATTCATGCCGAATCTACTCGGCTGTATCGGGCGAGACGGTCAACCGATGGCTGTGCTCGGTTATCAGAGTGCGGCGGCAGGTCCCTTGTTCCTTGAACAGTATCTCGATTCGCCCATCGAGCAGATACTGGGTAGCCGCGGTGATGTGGGCGGCGCGGCTGTCAGGCTAGATCGTCAACGCATCGTCGAGGTGGGCAATTTTGCCAGTCGCGACCGAGCAGCGACGCTGGAATTGCTGCGGCACTTGCCGCGCCTTCTCGCCCGAGAAGGGTTCGCATGGTTGGTTTTCACCGGCACGCCGCGCGTGTGTGCATTGGTCGCGGGCTTCGGTGCGCCGCTGCTTGATCTTGGCAGAGCAGACCCTGCGAGGCTGCAAAGCGGCGCCGCTCGGTGGGGCCGCTACTATGAGAGTGCGCCGCGGATCATGGCGGGTTGGCTGGGTCATTGCGCGCAGGTGGCCGCATGAGCGTTGCATTTCAGGATGCACAAAAAGCGCTCACAGGCGACGAGTTAGCCGCTCAAGAGGCGCAAGCATCCGCATGGTTGGCGACAACGCCCGATGTATCGGTGCGCTACGGGCTCCTCGCCGACAACGGCATCGCCTGGGCCATCGTCGATCGTGTCTTACATCGCAGCTCGTTCGTAAATGTACCGCTGCCCCGCCACTTCAGCGAGGCGCAACTAGCCCATGTGGTTGACGATGTCGCTCTCGATCGAATCATCACGGATGACCCCGACAAGCTAAATCGCCTTCCGGGTGACTGGCAAAAAACAGACGACGGCATTTTGGGTTTGCAGTGCTGGGCTCGGTCCATTGCGCCGCAGCAACGTCGAGCCATACCCCCTGCGACCTCCAAGATTACCTACACCTCGGGCAGCACAGGACAGCCGAAAGGGGTTTGCTTATCCCGTGCAGCGATGGATTCGGTCGTGAGTTCTTTGGTCGGTGTCTTGCAGCCGCTGGCGGTGCGTCGCCATCTCTCTCTCCTGCCGCTATCAACGTTGCTCGATAACCTCGTGAGTGTCGAAGTCGCGCCAGCACTGGGCGCGACGGTGTCGTTGCCTTCTTTGAGTGAAACCGGCATCGGCTATGGCGGAATCGACATCCAGCGAATGTTGGCGTGCATCGATCGCTATTCGCCGGAAAGTCTTTTGTTGGTTCCAGAGCTGTTGAGAGTACTGGTGGCTTCGGTCGCGAGAGGCTGGCGTGCACCAGCCGATCTCAAGTTCATCGCCGTTGGAGGAGCGTCTGTTTCTCCGGAGCTCTTGACCGTCGCCCATGCCGCGGGGTTGCCCGCTTACGAAGGCTACGGTCTCAGCGAATGTGCCTCGGTAGTGGCTTTGAACTCCCCTGCTGCTGCGCGTAAGGGTAGTGTGGGGCGTGTACTGCCGCACGCCCGGGTTCGAATCGACGCGACCGGGGAAATTCACGTCCATGGTGCGACGATGTCGGGCTACCTAGGCGATGACCAGCAATCCCAGGCCGAGGTAGCGACCGGTGATCTCGGCTTTATCGATGCAGAAGGTTTTCTGCATGTGCGAGGCCGACGAAAAAATATGTTGATCACGAGCCTAGGTCGCAATGTGTCGCCCGAGTGGGTCGAGCGAGAGTTGCTCGCGAGTGGTTCGATCGGCCAAGCTGTCGTTTTCGGTGAAGCCAAGCCGTTCTTAGCTTGCTTGATTCATCCGACCACTCCGACCGTCACTACGGCAGAGCTTCGCGTAGCAATCGATGCTGCCAATCGTCGTCTACCGGACTACGCACAAATTCGTCGCTGGGCTTTGCTACCTCAACCGCTACACCTCGTCGATGGAACGGTGACTGCCAATGGTCGAACCCGTCGCGATGTCGTGTTTTCGCGTTACCAAAATTTGATCGAGGATTTGTATGTCGACGCCATCGCCAGTTGATGCTTACGGTCGTCTTGCCGAGGAAACCCAACACGCACGGGGATATTTGTTGTCGGCGCCCGTCATCCGACGAGCGTTGTCAGGTGATGTGACCCGCGATCTTTACGTTGCGTTTCTAACGCAGGCGTATCACCACGTGAAGCACACCGTCCCCTTATTGATGGCGGTGGGTAGTCGACTCGATGATTCCAAAGAGTGGCTGCGCTCCGAACTGGTTCATTACGTCGAAGAGGAGCACGGTCACGAGCAGTGGATTCTGAACGACATCGCCGCTGCCGGCGGGGATGCAGAGCGTGTCAGATGCTCAAAGCCGCGGATCGAAACGGATTCGATGGTCGCTTATGCTTATGACGTCGCCACGAGACGTAACCCGGTCGGTTTTTTCGGCATGGTGTTCGTTCTGGAAGGAACGAGTGTGGCATTGGCGCTTGATGCCGCGAGCCGCATTCAGTCGGCTCTGGAATTACCCGATCGTGCGTTCAGTTATCTGCGTAGTCACGGCAAGCTCGATCAGGAACATACCCAACACCTAGCAGGGATCGTCGATCGACTGGATGCACCACTCGATCAGGCAGCAATCGTCGACTGTGCCAATGCCATGTTCTGGCTCTATGGCAATGTGTTCCGCAGTCTGGAGAGAGTGGCCGCATGAGCTCTTCGATCAGGGCGTTGGTCACCGGCGGTGGCAGCGGAATAGGAGCCGCGATCGTTCGCCGATTGGTCGATGAAGGCGCCCGGGTACTCATCACCGGTCGTGACGTCTCGAAGTTACAATCGATTGCCGCTGAAGCGCCGCAACAGATCGGCATTCTGGTTGCGGATCTCACGATCGAGGCGGATCGACAGCGGGTGGCCGAATACGCCAGCCACTGGGATCACGTCGGGATCGACACTCTGATCAACAATGCCGGCGCCGGCGGCGCAGGATTCCTCGAGGACGCGAGTTCCGCACAGATCGACGCAGTGCTACAGACTAATCTTGTTGCACCGATCTTGTTGACCCAAGCGTTGCTTGCGCACCTGAAATCGCTTCAAGAAGCACGTATCGTCAATATAGGCTCGGTGTTCGGCTACATCGGCTACCCGTCGCAGGCAGCCTATTCGGCTAGTAAATTCGGTTTGCGCGGTTTTTCGGAAGCCCTACGTCGCGAGCTCGCCGGCACACGAGTTAGCGTGCAACACATTGCGCCGCGAGCGACGCGTACGGCTTTGAATTCCAACGCGATGGACGAACTGAACCGACAGCTCGGCAATCGTGTCGATGATCCGGATCGTGTGGCGCAGATGGTGATCGCGGCTTTGTCGACGCAGCGTAGCGAGACGATAATCGGTTGGCCCGAGATCCTGTTCGCGCGAGTCAACGCCGTTCTGCCATCTCTGGTCGACGGAGCATTAGTAAAACAGCTGCCGGTCATCCGGCGATTCATTCAACGAGGCAATCCATCATGAACATGAGTCTTGGGCGCAAATTTTTCGCGGCGTTGCTGCTCGTGGCGGCCGTGGCCCCTGTTGGCGCGGCGTCCTTCGATACCGACTTGCTCGATATTCAGCAGACATGGGCGCGCATCAACTATTCGACAGCGCCTGCCGATCGAAAAGCGGCGGAGTTCGGGCACTTGGCGACCAAAGCAGCGACGCTGTCTACCAGTCAACCGGGACGACCCGAGCCGATGATTTGGCACGGCATTGCTCTGTCGAGTCAGGCCGGTGCCAAAGGGGGTTTAGGGGCGCTGTCCTTAGCGAAGCAAGCACGCGGTGTGTTGGAGACGGCACTCAAGATCGATGCCACGGCACTCTCCGGATCGGCGCACACCACGCTTGGCACTCTGTATCACAAGGTGCCCGGATTCCCGGTCGGCTTCGGTGATGACAAGAAAGCGCGCAAGCATCTCGAGACTGCCCTAAAACTCAATCCGGCGGGCGTCGACCCCAATTTCTTCTACGCGGAATTCCTACTCGATAAAGGCGAGACGGCCTTGGCGGTCAAGCATTTGAAGATCGCGCAAGCGGCACCGTCAAGACCCGGTCGTGAGATGGCAGATGCAGGTCGCCGTCAGGAGATAGCCGCGCTGCTCGGTAAAGCCGGCTCTGCAGGGCGTTAGTCGCTTTTTACTCATGTCCCTGAGATTAATTCGACGAATCCGTCTCGATGTGTGGATCATGGGGTTCGTCGCGCTCTGCTTGTTGATGCTCGTATCGTTCGAAGGCGATTCGATGATTGCTCGAGCATTCTTTTTCGACACCACGACGAACGAATGGATTGCGAGACACGACTGGTGGGCGAACGAGTTGCTCCATACAGGCGGGCGTAATCTGATGCGTCTCGTCGGTGCTCTCGCGCTGTTGGCTTGGGTGGGTAGTTATCGCTCGATGCGCTTGGCAACCCATAGGGCGGATCTCGGTTACTTTGCCGCGTGTATGGTGCTTGTGCCGCTGACCATCGGTATTTTGAAACAGATCAGCAATGTCGACTGTCCTTGGGATCTGCAAGGGTTCGGCGGCAGCATGCCCTTGATTCATTGGTTCGAGCCGCGACCCGCAGAATTGCCCCATGCAGCGTGTTTCCCGGGCGCTCATTCGTCGTCCGCGTTCGCTTTGTTCGGTTTGTTCTTCGTGTGGCGCTCGGCCAAGCCTGCATGGGCGACGATCGCTCTGCTTGGTACCCTCGCTTTAGGTGGTGCGTTTTCGATTGCCCAGCAATCCCGAGGCGCCCATTTTGTGTCGCACGACGTTGTTTCAGCTTTGCTTGCATGGCTGATGTGTCTCGGGCTGTATCGATTCCGGAGTGGCGATGCCAGCCAGATTACTTAAGTTTATCCAGACGCAGCGACCTAGTCTGACAGCGCTGACGGCACTGGTCTCGTTATGGTGTTTGTTGTTGCTGAATGTGCCGCTTTGGTCTCATGTAAGTGCGATTCGACCAGTGCACGATGCGCAGGATGTGGCTTTCCTCGCGAGTTTCGTCTTGCTGGCAGGGCTCGTAACCCATCTTTTTCTGACACCGTTGACGCTGATTCGTCCCTTGGCAAAACCGCTGCTGGCGCTCGTGCTGGTTCTCGCCGCGTCAGTTAGCTACTTCGTCGATGTCTATGGCGTGCTCATCGACAAAGTCATGATTCGCAACGTGTTGGAAACGAACGCGACCGAAAGCCTCGAGCTATTCACCGGCCGCATGTTGCTGCAAGTGGGTGCGCTCGGAATCCTGCCTGCAATCTTTTTGCTGATGACGCCCGTTACGTTGAAGAACTGGCGCGGTGAGTTGCGTGATCGTGGCATCGCGCTGATGTTGACGATCGCCGGCGTCGGTGTGATCGCCGGTTTCTTCTATCAAGATCACGCCTCGTTGCTACGCAATCATCGGGAAGTGCGCCATATGCTGGTGCCGGTCAATTTCATTGCAGGGCTCGGCAGCCATATTGGTGACAGGCTCAAGCCGACGATCCCCTATATCCGCGTCGGCGAAGACGCGAAACGGCTTGTGAGCGCCGGGAATCAAAAGCCGATGCTGGTGGTATTCGTGTTGGGCGAAACGGCGCGCGCTGCGAATTTTTCGCTAGGTGGATATCCGCGTCCGACTAATCCCGCACTCTCGCGCATCAAAGACTTGATCTACTTTCCCGACGTGGCGTCCTGTGGAACGTCGACAGCGATTTCCGTGCCCTGTCTTTTTTCGGATATGGGCAGAGCAGGGTTCGATGCCGAAGAGGCGAGGGCTCGGGATAACTTGATCGATATCGCCCTGCGCGCCGGGCTCGAGGTGCAATGGTATGGCAACAACACAGACTGCAAAGGTGTTTGCCGTAGCGTGCCGGAGCGTCGAGTCGATCGGGCGCGGCATCCGCAAGCTTGCATCGAGGACAGACCCTGCCTCGATGGCGCCCTGTTCGACGATTTTTTTCGCTCGTTGAGTGACATACGGCGCGATCGCTTTACCGTGATCCATACGCTCGGCAGTCATGGCCCCGGCTATCATCTGCGCTATCCAGCACAGTTCGAACAGTTCAAGCCGGCTTGTCGCGAGATTGATTTCGAGAAGTGCTCGGTCCAAGAAATCATCAATGCTTACGACAACACGCTGTTATACGACGATCATCTGCTTGCAAAGACGATCGATCAGTTAACTGCGATCAGCGACCGCGTGGATGTTGCGATGTTGTACGTATCCGATCACGGCGAGTCACTTGGCGAGAATGGTCTCTTCTTGCATGCGCTGCCCTATGCCATCGCGCCGGAAACGCAGACCCATGTGCCGATGATTTTCTGGGCGTCACCGGGGTTCGTACAGCGAGTCGCGGTCGAACCAACCTGTGCCCGTGAGCAAGCGCGCACGACGGTGTCGCACGATCATATTTTTCATACGCTGCTTGATCTGCTTGAGATTCAATCGGTCACCAAGCGGCGCGAACTCACGATCTTCGCGGACTGCCGTGCGCAGGCGGGTTAAACGGCGAAGATTGGCGCGCCCGGCGAGATTCGAACTCACGACCCCTGCCTTCGGAGGGCAGTACTCTATCCAGCTGAGCTACGGGCGCCCGGCCGGCATTATATCCGGCGAGTCCGCGGAAGCGGATGCAGCGATCGCCCACTGGCCGCCCCAGTACAGCAGCATGAGCAGCAGTGCGAGCGTAGTCGAGGGCTCGACGAACCGATTCCAGGCGACCAAGGTGTCGCTCAATGCAAAACTCGTTGCGCCGAGCGCTGCCGACCACGCTTTGAGTGGCTCGCTTGGGCGTTCGCCGACCAAGGCCCATGCTCGCCAGAGCATGCAGCAGATGACAGCGGTATAGAGCGCAACCGGGATCGTCAGATCGCCGAGTGAGGGCTCGAGCACACGAAAGCTGCCGATGCCGAATGCTGCAACCGGCACCAACAAGATCAAGCGAGCACGACGGACGAGGCGGACATACGCAATGAGGTAGGCAAGATGCGCCAGCAGGAAGGCGATCAACCCCATCAGAAACCACGAGCTGGCCCACTCGAGACAAAAATCGCCGACGGCCGACAGCAGTAAACCGAGCGCGATCCAGCGCGCGTTGGCGTTGCGACGTGGCAGTAACCAAAGGCTCAAGCAGAGCACGGGTACGATTTTGGTGACGAGCCGGCCTGTCGGGTCACCGATCGCGGTCGAGTACAGGAAAACCGCCGCAAAGGCGACGCCGATCAGGGCCAACCAAGTCGGGCGATTGAGAGTGGGCACACCCGCGATCATCCGTTATCGTGTCGCAAAAGTCTTCCAGCAAATCGCCGAGGCAAATCGCCGAGGGGAGTAGTGATGTTCAAATATGCTGTTATCGCACTGCTGATCTTGTCATCGGCGCCACGTGCTGGCGCTGTCGAATTCAAAAGTTTCGACAAAGACCAACACTCGCAGACGGTGACCGAGTGTGATCGCGTTGCTGCCCATCCGGATGACCCCTTGAGAGTGACCCGTGGCGTCGAAACCCGAGAGATGGATTTACCGGCGGCGATTGCGGCTTGTCGTCGGGACCTTGCGCAGGATCAGAGCAATCCACGCCTACGCTACCAACTCGCGCGCGCCCTGACGTATGCGGGTGAGGTCAAAGAAGCATTGCCCTTCATCGAGTCTTCAGCTGCGCAAAAATACCCTCAATCTCTGTTCGTGACCGGCTATCTCTACTTGTCGGGCGCGTATCAATCGCCCAAGGATGTGTGTCGAGCAGCCGAGCTGATCTATGAGTCGGCTATCTATGGTCGGCATGCGGGGCAGCTGGGTTATCCGGCCTATGTTCTTGAGGGCCGTTTTGCTGCCTGTAAAACGCCGCAAGATAAAGCCACATTGCGCGCGCTGGTGGAACAAGCCCGAAAAGCCAAGCTCGACTACTACCCGTCAGTGCTGGCAGACGTTCTGCTGCGGGAATTGCGCTAGAGCCAGCCGCGACGTTTGAAAAGCAGGTACGGCCCGACGGCCGAGAGCACCATTGCGCCGATCGCAATCCAAAATCCGAAAGCATGGTTCGCCGCTGGAATATGACTGAAGTTCATTCCGAAGACCGCACCGATGACCGAAGGCGGCAGCAGCACGACGGTGGCGACCGAGAAGATCTTCAGGATGTTGTTTTGATCGATGTTGATCATGCCGAGCGTGGCATCGAGCATGAATTGCACTTTGTCACCCAAGAAAGAGGCGTGACCGCTCATCTGCTCGATGTCGCGCGTCGAGGTCTTCAGACGGCTGCGCACGTCGCTGCCGATGTGCGGATGACTGGCTTGTAGCAGAAAAACGAGCAGCCGCCCGAGGCTCCCGAGGGTTTCACGTGCTTTGGAGTTCAGATCGCCGATGCGGCCAACGCGCTCGAGAATTTGGCGATAGTCGATGTCGCGGCGACGGGTGCCGTTACTCAAGGGCTCAAAGATATGCTGCGAGAGATGATCGATATCGTCACTCGTCCTCTCGAGCACATCGGCGATGCGGTTGACCTTGAATTCCAGCAATCCCGCGAGGACGGCAGCCGCATTGCTGCAGGCGTTCGGGTGTTTTTCGGCATACGCAATGAAGCGACGGAACGGCAATGGATCGGCATAACGCACGGTCACGAGCGCATCACCCGTCAGAATGTAGGTGACCTGCGTATTCTCGGGGCGCTCGGTGTCGAGTTTGGTGACGACGGTCGCGGTCATGTAGAGCGAGCCTTCGTCTTCGTATAACCGATTCGAGCTCTCGATCTCGCGCATTTCATCGCGCGTCGGAATGCTGATGCGCACTTGGCGCTCGACGGAGCTGATTTCGTCAGCGGTCGGGTTCAACAGATCGAACCACAGCGGCTCAGCAGCAGCACCGGCCGCATCGACACCGCGGGGGTGAAGACCCGTGGCGTCCAAGAAAAAATGGTGAATCATGCGCGCTGGCTTCGATCCGCGCGCGGCCTGCTCAACGACGCTTTTCGGCGTTCGCGAGATCGTTGATCAAATTCAACATCTGCGGGATACCGCCCGCTGAGCCCACGTCGGTGGTGTACTTACCGTTGATCACCATGAAGGGCGTGCCCTCGGCGCGGTAACGACGCACCGTTTCGTCGGCCTGGCGCAGGCGGGTGTTCACCCACATCGAATTCCAGGCGTCGGTGAAGGCTTTTTCTTCGATCCCGTTCTGCTTGGCCCAAGCCAACATCACCGGCAGCGTCGACCCCTCGTCACGACCGAGCAGTCCGTTGCCGCCACGATGGATGCTATCGAATACTTTGGTGTGCAAACGATCGTCTTGCTTCAGCGCTTGCAGCGTGTAGTAGAGACGCGCGTGCAGTTTGGCACCCGCGTTCCACGTTACCGGGACGCGCACGAATTCGACATGGGCCGGTTTCGACTTTTTCCAGGTTTCGAGATAGGGGTCGAGCACGAAGCACGCGCCACAACCGTACCAAAAAATTTCGATGACTTCGACTTTGTCAGCGCCCACCCCGGTCGCTTGCGGCGGCGACACCACACGATAATGACGACCCGCTTGCCACTTGCCCGCAGGCAGGTTCTGTTGAGCGAGCACCGGCGTGGCAACGACAGCGGCAACGGTGAGCAGCAGAGACAGGAAACGCGCGCGTGTGATCATCGAGGGGTTCTCCGAAACAGTTCGATCAGCGCAGACCTTGGATGTAGCTCGCGAGGTTGCGCATGTCTTCCTCGGTCAGTCGCTTGGCGATCGTGGCCATCATATGACCATTACGCGACTTGGTCGGCTCGCCGGTGTTCACATCGCGATAGCGCTGGTCGTTCTGGTAGTCGAGTAGTTGCTTGACCGTGTACACCGAGTGCTGCGCGCGCAAAGCGGGGTAGGCCGCGCTCGTTGCGCCGAGACCCGCTGGTCCGTGACAGGATGTGCAGGAGGGAATGTTGCGAACACGATCGCCGCCGCGATAGAGCGCCTCACCGGCTTTGTAAGTGGCGCTGTCGGCTTCGAGCCCCGCCGGCGTTTGACGCGAGAAGTAAGCGGCGAGATCCGCAATGTCCTCGTCGGTCAGTGCGATCGCCATCGGCCACATCACGGCATTGTTACGATGTCCGGCGCGAAAAATGGTGAGCTGCTCGGTGACGTAGGCCGCACTCTGGCCGGCGAGGTTCGGCCACTCGGGGTTGACGCTGTTGCCGTTCTGGCCATGGCAGGCCGTGCAAACGGCCGCTTTCGTGGCACCGGCTTCGGGATTGCCACGAGCCTCGACGGTGGGCGAGCAGAGGGCGGCCACGGCAAGCGCGGCGAGGAGGCGGATGCGGGAGTTGGCGATGAACATGTTCGGACGGCTCCGGACGGTCTGATTCGAGCGCAGGAGTTTACACTACCACCCGTTTCAGGTGCCTTCTCGGGCAGGCGGTTTCCGTGTCGCGTTTTCCCCATGTGGAGTTCTTGTTGAGTGTGGCTGCACCGGTGCAGTTTCCGCCGGATGCGGGTGCTGAGGTGGCGATCGCCGGGCGGTCGAACGCAGGCAAATCCAGTGCGATCAACGCTATCGCCGAGCGCAAGGCACTCGCCCGGACCAGCAAGACGCCGGGCCAAACCCGGTTGCTCAACTACTTCGAACTCGAGGCAAGCCACCGTATCGTGGATTTGCCGGGTTATGGCTATGCCGCCGTGCGTCCCGATGAGCGGCGCAAGTGGGTGCCGTTGATCGATGCCCTGCGAGCGCGAACGAGTTTGAAGGGGCTTTGCCTGATCGTCGATTCGAGACGCGGCTTGCGCGATGAGGATTTCGGCCTGATCGAATGGGCGGACCCTACGCGGCGCGGCGTCCATGTGCTGCTATCGAAGGCCGATAAATTGAACCAAGCCGAGCGGGCAGCGGTCCTGAAAGACTCCCGCGCGCAGCTCGGGAGCCTCGCGAGCGTGCAGGTGTTCTCGGCCCACTCCGGGCTCGGGGTCAAGGAGGCCCAAACGGCTTTGGCAGCGCTCTGGGAGCGGGATAAAAAAACCCCCGACGGCCCATAGGGCTGCCGGGGGCAGACATAACCCGGCACAGGTCTAGAGGCCGGGACCCGCTCAGGGAGGGAAGAAGCGGGGAACGTGTTACGTTCGCTAAATCAGACCGAGGCGGGACTGAAATAGTTCCGTCATAGACGATAAAAATATCGTTACAGATCAGTAATTTGGATCGTGGTTTATCCGTCACGCTGTGGCTGATGCGCCACAGATTTCAGTGCGCTTCGTCCCAGTTTCGGCCGACGCCGACGTCTACCTTGAGCGGAACTTTCAGCGCATCGCGACCGGCTGCGATCATCGCCCTGCATACCGCCTCGCGGACCGGCTCGACCGCCGTCTCGACCACCTCGAGTACGAGCTCATCGTGGACCTGCATGATGAGCTTTGCCGTTCCGCCAGACTCGTCTCGGCACCAACGATCGACCGCAATCATGGCCAGTTTGATCAGATCGGCCGCAGTGCCCTGCATCGGCGCGTTGATGGCGCTGCGCTCGGCGTATTGCTGCATGGCGCGATTTCGAGAGCGAATATCGGGCAGGTACAGCCGTCGGCCGAAGACGGTTTCGACATAGCCGAGGGCGCGTGCCTGCTCGCGAGTGCGATCCATATAGGCCTTCACACCCGGATAGCGAGCGAAGTAGAGCTCGACGTAGCGCTGTGCCGAGCTGCGATCGATACCGAGTTGTCGCGCGAGCCCAAACGCCGACATGCCATAGATCAGGCCGAAGTTGATCGCCTTGGCGGAGCGTCTTTGATCGGGCGTGACCGCCTCGAGCGGGGCATCGAACACCTCGGCGGCCGTCGCCTGGTGCACGTCGCGATCGGCCGCAAAAGCGGCGAGCAAACCGGCATCGCCCGACAGGTGCGCCATGATGCGCAACTCGATCTGCGAGTAATCCGCGGCGAGCAGCAGTGAGCCTTGTGGTGCGATGAAGGCTTGGCGGATACGCCGGCCCTCCGGCGTGCGGATCGGAATATTTTGAAGATTGGGGTCGGTCGATGAGAGTCGACCGGTTTGTGCCACTGCTTGGTGATAGGAAGTGTGGACGCGGCCCGTCTTCGGATCGGCCTGCAGCGGCAGTTTTTCGGTATAGGTGCTGCGCAACTTGGCGATGCCGCGATAGTCGAGGATCAACTGCGGCAGCTTGTACGATTCTGCCAATTCTTCGAGCACATCCTCGGCGGTCGATGGCTGACCGGTCGGCGTTTTACGCAGCACCGGGATCCGCATTTTCTCGAATAGAATCTGCTGTAGCTGCTTCGGCGAGTCGACGTTGAATTCCGCCCCGGCTTCTTGATGTGCCGCCGCCTGCAATTCGGCAGCACGCTGCGCTAGTTCACCGCTCTGGGCTCGCAGCATGTCGCGATCGATCAAAACGCCATAACGCTCCATGCGTTGCAACACGGCAACGAGGGGTTGCTCGAACCGCTCGTACAATATTTTGAGCAACGGCTCGTGATCGATCGCGGGCCACAGGGTGCGATGCAAGCGCAGTGTGATGTCCGCATCCTCGGCTGCATATTCAGCTGCCCGTTCGATCGACACTTGGCTGAAAGGGATCTGTTTAGCACCCTTGCCGGCGACCTCTTCGTAGTGAATCGTTTTGATGCCGAGGTAGCTCTCTGCGGCAGAATCCATGTCATGTCGTGTCGCCACACTATTCCAGACGTACGACTCGAGCATCGAGTCGTAAGCCATACCGCGCAGCTCGATCCCGTGGTTGGCGAGCACGTGCGCATCGTATTTGAGATGGTGTCCGAGCTTGGCGTGTTGCTCGCTCTCGAGCAGCGGACGCAAGCGTGCGAGGACGGTTTCACGATCGAGTTGGGCCGGCGCCCCGACGTAATCGTGGGTGAGCGGAACGTAGGCGGCATGACCTGGCTCGATGCAGAACGAGACGCCGACAATTTGCGCTTGACGATAGTCGAGACTCGTCGTTTCCGTATCGAAGGCGAACAGGCTCGCTTTTTCGAGCGCGTCGATCCAACGATCGAGGTGCGCCATGTCGAGTATGGTTTCGTAAGCTCGCGGAGCCTCGGTAATGCGGGGGTCCCGCGCGAGCTCGTGAGAGCCGACAGACGGTGTTCCGACCGACTCGCTCGAGGTGTCAACTTTCGTTAAACCTTCGCTGCTTGCAGCATCTCCGCCCAAGCTGCGCAACAAGGCACGGAACTCCATGCGCGTATAAATCTCGCGCAAACGCGCCTCGTCGGCAGCGCGACGCGTGAGATCGTTCGCTTCGATCGGCAGATCGAGATCGCAGCGAATGGTCGCCAGTTGTCTAGACAACTCGAGTGTGGCGAGTCCGGCGCGCAGATTGTCACCGACCTTGCCGCCGACCTCGTCAGCGTGCGCGACGAGGTTATCGAGCGACTGATATTGCCCGAGCCACTTTGCCGCTGTTTTAGGGCCTACCTTATCGATACCCGGAATGTTGTCCGATGTGTCACCGACGAGTGCGAGATAGTCGATGATCTGCTCGGGCCACACATCGAACTTGGCTTTTACGCCGTCGCGATCGTAGATGCTGCCCGACATCGTATTGATGAGCGTGATGTGCTCGCCGACGAGCTGACACATATCTTTGTCGCCCGTCGAGATCAGCACGCGTTGCCCCACGGCGGCGGCGCGTTGCGCCAGCGTGCCGATGACATCGTCCGCTTCGACACCGCCGATGCGTAGTAGCGGCAAGCCTAAGGCTTCGACCGTCTCGAGCAGTGGTTGCACCTGAGCGCGCAAATCATCGGGCATCGAAGGCCGATGCGACTTGTACTCGGCAAACAGTTCGTCACGAAAAGTTTTGCCGGGCGCATCGAAAACGACGACGAACCGCGTGGCTTCGTAGTCACGCAAGAACTTGAGCAACATGTTGACCACGCCGAGTACGGCGCCGGTCGGTTCACCGCGCGAGTTGGTGAAAGGCGGAAGGGCGTGGAAAGCCCGATAAAGATACGAGGATCCGTCGATGAGGACGAGGTCGACCTTGTTCACGACGGTGTCCGATCAATGCCGGGCGGCGCGCGTCGCACCGCCCGGCTGATCAATGATTTAAGCGACGCCGGGGGCCTTCACGTAGACCTTGCACCAGCCCGCGTTCTTCACGAGTTTGCCCGGGAAGAGATTGCACTTGCCTTGAGCGGCCTTACGGTCCTTCTCGGCCCACTGCAAACAATTGCCGCAGATTTGACCGGGCTTGTAGTTGGGGTTCGCCTTGGCATCGACCTTCTTGGCATCTTCGACGTAACCCAACGCTTTCGCAGCGGGTTCGTCAGTTTTGAGCACAGGCAAGGCAGCTTGTGCTTGCGCCGTCTCAACGGCGACACCGATCGCAGAAAGACCAAGGACGCTGGCGCCGATCACTTGGCGACGGGTCAGTTTGTCAGTCATGGCAAATTCCTTTTCGTCTAGGGAGTATCGATCAAGCAGCATTATACCGGTTCGCCAGCGGAACTCGTGCTGATGCGACGACGGGTTGCGCAGTGCAAGCAGGTGACGTGATCGTCGCTGTTCTCCCCACCGGGCGTGGGAGCCGGCGCGGTACCGCTGGTGCTGCAATAACTTCCCGAGATCAGTGCGTCGATGGATGCCTCTGATGAAATGACAGGCGTATGGCAAATGAGACTTGATCGCAATACGACCTTAAAGATGACCGCGAGCATGAGCCAAGCGCGACGAGGGTCGTCCACCGTGTCACCGTGTCGAACCCAAAAACCATGATGACGAGCATCATAGGAAAAGCGATCCGTTCGCGCGCCTGCGGAAAACCGCGGGGTCGATTTAATCCCGTTATTCGGGTGAGGGATCGGAGGCCGGCTTGATGACGACTTTCGCATCGTCGTCGGGGAGATACAGGGGGCCGGTTTGACCGCAGCCGACAAGACAAATGCTCGCCATCAGAAAGAGCAAGCTGATCAGTCTCTGTGTCATCACGGCACGACTCGCGCATCTCGCAGCGCGAGCCACCCGCGCAGCACGCGATACAGCACCCAGATGCCGATCACCAAAAATCCGAGTGCGGCGGTGGCGAACCCGACGAGGATCAGCATCAGCGGCGCCGAGAGCACCAACACGATGAGGCTCGTGAAGAATGCCCACCAGAACGTACGTATCTGCCAGCGGAAGTGGCTCTCGAGCCACGTCTCACGAGCTTCGCTGCGACGCACATAGTTCATCACGACGGCAACGATCGAGGGCAAGCCAAAAATAAAGCTACCGACGATCGTGGCGGCACCGGTGATCCCGATCAGCACCGACAGCGCATGCAGACCGTAGATCACATGTGTATAGGTGACGAGCGAGGGATCCGGTGTGCGTGTGAAGTCGTTCATCGGCGATTGACCACGGCCATGGTGATCCGTGAGATGCAAACGAGTTGACCGCGATCGTTGTGAATCTCGATGGACCAAACCTGACTGCGTGCACCGGCATGCAGAAGGTAAGTGGTACCTGTGACCCGCTCGCCTTTCGGGACAGGGCGCAAGTGGTTGGCGTTGATCTCTTGCCCGAGCACGCGGTGTGCATCATCCATGGTGGCGTTCGAGGCTGTGCTCGCGAGTGTCTCGGCAAACGCAACCGATGCCCCGCCATGTAAGACCCCCATGGGCTGACAGCTGCGTTCATCCACGGGCATCGTACCGCGGAGGAAATTCGGGCCGATTTCGGTGAAGACAATCCCGAGTCCTTCGACCATGGTGTCTTTCGCGTAAGAGTTCAATCCCTCGAGCGTGAGATCGGCGCGCCAAGGTACCGGGAGTCCGCTCATTTTTCGTTCACCACGTTAGCGCGTAGTTCGGCGCCGATGCGGCGATAGGCTTCGCGGAATGGAATACCTTCGCTCACCACGAGTTGATTGGCGCGTTCTGCCGCATGAATCGACGGATCGAGGGCGATGTTGTCGCGTTTGAAACGCATCGCGTCGATCGCGGGCGGCAGGATGGCTGTGCTCGCAACCGCGAGATCGATGCCGCGGAACAGCGGCAGCTTCAGTAACTGCAGATCGCGCTGATAGCCCGACGGCAGTTTTGCGAAAATGCCCAGCGCTTCTACGAGACAGCCATGCGCCGTGGCCGTTCTGCCGCGGAGCAACTCGAAAACATCGGGATTGCGTTTCTGCGGCATGATCGACGAGCCCGTCGTGAACTCATCCGGCAGTTCGAGGAAAGCGAATTCTTGGGTGTAATAGAGGCAGACATCGGCTGCGAATCGCCCGAGGTCTTGCATCAATAAAGCGATCTCGAACAAGAGGTGCGATTCGGCCTTGCCGCGCGAGAGCTGCACCGCCGTGACCGGTTCGTGCACCGCTTCGAAGTCGAGTGCGCGAGTGGTGGCATCGCGATCGAGCGGTAACCCCGGGGTGCCGTAACCTGCCGCGGAACCGAGCGGATTCTTGCCGAGGCGCCGCTGCACGGCGCGCAAGCCGGCGGCATCGTCACGCAGCTCTGCGGCAAAGCCGCCCGCCCACAGGGCCACCGAGCTCGGCATCGCTTGCTGCATGTGGGTATAGCCCGGCAGTTCGAGATCTCCCTCGCGAGCGGCGAGTCGCGACAAGGCGAGCGCCACAGCCTCGGCACCTTCGGCGATTTGCAGGGTGACGTCGCGCAGATACAGACGCAGCGCAGTGAGAACTTGGTCGTTGCGTGAGCGACCGAGATGCACTCGTCCGCCCGCAGCACCGATGAGCGCTGTCAGACGCTTCTCGAGTGCCGTCTGACCATCTTCATCCGCGAGCTCGATCTGCCAATCGCCTTTGGCATGCGAGGCGATCAAGGCTTCGAGACCACTTTCGATGGCTTCGCAGTCTTCGGCCGAGAGTAGCTCCTGCGCATACAACATTTGGGCATGGGCGATCGAGGCACGGGCATCGTAGGGGACGAGGCGCTCATCGAGAGCGTGATCCTCTCCCGCTGTGTACTGCAGCACGCGCTCATCGAGCGGTGCGCCCTTGTCCCAGAGTCGTGTCATGCGCGCGCCGAGTGTGCAGCGGCGAGTTCCGCGGGCGCAAGCTTGCCGATATCGGCGACAACGAGTGTGCCGGTGCCCTCATTGGTGAAGACCTCGGCCAGAATCGCATCGGCCGCTTTGTAGGCAATGACGTGCACGCGTTGTACACCACCTTGGATTGCCGCCTCGATCGCTTTTGCCTTTGGCAACATGCCATCGACGAGACGCTTTTCGTCTTTGAGACGCTTGAGGCCCGCCAGATCCGTGTACGAGATCACCGAGGTGGGGTCTTCGACGCGTTCGAGAATCCCGGGGGCACCCGTGCAGAGCACCAGTTTCTCGGCACCGAGGGCGGCGCCGATCGCGGCAGCCACGGTATCGGCATTGATGTTGAGCAGCGTACCCGAGTCGTCGCTCGAGAGCGGTGAGATCACGGGCATCAAGCCGTTGTCGAGCAGTTTGCGGATGACGTCGGTGTCGATGTAGTCGATATCACCGACGAAACCGTAATCGACGGTGGCGTCGCTGCTCTGCAGTTTCACCGGTGCGCGCTTGTGCGCCTGGATCAGACCGGCATCCACGCCGCTGATGCCGATCGCCGGCACGTCGAGCTCACGACAGGTGGCGAGAATACGCGTGTTGATGAGGCCGCTGAGCACCATCGCGGTGGCATCAATCGAACGCTCGTCCGTGACGCGACGGCCCTCGATCATCTGTGTGGGCATGCCGAGTTTCTCGGTCACTTCGGTCAACTGCGGGCCGCCCCCGTGTACGAAGACGACGCGCACGCCGAGGGTGTGCAGGATCGCGATCTGCTCGATGATATTGCGGGTCGCTTCCGGATCGCCAAAGACGCCGCCGCCCGCCTTCACCACGAAGGTCTTGCCTTTGAACAGGCGGATGTAAGGCGCTGCACCACGCAGGGCACGGATCACGGCCGAGGGGTCGGGGCGATGCATGATCATCGTTGAGATACTCCAGTCGAAAGCAGTCGATGTAACACCGCCATCTGGGCGGGCAAACGGTTGTAAGCCTCTTGCAGCACGATGCTGCGCGGGCCGTCAAGAATGTCATCGGCAACGGCAACGTTGCGCCGTACCGGCAAGCAATGCATGAACTTGCAGTCCTTTGCGGCCGCATCGAACCAAGCTTCATGCACGCACCAGTCGCTGAGCTTGGCGCGCAGCGCGGCGTCGGCGGCTGCGTCACCATAATGTGCAGTCGAGCCCCATTCTTTGGCGTAGAGCACATGGGCACCTTGCATGGCGGCGGTACGGTCGGTGGTCTCAGTGACCGAGCCGCCCGAGGCCGCTGCAGCAGCGCGTGCATTGTCCATGATCTGCGGGGGCAGCGCGTAGCCCTCTGGACGCAACACGACCACTTCCATGCCGCGTTGTGCGGCCATGTGCACGGTGGCTGCCGGCACGGCAAGCGGCGTGACCCGCGGATGATTCGCCCACGAGAGGACGAACTTGGCGCGCTGTGGGACTTTTCGATCTTCGAGCGTCTTCCAGTCGGCGAGCGCCTGACAGGGATGATTGATGGCGGATTCGAGATTGATCAGCGGTTTATCGACGACCGACGCCATCGCTTTGAATGCGGTTTCGGCGAGATCGTAGTGCAAATCTTTGCCCTCGGCGAAGGCGCGAATTCCGAGCGCATCGGCAAAGGAGGCGAGCACGGGCAAACCCTCGCGTACGTGTTCTGCCGCACCACCGTTCATGACGGCGCCGGTGCGAGTCTCGAGTTGCCACGTGCCCTGACCCGGCGTGATGACGAACGACGAGCCGCCGAGTCGCATCATTCCCACCTGGAACGACGACAAGGTACGCAGCGACGGGTTGAAGAACACCAAGCCCAAAATTTTACCGGCGAGTGCCTGCGGCTCGGGATGCATCTCGAGGTGTTGTGCCAGCGCGATCAAATCCAGGACTTCCTCGCGGCTGAAATCTGCCAGATCGAGGAAACGGTTCATAAATCCTCCAATGCAGCGCGCAGGAGATCCACGTGCTCGTTTTTCAAGGTATAGGGTGGCAGCAAACGCAGGACCTGCGGGTCGGCGCTGGTGCCGGCAAGAATGTCCCGCGCGAGCAGGGCAGCTTGCACCTCTTTGGCAGCTCGATCTAAGCGCAGTCCATGCAGAAACCCGGCGCCTTGATGTCCGACGACGGGGCCCACGGTGCAGGTCTCGCGCAGGTAGCGCGAGACTTGACGCACGTTCGCCAGGAGATCCTCGGTTTCGATGGCGTCGACCACGGCCTCGATCGCAGCACAGGCCATCGGACCACCACCAAAGGTGGTGCCGAGACCTTCGAGCTTCAAAGATTCGGTCACGGGTGGTGACATCAGCAGCGCGCCGCAGGGGAAGCCGTTACCGAGCGCCTTGGCCGTCGTGATCATGTCGGGCATCACGCGATACATGTTGGCGGCGAACGGCCAGCCACTGCGGCCGACACCGATCTGCACTTCGTCGAAAATCAGCTGCGCGCCCATGAGCGTGCAGCGTTGACGCAGCGCACTAAGAAATTCGGCTCCCATGTCGAAGGCGCCGCCGACGCCCTGCACGGGCTCGACGATGACAGCCGCCGTGTCACGCGTGACGAGTTGGCTGATCGCCGCGAGGTCACCGCGCGGTATGTAGGCGACGCCAAACGGCGTGCGCGGAAATTCGTACCATTTTTTGTCCGCGCCCCAAGTGACTGCGCCAGCGGCTGCCGTGCGGCCGTGGAAAGCGCCTTCGACACCCACGATATTCGGACGCCGTGTCATCTTGAACGCCATGCGCAGAGCGTTCTCGTTGGCTTCGGCACCGGAGTTGACGAAGAACACGCTGTCAAAATGACCACCGGCGAACTTGGTCAGTTTGCTAGCAGCGCGGACTCGCACTTCCATGGGCACGGCATTACTTTGAAAATTGCATAGCCCGGCTTGTCGCGTGATCGCTTGTGTCCAACCCGGGTGTTTGTATCCGAGCGCAGCGACGGCGTGCCCACCGTATAAATCGAGGATGCGACGACCATCACGCGTATGCAGCCAGACACCCTCGGCATCGACGACTTCGATGGGGTATTGCGCGAATACGGGCGCGAGATGATCGGCGGGGCTCATGCGAGATGTCCTTGTAAATTCGGTCGGAAAAGCTCAAGTCCAGCCTGGCGCTACGGCGGTCAGGCCACGCTGTTCGGGAAGACCGAGCAAGCGATTCATCCACTGCACGGCACCGCCGGCGGCGCCTTTGTTGAGATTGTCGAGCACACACATCACGGCGATCGTGCGACCGTTGCTGGTGGCCGACAGGTTGGCGTAGTTGCTGGCAACCACGTCTTTGATACGCGGCGGCGACTCCAGCACTCTCACAAACGGGGAGTGCGCATAGAACGCGCGCAGCGTGTCGCGAAGCTCTGCCGTCGTGACGGAAACGCTAGGCGCCAGCGTGGCTTGCACGGTCACGTGTATGCCGCGGGCGATCGGCGCTGAGTGCGGCACGAACGCAAAATCGGCTTCGATGCCGGAGGCGGCTTTGGCGCAAGCCGTGATTTCCGGAATATGCCGATGCGAGAGCGCGTTGTACGAATAAAGGTCGCTGTGACGGACCGGGTGATGCGTGCCATCCACGGGCTTTCGTCCTGAGCCGGTGCTGCCCGTGATACCGCTCACGAAAAGCGTCGGTGAAACCAGTCGTTTAGCAAGCAGCGGCACCGAGGCGAGCAGAGTGGCCGTCGCGAAGCATCCAGGATGCGCGACGTGTTTGGCGGGCTGCGTGCGCAGGTGTTCAGGCACGGCGCAAACGAAATCTTTGATACGCGCCGCTGCGCCGTGCGCATGATGGTAAACGGCGGTATACGCTTCGGCCGTGCTGTAGCGATAATCCGCCGAGATGTCGACCACCCGCGGCGCGGTGCCTGCGGCCTCGGCCGATTCGAGCAAGCGATCGATCAACGCAGCGCTCACGCCATGTGGTGCTGCCGAGAACACGGCGGATATCGGCAGCGCGCTGATCAACGCGGTCATCTCGGCTTCCGAGCAAAAGGTGAGCTCGCCGAGCGCGGGTGCCAGGTGTGGAAACGCCTTGGCGACCGACTCGCCAGGCTGAGAGTCGGAGAGAATACCGGCGATCTCGAGATCCGGATGTGCAACGAGCAAGCGCAGCAGTTCGCCCGCCACGTAACCGGTTCCACCCAGAATGAGCGCAGGGGTCTTCATCAGTTCGCTGCCGCCACCGGGAATTTCGCATCGAGACCGATGGCCGAGATCACGCAGTCACCGAGCGCTGCACCATCGCTCAGGGCGTTGTGAGCGGGCACTTTCATTTGATCGCGGATGATGTCGACGCCGACGGCATTGTCGGTGGCGGGGCCTGTCACGGCGCAAGGCTCGATGCCGAAACGCTCGCGCAACAGCTTCACGCCACCCCAGGCCGCGACCGGATCGTTGGCCGACAGCACGACGCCGGTCAGCGCCTTGCGGATGTCGTCGCACTCGAGAATCGAGTCGACGCCATAGGTGCCGAGAATACCGTCGCCGAGTTCGAAGACGATGACATCCGGCTTCTTCGCCGAAATGTCGGTGATCATCGTGCGCGTGAGCGCAGGGCCCACGGCACGCGTGGTCGTGATGATGCCGAGGTCGGTGAAGATCATCGAGTTGCGGGCGCCGGCATCTTCCATCGCCAAAATATCGCGACGCAGTGATACGCCGGTCGCCTTGAACACATCGACGGTGAGACCGCGATGGCGCATGCGACTGACCATCTGGCAGGCCGCTGCGGTTTTACCCGCTTCCATGCAGGTTCCCGCCAGCGCGACGACCGGCACACCGTGAGTCTCGAGCGGCGCGTTCAGATCGAGCTTGCGATAGCCCGCGCGCGCCGGCACACCGATGCGTTCGCCGAGATAGGGGAAGGTGAGCACGACACCGAGCACTTTACAGTCGAAGGGTTTGCCCTTGTCGGGATTGGCCGAGTCGCAGATGCCGAGCACGCCACCGATATTGAGCATCTGGATGACATCACCGGCTTTGAGCGTTTCGGGCACGTGTCCGGAAAAACCGAACAGTGCTTTGCGATGACCGAGTGCACCCACGACGATGTCGCCCTTGTTGACCTTGGCCATGCGGCCACTCGTCAACTCGAGCGTGTTGTAGTTGGCTTTGCTGGTGAGTATTTCCACGACGACCACGATGCCCTCTTCGGAGGGTAGGTTGTCGGTGGAGATACGCAATTCGTGGCCGAGACCACAGGCTTGAGTGACCGAGGCCACCTTGTCGACGACGATGGTTCGCATTTAGTTTGACTCCCCTGCGGCCGCGCGTTCGCCGGCACGACGATGAAACACACCCGTGAGGCCCACGATGCGCGAGAAACCGAGCGCATCGGCTGCAGTCCATTCGCCCGTGGCTTCGCCGTAGACCCCTTTCGAGGCCGCCATCAAGGAATAGGGCGAGTCCACGCCCTCGATGAACAGTGAACCCGGTCGAAACAGCACGTTCACGATACCCGTGACCCGTTCCTGCGATTGCAGGAAATGGGCTTCGATATCGCGGCAGACCGGATCGAGCAACTGACCCTCATGCACCCAATCGCCGTAAGGGCCTGCCAACATTTCTTTGATACGCTGCTGACGAGCGGTCAGGACGAGCTTCTCGAGCTCGCGATGCGCATTGAGCAACACCTCGGCGGCGGGTGCCTCGAACGCGACGCGACCCTTGGTACCGATGATGGTGTCGCCTAAGTGAATGCCGCGACCGATACCGTAGGGGCCGGCCAACTGCTCAAGGCGCTCGATGACCTCGACAGCCGTCATGGTTCGACCATCGATACCGCAGGGCACACCCTTCTCGAAATGAATGACATGGCGTACGGGCGCCCTCGGTTGCGTGAAGGCGTCTTTGGAGAGCACCCACGCATCGTCGGGAATACCGCCCTGCGAGGTCAGCGTTTCCTTACCGCCGATACTGACGCCCCAGAGTCCGCGATTGATCGAGTAGGCGGCGCCGTGCGGCGGTACCGGCAGTTGCCGCGCAGTGAGAAAATCGAGCTCTTCCTGACGTTTGAAGTGCCGGTCGCGCACCGGTGCGATGACCTCGAGTTCCGGCGCGAGCGTACGCAGCGCCACTTCGAATCGCACCTGATCGTTGCCGGCTGCCGTGCAGCCATGGGCGATGCTACCGGTGCCGAGTTCGCGCGCCATCCGAGCGATGATCTGTGCCTGCATCACTCGCTCTGCGCCGACCGACAGCGGATACAGCTGACCGCGACGGACGTTGCCCATGATCAAAAAACGCAGCACCTGCTGGAAATAATCGGTGCGCGCATCGATCTGGTGATGCTCGGATGCGCCGAGCGCCAAGGCGCGTTCGTGCAGCGTCTTCGCCGCTGCGGCATCGATGCCACCCGTATCGACGGTGACGGTGATGATCGGGCGGCGATATTCCTCCCTCAGCCAGGGAACAAGGAAAGAGGTGTCGAGGCCGCCGGAATAGGCGAGAACGATCGGTTGGGACATGGTGGATCCTTAAAGACGAAACAGCTTGCGCAGGCGTACCACGAGCGTGGTTTGGGCTTCGCCCGAATCGGTGGCGATGAAGATGGTGTCATCACCCGAGATGGTGCCGACGACTTCGGGCCACGCGGCTTTGTCGATGGCAATGGCGACGCTTTGCGCAGCTCCGATCGTCGTTCGCAGTACCGTCAGGGCTGCGCCGGCTGTCGCCACACCCCGCACGAACTGGCGCAGGGTGTCGAAGTCATCGAGCGTCCGGGACGACTCTTCGGACGGCGGCAGGTAGCGACCGCTCGCTTTCAGGACGCCGAGTTCCCGCAGATCGCGACTGACGGAGGACTGGGTGACATCGTGACCGGCCTCGCGCAGCAGGCGCACCAACTCGTCCTGCTTGCGCACTGGCGCGCCGCGCAGGATGCGCAGGATGGCCTCGCGGCGGTGCGGGTGGTGGGGGTCGGTGTGCATAAAATTTCACGAATTTTGAATAAAGATGCACAGCCTGTCAACATGAGCGGCTAGTTTTGCAGGGCCGCGATCCGCTCGACCATCGGCGGGTGCGAGTAGTGGAAGCGCACGTAGATCGGATCCGGGGTCAACGTGACGGCGTTGTCCTCGGTCAGCTTCACCAGCGCCTGCACCAGCGCCGGGGCACTCGCTTGCTGCTTGGCGTAAGCGTCGGCCTGAAACTCGTGCCGCCTCGAGGCTGCGCTCCAGAGCGGTTCGATCAGCGGCGAGAGGATCGGAATCACGAGCAGGAACAGCAGGATCGCGAGCGCATCGTTCGGCAGAGCGGCATTCGGGGTGACGCCAAGGCCTAAGAAGAAGGCCGGCTGCATCGAAAGCCAGCCCAAGGCCGCGAAGCCGACGAGCGTCAGGGTGAAAATCGAGATCAAACTCTTGCGCAAATGGCGGTGGTGAAAATGACCCAATTCATGGGCGAGAACGGCTTCGAGTTCGTCGTGGGAAAGCCTCTCGAGCAGAGTGTCGTAGAACACCACGCGCTTGGCTTTGCCGAGCCCCGTGAAGTACGCGTTCGATTCGGCGGAGCGTTTGCTGCCGTCCATCACGAATAGGCCCTCGGCCGCGAAACCACAGCGTTGCATCAGCGCTTGCACGCGCGCTTTCAAGGTTTCGTCCGCCAGAGGTTCGAATTGATTGAACAGCGGAGCGATCCAAATCGGGTAGATCACCATGAGCAGCAGGTTGAAGATCACCCATGCACCCCAAGCCCAAAGCCACCACGTGGCTCCTGCCGTGCCCATCAACCAAAGCACCAGCGCGATCAAGGGCAGGCCGATCAACGAGCTGACCCAGAAATTTTTGATCAAATCGGTCAGCCATACGCCGAGCGACATGCGGTTGAAGCCAAATCGCTGCTCGATACGGAAATGGCGGTACCAATCGAGTGGCAGCTCGACGACCCCGCCGATCAAAGAAAAAATGAAAATGAGTGCCATCTGGTAGCCGATGCCGCCGAGTGTGATCCCGTACGGCTGCAACAGCAGATTGAGCGTCTCGAGACCACCGAACAGTGTCCAGCCAAATAGCAGTGCGATCGACGAGAGCGCATGAACGACGCCGAACTTTTGCCGTACGACGGTGTAGTCCGCCGCCTTCTGGTGCGCATCGAGTGAAATTTGGCTGCTGAAAGCACTCGGGACCGCGGCACGATGGCATCGAACATGCCGGATTTGCCTTCGCGTCAGCCACAGTTGCAAGAGGGTGGCGATCACGAGGAGTCCGATAAAGAGCATGGTGACGAAGTTGGCGTCCATGCCCGTCATGATACCGAAAGGTTCGAGCCGGTCCGCTTCGACCTAGCCCGGCTCGAACCGTTCACGTTGGTGTGATCAGCCCGCTATCAAGCGCCGCGCGCCGTGACGCACGCGCAGGCTCCGCGTCTCAGCGAGCTCCGTCGAGCGCTCGCGGATCGTCTTCATGAAGTGGAACTGACCCACGGCCTGATCGCGGCCCAACAAAATGCTGGTGTAGCCACGCTGGTGGGTATTGCTGAACACGAGGCCCGGATTCGTGGCCTGCAGCGCCGCGGCGACATCGGTCGGTGCGCCGCGCCGCAGATAGCTCTCGAACCCGGGTGAAGTCACCGAGTGCGTGGCGAACTCGACACCGGCTGCGGTGTTGCCGAGCGACAAATTTTGGGCCCATGCATTGTGGCTATCGCCCGCGAGCACGATCGGGTTCGCGCCTGCTTCGAGCGAGTCTTGCAGCAGCCTCGTTCGAGCCGCCGGAAAGCCGCCCCAGCTGTCGAAGTTGTACGGTAAACCGAGCTTGGCCGCGACGAGACCGGCTGCCATACGACGCTTCAAGAATTCCGGTGCCTCTTCGGGCAACCACTGACCGACCTGTTGTGGCGCGACGATTTCGCCCATGACGATCTGTTGGGAAACGATCTGCCAACGCGTCTTCGATTGCGTGGACTTGCGAAGATTTTCTTTGAGCCACGATTCCTGTTGCAGACCGAGCAGCGTTCGCGCGGGGTCGCGCAGTACACCATCTCGGAAGTTGAGTAGCGCCTTGGCGATATCGGGCTGATCTTTGAGTGCGGCTTCGAGACTCGGTGGTGCACTGCGACCGCTGATCCGCGTCTCGAGTTTGAAGAGCGTGGCGAGATCGCCGATCTGATAGCTGCCGAAGCGATCGTCGGACACGGGCATCCACTCCCGATAGACGCGTTCGGCGATCGCTTTGCGTGTCTCCCAATCACCTTCCTTATCGGCCTGGTGATTCTCGGCACCGCCGACCCAAGCGTCATTGGTCAACTCGTGATCGTCCCACTGCGCAATCATGGGATAACTTTGATGTAGCTTTTGCAGATCTGGATCGAGGCGGTAGGAGGCGTAGCGCAAGCGGTAGTCAGCGAGCGTGACCATCTCGTGCGCCGGTTCGATCACGCGGCCGGTCAAAGATTCACCGACCGAGGGGTAGTTGCCGATCGCGTACTCATACAAATAATCGCCGACGTGCACGATGAGATCGAGGTCGTTGCGTTCGCAAGCATGCGCATAGGCATTGAACCAACCGAAGGGCAGGTTCGAGCAGGAGAAGAGACCGATACCAAATTTGTCGAGCGAGCCGTTTGGCAGGGTGCGCGTACGACCGACGACGCTGCGGCTGCCATCCGGTGCGACGAAGCGATAGTAGTACCAGCGCCCCGGGGCCAAACCTTTGACGATCACTTTGGCGGTGTAGTCTCGATCAGGGGCGGCGACGACCTCGGCACCGGTCACGAGCTTCTGAAACATCGCATCGCTGGCGACTTCGGCGCGCAGTTTGACATCGGCCTCGCCGACGAATCGTGTCCATAGCAATACCGAATTCGCCGACGGCTCACCACTGGCGACACCATGTGTGAAGCCCTGACGCAAAAACATACCGGCAACACCCGGCAGGGCCGTGGCGCCGAGACCAAATACGCCAGCTTGGATGAGCCGTCTACGATCGATCATGTCTGTACTCCACATAGCGTCAAGCAAAAAATAGCGTCAATCAAAAGCGAGTTGCGACCTGCAAGCCGTAGAGACGAGGCTCTGCCGGGATGAAGGTTGGGATACCGAATGCACCGCCGGTGTTGCCGGCATCGAGCAGGTAGTCCTCATCGAGAAGGTTGCGAGCGTAAGCGACGATTTCCCACTTGTCATCCGCGAAGGCAGCACCGGCGCGGAGATTGACGAGGGTGACAGCCGCTTGGCTGATCGCCGGATTGTTCGGCACCTCGAAGAAGATTTTGCCGCGATAAGTGACGCTCGGTGTTGCGAACAGGCGCATCCCGCTTCCCAGTTTCGATTCGATGGTGAAGCCGGCAGCGGATTGGATCTCTGGCTGCAGACGGAAGCGGGCACCACGAAAGGTCGGTGCAATGCCCGGCTTGTCGTCGATGCCACCGTCAATGTAGCCGACGTTGGCGAAGAAGTTGAACCAGTTGGTCGGACGCACCTGAACTTCGGCTTCCGTGCCGAGATTGCTCGCCGAACCGGCGCTCGCGGTCACGATGACGCCGTCCTCGCGCACGATGCTGACTTGGAAGTCGTCGTACTTTTGGTAATACACACCGATCGAGCCCGAGACGACATTGTTCCCGCCTTTGAGACCGATCTCGTAGTTCCACACGTTCTCCTCGGCGACGGGGGTGAACGACGGGGCAGGGCCGGTCGGCGTCGCGCGCGCGCCGAGCTGAACCGTTGGTGAGCGCCGACCCTTCGAGAGAGTTGCAAACACGTTCACTTGCGAGTTGAGGCGATACAGCGCGTTGAAGCGCGGCAGCACGGCCGAGAAGGAGTCTTCATCTCGGAACACCTGTCGGCCGGTATCGACTTGGCCCGGAATCAACGAGGCACCGCCGGTGATGACCGATCGTGCGACCTCGGCGTAATAACCCGAGCGGCGCTTCTCACCCAATAAGCGAACCCCCGCAGTCAGATCCCATTTCGCATTGGGAGACCAAGTGGCGTCCGCAAAGACCGAGTAGCTGTCGTTGTTGCCTTGGTTTTCGAATGCCGAGCGATAGGGCAGCGACGTGGCGAGACCGCGCGTCAACAACGCTGTCGCGCCGGCTGCCGCGACCGTGCCGTTGCTTGCCACGCAGGGTAGATTCGGAACGAGGCGAGCCACGCACTGCAGGAAAATCCCCTCCTCACTCGTGAAGGGGACATTTTGGACGCCGTACTCGCGGAAGAGATTCCAGCCGGCCGAAGCGCGCAGTGTGTCGCTGCTGTAGGCGAATCGAGTCTCGTGACTGCCTTGGGTGCCACGAGCGATCTCGGCGAACTCGAGATACCACGCCGCTGATCCGTCGGCGTCGAAGGTTTCCAGACTATCGAAGCGACGATAGCCATTGACCGTGGTGAGCGACCAGCGTTCGCTCAAAGAATGATTGAGGGTCAGATTCACATCGTAGACGTCTCGATCCAGACCCAGCTTGGTTTTACCCAGCACGGTTGCCGAGAGCGGTGAACCGCCGAGAAAAGCCTTACCGAAAGGATCACCAGGACCTGCCGCCGTCGGCAACGCTTTCGACACGAAGGCCGTGCCGGGATTTCGTTGGCGATCCCAAGTCACGATCGCATCGATGGTCGTGTCGTCGCTCGGCGTGTAGCGGATCGAGCCGCGCATGCCGAGTTGATCTTGACCGTTGAGATCATCTTGGTTGGGAGCGAGGTTTTCGACGTAGCCTTGTCGCTGCTTCCACGCGAAAGCAATGCGCGTCGCGAGCGTCTCGTCGCCGGCGTTCAAATGGCCAGCGAGTAATTGCTGACCATAATTGCCAAGTCCAGCCTCGACGGCGCCAGAAAAGCCCGGCTTGGGTCGCGCGGAAATCAGGCTGATCGCGCCGATGGCCGAGGCGGTGCCGAACAACGTCGCTTGCGGCCCTTTGATGACCTCGATGCGCTCCATATCGTAGATATCTTGGTATGAGCCACGTGAACGAGAGATATCGACGCCGTTGTAATACAGCGTGACGCGAGCGGCTTGCTGCGCAGAACCGCTGTCCGATGTGATGCCGCGAATCACGATACCTGGGTTGTTCGCGCTCTGTTCTTGAACGTTGAGCCCGGGAATATAAAACGCGAGTTCGTCCAAATCCGAGACGCCCAGCTCACGCATGCGCTCGCCCGAGGTGGCGCTGATCGTGATCGGCACATCGCGGATATTCTCCTCACGTTTCTGTGCCGTGACGACGACAACTTGCAGATCGTCGATGGATTCGGCGGCCCGCGCACTGTGCGGCGTGATGCTCAACGTCGCAGCAGCCGAAGCGACGAACAAAGCGATACGAGTGTCGAGACGGATACGCGACATGAGGAACTCCCTTTCCAAGTGAAGGGATAGAGTGTGATCGGTCGCTATGACAGATCTTTTGAATGTCGATGACGATGCGGTGACAGCATCGGTCACCTAGTGGCAGGCCGGTCACGCTAGAATTTCACACCCAAGTCGAGGTGCTCGTGACCAGTCCCGAAGTTTTCGTTCTGACCATCAACGCCGTGCTGTTGTGGTGCGCTTATCTCGTTGTTTATCCGCGGTTTGCCGGCAGCGACCTCAACCGGCTTGCGATGAACGATCTAGCTGCCAACCTCGTGGCCGTCGCGATTTCGGCTTATTTTTTCTACGACACCGGAACGCGCTTCGACTTCCTCGTGCTGGAAGTGGGTTGGTTTGGCTTTACCGTGGCGAGCTTCTTGTTGATGGAATTGCCACTCTTTCTCTGGTACGCGCGTCGCTACGGTTTGTTTCGCTCGCCTGATTGACCGAGTCGGCGCCGCAGCTCAGTCGTCGACGGCCGGACGCCGCGCCACAGCCAGAACGCCTCTGCGGCCTGTTCCACCAACATACCAACACCATCTTGTACTCGGGCCGCACCGTGCTGCTGTGCCCAGCGCGTGAACGGTGTGCCGGCATCGTCATAGCCGAGATCATAGGCAGCAGTTTGCGGCCCAATGATGGCCGGGTCGACGGCGGGTGTCGCGTTCTGCAAGCCCAACGAGGTGGCGTGGATGACGACATCAAACGGCTCGTGCAGCCCATCGAGGGGGCGCGCCGTCAGCGCAGTGCCCGCGCCGAGGCTGACATCACGAAACGCCGCGACGAGTTCCTCGGCTCGCGCGAAGCTTCGATTGGCGATCACGAGTTGAGCCGGTTGCTGTGCGAGCAGGGGCCCGACGATGCCGCGTGTCGCGCCGCCCGCGCCCAAGATCAGCACGGATCTGCCGGTGACGTCGATGGCGAGATAGCGCAGATCAGCGATGAGGCCCGCACCATCGGTATTGTCGCCGCGCAGTCCGCCATCCGGCAGCGCGATCAAAGTATTTACGGCGCCGGCGAGTTTGGCACGCTCGGTCAGCTCCTGCGTCAACGCGATGACCAATTGCTTGTGGGGAACAGTGACGTTCAGGCCGCGCACGCCCTGTCGAAAGAGTGTCTGCACCCGAGTGACGAGTTCCTCGGGTTTGATGTCGAAGCGCTCGTAAACGAGATACTGCTGCGTGGCTTTGGCGAACTCGCCGTGAATGAGGGGCGAACGGCTGTGCGAGATCGGATGGCCAATCACCCCGTATCGATCCGGCGGTGTCTCGGTGCGGCTCGCGTTCATGGCAACGATTTCATGACGATGATTTCACGGCTGCTCCGCCAGTGCGTTCAGTATCGAGCACCTCGCGCAGGATCGGTAGCCAAATAGCCATCTGTTCAGCCAACTGCCAAGGGGGGTTGAGTATCAACAGGCCTGAGCCGTTGAGACCGACCCGGGAGTCCGGTGGATGAATCCACAATTCGCTGCTGATCGCCGGGGTTCTAGCCGCGTCGGGTGGTTTCGGCAGACGCGAGATCAGTCGATCGCGCCACTCCTCCGTGTCGCGCTCGTGCTTGATCGGATACCAGATGGCCACGACCGCGTTGGGCAAGCGACGCAGCGTTTCACAGGCGGCGGCCTCGACCGCACGAAAATCCGCAGTCGTATCTTCGTAGGGCGGATCGATCAACACCAGCGCACGCCTCTCCGAATTCGGCAACCAATGGCGAATTCTTTGATAACCATCGGCGCATTCGGCGACGATTCGCCCCGACTCGCGCGACAAGAGCCGGTGTAAGGCAGCGTGTTCCTCGGCTTGCGTTTCGATGAACACCGCGCGATCTTGCGGACGAATCGCAGCCAACGCGATCAGCGGTGAACCGGGATACACCCGACGCGAAGAGCGCTCGCGCCGAATGGCTTTGACGATGGCGAGATAGTCTGCGATTTCGGGCGGCCAGTGATCACGTGTCGCCGCTTCGAGCGTCGCCGCCTCGAGCAGGGCGATGCCGCCGTGGGACTCCGCCGTCTTGCGCGCGCCTTCGCTTTGCAGATCGTACAGTCCGCGACCGGCATGCGTGTCGAGCAACAGAAATCCTTTATCTTTGCGAGACAGCGCCCGAACCAGCGCGAGCAGCGTGACGTGCTTGTGCACGTCCGCAAAATTGCCCGCGTGGAAGACGTGCCGGTACTTCACGCCTCAGTGGCAGCAGACTTTTGGGTTTTTGCTTTGGCCTTCGCTTTTTTGGGCGCTTTGGCCTTGGCCTTGGTTTTGGCCTTAGCCTTCGGCTTGGCTTCCGCCTTGGGCTTGGCGGCCGGCGTCTTCTTGGCGAAGCGTCCGCGGCCAGGCCGCTGCGGGGCGGCAGCCAGCAGCTCGCGGCACTCGCTGAGCGTCAGCGTTTTCGGATCGCGATCTTTCGGGATACGCGCATTGCGCAGCTTATCCGTGATGTACGGGCCGTAGCGTCCGTTTAACACTTGAATATCATCGATGCCGAAGTCTTGGATGATGCGATTGGCGTCGGTGAGCTTTTTCGCCTCGACCACCTCGACCGCACGCTCGAGCGTGATGGTGTAGGGATCGTCCTCTTTCAAGGAGGCGTATTTGCTGCCGTATTTGATGTACGGACCGAAGCGACCGATGTTCGCCTCGAGCATTTCGCCTTCGGCATTCGCGCCGAGCTTGCGCGGTAATTGGAACAGCTGCAATGCGTCAGCGAGCGTGATGGCGTCCATCTTTTGACCAGGACGCAGGCCTGCGAATCGCGGCTTCTCTTCGTCGTCCCGGGTGCCAATCTGTACGAACGGGCCGAAACGCCCCATGCGAACCGAAACCGGCTTGCCACTGACTGGATCCGTGCCGAGCTCGCGCGCCTGCGCCGCCTCGTCACGAGAGACGTTCTTCTCGGTGTGATCGATCAGGTCGACGAAGGGCTGCCAAAATTTTTGCAGCGGTTCGGTCCAAGGCTCTTCGCCGCGAGACACGGCATCGAGCTCATCTTCCATCGCTGCGGTGAAACCATAATCGACGTACTTGCTGAAGTGCGTGCTCAGGAAGTTGTTGACGATCTTGCCGATGTCGGTGGCGATGAAGCGCCGGCCGTCCATGTCAACATATTCACGATCTTTCAAGGTCGAGATGATCGAGGCATAGGTCGACGGACGACCGATGCCATGTTCTTCGAGCGCTTTGACGAGCGAGGCTTCCGAGTAGCGCGGCGGCGGTTCCGTGAAATGCTGTGTGCCACGCAAACTCACCAGATCGATGATATCGCCCTCCTGCATGACCGGCAGGATCCGATCGTCATCGTCGTCGGCCGCATCGTCCTGCCCTTCGAGATAGACGGCGATGAAACCCGGCTTGACCAGGGTCGAGCCGTTGGCGCGGAACATGTTTCGATCGGCGCCCGGTTGCCCGGCGAGCAGATCGATCGCGACGGTGTCGAAGACCGCATGCGTCATCTGACAGGCCACCGCTCGTTTCCAGATGAGCGCGTATAGTTTTTGTAGGTCTGCCTCGATGCGGCCCTCGAGCATCTGCGGCAACACGGCCGCAGAGGTCGGACGGATGGCTTCGTGTGCTTCTTGCGCGTTTCGCGACTTGTTCTTGAAGAAACGTGCCGCGTCGGGCAGCGCCTCGGCGCCGTACACCTTGCCGATGACTTGACGAATCTCGCCGATCGCCTCGTTGGCGAGATTGACTGCGTCGGTACGCATATAAGTGATGAGACCCACAGCGCCCTCGCCGTAGTCGACACCTTCGTACAGCTGTTGCGCGAGGCGCATCGTGCGCTGCGCCGAGTAACCGAGTTTGCGCGCGGCTTCTTGCTGTAGTGTGGAGGTGGTGAAGGGCGGCGCCGGATGACGATTGCGTTGCTTGCGATCGATGCTGATGACGCGCAGCTTGCCGGGCGGCACGAGACGCGGTGTCTCTCCTTCCGCGGTCGCCTTGGTTTGGCCGGCACCGGTCGCCGCGAGCAGCGCGGCTTCGACCTCGATCGCAGCGCTCGCGTCGCTAAAAGAAAACTGTTCGACCTTGCGCCCACCGAACTCGATGAGCTTCAGGGGAAAACTTTGCTCTTGACGCTGGCCGAACGCATCGAGTGTCCAATATTCGCGCGGCACGAAAGCCTGAATTTCCGCTTCACGCTCGCAAATCATGCGCAGCGCAGGGCTTTGCACACGGCCAGCCGACAAACCTCGACGGACCTTCTTCCACAGCAGTGGCGAGAGGTTGAAACCGACGAGGTAATCGAGGGCGCGCCGGGCCTGTTGTGCGTTGACGAGATCAAGAGAGAGATCGCGCGGCTCTTCGATCGCTTGGCGCACCGCGTTTTTCGTGATCTCGTAAAACGCGACGCGATGCACCGTCTTGCCTTCGAGCGCACCGCGATCGTTCAGTAGTTCGCGCAAGTGCCAGGAAATCGCCTCGCCCTCGCGGTCCGGGTCGGTCGCGAGATAAAGCGATTTCGCTTTCTTCAGCGCTTTGGAGATCGCCTCCACGTGGCGTTCATTGCGTTCGATCACGTCGTACTTCATCGCGAACTGACGCGAGGGGTCGACCGCGCCTTCTTTGGGCACGAGATCGCGCACGTGACCGTAAGACGCGAGTACCTCGAAATCATTACCGAGGTATTTTTTGATGGTCTTGGCTTTCGCCGGCGATTCGACGATGACGAGATTTTGGGCCATGTCTTCCGTGAGCTATTTTGAGACGGTGTCGCCGTCGGTCAGTGGGGCCGTTCCGGCGGCAGATCGAACACGAGATCTTCCATGCGCGAGCAGGCGAGTTCCTGTCCGGGTTGGCTCGAGAGCACCATCAGCACGACCCACTTGAGTTGGTCGACATCCAGTTCCGAGGCATCGAGTGCCAGCAAGCGCTCGATGACGATTTCACGTTGCTGGGCGGACAGGATGCCGGTGCGCTCCAGCTCGAAGAGGTACCCACGGCACTCTGCCGGCAGGTGCGTGCTCTCCGCATCGGTGTAGATGCGCAGAGCTCGCGGCCCGGTTTCGTGCAGTTCCGGTCGATCCCGTTCACAGGCGAGGTCGGCCAACCAGTCGAGGGCTCGCTCGACGCTGGCGCCATCGAAGCCCGCCTGTTCGAGATCCTGCGCGAGCGCGTCACGCTCGGGGACTTCCGGGTCGTCGGCTAGCATGTAGCGGTCGAACACATAAATAAGGATGTCAAGAACGCTGCCGGTGTCGGGGGTGTGGGTCATGAATCCGGGGTCAGGGCAGTTGGGGTTTAAAGACGAAAATACCGGCCGCGGGCGTCGGATGCGGCACGCCCCTGAAGTTCCAGGGTGAGGAGCAGGGACGCTACAGATGTGCTGGAGAGGCCGGTGCTCGCGATGAGCGCATCGAGGCTCGTGGGCTCGAAGCCGAGAGCATCTAACAGGATTTCCGAGGGGTTGTCCAACTGGCGAGCCACCTCCAAGGGGGGGTTCGAGGGTGTCGGATTGTTTACAAACAATTGATTTAATTCAATATTTTTTAATTCAGATAAAACGTCATCCGCGCATTCGACGAGCGTCGCCCCTTGGCGGAGCAATTGATGGCAGCCGCGCGAGAGCGGGCTGTGGATGGACCCCGGGATGGCGAATACCTCCCGGCCTTGTTCCGCGGCGTATCGCGCAGTGACGAGGGAGCCGCTACGAGCGGCGGCTTCGACCACGAGCACACCGACGGATAAACCGCTGATCAGACGGTTGCGACGGGGAAAATGTGCAGCCAGCGGCGGTGTTCCCGGCGGGAACTCACTCACCAAGGCACCGGCTGCCGCGATATCGGCAGCGAGTTGGCGATGCCGCTCGGGGTAGATGCGGTCAAGGCCGCAAGCGCAGACCGCGACGGTCTTGCCGCCCGCGAGCAGCGCAGCGCGATGCCCGGCGGCATCGATGCCAAGGGCGAGGCCGCTCGTGACCACGAGACCCAAAGCCGCAAAATGAAACGCAAAGTCGCGCGCAGTGCGCTCGCCGAGCGCGGTCGGATGACGGCTACCGACCATGGCCAGTTGCGCTGCCGCGAGGACGGCCGGGTCGCCTTGCACGAACAAAACCGCCGGAGCGTATTCGATGGTCAGCAATAAAGCGGGGTAGCGAGGGTCGTCGGCGGCGATCAGTTGCAGACCGAGTTTCTCGATGGCGGCGAGGTCGTCGTCGAGAGG
The DNA here is from genome assembly GCA_945873095.1 of Klebsiella pneumoniae. Classification (GTDB taxonomy): domain Bacteria; phylum Pseudomonadota; class Gammaproteobacteria; order Steroidobacterales; family Steroidobacteraceae; genus UBA964. The sequence continues at coordinate 63,607 of CAMCBU010000002.1, read as the reverse complement.
TGCGCGTGGCGGGTTCGCGAGGGCTTTTTGTGTGGCGGCGGGCCAGCCGAGGCTCCGCCAAAGGCTCGGCGATGCCCGACGAGCGTCGTCGACCGACTGGATGCCGGCTGCGCGGGCGGCCAGCCAGCGACGGGCGTGAATCCCGGGCAGTCGTGCCCATTGGCAGAGTTCCATGAGGTTGGGTGCGTGCATGCGGCCGACCTTACGGTTGCGCGCTGGGCGAGGCCTCGCCGGATTTGATGGCAATCTGCGCTGATATACTGCGCGTCACGAACAACCTTGAGCGGAGTAACGGCGCATGGCCTTGCTATCGATATTGGAATTTCCCGACCCGCGGCTGCGCACTCGTGCGGAGCCGGTGACGCTCTTCGACGCGGCACTCGCGAAACTGGTCGATGACATGCTCGAGACGATGTATGCCGCACCGGGCATCGGTCTTGCGGCCTCGCAGGTGAACGTACATCGTCGTCTGCTCGTTATGGATGTGACCGAGGACCACAGCGAACCGTTGATTTTCGTCAATCCCGAGATCCTCGCTCGCGAGGAGGTGGGTGTGATGCAGGAGGGCTGTCTCTCGGTGCCGGGTTTTTTTGACGACATCGAGCGCGCCCAAAGAATCACGGTCCGCGCTCAAGATCGACACGGCATCACCTTCGAGCGTGACTTGACGGGTCTCGCTGCCGTCTGCTTGCAGCACGAGATGGATCATCTCGAGGGCAAGCTGTTCGTCGATTATCTCTCCGTTCTGAAGCGCGATCGCATTCGACGCAAGCTGGAGAAGACCCAGCGTGACCGTGCGGATCGTACGGGAGCCGACAAGGTACCGGCCGGAGCCGGTGCGCGCTGACGCGCGCCGAACTCTCCCATGCGTATTGCTTTCGCCGGGACGCCGGCTTTCGCGTTGCCGCCTTTGGCTGCACTCGCTGACTCCCCCCATCAAATCGTCGGCGTTTTGACGCAGCCGGATCGGCCAGCCGGGCGCGGACGAAAATTGACACCGAGTGTCGTCAAAGAATTTTCGATCCAGCGTGGCTACGAAGTCGGTCAACCATCGTCGCTACGCACCGAGGAGGGGCGCGAGTCGTTGCGCCGTTGGCAGCCCGATGTTTTGGTGGTGGTGGCCTACGGTCTGATTCTGCCGCCCGAAGCCTTGTCGATTCCAAAGTACGGTTGCATCAACATTCACGCCTCTTTGCTGCCGCGGTGGCGCGGTGCAGCGCCGATCCAGCGAGCGATACTCGAGGGGGATACGGAAACGGGCGTGACCCTCATGCAGATGGATGCGGGTCTCGATACCGGACCGATGTGGTTACAGCGCCGTGTGGTCATCGACGATCAAGACGACGCGTTATCGTTGCAGGACAAGCTCGGCGTCGTCGGTGCCGACGCTCTGCTCGAAACGTTGACGCTCGTGGCCTCAGGTCAATCACGGCCGATCGCACAGCCTGCAATCGGCGCCACGTACGCCCGCAAGATCGACAAGCGCGAAGCACGTATCAATTGGCAGCAGAGCGCGGTTGCGATCGATCGGCTCATTCGCGCCTTCAAGGCTTGGCCGGTTGCAGAGACCGTGTGGCGAGAGGAGATCGTACGCATCCATCGCGCGCACCCGCTTGCGAACGAGCCGAGCACCGCGCCGGCTGTTGCACCTGGAACTTGGGTCGCTGTGGCCGATGGTGCTCTGCAAATAGCCTGCGGCGAGGGCTGCCTTGCGATCACCGAGCTGCAACGAGCCGGTAAACGCAGCGTGACCGCGACCGAGTTTCTCAACGGCATTCCACGCGGATTCACCGCGGCGACGGAGCAGTTTTCATGAAGTCTGAGTTGGCCCCCGGAGCGGCGACGCTCGCTGCCGCCGTGCGTGCCGTCAGTACCGTGGCCCACGAGGGTCGATCGGCTGATGTGGCGCTGCTAGAGGCGGAGTCTCGCCAAGATCGTGCCGCGGTGCGCGCGATTGCGCTTGGCACCTTGCGCTGGTATCTGCGTCTCGCGCCGGCCGTCGCGGCGTTGGTTGCGCGCCCCGCGAGCGATGTCGATCCGCAGTTGCGTGCGCTCCTGATCACCGCTGCGCATCAGATCGAGCACTCGCGTGGTGCGCCCGAGGTGAGCGTCCATCTAGCCGTCGATGCCGCCAGAGCGCTCGGCTTACCGCGCGCGACCGGCTTCGTGAATGCGGTATTACGCCGCTTCGTTCGCGAGCGTGAATCTTTGTTGACCGCGGTGGATGTCGATCCGGCTGCGCGCCACGCGCATCCTGATTGGTTCGTGCAGTGCGTCCGCGCTGCTTGGCCGGGCGCGGCCGACGCTATCTTCGTCGCCAACAATCAACATCCGCCGATGACGTTGCGAGTCGCGCCGTTCGCAACCCATGCGCGCGAAGAATATCGCCGCGAGCTTGCCGGTACGGGGCGAAGTGCGGAATCGGTCGAGTGGTCAGCCGAAGCGCTGCAGCTCGAGCATGCGGTCGCGGTTTCGACGCTACCGGGCTTCGATGCCGGGCGGGTGTCCGTGCAGGACGCCGGCTCGCAGCTCGCAGCGCATTTGCTTGATCTGGCGCCGGGGCAGCGCGTTCTCGATGCCTGTGCTGCACCGGGTGGGAAAACCGCGCATATTCTGCAGCTGCAGCCCAAAGTCGATCTGCTCGCCATCGATATCGACGCAGAGCGCTTGGCGCTGGTCAGAGGCACCATCGAGCGCATCGGTGCCGAGGCGCGGGTGTTGGTGCGTGATCTCTCGCGTAGCGATGCGCTTGCCGATGAAACCGTTTTCGATCGAATTTTGCTCGATGCTCCATGCTCATCGACGGGTGTCATCCGCCGCCATCCGGACATCAAATTATTGAGACGGGCCGAAGATATCGAGCATCTCGCGCGTTTGCAGCGTCGCCTGCTCGAGCAATGCTTCACCAAGCTTACGACTGGCGGGCGACTCGTCTATTCGACCTGCTCGGTGCTACCCGAAGAAAACGAACACGTCGTACGGGCATTCCTCGCCGGTCATCCGGAGCTCGAGGCACTGCCATGGCCAAGCGGCGTAGCGTTACCGCCTGGCGCCATCCGGCAGGCCTGCGGTGTGCAGTTACTGCCCGGAAGCGCAGCGGGGACAGACGGTTTTTATTATGCTTGCCTCGGTTACAGGGGCTTGCGATGACGATAGGTCATGCCATCTGCCGACATATGCGCACCGTGCTCGCACGGCTCGCCATCGTGATGGTGACGATGGTGCTGTCGAGCTCGTTTTCCGGACGAGCGTCGGCGCAGCCCGTCGTTGCACCGAGCAGTGCTGCACTCGAAAATGACGCACTCGAAATCCAATCGGGTTTCGTCAATGTGGTCAACGGTGTCTACCAGCTGCAGGTTCGGGTTCGCTATCCGATGAGCAACGAGGACCGTCGCGCGCTGCAGGAAGGGGTCTCACTGTTTTACGACGTGGATCTCGAAGTGACGCGTGAGCGGCGTTTTTGGATAGCGGCAAGCGTCGTCAATCTCAGTCTGCGACGTGAACTCAGTTATCACTCCGTCAGTGAGCGTTATCTGGTCAAAGATCCGCGCGGCTTGGTCGAGACGCACTCGTTCGCGAGTTTCGAGGAGGCGCTCGCCGATCTCGGAAAAGTCGACGGGTGGCCCATACTCGTTTCGGCACAGGTCGCTGAGAGCGGCGATTATTTTGTCAATGTTCGCGCTGTCGTCCGCCGCGGGCGTCTCACCGATGCACTGCGTGCGCTGATGTTCTGGTCCGACGACTGGCAACGTCGAAGCGAGTGGTACTCGTGGTCGTTGCCGCGCTGAAACGCCATCGATCTTTGCTGACGGTGACTCTTTGGTCACTGTTGGTGTTTGGTGCGTTGACGGCACTTTTTTTGTCGGCGCAAAACTCGGCGCAATTCGGCCGATGGCAACCGTGGATCTTGTTGGCAAGCGCCATCGGTGTGATCGCGCTGCTTGCGATGTTGATTCGCAAGACGGTCCAACTCATCCGAGCCTATCGCAGCGGAGTACCCGGTTCGCGTCTGACCGCTCGAACCGTGTTGGTCTTCGGCGCACTCGTCGCGTTGCCGCTGCTGTCGGTTTACGTTTTTTCGCTGCAATTTCTCAATCGCGGCATCGATAGTTGGTTTCAAGTCGAAATCAGGCAAAGTCTCGACGATGCCGTTGTACTCTCGCGTGCGGCGCTCGATTTGCGCATGCGCGAGCAGTCGGAGCGGACGGAGCGGTTCGCGCAACGGCTTTCGACTGCGTCGTCATCCGGCGCGATGCTGGTTGCCATGGACGAGGAGCTGCGACGCACGGATGCCGCGGAGCTCGTTTTATACGGTCGTTACGAACGAATCATCGGTGCGAGCAGCCGTTCGGTACCCGATTCTTTGCCGGAGCGACCGTCGGCTGAGCTCGTCCGACAAGTCATCGCTGGGCGTAGTTACGTCAGTTTGGAGCCCGCGGGTGATTCAGGCTACGTGATCCGGACGGCCGCATTGTTGCCGGGTGCGGTGGCGCTTCCTGGTGGAGCCCGCTTCGTCGTCGTCACCCATGACCTGCCGCGCCAGTTCGCCGAGTTGACCGACGCGGTGCAGCGTTCGTTCTCTCAATACGGTGATCTGGCGGCGTTACGAGAGCCGCTCAAATACAGCTTCAGTTTGACGCTGACGATGGTGTTGCTCGTCACCTTGCTCGGAGCCATTTACGGTGCGATCTATTCGGCCGAGGTGTTGTTCAAGCCGGTGCAAGACTTGATGGCGGGTACTCGCGCTGTAGCCAAAGGAGATTTTGCAACCCGTGTGCCGCTGAGTTCGCACGACGAGATGGGCTTTCTCGTGCAGTCTTTCAACGACATGACCAAGCGTCTGCGGCGTGCCCGAGAGGAAACCGAGAGCAGCCGTGCCGCGACCGATCGAGAGCGCGAACGACTCGCGGTGATCCTCGCGCGCTTATCCACCGGCGTCATCACCGTCGATCGAGACTTGGTATTGCAGCGAGCCAACGCAGCTGCCGATGCGATACTCGGGGTCGATCTCACGGCGATGATCGGGAAATCTTTGCCCGATCTCGTCGGCGATGAGGGTATCGCCAAGCCGTTCTTCGACGATATACGGGCTCGTTTCGCTGCAGGCCGCGCCGAGTGGCGCGAGCAGCTCGAGTTGCGGGGCGGTGGTTCGGGCGGCCCGCGGTTTCTCGCGAGTGCCTGTGTTCGTCTGCCGCAAGCGGTCGATGAGACTCTGAACTACGTGATCGTCTTCGACGACGTGACGCGTCTGTTGCAAGTCCAACGCGAGGCGGCTTGGGGCGAGGTGGCGCGGCGATTGGCGCACGAGATCAAAAACCCATTGACGCCGATACAGCTGTCCGCTGAGCGACTGCGTCGTAAAGTCTTGCCGCAGTTGACCGGGGATGAGGCCGATTTGCTCGAGCGCTCAACCCACACGATCGTGCAGCAAGTCGAAGCCATGAAGCAGATGGTCAATGATTTCAGCGAGTACGCGCGCGCACCGGCGATGAAGTTCGATCTGTTTGACCTCAATCAATTGGCAGGTGAGGTGGTCGACTTGTATCGCGCCGAGCAGGACCACATCGACATACAGAGCCGGTTTGACGGCGGGCTGGAGCTCATACTCGGCGATAGAGCGCGCATCCGGCAGGTGCTCAACAATTTGCTCACGAATGCCATCGAGGCAGTCGAGGGCGTCGCCACCGCGCGCATCGAACTGCAGAGCGGTATCGGTGAGCGCGAAGGGGTGCCGGTTGCGCTGCTGACCGTGACGGACAACGGTCCGGGCTTTCACCCCGAGATCCTCGGACGGATCTTCGACCCTTACGTCTCGAGCAAGCCGCGCGGTACCGGGTTGGGTCTGGCGATCGTGCGCAAGATCGTCGAAGACCACGGCGGGGTCATCGAGGCCGACAACCCGACTGCGGGTGGCGCCCGAGTCCGTGTTATGTTGCCATTTGGAGACAAATCTCGGTCGACCGCAGCCCGTGAGCGGCGAACTGACATTCGGAGGGAGCGGGCATGAGCTCAGCACGCATACTCGTGGTCGACGACGAGGCCGATATCCGGACTCTCGTGAAAGAAATTCTCACCGATGAAGGCTATGACGTCGCCGTCGCTGCCAACGCGAGCGAGGCACGTCAGCTCCGGGGGTCGTTTTCTCCCGAGTTGATTTTGCTCGATATCTGGATGCCCGATGTCGATGGCATCACGTTGCTGCGCGAGTGGATGGCGGCTGGGAACGGCTCCTGTCCCATCGTCATGATGTCGGGGCACGGCACGGTGGAAACCGCGGTCGAGGCGACGCGACTCGGCGCACTCGATTTCGTCGAGAAGCCGTTATCGTTGGCCAAGTTGTTGCGAACGGTCGAGCGAGGTCTCGAGAGCGCCCGAAAATCCCGCGGTGCCCAGCGCCTGCTCGGCGGTGTTGCCGTGCCGGTCGGCAAGAGCCGTGTCGTGCAGCAACTCAGACACGAATTAGCCGCAGTGGCATCCGGCCGCAACTCGGTGTTGCTGCTCGGGGAGCGCGGCAGTGGGCGCGAGACCTTCGCGCGCTACGTGCACGAACAGGGGTCGAGCCCGAGTTCGCCCTTCGTCGTCTTGGTCGCCAGCAGTTTGCGCGACCTCGATGCCGAGGAGGCTCTGCTCGGACGGACTTCAGCCGGGGGTGGCGCAGCGGGGATTTTCGACCGGGTCGGCGATGGCACGCTCTTTATCAGCGAACTCGGTGATTTGCCGCCGGCGGCGCAGCGGGTTTTGTTGGGCGTCCTCGAGACGGGTCATTACCGGCCGTTGGGCGAGAGCCATGATCGACCGTTCCGCGCCCGAGTGGTCAGCTCCGCGCATCCCGGGATCGAACAGACCGTCGACGGTGCGGTCGGCTCGACGCGTCGCGATCTGTTGTCGCATCTTGATCGCATCGTCGCGCGTGTGCCGCCGCTGCGCGAATACGCCGAGGATGTCCCAGAGCTGTTGCGCCAACAGGTGGACCGACTGGTCGAAATGGAAGGCTTGACCTTCCGTCGCTTTGGCGTGGCAGCCCAGAACCGACTGCGCAATTATCCTTGGCCCGGCAATGTGCAGGAATTGCGCAACCTCGTCCGTCGCTTGCTCGTGCGTGGGGGCCCCGAGGAGATTTCTTTGGCCGACATCGAATACGAGCTCAATCAGGCAGCGCCGCCGGCAGAGACGCTGGTGAAACAAGATCTCTTGGCGTTGAGCTTGCGTGAGGCGCGCGAGCATTTCGAGCGCGCCTACCTGCAGCAGCAACTGCTGCTGTGTCACGGCAAAGTCGGGCAGCTCGCCAAGCGCGTCGGCATGGAGCGCACCCACCTCTATCGAAAATTGCGATCTTTGGGGGTCGATTTTCGCTCTGTCACCGACGAGGCGGAGTCGTAAAGCTCAGTCGCTGACGCGGATCACGACCACATCGATATCGGCTGCTCGCAGCCGTGCGCGCGTTCGGTTAAGAGATTCGAGGTCGCTGACCGGGCCGATCCGGACGCGATGGAATACATCGGCGTCGATGGCGATGCGCTGTAACGAGGCCGAAATGCCAAGACGCGACAGCTTCGTCTGCAAGCGCTCAGCCTCGGCGAGCTCGCGGTAAGCGCCCAGTTGTAGAACGTAATTGCCGGGCCGCGCGATGGGCGAATTCGGGAGTGGTTCGGCTGGCGCTTCCTTGCCCGCTTCCGGCACCACGACTTCCTGCGAGGGCAGCATGTCGTAAAAGTCGTAGTTTCGGGCTTCTTCCGTCTCGTCGGCGGCGGTCGATTTGGCGGCGACCCGCGGCTCTGGGCGCGCAAGACTCTCCGCGAGTGCTTCGGCCGCTTTCAAGGCGCGCGACTGCCAGAAAAACACCGCGACTGCGACCGTGAGCCCGATGCCGAGCCCCAAGAAAAATTCGCGCGACAGGCCGAGTTGGACACCGCTGCGACGAGATGTTCGTTTGAAGTCGCGACCGATGGGGGTATTCATGGGCGTCCTTACATCGACTCCGGAGCTGAAGCACCGAGGATGCCAAGCCCATTGCGCAAGGCTTGCTGCACGGCGAGCAAGGCGTAGACACGCGCTTGCCGCAGATCGTCCTCCGGTACCAAGACGCGCTCGGCGTTGTAGAACGCATGCAAGGTGGTCGCCAATTCTTTGAGATAGTGCACAAGCGCATGCGGTGCTCGCTGGGCGGCCGCCTGTCGAATCACTTCCGGATAGCGCGAGAGGCACGAGAGCATGGCTTCGGCATGTGTGCCGGTGAGCAAACGAGCGCCTTGCGTCGCGATGACATCCGCCGCCGTCGCCGCATCGTAAGCGAGTGCGCGAGCCGCCAATTCCTTCATGACGCTCGCCACTCGGGCATGCGCATACTGGATATAGAACACCGGATTTTCATTGGATTTCGATTTGGCGAGTTCCAGATCGAAATCGAGCGACTGATCGTTGCTGCGCATCAGATAGAAGATCCGACACGCGTCATTACCGACTTCACCTCGGAGCTGACGCAGCGTGACGAAGTTGGCTTCGCGCTTGCCCATCGAGAGTTTTTCGCCGTTGCGGAACAGCGCAACGAGCTGGATCAGCAAAACCTCTAGGCACTCGCCCGGATGGCCGAAGGCTTGCAGCCCGCCCCGCAGACGCGTGACATAGCCGTGATGGTCTGCACCGAAAATATTGATCAGCGTGTCGAAGCCGCGTTCCCGTTTTTCGAGGTGATACGCGATATCGGAGGCGAAATAGGTGGTGATGCCGTTGTCACGCACGACGACTCGATCCTCGTCGTCGCCGAAGCGGGTGGCGCGAAACCACTGTGCTCCATCTTTGGTGTAGAGCAAATCGTCCTTGCGCAGACGCTCTAGCGCGCGCTCGATGGCACCACTTGCGTTGAACTCGCGCTCCGAAGTCCAGTGATCGAAGTGCACGCCGTAGCCTTCGAGATCGTCCCGGATTTCATCGAGCATCGCCTCGATGCTCTGCTGCAAGAGGATTTGCCACTGATCGACCCCGAGCAACTCTCGGCCGCGGGAGATCAAGGTATCGATGTACTGGTCTTTGTCGCCAAGCGGTGCATCGGGTGGCAGGTTGGCGAATACCGTCGCAGCCGGGTGCTGCCAACTCGCTCCGAAGCGCGCCTGGAATTCTTTGGCCACCGGTAGCAGATAATCGCCGCGATAACCGTTTTGCGGGAACACGAGTGCTTCGCCGCAGACTTCAAGATAGCGCAGCCATACCGACACGGCGAGGATCTCGGTCTGCCTGCCGGCATCGTTGATGTAGTACTCGCGGGTGACATCGTCTCCGGCAGCGGCGAGCAGTCGTCCCAGTGCGTCACCGAAAGCCGCCTGTCGGCCATGCCCCACGTGCATCGGGCCGGTCGGATTGGCCGAGACGAACTCCAGCAACACTTTGCGCCGAACCGCCGGGTCGAACCGACCGTAGTGATCGCCTTCGTGATGGACGCGCAGTAATTCCTTCGCGAACAGATCTTTGACGAGAAAGAAATTGATGAAACCAGCGCCTGCGACCTCGGCTTTGACGATGAGCTCGTTCGCAGGCAGCGCGGCGATGATCGCAAGTGCGAGTTCCCGCGGGTTACGTCCGACGCTCTTGGCCAGACGCATCGCGATATTCGAGGCGAAGTCGCCGTGCTGCGCATCGCGGGTGCGATCGACCGTGATCCACGCGGGGTCGACCGGTTGTGGCAGCCATGTGCCTTCGAGGGATTGCAGTGCACCCTGCAGCAGGTGCTGGAGGTCGGTTTTCACGGCCGCGATTCTACAGCCACGTTGCAAGTCCGCCTAAAACAATTCGAGTGGATCCACATCGAGTGCCCAACGCACGCGTCTGACTTCCGGTAGCGCTTCGACAGTGGGTATCCAGCGGTCGAGAAAGCGGTGTAAGGCAGCGCGATCATGACTCTCGATCAGCAGTTGGGCGTGGAAGCGACCGGCTCGCTTAGCCATGGCAGCGGGTGCCGGGCCAAGTAGGCGTACGTTAGCCGTGGGGGCCGCACGCCGCGCCGCGGCGAGAAACTCGGTTGCCCAGTCGGCCTGCAACGCCGAGGCACGCAGCGCGGCTAGGCGTGCGAAGGGTGGCCAAGCGGCCGATTCCCGCTCGGCGAGTGCCGCACTCGCGAAGGCTTCGTAGCCGCCGTCGAGCAGTCCGCGCAGCAGCGGGTGGTCGGGGTATTCGGTCTGGATGAGTACTTCGCCGCGACGGTCGCCGCGACCCGCGCGGCCAGCCACTTGCACGATGGTCTGCGCGAGGCGCTCGGCGGCACGAAAGTCCGTGCTGAAGAGACCTTGGTCGGCATTGAGCACCACGACGAGCGTGACATCGGGAAAATCATGGCCTTTGGCGATCATCTGCGTGCCGACGAGAATGCGTGCATCGCCGCTCGCGATACGCGAGACGACCGCTTCGAGTTCATCTTGGCGACGCACGACATCGCGATCGAGTCTGGCGATACCGACACCCTGAAATGTTTCGGCCAGGCTCTCCTCGATGCGCTCGGTTCCTTGGCCCACCGTTTTGACGGCGTAGCCGCATTGCGGGCACTGGCGCGCCAGTTCACGATCGGCGCCGCAGTGATGGCAACGCAAACGCGCCGCGTTTCGATAGACCGTCAGCCGTGCGTCGCAAGCGAGACAAGGTGCGACCCAGCCGCAGGCCGTGCAGGCGAGCGTCGGCGCGTAGCCACGTCGGTTGATATAGACCAGCACCTGCCCTTGATCCGCCAGATGTTTCTCGATGGTGGTGGCCGCCGTCGTCGAGAGTCCCGCGTGCACGTGTTCGGCTCGCAGATCGATCAATCTCAGGGTGGGTGGCTGCGCATTACCCGCGCGGCGCGGCAGACTGAGTTGCTGGAATCGACCGAGAGTCGCGTTGTGCAGAGACTCGAGCGAGGGGGTTGCCGAGCCGAGCACGATCGGGATGTCCAGTTGCTGGGCGCGAACCACAGCCAGATCTCGAGCCGAATACCGAAATCCGCCCTCTTGCTGTTTGAACGACGCATCATGCTCTTCGTCGACGACGATCATCCCAAGATCCGCAATCGGTGCGAACACCGCCGATCGCGTACCCAGCACGAGCCGCACCGACCCGTCGTGCGTGCGTCGCCAAGCCTCGAGGCGTTGGGTATCCGTGAGGCCGGAGTGCAGCACGGCGAGCGGGACGCCGGCGAAACGCTGTGCAAACCGACCGACCAACTGCGGCGTGAGACCGATTTCCGGGACGAGGATCAGGACGCGACGCCCCGCTTGTAGCTGTCTCGCCGCGAGACGCAGGTACACCTCGGTTTTGCCGCTGCCCGTGATCCCTTGCAGCAGCCAGGCCCGATAACCCGTATCGCCGCCCGCGATGATGGCATCGAGTGCCGCTTGTTGGTCTGCCGTCGGTTCCGGGACGCCGTTGGCTGATCGCGCCACCGGCGTGACCGCCGCCGGCGCCGCTGGCGGCGAGCCGGCAGGCTCGCGCTCCCGTCGCTCGGCCCAGCCTCGGTCGCGCAACGTTCGGATGTGATCGCGCCAGCGCGGCCCGTCGGCGAGCGCCTCCTCGGCCACTCCGGCCTGCTCGCGAGCGAGGCGTTCGAGCAGAGCGCGCTGTTGGGGTGCGCGCTTGGCTTCACCAGCCTCGAGCGCGAGGCGTCCGGCCGGCGTGAGTGCCCACCCAAACAATCGCTCTCGCAGTGGCGCGCCCGCACGCAAGAGCTTGGGCAGGGCTGTGGCGATGACCTCACCCAACGGGTGGTGATAGTAGTCGGCCGCCCAGCGTAGCAACGTGAGCAGTGCGGGATCGAAGGTCGGATGAGGATCTACATAGCTCGAGATCCGCTTCAATTTAGTTAAATCGATCTCTGATTGACTCTCCAATGAGACAACGAAGCCGATCTTCTCCTGCCGCCCGAACGGAACGCACACTCGCTGCCCTGCTATAGCAGCCCCGGAGTCGGTGCTGTGCAGGTAGTCGAAGGTTCGCCGCAACGGCGTGTCGAGGGCGACCCTGATGATCTCGTCGGTCATCACGACATTTTTCCACAGAGAGTGTGGATAACGTTGTGGATGACACGAAATTCCAGCGAAAAAACTCGGGAAAATCGGCCGTAATGCGCGGGGGTGGTCAAAAAATGATCAATTTCCTTAAATCTCATTAAAATCAGTGGCTTATCGCTGGCCCAGACCCGATCCAAGGATTTTTACGACAGTTTCGTGACTTGGTTTCTTCACCACTGTGCGTAAGTGACTGATTTTCCGATACCCATCACTTTTGGCGCGGACTCCAATTGGTGAGACTGACGCCAAGCAGCGCAATCAGTCCGCCAACCACCATCGAGGCGAGCAGCGGCTCATCCAGCAGCCAGGTGCCAAACAAGACACCGAACACCGGCACGAGATTATTGAAAACCGAGGCGCGAGCCGGCCCCAGCTGCGCGAGACCCTGCGCATACCAGACGAAGGCGAGGGCGGTTCCGCCGGCACCCAGATACAGGATCGAGGCCCACGCTTCGGGGGTCACCGCGGCGAGGCTCCAACTGGACCATTCGAGGGGAATCCCTGCCGAGAGCAGCACAGCGCCCCAGAGCGTTGTGACCGTCGTGAGCGCGAGTGCCGATGGCGCGCGTTCGCCGGCGAGGGCGTAGCGGCTGATGATCGTGTAGACCGCCCAACACAGCGCCCCGCCGAGCATCAGCGCCTCGCCGCGACCGACTCGCTGAAACAAGACGGTGAGATCGCCCTTGGCGAGTACGGTGCAGACCCCGGTCAGGGCGAGCAGGATGCCAATCCAGCGATGCCAGGCAAGCCGTTCGCGAAACACCACTGCCATCGCAACGGCCGTCATGACCGGATTGAGGGCGACGACCAGCGCGGTGCGGCTCGCCGGAATCAGTTCGAGCGCGCCCAAGAACAGCAAGTTGTAGATCACGAGACCGGCGACGGCGAGCGCAGCGCTGTAGAACCAATCGCGGCGACGCAGTCGTGGCCAGCCTCGTTCGACCCACAGCATGATGGGCACCAGCACCGCCGCTGCCGCCCAGAAGCGCAGTGCGGCGAGGGTGAAGTGCGGCATTTGTGGGGCGGCGAGGCGACCTGCGATGAATGTGCCGCCCCATAGCGCGGCGACGCCGACGAGGCGCAGGTAGGTCGAAGTCATCCGTTTGCACCCACGGAGGCGGCATCGGCTTCGCGATGCTCGCGCAGCGCAACGTAGAGACCTGCGCCCACGATGATGGCCGCTCCGACCAGCATCCCCGCTTGCGGAAATACTTGCCAGAACACCCAGTCGATACCGATGCCCCAGAGCAGCGCCGTATATTCGACCGGTGCAACGACGGCCGCCGGCGCATGCCGGAATGCTTCGGTGATGTAGTACTGACCGACGGCGCCGAGTCCCCCCGTTGCAGCGATGAGCCACCAGTCCTGCGGCCGGATTTCGCTCCATTGCGGCAGCGCGAGCCCACCCGCGATAAGGGTCACTAGCAACAAAAAGGTGAACACCATCGACGAGGAGGTTTCGCTGCGGGTGAGCACGCGCGCGGTGATCACCGCGAGCGCGTAACTCAACGCCGAGACCGTCGCCGCGACCCCGGCGAGCAACGGCAGTCCGCCCGGGCGCGGTTGCAGGATGATCCAAACCCCGGCGAGTCCGACCAAGATGGCCAGCCAACGACCGCGGTCGACTTTTTCGCCAAGCCAAACAGCTGCCATCGCCGCGATCAGCAGCGGTGCCGTCATATAGATCGAGTACACCGAGGCCAGCGACGCTGTGCCGAGGGCGTAAATGAACGTGACCAGCATCACGACGCCGAGCACTCCGCGCACAAGGTGCAAGCCGTAGCGATGGATCCGCAGTTCAGCCAGACGGCCTTGCCAGATCAAGGGCAACAACACGAATGGCAGTGACGCCGCGGCGCGCAGGACGGTGACTTGCATCGGCGGGTAGTGCGCCGCGAACAATTTCAACAGCGCGTCCATGAACGAGAAGGCAGCGACGGCGATGAACATGGCGGCGAGGCCGCGGAGGTTGCCGGTGTGATTGGCCAAATTCATGGGGGCCGAACTATACGGGAAGCGGCCGCCTCTCGCGCGAATGTGCGCGAGATCACGTTTGGATGCTAGGCAAAAAAAGCAGGTATCGAAAGCGGGTAAAAATGATCGTAGTTTTTTGTGGGAAAGCGACAACAGGCGCACTACATTCCGCATCCATACCCTCTGACCGCGCGGTGGTTCGGATATTGATCCGGCCCACGCGCAGACTCGGACCTCCAAAGAGAAAAACGTCGACAGGTGCGATGAAACATCTCAGCTTGACGCCGGCTTTGTTGATCGCCGCGCAACACGACACCAGTTCGATCTCGAGTCTCGTCATGACGTATCGCATGCACGGCTTGGGTGGTGATCGTGCCTGCCGCAAGCTAATCCACCGTCTCGAAAAATTGAATTTGTTGAAGATCGTCGAGGGCTCTCGCAACGATCGTCGCGAGAAGTCGGTCTGCCTCACCGATGAGTCGCGACAGCTCCTGCGCGAACTGCAGGCGCAACTGCAAAAACTGCCGATTTAAGATCGCTCCGCCCACCCGTTCTGCCTCCGTTGGATAGCCAAGACGCATGGCAAACGATGAGATTTTCTTTGCAACTTAATTAGCTACAGTTATTGTTCGATTATGAAACTCGTCAGTCTCGCTCCCGCGGTCTTGTTGATCGCCCAGCACCGGGCGATTTCGATCTCCGAGTTGGTCGAGCTCTATCAGCGGATGGGCTTCGGCGGGGCGCGCAGCTGTCGCAAATTGATCCATCGGCTCGAGCGTCTTGAATTGATTGCGATCGCGCCCGGCGTGAGGGGTGACCGGCGCGAAAAAGCCGTTGCGCCGACGCCACGAGCCATGCAGTTGTTGGCTGAGCTCAATGGTTTGCTGGATCGGCTAGTGGGGCGTTTACCCCCCCTCCCCCCCCCCCCCCAACCCAGTCCACGGGGTAGTCGGGGAGGCGAGCCGGGCATATTGATCGCGCGCTGAATCAAGGCTCTTCGACGCGATAGCCCCGCGAGCGCAGCAGATCAAGCACACCGTTATCTTTGAAAAGCTCGGTGATCGGCACCACCGCCAAAGAAATCGAATGGTTCTCGAGCGAGTCGTAAACGAGCTTGAGCCATTGCTCCTCGAACTGGCGCCGAATGTCCGCAACTCTCGGGCTCTGCATGAGCGCCGACCAGCAGGTCTCCTGTTGGGCGAGTGCATTCGAGGAGCGCAGTCCAGCGACGTCTCCGAGCGACCAGTCCTCGGCACGCTCACGCGCCAGCGCGAGATCATATTCGAGACGATCGAGCGTGGATCGCATGCAGGCGAGTTCGGCTTCGCGCGGGATTCGTGCCACCTCGGCCAAGGTGCCTTTGGGGTCTTCGATCCGCAGCTCGGGCTGCACGATCTTGACCTTATTTTTACGGGCCAATTTTTCGACGGCTTTGTTGACGTCGTTGCGCGAGGTCAGCCCGCTGCGCGAGACTGCCTCGCGCCACAATTCGCCGGCGGCGAGGACGGGACGACGCTTCTGCATATCGGTGTCGCGCGGCGCGTACTTCACACGCAGCCGCTCGAAGCGCGCGTAAAGTTCGGGCGGCAGAATCGTCTGTAACGACTGTTTATCTTCGTTGCCGCGCAGTTTTCGATACTGAAAATAGAGTTGTACAGCCGAAATCGGGCCGATGTCGGCATCGACCTTGCTGCTCGCCGGGATGAGTCGGTCGGCTCGCGCGAGCACACGCTCCACTTCACGCGAACGCCACTCCAATTTCTTGGGCAGCGGACTCAACGTGCCGAGGATGTAGAGCGTGTTGTCTCCGTTGCGGATCTTCCAGAGCCCGGGCCCAGCCGCTTCGCCGATGATCGTGACTTCCTCGACGACCGGGTCGTCGATGACGACGTTATCGGCGTCGACCGCGATCTCCAGCGTGGCATTCGAAATCGGTGGCTCTTGTGGCGTAGCCAGACCGATCGACGGCGCGAGCGTCGCGAGGGCGATCAGCAGGCCAGCGAATCCTTTCGCAAACCTATTCATGATCGGTGGCACTCCTGCAAGTTATGCCCAGTAGTGATGACCTCAAACTTTGAGAGCGACCAAGACCTCATCGAGCATTTTCTTGGCGTCGCCGAACAGCATACGGTTGTTCTCACGAAAGAAAAGGGGATTATCGACACCCGCATAACCCGATGCCATCGAACGCTTCATGACGATCGAGGTCTTCGATCTCCACACTTGCAGCACCGGCATGCCGGCGATCGGGCTGTTCGGGTCGTCCTCCGCTGCCGGATTCACGATATCGTTCGCGCCGATCACCATCGAGACATCGGTGGCCGGGAAGTCGTCGTTGATTTCGTCCATCTCGAGCACGATGTCATAGGGTACTTTGGCCTCGGCGAGTAGCACATTCATGTGTCCCGGCATGCGACCGGCAACCGGGTGAATGCCAAAGCGCACGTTCACGCCCTGCTCGCGCAGCAGCTTCGTGATTTCATAGACCGTGTGCTGTGCTTGCGCGACCGCCATGCCGTAGCCCGGCACGATGATCACGTTTTTCGCCGCGCGCAGCAGCTCGGCTGTTTCGATAGCGCTGACGGCGACCACTTCACCAGCGGGCTGCTCGCCAGCGGTGGCAACGGGCGTTGCGCCACCACCCGTACCAAAGCCGCCCGCGATCACGCTGATGAAGTTGCGATTCATCGCGCGGCACATGATGTACGAGAGGATCGCACCTGAAGATCCGACGAGTGCACCGGTCACGATCAACAGATCGTTGGCGAGCATGAAACCGGTCGCTGCCGCTGCCCAACCGGAGTAGCTGTTGAGCATCGACACGACCACCGGCATATCGGCACCGCCGATCGCCATCACCATATGAATGCCAAACAGCAGCGCGATGAGCGTCATGATCGCGAGCGACAGCATGCCGGCATCGACATCGTGTGCGGCCACGAATTCGGCACCAAACCAGATCACCGCCAGCAGCCCAAGCAGGTTGAGCCAATGCCTTGCCGGCAACAGCAGCGGCTTGCCACCGATTTTCCCCGAGAGCTTGCCAAAGGCGATGATCGAACCCGAGAAAGTCACCGCGCCGATCAGGATGCCGATGTAGATCTCGACTTCATGAATCGTTTTTTCGGCGCCCGTGTAGACGATGGAGGTGTCGACATAGCTTGCGAAGCCGACGAGACAGGCGGCAAGACCGACGAGGCTGTGCATCAACGCCACGAGTTCGGGCATCTGCGTCATCTGCACCTTGCGCGCTGCATACAGTCCGATGGCGCCGCCCACGGCCAGTGAACCCACGATCCACGGCAGGCCGAGTGCGGTGACGCGCGGTCCGAGCACGGTCGCCACGACGGCGATGGTCATGCCGAGCATGCCGTAGAAATTGCCGCGACGAGAGGTCTCGGCGTTCGACAAACCGCCGAGACTCAGGATGAACAGAATAGTCGCGCCGATGTAGGCGACGGTTGCGAGATTTTCCGACATGTCCGTAGCCTCTTACTTGCGGAACATCGCCAGCATGCGTCGCGTGACTGCGAAGCCGCCGAACATGTTGATGGCAGTGAGCGTGAGCGCCGTGATGGCCAGACCCAAGATCAATTCGTTGGGTCTGTCGCCGCCGCCGTCGATGAGGGGCGGGGCAACTTGCACGAGCGCACCGACGGCGATGATGCTCGAGATGGCGTTGGTCACGCTCATCAGCGGCGTATGCAGTGAGGGTGACACATTCCAGATGACCATGTAGCCGATGAAACAAGCGAGCACGAACACCGTGAAGTGCGCGACGAACGAGGGCGGTGCGTAAGCACCGACCAACCAGAAGAGCAATGCGCCGACAGCGAACACACCGGCCAGCGTTGTGGCCGCCATCGGTTCGCCGCCGCCGCCGTGGCCATGCGAGGATTTTTTGGCAGCGGTTGTCGGTGCGGAGGCTGCGGCTGATTTTGCAGCGGGCGGTGCGACCGAAAGACGCGGTGGCGGCGGGGGCCAGGTGATCTCGCCTTGCTTGATCACGGTGGCGCCGCGGATCGCCTCGTCGTCGAAATTGACGTCGATGCGACCGTCTTTGGTTTTGCAGAGCTCCTCGATCAAGCGCAAAAGATTGGTGGCGTAGAGCGTAGAAGCTTGTTTGGCGAGACGACTCGGCAGATCGGTATAGCCGATGATCGTGACGCCCTCGCGCACCACGACCTCGCCGGGCACGGTGAGTTCGCAATTACCGCCCTGTTCGGCAGCGAGATCGACGATGACGCTACCGGGGCGCATCGATTTGACCATCTCCGCAGTGATCAAGGTCGGCGCCGGTTTACCCGGGATGAGTGCGGTCGTGATGATGATGTCGACGTCGGCCGCCTGTTTGGCGAAAGTGGCGCGCTGCGCAAGCTGAAAGCCTTCGCTCATCACTTTGGCATAGCCGCCAACACCGCTGCCTTCTTCCTGATAATCGACGGGCACGAATTCCGCACCCATCGATTTGACCTGATCGGCGACTTCCGGCCGCGTATCGTTGGCGCGCACGATGGCGCCCAAGCTCACCGCTGCGCCGAGCGCAGCGAGGCCGGCAACGCCCGCGCCGATGACGAAGACTTTAGCGGGGGGTACTTTGCCTGCCGCCGTGATCTGGCCCGTGAAGAAGCGTCCGAAGTGATGCGCCGCTTCGATCACGGCGCGGTAGCCTGCGATGTTGGCCATCGAAGAGAGGGCATCCATCTTTTGCGCTCGCGAGATGCGCGGCACGCTGTCCATGGCGAGCACCGTGAGCTGCCTTGCAGCCATCTCCTGCATCAATTGCGGATTTTGTGCCGGCCAGATGAAGCTGATCACGGTGGTGCCGGGACGCATGGCGACCACCTCGGCACTGGTCGGAGCGCGAACCTTGAGGATGACATCGGCCTGCGCGTAAAGCGCCTCGGCGCTGCTTGCGACTGTGGCGCCGGCAGCGAGATAGGTATCGTCTGCGAAGTTGGCGAGCGCGCCAGCACCGGACTCGACGGCGACGGCGAACCCGAGTTTGCGCCATTTCTCTACGACATCCGGAACGGCGGCGACACGCTTTTCGCCAAGATAGATCTCACGCGGAATACCGATGGTCAACGACATGGGAACCTCAGGGTCGCAGCGGGCAGGGCGGATGATACGACGTTCACGTTTTTACCGTTGAATCTCGTCGCCGGACTGCTATCTTTAACGGACAGATGAGTGCTGCCGATCACGAGGACCTCCGCATTGTTGCCCGCCCTGCCGAAGGGGTGAGTTTGCAACAGCCGGTGCTACGCACCGACGTTTCGGGTATGCCGCTCGAATGGATCGATTACCGAGAGGCTGCTCGGCTCTATCATCAGGAACAGGTCGCCTACACCTGCGGCACGCCGATCATTCGTCTCTATGGTGGCACCAACGCATTGACGGGTCAGCGGACGGTGCTCGAGGTCAACTCGATCATCGCCACTCGCGGCCAAAGCGGTAATCCGGGTCATCTGCGCCAGGATTACGTCCCGCCGCTCAACAACCAGACCTTGTTTCGGCGCGACGCCTATCTCTGTCTTTACTGCGGACAGCGGTTCCCGACGCGCGAGCTGTCTCGCGATCACGTCCGGCCTTTTTCGCAAAGCGGGCGTGATGTCTGGACGAACGTGGTGACCGCTTGCCGTCGCTGTAACAACTTCAAGGCCTGGCGTACGCCCGAGCAGGCCAAGATGCAGTTGCTCGCGGTGCCGTTCACGCCGACTTACGCCGAGTACATCTTCCTCAAGGGCCGTCGAGTGCTTTTCGACCAAATGGAATATTTGCTGGCCCACTTTCCCCGCAGCAGTCCTTTGCACGGTCGCATCCGTCAATTCTTCGGTTGACCCCGGTCAACCGCAGCCGATCACCAGGCCCGACTTCGTGATCCACCTCGTCGACGCCTCGGTCTATATATTCCGCGCGTATTACTCGATGCCGCCCGACATGGTCGATCGCGACGGGAATCCCGCGCACGCCGTGTTCGGATTTGCGCGATTTTTGGGGGATCTCATCGAGCGTGCCAAGCCGACCTATCTCGCCGTGGCGTTCGATGAGAGCTTGACCACCTCGTTTCGTAATCGGATCGATCCGAGCTACAAAGCCAATCGTGAGCCCGCACCGCCCGATCTCAAGCTGCAGTTCGAGGGATGCCGGGAATTTTGTCGTCATCTCGGTGTGGCCGAGTTCGGCAGCGGCGAATTTGAAGCCGACGACATCATTGGTACTTTGCATGCGAAATTGCGCCGCGAGGGTATCGCCTCGACGGTCGTCACGCGCGACAAGGATCTCGCACAGTTGATCTGCGAAGGCGACACCTACTGGAACTACACCGAAAACTTGCGGCTGCAATATCACGACATCGAGGCCCACTTTGGAGTGGCACCCGAGCGGTATGCCGATTATCTTGCTTTGACGGGCGATGCCGTCGACAACATCAAGGGCGTGCCGGGTGTTGGCCCCAAGACGGCCGCGGCTTTGCTCAAAGAATTCGTCTCGCTCGAAGAGCTCTACGACAATCTCGATGTGGTGGCGCAGCTGCCGATTCGCGGTGCCACGAAGCTGCCCGAGAAGTTGCTGGAGCACCGCGACGCCGCCTTCTTGGCGCGCCGCCTGACCGAGATCGTTCGCGATGCGCCCATCGCAGCGGTGCGCGAGGATTTGCGACTTTCCGCACCAAATCGGGTCGCACTCGACGAATTTTTCGATCGACACCAGTTCGGGCCGATGTTGCGCCGTCAGAGCGAACGGCTCGCAGCGCTGCAGTCGACGGCGAGATCCGCGTGATTCGACTGCGCTTTCTGTTGCCGCTCTACTGGCCCCTTTGGGCGGCCTTGCTGCTGCTGCGCCGCTTGGCGCACTGGGATTATCCCAAGCTCCTGCAGTTCGGTGCCCGAGTCGGGAGTTTTGCTTACCGACTCCCGCTGCCGCAGAGAGCGGTCGTCGATCGAAATCTTCGCTGGTGTTTTCCCGATTGGTCGCCGGAGCAACGCGCCAAGGTCGCAGCAGAACATTTCAGGGATTCCGGTATCACTATATGCGAGACGGCACTCGCTTGGTTCGCAGACCGACAACGATTGCTCTCACTGGCAGAGTTCGAGGGGCTCGATGAACTCGATCGCTATCACGCTGCCGGGCGCGGCGTGATCCTGCTGGCCGCCCATTTCACGACGCTCGAAATCGGCGCGCGCCTCGCCACCGCGATCCGCGAGGTGCATGCCGTGTACAAGCCTTCAAAGAATCTACTGATGACGGAGTTCTTTCGGCGGTATCGCGGCGCCGTCTCAGCCGGCATGATCGCCAGCGACGACATTCGCAGCATGGTACGAGTGCTCAAGCGAGCCGGTATCGTCTGGTATGCGCCAGATCAAGCCTTTCGCGGCAAAGGCGCTGAGGAAGTCCCGTTCTTCGGGCAGCCCGTCGCCACCAACACGGCGACGTCGCGCCTTGCCGAGCTGACTGGCGCCATCGTCTTGCCGTATTTCGTGGAACGACTTGCGGGTAGCACGGGCTATCGAGTCCGAATCGGGCCGGCGCTCGAACGTATTCCCTCCGGCGATAGCATCGCCGATACGCGCTTGCATCACGAATTGATCGAAGCCGAAATTCGTCGGTTGCCATCGCAATATCTTTGGTTGCACAAACGGTTCAAGCGCTTGTCGGTGGATCCGTACGTATAAGCTCGCAAGGAGCGGAGGGGGCATGCAGCAGAACATCGAATCAGTGCTGATCGAGCAGCGACGTTTCGAGCCGGATCCGGCTTTCGTGGCAGCGGCGCGTCTCAGTGCTGCAGAGGTCGCTCGCTTGCGCGCGCAGGCAGCCGAAGATCCGCCCGGATACTGGGCGGATCTCGCGCGCGCGCATCTGGCTTGGCAGCGACCCTTCACCGTTACGCTCGATCGATCGCAGGCACCGAATTTCCGTTGGTTTACCGACGGTCGCCTGAACGTGTCGTGGAATTGCCTCGATGTGCATCTCGAGCAGCAAGGTGACAAGACCGCCATCATTTTCGAGGGCGAAGCTGGCGATATCCGCAAGCTCACGTATCGCGAGTTGCATGCCGAAGTTTGCCGCTTCGCCAACGCACTGTCGGCGCGTGGTATCGGCAGTGGCGATCGTGTGGTGATCTATATGCCGCTGGTACCCGAGGCGGTGATCGCGATGCAGGCCTGCGCGCGCATCGGTGCGATTCACTCGGTGGTGTTCGGTGGCTTTTCGGCAGTGTCGCTCAAAGATCGCATCGAGGATGCCGGTGCGGTCTGTGTGGTCACCGCCGATGGTGGCTGGCGCGGCGGCAATATCGTCGAATTGAAGGCGGCCACCGACAAGGCGCTTGCCGACGGTTGCGCGAGCGTGCGGGATGTCATCGTGCTGCGACGAACGGGCGCTGCGGTGCCGATGAAAACCGGGCGCGATCATTGGTGGCACGAACTCGTCGCAGACATGCCGACGGATTGCGCGCCGCGCTGGGTTGATGCCGAGCATCCGCTGTTTTTGCTCTACACCTCCGGGTCGACCGGTAAGCCCAAAGGCATTCAACACGCGAGCGCGGGATATCTGCTCGGCGCCAAGCTCACCTATCTTTGGGTCTTCGATCTGCAGGCGACCGATGTCTTCTGGTGTACCGCGGATGTGGGTTGGATCACCGGCCACAGTTACGTCGCCTACGGACCGCTGGCCGCGGGCGCAACGATCGTCATGTACGAAGGCGCTCCCACGTTCCCCGATGGAGGGCGGTTTTGGCGTATCTGCGAACAACACGGTGTCACCATTCTCTATACGGCGCCGACCGCGATTCGCGCTTTGATGAAACTCGGTGACGAGATCCCGGCAGGTTACGATTTGTCGCGGTTGCGCTTGCTCGGCAGCGTCGGTGAACCGATCAATCCCGAGGCGTGGATGTGGTACCACCGCGTGATCGGGCGCGGCCGTTGTCCGATCGTGGATACATGGTGGCAGACCGAAACGGGCGCGATGTTGATTTCACCGCTGCCGGGGGTGACGGCCACCAAGCCAGGCTCTTGCACGCAACCTTTGCCGGGTATCGCGGCGGATATCGTCGACGATGCGGGGCAGAGCGTGACAACGCCTGACGCGGGTGGTTATCTCGTCATTCGGGAGCCTTGGCCGTCGATGTTGCGCACCATCTGGGGTGATAACCAGCGCTACCTCGACACCTACTGGTCGAAGTTCCAAAACCGCTATTACGTCGCGGGTGACAGCGCACATCGTGACGCCGACGGTTACTACTGGATCATGGGTCGTATCGATGATGTCTTGAATGTGGCGGGGCATCGCCTCGGGACGATGGAAATCGAGTCGGCGCTCGTCGCGCATCCACGGATCGCGGAGGCCGCCGTGGTAGGGAAGCAACACGAGATCAAAGGTGAGTCAGTTTTCGCCTTCGTCGTCTGTCGCGGCGCGAGACCGGTGGGAGACACGAGCGCCTTCGAGAAAGAATTGCGCGACTGGGTGAGTGAACAATTGGGCGCCATTGCTAAGCCCGACGACATCCGATTCGCCGACAATCTGCCGAAAACCCGGTCGGGCAAGATCATGCGCCGCTTGTTGCGCGCCATCGCACGCGGCGAGGCGATCACGCAGGACATCAGTACTTTGGAGAACCCGGCGATCATCGATCAGCTGCGCGGATAGGCTTTGGTTTAGCGAATCAGACTCATTCTAAAAAATATCAGAATAACCTCATTGTGGTGATCGGGCGACACGGTGGTTGGGGGGGTTACATCCTCGAAATATTGTGGGATAAAGTCATGCCATAAAGACGAATTAATCGTCGCTTTACGGATATCCGTCCGTAAGACGATGCCAACGGGGAGTACAACATGAGTCTGAAGAAAGTGCCGCTCGCGGCATTGTTGTCGATGGGTGCCGGTGCGCTTGCGGGCCAAGCCGGGTTTGCACAATCGGAATCTGCTTCGGCGGGCCCGGCTCTAGAAGAGATCGTGGTGACCGCGCGTAAGCGCGAAGAGTCACTGCAGGAAGTGCCGCTCGCCGTGACGGCGTTGTCAGCGGCCGACATCACCAACCGCCAAGTCAATTCGATCGACGACCTCGCGAAGTTTGCGCCGGGTCTCGTGTTCTCCAAGTCTTTCGGTCGCTCCAACGAGCGTCCGGTGGTACGTGGCTTGGCGAGCGTGCTCGCCGGCACGAACGCCACCGTCGAGACCGGTGTTGCCTACTTCGTCGACGGCGTCTACTACCCGGGCGATATCCAAACTTTGGATATGGCCGAAGTCGAGCGCGTCGAGGTCATTCGCGGTCCGCAGAGCGCTCTCTACGGTCGCAACACCTATGCGGGCGCGATCAACTTCATCACGCGCCGCCCTGGCGATGAGATGAAGGCGTCGGTCAGCGGCGGTGCTGATGGCGATGAGCGCCAAATCAGCGGTCGCTTGAGCGGCCGTGTGTCCGACACCTTGTCCGGCGGTCTCTCAGTTCGTTACTACGACTTCGACGGTCAATGGAAGAACCAGTTGACCGGCAAGACCATCGGTGACGAGAACAGCGTCTCCTTTGGCGGCACGCTGAATTTCCAGCCGACCGAGAACGTCGAGCTGCGATTGCGTGCTGCGCACAATCGCGACCGTGACGGCACGCGTCCGCTGTTTTATCAGTCGCCGGAATTCAATAATTGCGCGCCCGGCACGCGTTCGCTGGCCTCGTACCGCCTGACGGGATCCACCAACCGCAACCAATATTTTTGCGGCGAGATCCAAGCGCGGCCGCTTTACTTGAACGATGCGCCGGTCACCCAGCCCATCGTTCAGGTCCCGGGTATCCCGAACGTGAATTACTTGGTGCCGGCGACGCCGAACGGTGTCTACGATACCCGCCAAGGCGTGGCGTTCTCCGGCGTGCATCGTGACCTCGATTTACTGCTCGCGTCTTTGAGCTGGGATATCAACGGCTCGGGCTACACGGCGAGTATCAATGCCGGCAGCCGCCGCGACGATCGCAAGACGGGCGCGGATAGCGACCATTCGTCGATGAACATCATCGGTGCCAACGTCAACGGCGTGCAGCCGATGGCCACGGGTGCGAGCTCGGCGGTCGACAAGTATCGAGACTGGTCGCTCGAGGCCAAGATCGAATCACCACAAGATCGGCGTTTCCGTTGGTCCGTGGGCGCTTACCAGTTCGACTGGGAGCAGAAGCAGTATCGCGTCGACTTTGCGAGCCTCAATGGCCAGGATCGTCCCGAGAAAATCTTTACGATCGAGAACGAAGCCATTTTCGGTTCGGTCGAGTTCGACTTCACCGACAAGCTGTCGGCGTCGGCTGAAGTACGCCGCGCCGAGGAACAAAAAGGTCAGATCGACTACACGCCCGTCGTGAATCTGCAGGGGGGCCCGACCGTCGTGACTTACGACTCGAGCCTGCGTGGTAACGACACCTGGAAGTCGACCACACCGCGCGTGACGGTCAACTACAAGGCCGCTGACGATCTGACGCTGTACGCCAACTACGCCAAGGGCTACAAGCCGGGCGGGTTCAACGGTTCGATCGCGATCATCAATGGCCGCCCGCTGGACGAGTCATTCGATCAGGAAGAGTCGGTCAACTACGAAGTCGGCATGAAGTCCACGTGGATGAACAACCGCCTCGTGTTCAACGTCGCCGTCTTCAAGATGGACGTCACTGCGATTCAGCTGACGACGCCGATCCAAGCGTCGACCGGTGCCGTGACCTCGATCTCGACCAACCAGGGTGATGGCGAAGTGAAGGGCTTCGAAGTCGAAGCCAAGTTCGCTGCCACCGACGAACTGACCCTCGGCTTCAACTACGCGTTGGCGGATACCGAGTTCACCAAGGGTTGCGATGACATGCAATTCACCATCACGAGTGGTGGCGGCATCTTCAATCCGAACGATCCGAACTCGACGGCTCGTAACCTGAACGGTCAGGGCAGCTGCTCGATCGCCGGTAACGAGTTCCCGCTGGCGGCAAAGAACACGGCTTCTTTGACGGCCGACTTCATCCGCCCGGTGTTCGGTGGTGACTACGAGTTCTACCTCAACAGCGACTTGTCCTACACCAGCAAGAAGTGGGTGCAGGTACATAACCTCGCTAATACCGGTGCGGCAACCTTGCTCGGTGCGCGCTTCGGTATCCAGACCAACGACTGGAAGGTGGGTATCTACGGTCGCAACCTGACCAACGAAGATTCCTCGCCGGGTGCGACTCGTTGGTTGCAGCAGAACCTGATCGGCGTGAACGGTTTGACCGTGCCGGCCACCCCGGCAACGTCCGTCGCCTCCTACTCGCTGCCGCGTGGCTTCTTCGGGGTGCTGCGTCGCGAGCGTCAGATCGGACTCGACTTTAGTTACAACTTCTAAGTTTTAAGTGGTTAAGTTCTAAGCGGCGACAGACCGCAGTTGTTGAGGCCCGGCCGTCAAACGCCGGGCCTTTTTCTTTGGGCGATCTACGGCGATGCCGACTGCGATGGCGTGTCGATGGCTTTACGAGCCGTATCCGGAAAATCGCTGAAAACGCCATCGACACCGAGTTCGATGAAGGCTCGATATTCGGCGAGCGGATCGCCAGCATAGTCGGCAAGCAGATGCATCTGCTCGTTGCGGAATGTCCAAGGGTGGACCTGCAAGCCGGCGGCGTGTGCGAGCTTGACGAAGTCGGTCGGTGGGGTCGCACGCCCCTCGCGCTCGCCGATCAAAAAGCGTTTCCAAGGACCGATACCGTCTGCATAGCTTGCGATCTTTTCAAACGCCTCAGCTGATGCGAAGTTCGTCGGCAGGTTCCCCACGGGATAGCTTGCACAGCCGGCTTGTGCAAACGACGGTGGCAGGATCACCGAACCATCGGCGTTCGACCCGACGCCGCCCACGAGTTGAACCAGCTTCACTGAAGTGCGGCTGCGTAACCACTGCAAATTGCCAGCTTCAAAGGACTGAATGAAGACCGGCGCCTGCCGATCGCTCCAGCCGGCTTTCGCAAGCGCGGCCAGTAACGGCTGTTCGAGCGACAACCCGAGGGCGCAGTGCCAACTCGGATGCTTGGTTTCAGGATAGATACCGATGGTTCGGCCGCGCGCTTTTGATTCGCGTTGCGCGAGAGCGATGATTTCTTCGAAAGTTGGCACCAGAAACTGACCATCGAATTCTTTTGATCGATCCGGTCTCGGCTGCACGGCTCGTAAGCGGCGTAGTTCGGCGAGGGTGAAGTCCACCGTGAACCAGCCGGTCGTTTCGATGCCATCGATCATGACGGTGCGTTTTCGATCGGCGAACTCCGCCCTCGAGGCGACATCAGTCGTTTGGCTGATATCCGGTTCGTGCCTCGCGACGAGATGGCCATCACGCGTCGCGACGAGATCGGGTTCGATGTAATCCGCACCCATGTCGATAGCGAGCTGATACGCCTCGAGCGTGTGTTCGGGGCGATAACCCGAGGCGCCACGATGGGCGATGACGATGGGTGCAGCGATGGTGTTCACCATGTACGCCGCCAATACACAGCTGATGAGCAGGGGAAATTTGCGCATGACTGCAGGTTAGTGAGCCCGCATGACGAATCTATGACGAGCGGATAAGGTTGCCCGCGCATCACGGTACGACAAGCAATTCTTTGGCAAGCACCACGAAGCGCAGATCGGCTCGTTTGGGCTCGCCAAAGCGCGGATCGCCATACGGGAATGCGGCAGTCTCGCCCGTGCAGACATAGCCGCGGCGCTCATACCAAGCGATGAGCTCGCGACGCTGTTCGATCACCGTCATGACCATACGCTGACTGCCCCAATGAGTTTGTACGTCACGCTCGGCCGCCGTGAGCAGGGCGCGGCCAAGCCCGGCAGCTTGCAGTGTGGGCCGGATGGTCAGCATGCCAAGATACGCATAGTCACCGCGGTTCTGCAGCTGCACGCACGCGTGCAGCGCGCCATCCGCAGCTTCGTGGACCAGCATCCGCTGCTGCGGTGCCCCTGCGATGAAGTCGGCAATCGCCGCTGCATCGGTGCGCTGACCGCCGAGCAGGTCCGCCTCGGTTGTCCAGCCCGCGCGGCTGCTATCGCCGCGATAAGCTGCATTCACGAGCGCGACGATCGCCGCAGCATCCTCGGGACGGGCTAGCCTGACGGCGATCAATCGATCGCCACCTTGCCTCGGGTTTCGGCGATCTGGCCAAGTCCCATGCGCAGCTCGAGGCGACGCTGAAACTCGTCCGGACCAAAAGCACGCTGCGCGAGTACGTTCATGGGATCGGTACGGTACCCGATTTCGCGCACATAGTGATCGTAGGCCTGTTGCGCGAGACGCTCTTCGGGAGCGAGAGGCTGCTGCTCGGCTTCGTCGATCCAGTCGAACCAGCGTCCGACGAATTCTTGCAAGTAGCTTTCGCAGGTGGCGATATTCTCCTCGTTGAGTTCACCCATAACACTCGTGCAGACCGGCGACATCAAGCCGCGCAGATACGTGCCGTGGCTCCAATTCCAAGTGAATTTCGACAGCCCTCGAAACCGAATCGCACTGGCGTTGGCGGGCTCGTAGTAATGATTGACGTAGTCGAGATTGGTGCGCAGGTCGACGCGCGGCGTGTAGTCCGCATAGAAAAACAGTTTCGGTACGGTGCCGAAGATCACGACCAAGTGCGGCACTCGATTTTGTTGTGAGAGAAACACGGTCGCATTCATATCGAGCAAGCTCGCCTTGCGATTACCGAGCCAAGAGTGCACGAGCCATTCGACGCGTGGGCCGGTCCAGGCATTGAACGAGCCCTCCATACCGCCATCGAGCGAGGTGTAATACTCGCTGCCGAGCGTCGAGGGGTGCTTCTCGACGGCGAAGCGCTGTTTGACGCGCTCGACGATGCCGGAATGGATGCCCCAGCAACGCTCCCACGCCCGACTGACGTCGACGTTCGGTTGCTCGGCGAGGAATTCGGTGATGGTTTTGATGTCGAGTTTGGTGTTCATGTCGTTAGATAGCCGAAAGTCGCGCTCGTAGGCTCAAGGATGCGCTCATCGCGTTCGAGCCGTGGTCGCCGCGTCCCCCGACTGGGCGCTGCAACAGGCTTCTGCTAGCCTTTGCCGGGCATTCCCGTCCGCCAATACTCAAGGACATGAGGCGTCTCGATGAAAATCCCGTTACTCAAGCAAGTTATTTTGGCTTCGATCGTCGCAAGCTTGGCCGCGCCTAGTGCGCTTATCGTGACGAGCGCGCTCGCCGCGACGAGTGCAAGCGCTGCAACGCCGAAGGATCCCGTCTTGAGTGAGGTCATCGCCGGCGATTGGCGCTCGGCCGATGAGAAATCGCGCGATGCGGCCCGTAAGCCCGTCGAAAACTTGCAGTTCTGGGGTTTGAAGCCGGGCGCGAGCATTCTCGAGGTGCAGCCGGGCGGCGGATGGTGGACTCGTATCCTGGCCCCTTATGCGGCGCGCACCGGCGGCCGGTATAGCGCAACGGCCGCGGATCTTGCCAATCCGTCGATCACCGAGGCCGCTCGCAAGAGCCGCGCCGATTTCGCGGCGCGTTTCGCCGACGACAAAATCTATGGCAAGGTCGAGCTCGTCAACTGGGGCGCCACCGCGGCGCCTCTGGCCGCGAGCAGCTACGACTTCATCCTGTTGTCGCGGGTGATCCATGGCTGGATGCGAGTCGAGGGCTTGGTTGATCGTCACTTTGCGAGTCTCGCGGTTTCTTTGAAGCCCGGTGGCGTGTTGGCTGTCGAGCAGCATCGGGCAAATCCGGGGCCGCAAGATCCGAAGGCCGAGAGTGGTTACGTGACCGAGGCTTACGTGATCGCGGCGGCTGAGAAAGCCGGGCTACGCTTAGCGGATCGATCGCAGATCAATGCAAACCCCAACGACACCAAAGATCACCCCTTCGGTGTGTGGACGCTCCCGCCGACACGGAGCACAGTGCCCTACGGCTCGGGCAAAGCACCCGATCCGAATTTCGATCGCAGCAAGTACGACGCGATCGGGGAATCCGATCGCATGACCCTGCGCTTCGTCAAATCAGCACCGTGAGTGTCATCGCCTTGCGCGGGTGGCGATCTCTGGTAGTCGTCGCTCTGTCGATGGCGGCAGCGTTGGCGCAGAGTGCTGAGCCCGATGCCGCGCTTGCTGATCCTCAATACGCTGTGGCCTATCAGCAATTTCGCGTGCTGCAACAGGCCGTCTTGGCCAAGCGTGACAGTGATGCCAAGCGGGCAGGGGATGCCTGTGTCACGACGCTCGATGCATTGATCAAACGCCAGCCTCGATCCTTCGAGGCCTTGGCGTTGCAATCGGCCTGCTACGGCTACCTTGCCAACTTGGGTGGAATGGCCGCGATCCGTAACGGCTCGCGTAGCGGCAAGAGCATCGAGGCGGCACTCGGCTTGGCGCCGAAAAATCCGCGAGTCATCCTCGTGGATGGTTTCGGCCTTTATTTCCGCCCGAAATTCGTCGGTGGCGACAAAGGCAAGGGTTGCGCTCGAATCCGTGAAGCGACCAAGGCCTTCGCTGCAAACTACCCGAACGGCGCGCCATCCTCGTCCAAGTCGCCAGTGGATTGGGGCGCGGCCGAAGCTCACTACTGGAGCGGTCGTTGTGCGCGAGATGCCGGTGATGTCGCAACGGCCCGTGCCGAATTCGAAAAGGCGCTCGTGCTGGATCCGAACCTGGCCATCGCCAAAAAAGCGCTCGGTCGCTGAGAGTCGTCAAAAGATTCCAGCTGCGAGGCCTGCCACCAGCGTCGCGCCGAGTTCGCGGCAGCGCTCGATGTCTGCCGGCTTGGGTTCGCCCACCACCAACACAGGCTCGGCGATCTCCTTCCACCGATAGCCGGTGACGATACGGCGCACCGCGCCGATGGTTCCCTGGCCCTCGTTGCCCGCACTCACGACGAGGCCGTAAGGTCGACCGACGGTGTGCGTCTCGACCGCATAGAAGGTGCGGTCGAAAAAGTCTTTCAGAGCCCCACTCATATATGCAAAGTGCTCGGGGGTTGCGAGCAGGATGCCGTCCGCCCAGAGCAGATCTGTCGCGTCTGCGGCCAAGGCGGGTTGCTCACGCAGCTCGAGCGACTCACCGCTGGCGCGTGCTCCGTCCGCCAAGGCCAGCCGCAACTGCTCTGTGCGCCCACCACGATGACCGCCATAGACGATCAATATCTTTGGCATATCTTTGGCATCAGCGAGTGCGGCCGATGTGCCGAAACCAAGCTAGCGTCATATCGCTCTGCCAGCGATGGTTGCGCCACCAGATCAGCAGCGTTGCCACGATACCGCCCGCAGCGGCCATCAGCATATCTTGATGGGCGTCCCACTCGTCGCCCTGCGTGCCGAGGAAAGTGGCGCCGAGCCCGCCGCCGAAGAGGATGGCTGCTGCCCATTCGAGCAATTCGTACAACAACGACGTCGACATCACGAGATCTAGCGGTAAAAAGTAACTCCAAAAACCCCGCACCTTGGCGTGCAGCATCAATAGCTCGCGAAGTGGCAGCACGAGGCATAGTCCGTAACAAAAGTGTACGAGTCGGTCATAGTGATTACGACTCGATCCGAGCCAGTCAGTGACCTCTGCGATCGGCACCAATGAGTAGGTGTAGTGGGCACCGATCGCGTGTATGGTCAAAAATCCGAAAATCAGCACGCAGGACGGGAGCGACAGTGGCAATACGTTGCGTATGGCGATCAGCGCGGCAACTGCAGCGAAGATCAACACGTTCTCGAGCCACCAAGTGGCTCGATCGATGGGCGCAATAGCGAGCACGCCCCAAACCACGAGGAAAACGCCCGACATCAGTCGGATTGCGAGATGACGGCTCACGGCTTCTCAACCGTGTAGACCACATCGGCACTCACTTCTTTGCCGGCTTCCGTTCGCACCGTCCAACGATCGTTGATGCTGTAACGAAGCTTGAGAGTGTTCAAAGTTTCGGCCAGTGATATACCGTAGCTGACGTAGAGCCGACTCGAGAGATATTTGCCGAAGACCAGCGAGGTCTCATTCGCGAGGTTCTGCTCGATGCCGACGTCTTCGATGCCGATGCGCTGCCCCAACTGCTGCGCCAGGATTGCACCGCCTTGCGCCAAGAGGGCGGTTCGACTGGCACTGGAGCTCGAGTCGCCCGCTTGAGTCGCCTCGATAGTGCCGCCTGCGAGAATTAGCGACACCACTTGCGATTGCGGTAACGACGGTTCCGAGAAGAAGCTCATCCGTGGCTCACGTAGCGTCCCGCGCACGTTCACACCGGCCTTCACATCCGGGAATTCTTTGGTCGCTCTGATGTCGACACCCGGGTCGTTGATGAGCCCACCCGAAAAAATGAGCCGGCCGCGCTCGATGTCCAGGCGTCGCCCCAAAGCGGCGTATTTTCCTTCGACGACCCCGAGCTCGCCGCTACCGCGATTGATCCCATCGGGCGTGCTGCGCAGATTGATATTACCGGCGACTCGGCCGCTGAGACCGAAGGAGTCGACAGTCACACGATCACCGAGCGTGAGCTTGACGTCACTCGATACCCGAAACGAGCTCGCCGGGTCGACAGGTTCGGCGCCGACGATGATCTCGTCGGTCGAGGTCGAGACGGCGCCGGTCAGATCGACCGGCGTTAGCCGAGCGCTCGGCACCAACACGGTGCCTGTCGCGAGCAGATCGCGACCCGTGACTTTGAACTCCAGCTTCGGCGTCGCCGTGATCCGCGCTTCCGGAAGATCAATGATTGGAAGATCAGCACCCTGAATTCGCAATGATCCGAAGGGCAACGATCTGCGCCATTCGAGATCGGCATCGGCACGAATGGTTCCCTTGCCGGCGCGCGCAGAGGATTGCAGGCTAATTCGATTGTCGAGCAAGCGCGCTTCGGCATCGATGTCACGCAGTGCGAGATTGATCTGGTAGAAATCGAGCTCACCCCGCTCGAGTCGTAACACGCCGTTGACGAGGGGAGCACCGACGGTGCCGCTGAAGTCGAAGTCCATCGACAGATCACCCGCTGATCGATCGATTTCCGGCACGTAGAGATTCAATAAACCGAGCGCGGTCGAGTCGGCGATCAGCTTCGCCTGCAGAGGCATCTCGGACCAGGTGCCGGTACCGCGTAGCGCTAATAATTGACCGCTGGCGCGCCCGCGCTCGCCGGCGGCGATATCCAGCAGACCGATGACGGCATCCGACGATGAACGGATATCGAGATAACCCGAGCCCAAAGGAATGATGTCGCGCTTGCCGCTCGCGCGTAGCCAGTTGAGTCGGGCATCGCGAAAGTCGGCGCGCAGGGTGCCGAGTAGAGGTCCCGCAGCGGGCGCGCCGATACTGGCTGCGGCGCTGATCGTGCCGTCGTAGCTCGCTTTGAGCCAAGGCTCCGGCAGGACTGACGCAATGGGCAGGCGCGCGATGTCGAAGCGCGCGTTCCATGCGCCTTCGCTCCATGCCGCTGCGAGACACAGTTCGGCGCTGCCGGTCAGCTCATTCGACTTGCGAGCCCGCAAACAGAACGGCTCGACATCGGCGCTGCTCATGGTGAAAGTCGCCGTCAGTGGCTCAACTACGGCGAGTCCGATGTCGGCGGGCAGATCGAGATCGAGCTGATCCCAGCGATGCTGCCAAGTTTGCGCATCGAACGAACCGACGCCACGGGCCTGCAACGTCGCCTCGCGATCCCGGATATCGAGAGTGAGGCGGTGCGTCGCCGTCGAACCTTGCAGCTTGAACTCAAGCCGTTCGATATCTCGGCCTGCCGCTTGTGTATCCGCCAGGGTCACATCGATCGACGCCGGCGCCGACGCGTCGGTCAGCGGGTCGACATCGATTGCAGCACGCAAGCGGCCGATCTGCATCATCGGTAGTTTCAGGTTGTCGCCGTCGGCTTCGAGCAGCACCCGCATGGCGTTAGGCGTGCCGCGCAATACGCCTCTCGCCGATAGACTGCCTGTCGCCCCAGGAGCGACGACGGCCAGATCATTCGCCTTGACCCGAAAATCGAGATCACGTCGGGTGTCCGACAACAGACCATTCAGCTCGAGATCAAAACCGCCGAAGCTCACATCGACAGCGTCGAAACGATAGTCGCCCTTGGTAATGCGCAGTTTTCCGCTACCGCTGGCGGTGGCCCCTCGCAGCCGTCCGCCGAGTTGGCGCAGGTCGATCTCGATACCGGCATTCTTGCCGCCGGTACGTCCCGCTGCAGTCAGTGAAAAATCGACTTTGCCGTCAAGACCGGCTCGCCAACCCGAGGGATCGATATCTTTGACTTGTCCAGTGATTCTCCATGACAAATCGGGTCGCCAGCCGAGTTCGCCAGAGAAGCGGCTCGTGCCCTTGAGAAAATCAAAACGGCTATTGGTGAAAACGAATCGTCCGGGTTGCAGCGATCCATCGATGACGGTCTGCATCGACGGCAGCACCCCGATCTGCAAGGCCGCTTCGGTTCGAACGTCGTAACTGCCCATACCTTGAAAGGTGAACAGGCCGCGCTCACTCTGCAATGCGATGTCTTTCCCGAGCAGGGGCCAGCGGAAATTTTGCCAGCGTCCGCTGAGGGCGAGGCGCGTGCCGGCCGCTTCGAATGTCACGGTGCCGCTGGTGTCGACGCGCAGGCGGCTCGGCTGGTGTGCGAGTGTCAACGTTCGGGCTTGCAGGGTGTTGCGAGCGTAGCGGCCATCGAACTCGACATCAAAAGGGCCGGCACCGAGACTCGGCGAGTCGAGCGACCCGCTCGCACGATATCCCGCCGAATCGAATTCGAGCGCGAGTGTGCCTGCAATATCACCGAAAAAAGCGGAACCACCGAAGCGGGTGAAATCGAGCTTCGACACTTTCGCGGTGCCGCGCAGATTCCACGGCGGCAGAGCGCGCAAGGTGGCTGCATCGAGCTCAGCGATGAAGGGCTCGACGAGCCCCCCCTGCAACGGCAAGGTCTCGAGATCTCCGTCCGTGCTGACGCTCGCGACCCAGCGCGGGCCTCGGCTCGATCCCAACGTCGCTTTGGCCTTCGCCTCGAGGCCAAGCGGCATCGCCGCTTTGAGAACACCCTCAGCCTCGAGTTCGATGTTACCGAGAGAACCTTTGGCATCACGGATCCAAATACGACGCTCGCGGATGGTGCCGTGGGCCGTCACGTTTTTGAATAGCACCGGCGATCCTGCGGGTGGTCGGATGGTGGTCGATTGCACTCGGGTCTGACGTGCTTCGAGAGTCAGCAGTCGCGGGAGAAACGGTTTCGCTTCAAGGGGCGGTGGCTGATTGCGCGGCTGTGGCGCAATCTCGAGGTCGCGAACTTCGACGTTGCTGACATCGATGGTCTGCCACAGCAGCGGCAGCAGTTCGATTCGCGCGCGGATCCCGTCGATACGCAAATAGACGAGGTCATGCTCGATGACGATGCGATCAACGGTAAAGCCACCCGCCAAGGTTCCACGCAGGTTGTCGATCTGCAGCTTTTCCAACGAGCCGGCTTTGGTCGGCAGTTGAGCGACGGCGTAGCGCAGCGCCGCCTCCGAGTGCCCGAGCGTGAATAGCGCGATCACCGGCAGGCTGAGCAACAACAGCAACATCAAACCGGCGATGACAGAGATACGCTTCACGACCGGCACATCACAGTTTCGGCGAGAAATTCAGGTGCAAACGCGGGCCGGAGGGCTTGTCGAAGCCGCTCTCAACGCTGCAGCGCGGGTCGGGGCGGAGACTGCGGCAAGCCGGATTGGTCAAGGGTTGTGCGATGTCGATCCCCAGAGTGACGACGGGTAAACGCAGTCGCAGCCCGATGCCGGCTGAATATTGCAGTGGATCACCGAAGTTGTCGAAGGCATTGCCCACATCGACGAACGCCGCAATGCCGAAGTTGCGCGGCAGATCGCGAATGACTTCGGCAGTGGCCGTCAACAGATGGCGACCGCCGACTTTCGCGCCCAGCTCATCGGTTGGTGAGAGATCGGTGTAGCCGAAGCCACGCACACTCCGATCGCCGCCGGCAAAGAAGCGCTCGGTGCCCGGCAGATTTTGCGTTGCGGATACCCAAGTCGCCCCAACTTGACCGCGAAGAAACAGGTGCCACTGGGGTGCGAGGTCGAATGCCCGTTCGCCCTCGATACGTAATTGCAAATAGTCGTCGGGCGCGCCGAGATTTTGAGTGGAGCCGCGCAGCTCAGCCAACAGACCTCGCGAGAACAGCGCCTCACCAAGATACCCGCGAGGCACCGAGGCAAGACTGATCCCGGGTATGACGAGCGTATCACTGGTATCGAGAGAGGTCGTACGAGCGGAATTGGCGGTCGCCGTGCGCACTCGGCTCAGTGAGGCAAAGAATACCCGTTGCCAGTCGCCACGCACCTGCGTGATCGACGGCTGCAGTCGAGTCGTTCGCGTGTCGAGGTCACCCAGCTCATCGCGCGAGTAGCGCCACTCGGTGGTGAATTTTTCCAGTGCGGGATCCCCGATGGGAACGAGGTAGCGCGCCTCGAAAGACTGCTCGACTTGTGCGGCTTTCACGTCAGCCCGCAGTCGATGCCCTTTGTCGTTGAGTCGCCGATTCTCCCAAGTGAGTGTGCCGCGCGCACGGCTGTCGGTCGCGAATCCCACACCGGCTGAATATCGGTTACGCCGGTTGGGTTCGGTGCGGATGCTGACTGGAATAAGGCGAGTTTGAGAATCGGGCTCGCCAGCGAGCACCTCCACCGCCGAGAAATACTGACTGTCGTCCAGCGCGAACTGGGTGCGTAGCAGTTGAGTGGCGTCGTAGGGTGAGCCGTCTTCGTAGCGTAGATAACGGCGCAACAGGCTTTCGTCCAACGAGCGTTGCTCGATGAGAGTCGAGCCGAAGCTGTAGCGAGGCCCGGTTTGCAAAATCAGCGTAGCCGTTGCGGTTTTCAACTCGGGGTCGACCCGCAGCTCGCTGCTCGTCAGCTGCGCCTCGACGAAACCGAGCGTCGCGGCGGTACGACGCAGCGAATCTTTGATCGAGTCGTAGGCGGCGTGATCGAGTCGCCTACCGATACGTAACGGTGGATCTCGCAGTATTTCCGCAAACGCGGGGTGCTCGACGCCGGGCCCTTCGACGCGCAGGATCACATCCTGCATCATGACTGGAATACCGGTGTCGATTTGCAGGCGAGCACGCCAGCGCGTTGCGTCGATCTTGTCGACCAAGGCTTCGACCTTGGCATCGTAGTAACCGAAGGGGCGCAGTGCGGCAGCCGCTTCGCGAACGGCGCGCTCTTGCAGACGTTCGACCAGACTGGCATCGAGATCGTCGCGACCCTTGTAGCGCTCGAGACTGAGATAGGCGAGCACGTTGCGACGGAGCTCGCCTTCCACGCCATTGATCTGGATGTCGATGTCGGCGCGGGCGGGATTGCTCACCATCACCGACCATAGCGCCGCCAGCACTCCGGCGCATGCCGCGCGACGACGACTATTCGAGATGAACGAGAGCAGCATCGTGCCCCGATTCTACTTCAGAGACTCGCTGCTTCGGGCGGCCACTTGGCGCGTGTTGCTTGCCAGCGGATTTGCCCGTCCGGCTGCCCCGCTGCGTCGTAGCGGCGTTCTTCGAGCGACCAGTTTCCGAGTCGATCAAGCAGCAGCAGGGTGGAGCAACGAGTTCCGTAACCCTCGGTGAGTACGAAGGGTGAGGAGAGGATCGACTCCCACGCAGCGCCGATACCGGTATCGGGCAAGCGATCGAGCGGGGCGCGTTCGCGATCAGCGAGTGCCTGCCAAAGCGCAGCCGGATCCGTCGCGCCGGCGTTCGACCAATCTGCCAAGGCGCCGCGCAGCCGCAGCAGTTTGGGCCAAGGCGTGTCGAGCACGTGATTGCTCAGTGCGTGCACGCCGGCGGAGAGTCGCCGAGCGAACTGGGCATCGCGGTTACTGGCATACCAAAGCGCATCACCATCGTGCAGCAGCAGGTTGAAGCCGGCATAGCGACTCGCATGGCGTGCCAGCGAATCGAGATGCGATTCTGCCGAGTCCGAACTCGTCAGAAAGGCGGGGACGAGGTCGCCGCGCGTCGGTGCCTCGGGCATTTTCAGAGCTTCGCGGAAGTTGGTCACGAGACCAAAGCGCGATCGCTGCTCGAGACCCAGCCAAGTGCCGCCCGCCTGCAGATCACGGCCCGCCAAAATGTTCGGTCGATCGTGCCAGAGCGCAAGCGGTGCGGCAGCTCGAGCGTGGAACTCGTCCCGATTGGCCACCACCACGGCGCGATAGTGGGGGTGCGTGTCGAACGCGACGGCGGCGAGACACATGCGGCGTGACTCCGCGCGACTCAGCGTGACTCGGCGTCGAGCCAGTGCATGATCAAGCGTCGCGAGATGGAGGTGACGGGCGGCAGAATCGCGCGACCGTCGCGGACATCCGCGCGGCTGAACCAGCGAGCATCTTCGAGCTCATCGCCCGCTATCGCGGGGGAGCCCGGCACGGCCGTTGCCAAGTAGCCGAGCATCAGCGAGGAGGGAAACGGCCAGGGCTGCGATGAGTGGTAGCGGCAGTGGCTGATGACCACGCTGGTTTCTTCGAGCACTTCACGTGCGACGGCATCCTCGAGACTCTCGCCGGGTTCCACGAAGCCCGCGATGGTCGAATAGCGATGCGGGGCCCAAGACGCTTGGCGGCCGAGCAACGCCCGATCGCCGTCGGTGACGAGCACGATGATGGCGGGGTCGATTCTGGGGAAGCAATCGACGCCGCAACTCGCATTGCTGCAGTGCATGACATGGCCACCGCGTTGCGCTTCGTTGGGCGCGCCGCAGCTACCGCAGTAACGATGGCGTTTTTGCCAATGGATCAAGGCACGCGCATACGCCAACAAGCCGGCTTCCGCCGCATCAAGTTCCGAGGCCAGCGGACGCAGTTCCTCGAAACGCATCTCGATCGGTGCTGCGAACGCCTCGTCGATTTGGATCAGCACGCAGCGGCTCTCTTCGAACCAACCGAGCAGAACCATGGCCGAATCCGCCGCTTGTTGCACGAGCGGATGACGATGGTCGACGAACGCCGCCCGCAGCGGATCCATATCGACGGCCAGCGTCGTACCCCGACTCAATAAAAATCGTGCGTGCGGATCCCCTCGCGCCTCAGCCTGCCAATTCGATACCTCACGCAAATGCGCGCGGCGGTCGATGTAGGGACCTGCGAGGAAATTGGCTTGACGGTGTTCTGGCAAAGCGCGCATGGCGTGATCCGGGCGCACTGAAACGGAAACGACCTCGTTCGAATTCAGAGCCCTGTTCGGTGACTCAGTGTAGCAGGCGGACGTGTCGTCGCGCGTACCGCTCTGCCAGGGCGCTGGGGCGGCAGCATCTCGCTGCAAGCGCGACATTCGACTTCGCGCAAGCGCAGCGCTTCGATCACGTTGACGCCGCCGCAGTGCTCGCACCATTGCAAACGGATTTCATCGCCCGTGCTCAAGGCGTCGGCGAGGAAAGCCGCACGTTCGAAGTCGATCCGGGCGTTGTCGACGATGCGCGTGTACGCATCGAAGGCGTCACAGAGCAGCCTGCCTTGTTGGATCGGCGCCGCGCGACGTGGCGCTGATCCGCGTTGTCGTGTCGGGAGAACACCGAACAGCACGAGCATCGCTGCGAGCACGTGGGTGTCGTGGTCGAGTTGGGCAGATCGAAGAAAAAATCCGACTTGTTGTGGTGACTTGCCACGATGACGACGGATGGCTGCGCCGGGACGAATGTAGGAGCGGATCAGTTTGCGAACACGGTCATCGCTGAGGCCGGTCCACTGTCTGATGGTTTGGGTGCGTGCCTCGTGTTTGACGAGGCGCAGGGCGAGTTCGAGACGCGAGCGGTCGCGACGGTAACGATCATCAGTAACACGCATGACAACTCCCGATGCATTCAATATGAGTGGTATTTGCACTCAAAATATCCCAAAACTCAGGCTGCATTCCAAGGCGCACTCGGCCATCATTTTTCGTCAAACAACGGAGGAATGCATGAAAGAGCCAACTGAAACCGATTTCACCCACAGCGTCGATCGCGAAATCATTCGTCAGGTCGGCGATCTTAATTTTCGCGGCTTGAAGCTGATCCGCCACAATTTGATCGGCCGTGATCCCGCCGTCTCCATCGTCGCCTGCGCGGATCGCGCCCTGTGGAGTGGTCTCACCGAGGTCGCTCTCAAGCAGGTCGCGGAGGCGCCCTATCTTTTATTCGATCTGCCGTTCGATCCGAGCACCGTCTTCGAGGGCGAACAAGCGGACGATCAGTGCGATGCTCACCGAGAGATTTGGTCGACCGCGTCGGGCCGCGACTATGTCCGCTTGCTCTGTCATTTCGCGTGGCAGGTGTGTCGGGGCAGAGCCGTCGCGGCGACGTTGCTGCTCGGCCTCGCACCGCAAGTGGTGGCGAGACTGAGCGCGCTCCCCCTGCCTGAGCTCGATCCGCTTGCGGATCGCAATCGCGGCGGTTTGCGCCTGCGCTGGAACACCGATCCTTGGTTCTGGGGGCGTCGCCTTGAGGCGGCCAACGCCGCGGATCATCGGCGGCTCTGGCAAACCACCTACGCGGGTGTGCAGCGCTTGGCGTCGCTGTCACGTCCGGCGGTTCCCGCCTGAGCGCGTCCGCGAAAAACAGCGCCGGCGTGGTATCTTCTCGCCCGCATGCAAGCACTTGAGGTTCGCGGTCTCGTCAAACAGTACCGCAACGGCGTCCAAGCTCTCAAAGGCATCGATCTCGATGTTGCCGAGGGCGACTTTTTTGCCCTGCTCGGGCCGAACGGCGCGGGTAAGAGCACCCTCATTGGCATCTGCACCTCGCTCGTGAGCAAGTCGGCAGGCCGAATCGCCGTTTTCGGCCACGACCTCGACCGCGATCTCGAGGCGGCGAAGGCCTGCATCGGGGTCGTGCCGCAGGAGCTGAATCTCAACCAATTCGAGACGCCGGAGACCATCGTCGTCAATCAAGCGGGCTTTTACGGCATCCCGCGTTCGGTGGCACGCGAGCGAGCCGAAAAATATCTCACGGCGTTGTCGCTCTGGGATAAGCGCCACAAGATGTCGCGCACCCTCTCGGGTGGCATGAAGCGCCGTTTGATGATCGCGCGGGCACTGATGCACGAACCGCGCTTGTTGATTCTCGATGAGCCGACGGCCGGCGTCGACATCGAGATCCGGCGTTCGATGTGGGAGTTTCTGCGTGAGTTGAACGCGCGCGGGACGACCATCATCTTGACGACCCATTACCTCGAAGAGGCGGAATCGCTCTGTCGTAACATCGCCATCATCGATCGCGGCCAAATCGCCGAGGCGGATCGCATGGACAGCCTGTTGCGCAAGCTGCATACCGAATCGTTCGTGCTCAGCTTACGCGCGCCGATCGATCGCGCGCCGCAGATGGCGGGTTACGACTTGACGCTCATCGATCCACAAACGCTCGAGGTCGAGGTCAGCAAAGATCGTAATCTCAACGAGTTGTTCAGCCAGTTGTCGGCCGATGGAGTCCAGGTTCTCTCGATGCGCAACAAGGTGAATCGCCTCGAAGAGATCTTCATGCGGCTCGTCGACAAGTCCGGAGTGCCGGCATGAGCAAGACGATCACGCGAGCGCGATGGATCGGCTTCAAGACGATTATCCTGCGAGAGTTCGGCCGCATTCTGCGTATCTGGGGGCAGACGATCGTGCCGTCGGTCGTCACGGCGGCGCTGTATTTCGTGATCTTCGGTTCGTTGATCGGTGGGCGTATCGGTTCGATGGACGGCACGGATTACATGCAGTACATCGCGCCCGGCCTGATCATGATGGCCGTGATCACCAACTCCTACGCCAACGTCTCCTCGTCGTTGTACGGCGCCAAGTTTGGGCGCTATTTCGAAGAAGTCCTCGTCTCGCCGCTGCCCAACTGGGTGATCGTGCTGGGCTATGTCGGCGGTGGCGTGCTGCGAGGCCTGTTGGTCGGGCTTGCCGTCACCGTGGTGACCTTGTTTTTCACCCACCTGCCGGTGCAGCACCTGCTGTCGATTTTCATGGCGGTGTTTTTGACCGCAACGATTTTCTCACTCGCCGGGCTGATCAATGGCGTGTTCGCCAAAAACTTTGATCAAGTCAACTGGATCCCGACCTTCATCCTGACTCCGCTGACCTATTTCGGCGGTGTTTTCTATTCGATCAATTTGTTACCCGAGTGGGCGCGGACCCTCTCTTATGCCAATCCCATCCTGCACATGGTCAATGCCTTTCGTTACGGTTTTCTCGGTCGTAGCGATGTGAATGTGTTGGCCGCTTTCACCATCATGAGTCTCGCGGTGGTGGTGTTGTTCTTCATCGCTCTACAATTGATGAGTCGTAGTGCCGGCTTGCGTGACTGAGCAGATGATTTTCGAGCCGAGCTGGTGGTTGCGCGGCCAGCACCTGCAGTCGATTTTGCCGAGCTTCCCGGGACGACGGCCGCTCGTCGAGCGTCGCGCTGCACCGCTGCTCGCAGCGAGTCGGGAGTATTTGCTCGACTGTGGCGATGGTGTGCGTCTGCAAGCGTTTCATGCGCCCGCGAGTTCACCCAACCGCGACAAGCCGCCTACGCTCGTCACCCTCTTGCACGGGTGGGAGGGAAGTGCGCAATCGCTGTATGTTCTCTCGTTGGCGCAGTCGCTGCATGCGCAGGGCTTCGATGTCGTCAGATTGAACTTGCGCGATCACGGCGATACCCATCATCTGAATCGGGATTTGTTCCACTCTTGTCGTCTCGATGAGGTCATCGGAGCAATCCAGGAAATCCAGTCTCGTTTCGTCACGGATCGGTTGGTGCTGGCCGGCTTTTCCTTGGGCGGTAACTTCATGCTGCGCGTGGCGGCGCAGGCGCAGCGGGCCGATTTGCGAATTCACCGCGCGATCGGGATTTCACCGGTGCTCGATCCGGCGGTGACGCTCGATGCGCTCGAGCGTGGTGCGCTGTTGTATCGATGGTATTTCGTGCGCAAATGGTCGCGCTCTCTACGGCTGAAGCAACAGGCTTGGCCCGGTCAGTTTGATCTGAACGAATTGATGGCGTCGCAGGATTTGCGTCGGATGACACGCGAGCTCGTTTTGTCGCATGCGGGCTACCCGCAGGTTGAGGACTACTTTGCGGGTTATGCGATCACGGGCGATCGGCTGGCGAATCTCGTGGTGCCCTCGACGCTGGTGACGGCACTGGACGACCCGATCATTCCTGCAATCGACTTAGCGCGCATCGCGCAGCCGCCCACACTCAAGATCATCACCACCGCGACCGGCGGGCACTGCGGTTTTTTTGAGTCGTTCACGGGTCCTGGTTGGATCGATCGGCTGGTGCTCAACGAGATCGATCCCTAGAATCAGAAGCATGGGTAGTTCATCTCGCCGCTGGGTCGGATTGTTGTCGGCGGTCGCGCTGATGACCCTGGCTGCGTGCAGTGATTTGCAGCAGTGGCGCAGCACTCAGCAAGCCGACACCATCGAGAGCTACGAGGCTTTCTTGGAGCAACACCCCGAGAGCCAATACGCACCGGTCGCGCAGCGGCGCCTCGGCGATCTCATCGAGCAGCGCGACTGGCTATCCGCCTCGGAGGTCGACACGGCCGAAGCCTATCGAAATTTCATCAATACCCACCCCAAAGGTCGCTGGGTGCGTGAGGCTCGGGTCAGACTGCAAAACTTTTTGTCGACGCCGGGTGTGTTGGGTCCGGCAGCCATCGAACCAATCGAACCGATCGAACCGGCGCCACCACCGGCGATGTTGCCGGCTGAGCCCTCGGTGCAGGCGGCGGCGAGCCCGATGCTGAGCCCGGCGCTGAGCCCGGCGCTGAGTCCGGTTGAGCACCGCATTCAGTTGGGCGCCTTCTCGTCGCGCGACAAGGCGCTCGAGGGCTGGCGGAGTGCGCGCGAGCGATATCCCGAGTTGCAGGGGCTCGTCTCGCAGGTCGTCGCTGGTGCGGGCTCGAATGGTCCCATCCATCGTCTGCAAGCGAGTGTCGTCAGCGAGGCTCGCGCTCGCGAGATTTGCCGCGTGCTCGTCAAATCGGGTCAGCCCTGCGTTTACGTTCCGCCGGAACGCTGAGCGATCGCGTGTATCTCGGTTTCTTCCGGCTGGATGAGAACCCTTTTGCCATCACGCCAGATCCTCGTTATCTCTTTCCGAGCGCGCGACATGCGGACGCCCTCGCTCACCTCGTCTACGGCGTCAGTGGTGCCGGCGGCTTCATCCAACTGACCGGCGAGGTCGGCACCGGCAAGACGACGCTCGTGCGCTCTTTGCTTGCGCGGCAATTGCCCGATGTCGATGTCGCGTTGATTCTCAATCCGCGCGTCACGGTCAACGAGTTCCTGCTGACGATCTGCGAGGAGCTTGGGGTGACCGTCGAAGGTGGCGCGTGCGATAGCGTCAAGCAACTGATGGATGCGCTCACGGCACGCCTGCTTGCCGCCAACACGGCCGGTCGACGTGTTGCCGTGCTCATCGACGAGGCGCACCTACTCGAACGCGATGTGCTCGAGCAGGTGAGGTTGCTGACCAATCTCGAAACACCGACTCGCAAGTTGCTGCAGATCATCCTCATCGGGCAACCGGAGTTACGCGAGCTGCTGGCACGCGACGACCTGCGTCAGGTCGCCCAGCGCATAACCGGTCGATATCATCTGGCGCCACTCGATGCCGATGAGGCGGCTGCCTATGTCCGGCATCGACTGCGGGTCGCCGGCGCGCGCAACGAGATTTTCACGCCACGGGCATTGCGCAGCTTGCATCGGGTGTCCGGTGGTTTCCCGCGGTTGATCAACATCATCGCCGATCGCGCCATGCTCGCAGCCTATGTCGGAAATCGTCACGAGATCGATGCACGACTCGTGCGGGCTGCGGCGGCTGAAGTTCGCGGCGATGCCGATAGGAATGAGCGCCCCCGCCGTGCATGGATTTTGCTGGGCTTGACCGTTTTGCTCGTCCTCGTTGCGAG
Source organism: Klebsiella pneumoniae (assembly GCA_945873095.1). Taxonomy (GTDB): domain Bacteria; phylum Pseudomonadota; class Gammaproteobacteria; order Steroidobacterales; family Steroidobacteraceae; genus UBA964. The sequence goes on along the minus strand of CAMCBU010000002.1, from coordinate 18,739 downwards.
TGCGTGGGTGTTGCTGCGGCGTTGACGCTAGACTCGTGCCATGGCGGTACTCATCGAAGGGCTCTCGGTCGTCATTCGTCGCAGCGCGATCGACGGTCGATTCCAAGGCGGCTGGGTGGCGCTACTCGCGCAGTTGCCGCAAGCGACGCTCTGTGATGACGCCGAGATCGCCCGTGTGGGCTTCACCGATTCCGAGCAGTGTCAGCAGTTCGTGGTGGCACTGATGGAAGCTGGGCTCGACTACGTCGATGAAGTCAACGGCATGGCCAAAGACTTCGTCGTGGTCGACCAGCGTGCCGGAATCACCACCTTGTGCGATTGGTTGGACTACGGGCATGTCACGATCGATGGCGATCAGGCGATGGTGGCGGCCTGCCGGCTGCTCGAGAGTGCGAGTTCAGAAATCGTCACGCCGCGTGAGTGGTCTTATGAGGGTTCGTTGAGTGAGCGCTATGGTCCGAAGAGTGCGTGAGTCGGGTTCTATCTGGAATCGGGTGGTGGCGCTCGGCGGCTTATTTGCGGTGCTCTGCATGCCCGCGGCTGCGGATTGGCCGAGCTTCGGTGGCGACCCGGGCGGCGGTCAGCATTCGCCACTGAGCCAACTAGATCCGACCAACGTCAAGCAGCTCAAGCGAGTCTGGACGCATCGCTCAGGGGATGTCATCGATGCGCCGGCGCCGAACGGCACGATTTTGCAAACGACACCCCTGCACGTGAACGACACGCTGTATTTCTGCACGCCGCTGAATCGCGTCTTTGCGTTAGATCCACGCACGGGTCGTGAACGTTGGATCTTTGATCCGCATCGCGACGGGGTCAGTCCGCCGCCAGATCGACCGATGCGATGCCGCGGCGTCGCTTACTGGGCGGATTCGATCGGGTCATCGGAGACCGTTTGCGCACGCCGCATTTTCCGCAATGGCGATTCGGGGCGGATGTATGCACTCGATGCCGACACGGGTAAACGCTGCGCCGACTTCGGTAAAGCCAAGGGCCATGAGGGTTGGGTGTCGCATCACGATTACGAAAATCATGGTGACGGCATCCTCGCCGCGTCCACGTCACCACCCGTCGTGATCGGCGATCTGGTTATTGCGGCGATGATGGTCAACGATGGGATCGCCAACGCGAAAGATGGCATGGTGCGCGCCTTCGATGTGCGCACGGGCGAGTTGCGCTGGGAGTTCAATCCGATTCCGGCCGAGTATCGCGATCTCAGCGGGGCTGCCAACGTGTGGTCGACCATCAGCGTCGATACCAAGCACCAGTTGGTGTTTCTGCCGACTACCAGCCCCTCGACGGACTATTACGGTGGAGGTCGACGATTCGATCTGCCGCTGGCGAACGCCATCGTGGCGCTCGATGCGAAAAACGGCAAAGTCGTGTGGTCGAGACAAGTCGTGCACCACGATATCTTTGATTATGACCTCGTCGGTCATCCGCTGTTGGTCGACATCCAGCGTGACGGCCACACCGTTCCGGCCGCTTTGCTGCAAACCAAGATGGGCTGGCTGTTTGGCTTCCATCGTTTGACCGGCGAGCCGCTGTGGCCAATCGTCGAACAGGCAGTGCCTGCGAGTGATGTGCCCGGCGAGCTGGCGAGTCGCACTCAGCCGGTGCCAACGGGCATGGCGCCGTTTGCACGCCAAACCCTCACGCGCGACAGCCTCTTTGGTTTGACGCCGCTCGATCGACTCGCCTGCCGCCGGCAGTTCGATCGTCTGCGATACGAGGGCATGTATACCCCGCCATCCGCCCAAGGTTCGATCTTGTTCCCCTCGGCCTTGGGGGGTGGTAACTGGGGTGGTGCCGCTTACGATCCCACGCGCAATCTACTCATCGTCAAGGCCGAGAACCTGGCCACGGTCATCAAGGTCGTGCCCAAGCAAGATATCGCCAAAGAAGATCAGCAAGCGCCCAAAGATTATTTGACTCGGCCGCTGCTCGGCACTCCCTATCGAGTGGAAGGCGAACTGTTTCAATCTCCGCTCGGTATCCCGTGCACACCGCCGCCGTGGGGGACGCTCGCCGCCATCGATCTTGCGAGTGGCCAAGTGCGCTGGAAAATCCCGCTCGGGCAGATCCAGCGGGCGGGCGTCACGATTCCGCAAGAAGCGCAATGGGGTTCGCCAAACGTGGGTGGACCGATCACGACGGCAAGTGGTCTGACCTTCATCGCGGCCACGATGGATGCGAAGTTGCGCGCGATCGAAACGACCACCGGGCGTGAGTTGTGGTCGGCGAAGTTGCCGGTGCCCGGTATGGCGGTGCCGATGACCTATCAAGCCGGCGGCAAGCAGTTCGTCGTCATTGCCGCGGGCGGCAATGCACAGGTCGGTACTGCGCTTGGAGATTATCTGATCGCTTACGCCTTGCCCGATTGAGCCAGCGTTCGTCTCAGCAGTTCAAAGATTCCGTGCGCATCGGCTCGAACACCCCAGCGAACATTTTGACGCAGTGCCGCGGTCGCGCGAAATTCGACCGCCGTGTGACCCGCTGTCAACGCCGATTCGGTTTCCACCGCGACGTGACAACGTCGAAATTCGAACAGCGCAGGCTCGATCAGCCAGGCGATCGGGCAAGGATCGTGTAGCGGCGAGCCCAGTGCTGCCGGGCTATTCGCGGGTAGAAAAGTCGCAAAGGTCAGCAGCTTGGCGGTCGCCATCGCAGCTGGCGTGCCCAACTTTTCGAGCATGTCGATACGCGCTGGCGTCGCGCGAACTTGGTGAGTCACATCGAGGCCGAAGGCCACGATCTCGACATCCGCAGCGAATACGACCTGCGCCGCGTGCGGGTCGGCATAGACGTTGTATTCGGCCGAGGCCGTGATGTTGCCACCTTCGCTGCGTGCGCCACCCATGATGGCGATCTCGCGCACGGCTTGGGTAATCGAGGGCTCACGCAGCAAAGCCGTTGCGACATTGGTCAGCGGGCCGGTCGCCACCAAAGAAATACTTCGAGCAGGCGCAGCGCGCAGCGTGCGGATCAACCAGTCGACGGCGTGTTCTGTTTCGGCGGCATGTCGAGGCTCAAAGAGCGGGAGGTCGCCCAAACCAGACTCGCCATGAAAATGGCCGGCCTCGATCGGGCTGCGTTTGAGAGGGCGCTCACATCCGGCGAACACCGGCACGTCTTCGCGCGAGGCGATCTCGCGCAAAATACCCGCGTTACGTGCGGTGAGTTTGGCTGAGACGTTACCCGCGACCGTCGTGATCCCGAGGAGCTGCAGCGCATCGCGTGCCGCGAAGGCCAACAGCAAAGCTACGCCGTCGTCGACGCCGGGGTCGCAGTCAAAAATAATGGCGGTTCGGCCCATGCACGTCGACCGAAGCTATTAGCCCGGCAGCGAATCCCACCAGCTCTCCATGCGGCGGCGCATGGCGGCATCGGGCAGCATCCCTTGCGCGGCGGTGAGATTGTCTTCAAGGTTGGCGAGTCGCGTCATGCCGGGGATCGCGCAAGTCACCGCCGGATGCGAGATGACGTATTTCAAGAATAGTTGCCCCCAGCTCTTCGCACCGATGTCGCTGGCCCAGCCCGGCAACTCCTGATCACGTACCTTCGAGAACAGATTGCCGTCGCGCCGTCCGCCAAAGGGCAAGTTGATCAACACCGCCATGCCACGTTCGGCCGCGAGCGGCAGCAGTTCATCGGCCGCACCGCGATTGCCGAGCGAGTAATCGATCTGAATGAAATCGAGTGCCTCGCTTTTCATGATGCTCGTCATCTCCGCGTATTGCGCATCCTGCGAGGTGGTGATACCGACATAGCGAATTTTCTTCGCTGCGACTTGCTCGCGCAGCAGTGGCAGCAGCACGGCAGTGCCGACGAGATTGTGCACCTGCACGAGATCGAGCGTCTCGGTGCGCAACATGCGAAACGAGTTATCCAACATCGCGAGGCCCTCATCACGCGTGCCGCCGCGTGCGGTCACCTTCGTGGCGAGGAAAATTTGACGCCGATTTCCGATTTCGTTGATCAGCTCGCCGAGGGTCTCTTCGGATTGGCGATAGGAAGGTGCCGTATCGATGACGCTCGCGCCGCCGCCGGTGAGCCCGGCGATCACGTCGCGTCGCGCTGCGCGCTCCTCGGGCGTCTTTGGGCTGTAGTTGTTCGTGCCGAGTCCGACGACGGGTATTCGCTCGCCACTTTTGGGAATCGCCTTGCGGATCAGGGGCGAGGCGGCAGAGGCTCCGCAGGCCGCGAAAGCCAAGCCGAGTTGCATGGCAAGCCGTCGGTCGATCGTCAGCATGTTCAAGCTCCTCTGCGTATCAAATCCATGGGAGTGGCGAGTATGGGCTCAAGCTGCGCTGCATTCCAAAGCGCCCAAGCCAGACAAAGATTCGAGCTGATCACCGGCGGACAACGCCGATTCGCTTCGTCTCGATACCAAGCTTGGAGCGCACGCAGCGTGGGCATCCCCGTGCCACTGATGACGACGCATTGCGCCCCATCGAGCGAGAGGGCGTCAAGTCCGCGCCGTGCATCCTCGCTGGTAAGTTCGTAAATGGCGTGGGTATCGGTCAGCGTCGGGTCGACCCGCGCCGTATCGGTCAGGGTCATGCCCGCCTCGCGCCAATACCGACAGCCCTCGTCGGCGAGACTCTGCGGATAGGGCGACACGAGTGCGATGTGATCGACTGCCAAAACCCGCAGCGCTTGCCGGATCGCTTGGGCCGCGGTGATCACCGGGATACGAGTGGATGCGGCGGCGGTCAGTTCATCCTCGCGTGCAGGCGTCACGCGATAGCTTGAGCCCGTGCAGCCATAGCCGAAGGCAGCGAGATCCAGCGTGCCGAATTGCGCGAGCGCCTGCGGCATGTGATGGATGTAGTGATCGAGTCGCTCCTCGACTCGTGACGCCGGATGCACGAGCCGCGTCGCGTAAAGCGCTGCGCCTTCGGGCAGCAAAGCGCGAAGCTCGGGCTCGACGGTGGGATTGGCCTGCGGCACCGCCACGCCGATTCGCGCGCGGTGGCCGTAGTCGCGTTGCGGCGCGGCTACTCGCAGAGGCTTTCCAGATAGCCCTGCGCGACCGGCGAGAGGCGCTTCATCGCCAGAGCGCGAGCCTTTGGCGCATCGAGCAAATGCTCGAGCGGGCCGGAGACGAGCATACGCAGTACCTGCGGATCTTTCCGCGATACGGCAGCCATTTTGTTGAGGACGGTGAAGCCGCGATAAATCTTCGAGCGCGGCGCGCGGCGATTTTCGATGGAACGGGCGAGGTACTGACCGAAGCGGGAATAGAGGAAGTAATCGTCATCCCCTACGTGGAAACGCGCTTCAGCGAAGAAGTCCGGAAAATTCTTCTCGAGGTATTGGTTAACCTTGAGGAGACGGGGTCCAGGGTCGTTGTCTTGCGACGCTGATAACTTCTTCATTTCTTCTTGCCACACCTCCGAGGGGTCCAGACCACCATTTCTGGGCGTCACGGGCGGTACCACACCCCGCAACGCGCGCGAAAAGTAAGGCACAACTCCGACGAGTGCAATACCTTGGGCGAAAATTTTCCGAGCACCCTTTCCGAGCAGGAGCATGAGCGATGCCCGAGCCACAAGATGCAATACCGCCACTCGCCAGTTTCAGGCCTGCGCTACGCGCCTTGGTGTGGGGTGCAAGCGGCGGGATCGGTGGCGCGTGCGTGGCTGCACTCGAGGCGAATCCGCGCGTTGCCGACGTCATTGCGGCATCGCGTAAGGCCGCAGCGCCATGGTGCTTCGATCTGGAGGATGAGCGCTCCATCGAGGCCGTGGCTCAGTCCGTCGCCGCCGAAGGGCCTGTCGATCTCGTGCTGGTCGCAACCGGCGTGTTGCTGCCGAACCCGGAGAAGAGCTGGCGTCAGCTGGATTCCGCCGTATTGAGTCGTGCCTACGCGATCAACGCCATCGGGCCTGCTCTGATCGCCAAGCACACGCTCGGCTTGCTGCGCCGAGATACGAAGTCTGTGTTCGCCTGCATCTCGGCTAAGGTGGGATCGATCGAAGATAATCGACTGGGCGGCTGGCATGCGTATCGCGCTTCCAAGGCTGCGCTCAACATGCTGGTGCGCAATCTCGCTATCGAGCTGCGGCAGCGCAACTCGCAGGCGTTGTGTGTGGCGCTGCACCCCGGCACGGTCGATACCGGTTTGTCGCGCCCTTTCCAGTCGGCGGTCGATCCACGCAAATTGCAAACGCCCGCCGAGTCGGCACGGCGGATGTTAGCAACGCTCGATGCGCTTAAGCCCGCCGATACGGGCAAGCTCTGGGCTTACGACGGATCGCCGATCCCGTTCTGATCAACGCAATCGGTTGAGGCCCGGGACGCGATCGAATCCCGGGTCGAAGCTCAGCACCGTATCGATATTTTGCTGCTGCATCGCAGCGACATGGATCGCCGTGCGTACGGGCAACATCGGGTACTGCAGGACGAGCTGCTTGGCCAGATCGACCGTCTCGCGCCCGATCGGTAATACCTCATCGACCACTCCGAGCAGTGTATCGAAGGCATATTGCACATAGCCGCGTCGCTCGAGCGTGTGATAGCGATGGAGGATCTCGTTCAGTGCCTCGGCATCGGTGATGAGGCGGGTGCGCGCGGTGACGAGCGCCTCGAGGCGTCGCTGCGCGTCCACTTTGTTGGGATGCGCGGCGCCCACGAGATACATCGGCACATTGGCATCGATGAAAACCATCAGTAACCGCTCCCCTCCGTCGGGCCTCGATAGCTCCGCTCGATTTCCCCGGTGACACGCTCGATCTGTCCGGTCGGTCCGGTGTGTCTGACGGCGGCACGGATGACATCGAGTTTGCGATCGATGTCCGCTGACGATTCGCGGCGACGGGCAGCGCTGACGGCATGTCGCACCCAGTCGGCGACGCTCAAGCCGCTCGCGGCTGCCGCCTCCTGCAAGGCGGCGTAGTCCGCGTCGTCGAACAGCACCTGAAGTCGCTTTGTCATATGCATGAGTCTAACTGACTCATGTCAATGAGTAAAATTCGACGATTTTCGTTTAATGCGGGAAATAGGCTGGGTATAGTCGTTTTCGCTCGAAGCCCAGCAGGAGTGCGAGATGCATTCGCCCGAAGAAACCGCCTTTTTCTCATCCCCCGCCACCACCCGTCCGGGTAAGCAGGGTCTGTACGATCCGGCCAACGAGCACGATGCCTGCGGCTTCGGCTTCGTTGCGGACATCCAAGGGCGCAAATCGAACGCCATACTGCGTAATGCCATCGAGGTCCTGAAGAATCTCGATCACCGCGGTGCCTGCGGTTGCGAGATCAACACGGGCGACGGCGCCGGCGTCCTGATGCAGATGCCGCATGGCTTCCTCAAGGAGGCGGCCAAGGCGGCCCACATCAGCCTGCCGGAGCCCGGCCGCTACGCCTGTGGCCTGATCTTCATGCCGCGTAATCCGACCCAGCGTCGCCGAATCGAAGAGGTGTTCGCACGGGTCGTGCAGGCCGAGGGTCAGGTCTATCTGGGCGCGCGCACGGTACCGGTGGACAATTCCATGCTCGGCGAGACGGCGCGTCAGAGCGAACCCTTCATTCGTCAGGTGTTCATCGAGCGCGGCGAAGACACCCCCGATGAGGCGGCGTTCGAGCGCAAGCTCTACGTGATCCGCAAGCGTGCCTACAACGAGATTCGTGTTTCGACGGTCGGCGGCGCGGAGTATTGGTACGTCGCGAGCCTCTCCCACAAGACGCTGGTCTACAAGGGGATGCTGACGACGATGCAGCTCGATCAATATTTTCCGGATCTGCGCGATCCGCGCATGGAGACGGCGATCGCGCTCGTTCACTCGCGCTTTAGTACGAACACCTTCCCGAGCTGGGATCGTGCTCATCCCTATCGTTACATCGCCCACAACGGCGAGATCAACACCTTGCGGGGCAACATCAACTGGATGCGCGCCCGCGAGGCGCTGCTCGAGTCCTCGCTTTTCGGTGAGGACGTTACAAAGATCACGCCGATCGTCAACGTCAATGGCAGCGACTCCTCCATGTTCGACAACGTGCTCGAGCTGATGGTGCTGTCGGGTCGCTCTTTGCCGCACGCCATGATGATGATGATTCCGGAGCCGTGGTCGAAAGACGAGAACATGGATCCGGCGCGGCGCGCGTTTTATCAATTTCATTCGAGTCTGATGGAGCCTTGGGATGGACCGGCCGCCGTCGCGTTCACCGATGGTCTGCGTATCGGTGCCGTGCTCGATCGCAATGGACTGCGACCGGGCCGTTATTACGTCACGCGTGACGACATGGTGGTCGTCGCTTCCGAGGCGGGCGTGCTCGATATTCCGCCGGCACAGGTCGTACGCAAGGGACGTCTGCAACCGGGTCGCATGTTCCTGATCGACACCGAACAGCGCCGCATCATCGAAGACGAAGAAATCAAACGCACGATCGTCAACGAACGGCCCTACGCCGAGTGGCTCGGCGAACACCTCGTGCATCTCAAAGATTTGCCGCCGGCGCCGCAGTTGCCTGCGCCCGAGCCCGAGTTGCTGCGCGCCCGGCAGATCGCCTTTGGTTACACCTTTGAAGATCAGCGCATCCTCATGGCGCCGATGGCTAAAGATGGCGTCGAGGCCGTCGGCTCGATGGGCAACGACACGCCGCTCGCCGTGCTCTCGAAGCGCTCGCGACTGCTCTACGACTACTTCAAGCAGTTGTTCGCGCAGGTGACGAATCCGCCGATCGACAGCATTCGCGAGGAGATCATCACCTCCTCGGACGTCTGGTTGGGCTCGGAAGGAAATCTGCTCGAGCCGAAGCCGAGCGACTGTCGGCGTATCGAGCTTAAGGGCCCAGTGCTCACCAACGAAGAGTTCGCGAAAATCCGACGAATACAGTTGCCAGGTCTCAAGGTCGGTACCGTTTCGACGCTCTTCCGTGCCGCACGTGGCGTCGAGGGTCTCGGCAAGGCGATCGAACAGCTTCGCGGCGAGGCGCGGCGCCTGATCGAGGACGAGGAGGTCAACATCCTCATCCTCAGCGATCGCGGCGTGAATCGCGAACAGGCGGCGATTCCGGCGCTGCTGGCCGTCTCGGCATTGCATCACTACCTCATCCGCGAAGGTCTTCGGATGCGCGTCTCGCTCGCGCTCGAAACCGGTGAAGCGCGCGAGGTCCATCACTTCGCTTTGCTGATCGGTTATGGCTGCAGCGTCATCAATCCTTATCTCGCCTTCGAGACGCTCGACGGCATGATCCGCGACGATCTGCTGCCGAACGTGGATCACAAGCTCGCCTGTGCCAACTTTGCCAAGGCGGCGACCAAGGGCGTCGTGAAAGTCATGTCGAAGATGGGGATCTCGGCCGTGCAGAGTTACCACGGTGCGCAGGTCTTCGAAGCGGTGGGTCTACGTCAGGATGTCATCGACGATTATTTCACCGGCACGGCATCGCGCGTGGGTGGCATCGGGCTCGATGTCATCGCCGAAGAAATCCTCATGCGTCATGCGGCCGCTTTCCCCGAGCGCGTGGCCGCTGAACCCGTTTTGCCTGCAGGGGGTCAGTATCAGTGGCGCTCGGACGGCGAATTCCACGTCTTCAACCCGGAGAGTATCCACCGACTGCAAAAGGCGGTACGCACCGGCAGCTACGCGACGTTCAAGTCGTATGCTGAGTTGATCGACGATCGCTCCAAGAATCTCTCGACGCTGCGCGGGCTACTCGGCTTCAAGCGGCGCGAGGCGGTGCCGCTCGAAGAGGTCGAGCCCATCCCGAACATCATGCGGCGCTTCAAGACGGGCGCGATGAGCTATGGCTCCATCAGCCAGGAAGCGCACGAAACGCTGGCGATCGCCATGAATCGCATCGGCGGTAAGAGCAACACCGGCGAAGGCGGCGAAGACCCCGAGCGCTACAAGCCGATGCCCAATGGGGACTCGCGCAACTCCGCCATCAAGCAGGTTGCCTCAGGCCGCTTCGGTGTGACGAGTGAGTATCTCGTCAACGCCAAAGAAATCCAGATCAAGATGGCGCAGGGTGCCAAGCCCGGCGAGGGTGGTCAGTTGCCCGGTACCAAGGTCTATCCTTGGATCGCGAAGACGCGGCACACCACTGCAGGGGTCGGGCTCATCTCGCCGCCCCCGCATCACGATATCTACTCGATCGAAGATCTGGCTGAACTCATCCACGACCTCAAGAACGCGAACGACAAAGCGCGTATCAGCGTGAAGTTGGTGGCCGAGGTGGGTGTCGGCACGATCGCTGCGGGCGTTGCGAAGGCGCACGCCGATGTGGTCTTGATCAGCGGTTATGATGGCGGCACGGGCGCATCGCCGCTCACCTCGACGACGCACGCCGGCCTGCCTTGGGAGTTGGGCCTTGCCGAGGCACATCAAACGCTCGTGCTCAATAATTTGCGCAGTCGCATCGTCGTCGAGACCGACGGCCAGTTGAAGACCGGTCGTGATGTCGTCATCGCCGCGCTGCTCGGCGCCGAGGAGTTCGGGTTTTCGACGGCGCCATTGGTTTCGGTGGGTTGCATCATGATGCGCGTCTGCCATCTGAACACCTGTCCAGCGGGTGTCGCGACGCAGGATCCGCGTTTGCGTGAGCGCTTCGCAGGCAAGCCCGAGCATGCGGTGAATTTCATGCGCTTCGTCGCAACCCAGATGCGCGAGATCATGGCGAGCCTCGGTTTCCGAACGGTCGATGAGATGATCGGTCGCACCGACTGCCTCGAGGTGCAGGCGGCTGTCGATCATTGGAAGGCACACGGCTTCGATTTCAGCAACATTCTCTATCAGCCGGACCTCGGCCCCGAGGTCGGTCGTCGTCAATCGATCGCACAGGATCACGGTCTCGAGAAGTCGTTGGATGCGACCCAGTTGCTTGCGATCTGCAAGCCGGCGATCGAACGCGGTCAGAAAGTCGAGGGCTCGCTCAAAATCCGCAATGTCAATCGCGTCGTCGGCACCATCACGGGCAGTGAGATCACTCGCCAGTGGGGCGCCGCAGGCTTGCCCGACGACACGATCCGCATTCGCTTCAACGGCTCGGCGGGTCAAAGTTTTGGGGCGTTCATGCCACGCGGTATGTCCTTCAGTCTCGAGGGTGACGCCAACGATTACGTCGGCAAGGGCCTCTCGGGCGGGCGAATCGCCGTCTTCCCGCCAAAGGATGCGTCCTTTGCACCCGAGTACAACATGATCATCGGTAACGTTGCGTTGTACGGCGCGACCGGTGGAGAGTTGTTCGTGCGCGGCATGGCAGGTGAGCGTTTTGCCGTGCGTAATAGCGGCGTTGATGCCGTCGTCGAAGCCGTGGGTGATCACGGTTGCGAATACATGACCGGCGGCCGTGTCGTCGTGCTCGGTCCGACCGGACGCAACTTCGGGGCCGGCATGTCGGGCGGTATTGCCTACGTGCTCGATCAAGACAATGCCTTCCTGCGCAAGGTCAACGCACAGATGGTGGAAGTCGGTCGTGTCGAAGATCCGGAAGAGGCAGACGCACTCAAGCAACTCATCCAGCGCCACATCGCCGCCACCGGCAGCGAGCATGCGCAGCGCATCATCGATGCCTGGCCCACCACGCTGAGCAAGTTCATGCGGGTGATCCCGAAGGACTACAAGCGCGTGTTGGCCTGTATCAAACGGGCGCACGATCAGGGGCTCTCGGGCGACGAGGCCATCATGGCGGCTTTCGAAGAAAATTCGCGCGACTTGTCGCGTGTGGGTGGTAACTGATCATGGGCAAGCCGACCGGGTTCATCGAATATTTACGCGAAATCCCGCTCGACCGATCGCCGATCGAACGGGTCAAAGATTGGCGCGAGTTCCATCACCATCTCGATGATCGTAGCCTGCGCAACCAAGCAGCGCGCTGCATGGATTGCGGCGTGCCGTTTTGTCACACCGGCAAGATGATCAGTGGTGGCGCGGCAGGCTGCCCCGTCAACAACCTCATTCCTGAGTGGAACGATCTCGTTTATCGGGGACTGTGGCGTGAGGCACTCGATCGTCTGCACAAGACCAATAATTTTCCGGAGTTCACCGGACGCGTGTGTCCCGCACCTTGCGAGGGGTCTTGTGTGCTCGGCATCAATGCGCCGCCGGTCACGATCAAGAACATCGAAAATTCGATCATCGAGCGGGGCTTCGAAGAGGGTTGGGTGGTAGCCGAACCGCCGAAGACTCGGACCGGCAAGAAAGTCGCTGTTGTGGGCTCGGGACCCGCGGGACTTGCTGCCGCGCAGCAGCTGAATCGCGCCGGCCATACGGTGACCGTGCTCGAGCGTGCTGCCCGGCCGGGTGGACTTTTGATGTATGGCATTCCCAACATGAAGCTCGATAAGCAGGACGTCGTGATGCGTCGCATCAAGTTGCTCGAGCAAGAAGGAATCAAGTTCGTCTGCAACACGAACGTCGGCGATAACTACGAGGCGCAGATGGTGCGCCGCGACTTCGACGCGATCGTCTTGTGCACCGGCTCGACGCAACCGCGAGATCTCGCTGTGGAAGGCCGCGCGCTTACGGGCGTGCATTTCGCGATGGACTATCTCACCGGCGCGACCGATGCCGTATTGGCGAAGAATCCGGCCGCTGCCGCCTTGCACGCCAAGGGACTCGACGTCGTCGTCGTTGGCGGTGGCGACACCGGCACCGATTGTGTCGGCACCGCCATGCGCCAAGGCTGTCGCACGCTCACGCAATTCGAGATCTTGTCGAAGCCGCCGCTCGAGCGCGCGGTCGACAACCCGTGGCCCGAGTGGCCGCGCGTGTACAAGATGGACTACGGCCAGGAAGAGGCGGCAGCCAAGTTCGGCCAGGATCCACGCGCTTACTTCACGACGGTCAAGAGACTCATCGGTGATGAAACCGGTCGAGTCAAAGAAATCGTCACGGTCGAAGTGCGTTGGGAGAAAAACGAGCGCGGTCAATTTGCGCCGATCGAGCAAGCGGGCACCGAGCGTATCCAGCCGGCGCAACTCGTGCTGCTTGCGATGGGCTTCACGGGACCTGAGACGTCGTTGCCGCAGGATCTTGGGATCGAGTTCGACGATCGGCGCAACGTCAAAGCCGAGTACGGCCACTACGCCACCAATACTCCGGGCGTTTTCGCTGCAGGCGATTGTCGCCGCGGACAGAGTTTGGTCGTGTGGGCGATCAACGAAGGTCGCGGTGCGGCGCGCGAGTGCGATCGCTGGTTGATGGGCTCGACGGAATTGCCCTAATTATTTGATCAGGGCAATAAAAAACCCCGCGCAAGCGCGGGGTTTGCTCGGCAGAATTCGTCACTCCCGGGTCTGACACTATGCGGCGACTGCAAAAGAGTCGCCCCGTGGACGCTAATCGAATCCGGCGGAACCGCGCTGTTGGCCGATTCCTCGGGAGCCCCAAAATGAGGGATCACCCTTTTCCGTGTCCACGTCGCCTGCCAAGGTTCTGTGTTGTCTAACTGCCACGAACGTGGTGAGTATACAACCAACAAGATGACTGTCTAGTGACAAAAATGCGACATAGATCACAGAAGCGGGATCAATTTCCCCAGTGAGGTCCTCGAGACAGTTCAACCAGCTCGTAGTACGTCTGCATATAGCCCGCGACCTGTCCCTTCAGGAACAGGTAGTCGCCGTCAGCGGTACACCACACATCGTAGGGCGGGTGCTCTTGCGGCAACTCCGGGTTGCTGACGAACTGGTAGTGCAGCGCATCGAAGGTGCCGGCGCCGACCGTGACCTTCTCGGGGCCGACGAACACGAGATTGAGGCCGATCGAGAACAGCATGGGTCCCGTCGCACCGCGATGATCGGGCGAGGAGAGCAGCATTTGGTTGATACGTTGCACGACCCCGGGCTTGTTCTGGTCGATCAGCCGCAGATGCCAGGCATCGCAAGCGATCGCGTGGTTCTGGAAGGTCAGCAGCGGCGTCGAGAGGTCCATCGTTTGCGTGACGCGACCTTCGAGTGAGGTCCAGGCTTCACATTCGGCGTATTGCGGATGGAAGCGGAACCAACCCGAGCCCATGAATTTACTGCCGACCGACAGCCTGACGAAACAGTCGGTGGGCATCCAGTGGGCATCGAGCGAGTAGGTGATGTCGCGCATCACCGAGGGGCGATCGTCGATTTCGCAGTGCGCCGTGCAAGTGCGGGTGCCGTCGGCGTGGACATCCATGCGGAAGTACTCGCGACCACGCTCTTGGTTCAGGCGGTCCGGCTTCTTGCTGGTGTAGAGGATCTTCCCCATCACACTGCGATGATCGCGTTGCAGGATCGGAAGTTTCGGATCGGCCGGGGGCTGTGCCATGGATGAACGCTCCTCTGACGGAAAATGATTGACGGGTCGAGTGTAGATCTCAACCGGTCGAATTCGCCCACTCACGCGCCTCACGTGCCGCAGCGCGGAAGTGTGGCAAGTTGTAGGTGAGCAAAGCCGCCCCGATGATCGAGACGATCGTGGCGACGATGAACATCGAGTAGCGCAATTGTGCTTCGTCGGCGAAGTAGTAGTCGGTCACCATGGCGACCGCCGTCGGTCCGATGAAGAAGCCGACCGCATTCAACACGAAGTAGTAGAACGCCACGACTTGGGCACGCATGGTGGGTGGCGCGATCGCGACCACCGCTGCTGCGCCCGCTGCGGTCGGTGCCGCAGCGCCGATCGTTGCCGGAATCAGGAACAGCACCGACAGCAACGGTGTCGGCATCAGCGTGAAGAGGCAGTAGCCTGTTGCCATCACCACGAAGGCGAGCAAGCAGACACGAACGTAGCCATCTTCGTAACGCTGCTGGAACCAATCGCTCAAAAAGCCGCCGATCAGCACGCCGGTCAAACCGAACACGATGGTGATCACGCCGCGCCACTGGATCCAGTAGCCGAGCTCTTCAGGCGTCAGGTTGTAGGTGCGACGCAGGAACTCCGGAATCCAGAAACCGATGCCATAGGCCATGATGGCAAGGCCCGACAGCGCAAAGAACAACACCAAAAAGGCGCGCCAACGCTTGAGCAGGTAAGCGAGCGTTTGATTCACGGGCGACGCGATGGGCTTGATGCCACTGACCAAAAACTCGCGACGGATGGGCTCCTTGATGGTCAGAATCAGCAGCGCGACCAGCAGGCCGGGTAAGCCCACGTAGATGAACATCAACTGCCACGGCTCGTGCCAGCCGATCAACGGCAGTTCGACCGGACCGATTTCTTTGAGCTTGGGATAGATCGCGCCACCGAAGATGAAGGCGATACCGCTGCCACTCGAGACGCCCGCGGTGTAAAGACCAATCGCGCGCCCGATCTTATCTGGCGGGAAGTAGTCCTTGAGGATGGACATCGCCGAGGGGTTGAGGGCAGATTCACCCGCGCCGACACCCACACGCGCGAGAAACAGCGCTAAATAAGAGGTGGCGAATCCGCACGCTGCCGTCATGAGACTCCAGAAGACGACACCCCAGAAGATCAACCAGCGACGATTCCCGCGATCGGCGAACCAGGCGATCGCGACACCGAAGAAGGTGTAGAACACCGCAAAGGCACCGCCTAGCAAGAGGCTCATCTGGGTATCGCTGATCTGCAAACTGGCCTTGATGTCCGGCACGAGCAGCGCAATGATCTCGCGGTCGACGAACGCTAGGATGTAAGCGAGCAGCAGAACGAACACCACGTACCATGAGTACAGGGGGTTCGGGTAAGGGATCGTCTCGTTGCGTGTCATGCGCTCTCCTCGGCAGCGCTCCGTTCTAGCTCATTCGGCCTTAACTTGAAAGTCAGTCACCATCCCGATTACTTCCTGCCGCTGCCGGACGGGCACCCGTTCCCGATGGCCAAGTACACGCTGATCTACGATCTGCTGCGTGAGCGCGGACTGCTACCGGCAGCATCCATCGTCATCCCTGAGGAGGCCGTCCGAGAGGATCTCGCTCGGGTGCACACCGAGGACTATCTGCAGCGCTTGTTCAAGACGGGTTTATCGGCGCTGGAGCAGCGCGCGCTCGGTGTGCCGTGGACGCCGCGTTTGCTGCGGCGATCGCGCCTTGCGGTGCAAGGCACTTTGCTCGCCACCCGAGCCGCTCTCGTCGATGGGCGAGCCGGCAATCTGGCGGGCGGCACCCATCATGCATTCGCTGATCACGGCGAGGGCTTTTGTGTCTTGAACGATGTGGCGATCACCATTCGCCGTCTGCAGCACGAGGGTGTGCTGCGCAGCGCGCTCGTCATCGATCTTGATGTACATCAAGGCAACGGCACCGCAGCGATTTTCGAGGGTGACGAATCGGTGTTCACATTCTCGATGCACGGCGAGCGTAATTACCCTGCGCGCAAGATGCGCTCGTCGCTGGATGTCGGTCTACCCGACGGCATCGACGATGCGCGATATCTCGAGGAGCTCGAGCGACACTTACCGCTGCTCACGCGTGGCTTCAGGCCCGAGGTGATCTTTTATCTCGCGGGAGTCGATGTCGCAGCGGGCGATCGCTACGGTCGTTTTGCCTTGAGCGACGCGGGCATTCGAACGCGCGATCGCCGGGTGATCGAGTTTGCTGATCATCTGGGCTTGCCGCTCGTGATCACGCTGGCAGGCGGATATGCCGCGGATGCGCTGCGCACGGCATTGCTGCACAGCATCGTTTTCGAGGAGGCCATACGATGAGTCGACCGCGGTTGATGCAACGCGTGTTGCGCTTTTTTGCCGAGCGTCGATTGTTACCCGAGGCACGCATGCTCGAGTGGTATCCGCCGTTTCTCGCCATGCGCATCAAGGTCATCCAGCTCGATCGCGACTGGCGTGAGGTGCGAATTCGATTGCCCTTGAATGCCATCTCGCGTAACCCGGGCGGTGTGATGTTCGGTGGCTATCAAGCGGCGCTCGCCGATCCGGTGCCAGCGCTCGCTTGTGCGCGCGTCTTCCCGGGTTATTCGGTATGGACTCGTTCGATGCGGGTCGATTTCGAGTTGGGCGGCAGCACGGATCTCGAACTTCGCTTTACGTTTCCCGAAGCGCTCGAGCACACCATTCGCGAGCAGCTCGCTCGCGATGGGCGAGCCACGCCGTCGTTCGAATACGGTTATTACTTGAGTGATGGACGATGCTGCACTCGCATCGTCAACACGGTGGCCATCCGGCCGCGCGGTTACAGCAAGGCGACGACACCGCCGGCGCCGCGCGAAGGGGTCAACTGACCGCAGCGCCCTCGAGCATCAGGCCGCGCAGTTTCTTGATCGCGTTGGCTTCGAGCTGGCGAATACGCTCGGCCGACACGCCGTATTTGCCAGCCAAATCGTGCAAGGTCGCTTTCTCGGCATCGCCCGCCATCCAGCGGCTCGCCAAGATGTCACGACTGCGCACATCGAGCGAGGCAATCGCGCGAGTGAGGCTCGCATGCGATTCGTTGTCCCACTCTTCGTTCTCGACCTGCTCGGCTGGGTCGGCATCGGCCGCCGGCAGGTAGGTGGCCGGCGAATAGGTCTCGTCTTCTTCCGACTCGCCCGGCGTTGGATCGAAGGACAGATCACGCGCCGAGAGGCGACGTTCCATCTCGGTCACCTCGGCCGGAGTGACACCGAGTTCGTTAGCCACCGTCTGCGTCTCGCTCGGCGAGAGCCAGGTGAGGTTCTTCTTCATGCGGCGCAGATTGAAGAACAGCTTGCGCTGAGCCTTGGTAGTTGCCACTTTGACGAGGCGCCAATTGCGCAACACGTATTCGTGAATTTCGGCGCGGATCCAATGCACCGCGAACGAGACGAGACGCACGCCCATCTCCGGGTCGAAACGTTTGACGGCCTTCATGAGACCGACGTTGCCTTCTTGCACGATGTCGCCCATCGGCAGACCGTAACCGGAGTAGCCGCGGGCGATGTGCACCACGAAGCGCAGGTGCGAGAGCACGAGGTCGCGAGCGGCATCCACATCCCCGTCCTGACGGAAGCGACGGGCGAGTGCCTGTTCGTCTTCTCGCGACAACACCGGGACGCGTGAGACTCGCTCGAGGTAGGCATCGAGGCTACCAAGCGGTCCAGTCAGCGCGAGATCGGTATGTCGGGGGGCGAGGGCGGTTACGTTCATAGGGGTACCTTCCAGCCGAAGTTTAGCACTCCCCCAATTCGAGTGCTAAATACCCCCCAAAGTTCCCCGGCCGGGGGTGATGATTCGATGCTTTTCGAGTCAAGCTGGTGGCCAGAGGCGGGCGTTGTGCACGAGGGCCAAGATCCAGACGCTGTCGCGACGAACCTCGTAAACCAAGCGGTAACTCTCATGCGGGATCCATTCGCGCGTACCGGGAATGGTGCCGACTCGACCCATCAAGGGATGCTCGCCGAGCCTAGCTGCTGCTGCCGCGAACAATTCGTCCATGTGGATTGCCGCTAGGGGGTTTTCTGCCGCGATGAAATCGATGATGTGGCTTCGGTCTTGCTCTGCCGCGAGCGACCAGAGCGCTTTCATGACTCAGAGTCACCTACTTGAGAGCGCAGCTTGGCACGGCGGGCCGCGAAGCGTGCCTCGACTTCTTCGCCGGCCACAAAATCACCTGATGCTATCTGCGCGCGAGACGCTTCTATTTTTCCGCGAAGAAAAGTCTCGTAGTCTCGCGATTGTCGCTGACGTTCAACAAACTCGCGCATCAAATCCCGTACAACTTGAGACGCTGGGCGATGGCTGGCCTCTGCCTCGGCCATGAAGGCCTCACGCAAGTCCGATTCCAGCTTCAGGGTGAAAACGGCTTCTTTGGACATCGCCGACTCCAGATCAATTAGTACTAATAAAGTGTATACGATGTTAGTACTTGATCCTACCCCCGCGCCTCGATG
>CAMCBU010000001.1 GCA_945873095.1 Klebsiella pneumoniae | reverse complement strand
ATTCATTGCGAACAGATCGCAGCGCCGGAAGAGCAGGCCGATGTGGCGGCATTGCGTGCCGCGGGTCTCGAGGTTCACACGCATTGGCAGTCGTCGTTGCTCGAGCCTGATGATCTGCCCTTCAAGATCGAGCAACTACCGAGAGTTTTTACGCGATTTCGCGAGACGGTGGAGAGAGCGACGGTATCGCCGCGCCCAGTGATCGCCGCGCCCGCGAGGCTCCCACCGCCGCCGGATGCGGCACCGTGTGAGTTCAGCATCGAGGCGGCATTGGGTGTGAGTGGTGTTGCCGTCGATTCGCGCTCGGCGTTTCCCTACTCGAGCGCACGATGCGGTGGTGGTGAAACAGCGGCACTCGCTCACCTGCAAGACTACTTCAAGAGCGATAAGCCGCAGTCCTACAAGATCACTCGAAATGGGCTTGTTGGTTTGGACTATTCCACCAAGTTTTCGCCGTGGCTCGCCAGTGGCGCAGTTTCGCCTCGGCGCGTCTTTGAGGCACTGCGCGCGCATGAAGCCCTGCACGGCGCCAATGAAAGTACCTATTGGATTTGGTTCGAGTTGTTGTGGCGCGATTATTTTCGGCTGCTGCATTTGCAGCACGGTCAGCATCTCTACCGCGCCGGGGGTTTGAGTTCGCAGGGCGTACCGAGACACGATCGATCGGCGTTCATGCAGTGGTGCAACGGAGCGACAGGCGAGCGATTCATCGACGCAGGCATGCGCGAACTCGCACTGACGGGTTACTTGTCCAATCGGTTGCGCCAAAACGTCGCCAGTTATCTGGTGCACGATCAGTCGGGCGATTGGCGCGCGGGTGCGGCCTGGTTCGAGCATCAGCTCGTCGACTTCGACATCTACAGCAATCAGGGTAATTGGCTTTATGTCAGCGGCCGCGGGACTGATCCGCGCGTCGGCCGTCGTTTCGAGCCGGATCGGCAAGCGCGTCAGTACGATATCGACGGGGCTTACCGGCGTTTATGGCTCGGCGGCTAGACAATCCTTCATAATGGCTGCATCAGAACCACGAATTTCGGGGCAGCTCTGCATGAATCCGGTCAGCACACTCACCAGTCACTCGCCGATCGATGGCAAGAAAATCGGCGAAGTACCGATCACCCGAGTGTCTGATGTCGAGGCGGCGATTGAGCGCGCTCAAGCGGCTTTTCGCCTTTGGCGCAGCGTGCCTGCGCCACGGCGCGGCGAGCTCATTCGACTTTTTGGTGAAGAACTACGACGCGACAAAGAGGCCTTGTCGGCCTTGGTGACGCTCGAGGCGGGCAAGATCGTCTCGGAGGGTCAGGGTGAAGTGCAGGAGATGATCGATATCTGCGATTTTGCTGTCGGTCTCTCGCGCCAGTTGCACGGGCTGACGATCGCTTCAGAACGTCCCGGCCATCGCATGATGGAAACTTGGCATCCGATGGGGCCTTGCGCGGTGATTTCGGCGTTCAACTTTCCGGTCGCCGTCTGGTGTTGGAACGCGGCGCTCGCGCTCGTGTGCGGCGATCCGGTGATCTGGAAACCGTCGGACAAGACGCCGCTCACCGCGCTCGCCACCATGGGGATTCTGGCGCGTGCACTGGAGCGCTTCGGTACTGATGCGCCGACGGGGCTCGTACAACTCGTGATGGGCGGTGCTGAGCAGGGTGAGACGCTCGCTCGCTCGAAGGGGGTCGCGATCGTCTCTGCGACGGGCTCCACGCGCATGGGGCGGATCGTGGGGCCGATCGTCGCAGCGCGATTCGGTCGCAGCATTCTGGAGCTGGGCGGCAATAGCGCCATGATCGTCACACCGTCCGCCGATCTCGACCTGGCGGTTCGTGCCATAGTCTTCTCGGCCATCGGCACCTCGGGGCAGCGCTGCACGACGCTGCGACGCTTGATCGTGCATCGCTCGGTTCGTGATTCTTTGATTGCACGTTTGCGGCAAGCGATCTCGTCGCTTCGCATCGGTGATCCGCGCGACAAAGCAACCTTGCTCGGTCCGCTCATCGATGCGGCGGCTCTCGCGCGGATGAACGCAGCACTCGAGCAGGCGCGTGCCGAGGGTGGCGAAGTCTGGGGCGGCGGTGTGGTGCTCGATGGCGTCCCGGCGGGTGGTACGTATGTGCATCCGGCCATCGTCGCGATGCCAGCGCAAACGGCGATCATGCACGAGGAGACGTTCGCGCCGATCCTTTACGTGGTGAGTTACGAACGATTCGACGATGCGATCGCCATGCAAAACGCAGTGCC
This sequence comes from Klebsiella pneumoniae, assembly GCA_945873095.1. Taxonomy (GTDB): domain Bacteria; phylum Pseudomonadota; class Gammaproteobacteria; order Steroidobacterales; family Steroidobacteraceae; genus UBA964. Next base: position 199,994 of record CAMCBU010000001.1, on the reverse strand, counting down.
GCAAGGTCTGTCGTCGTGCATCTTCACGCTGGATCTTCGCGAGGCGGAACAGTTCGTGGCCGCGTCGGGCTCCGATTGCGGCATCGCCAATGTCAACATTGGTCCCTCAGGTGCCGAGATCGGTGGCGCTTTTGGCGGCGAGAAGGAGACGGGCGGCGGGCGCGAAAGCGGCTCAGACTCTTGGAAGGGATACATGCGTCGCCAGACCGCGACGATCAACTATTCACGCGATCTGCCGCTCGCGCAGGGCGTGACCTTCGATATCTGAGGTCGGGCTGAATCTGAGGGCGGGCTGATGAGCATCGAGAAAGTCGCTGTTTTGGGTCTCGGTAAAGTCGGGCATCTGGCCGCCGAGTTGTTGCAGGGGTCCGGGTTCGTCGTCACACCGATCGACGGGCGACCCATCAAGACGCCCGCGTTGCACGCCGAGATCGTCGATGTGGCGGATGGCGCCGCCTTGCGACGTGCTTTGTCGGGCCAGCATGCCGTGTTGTCGTGCTTGCCGTATGCGCTCAACCAAGGCGTGGCGAGCTGTGCCCACGAGCTTGGCATTCACTACTTCGATCTCACCGAGGATGTGCCGACCACGCAGCACATTCGCAAGCTGGCAGTATCCTCGCGCGCCTTGATGGCGCCGCAATGTGGGCTGGCGCCGGGATTCATCGGAATCGTCGGCGCGGATCTCGCCAATCACTTCGAGCGAGTTCGCTCGATCCGCTTGCGAGTCGGTGCGCTACCGCAAAATCCGACGGGTTTGCTCGGTTATGCGTTCAACTGGTCACCCGAAGGCGTGGTCAATGAATACCTCAACGACTGTGAAGTCATCGAGGAGGGTGTGCGCAAGACCGTCAGCGCCATGGAGTGGATCGAAACGCTTTACATCGACGGCATGCAGCTCGAGGCGTTTACGACGTCGGGCGGTCTCGGGACGATGTGCGAGACCTTCGAGGGTCGAGTTGAAAATCTCGACTACAAGACCATGCGCTATCCGGGTCATGTGCAGCTGATGAACTTTTTCTTCCACGAACTTTTGATGCGGGAGAGACGTGATCTCGCCGGGCAAATCCTCGCCAACGCGAAGCCGCCCGTCGATGCCGACGTCGTTTACGTGCATGCGGCGGCTGAGGGCTGGGCGGACGGTCGATTGCAGCGACGCGAGTTCGTCCGCGCGTATCGACCGATCGAGATCAACGGACGTTCGCGCACCGCGATCGCCTGGACGACCTCGGCTTCGGTCGTGGCGGTCATCGAGATGGTTCGTGAGGGCTTGTTGCCGGCACACGGTTTTCTGAAACAAGAAGAAATTCCGCTCGCGCGGTTTCTCGCAACACGCACTGGCGCGCTGTACGGCACTGGCGCGCTGTTCGGCGCCGGCAGCTCGACGGGCAGGGCCTAGAGATAGGTCAGCAGTTCGCGGCGATCCGCGCGCTCCAGGTGTGCCGTACTGTTGAACGAGGCAAGACTGCGGCGTCTGCCATCGAATTCGATTCGCGTGACAGCGGAGTTCAGCACCACGTAAGACAGTTGCAGCGCCGCGAGATCTTCGAGTCCCAACACATGGGCGACCGCCGCACCGATCACGCCCGCTGAGGTGGCAACGGCGACATTCTCACTGCGTGGCGTCAGGGTGGTGATGTTGTCGATGCCGCGAGCGACGCGGGCACGAAAGTTCTTCCACGACTCGAGATCGGGTGCGGCGATTTGCTCTGCAACCCAAGCACGACTCACCGTCTCGAGGTGTTGTTGGAAGCTGCGTGGCTCGAGGCGTTGCGTGGTGCCCTGCAGTGACTGCAAAGGTTCACCCGTCATCTTGGCGTAATGTTGCATGAGGCGATGCGCATCGTACTCGTCGAAGGCCGCCGAGACGGCGACCGTTCGCTGCGATGGGCTCGCTAGGATGTCGGCCGTGGTGCGTTGGCGCTGTAGTTGGCCGCTAAAAATTTGGTGTAGGTCGACCGCGTTTTCGACGAAGTGATCGCGCAGGTGATTCGCTTGCTGAATGCCGAGCGGCGAGAGTCGATCGTAGTTCTCACTGCCGAAGCTGGCCTGGCCGTGCCGGACTAGGAAAAGCGTGCTCATGCTCGCTCGAATTGTACGGTAAACTCGCAGCCGAAATGGCCTTCGAGTCCGCATCCGCTCCGATCCCAGCTTGGTGGGCGCGTGCCATCTCGCGCCTGCCCATGCGGGCTCTGCATGCGCTCTCCCGCGGTTTTGCCTACATGGCACTCAAGGTGTTCCCATACCGGCCGCGTGTCATCGACGAGAATTTGGCGTTGGCATTTCCCGAGCTCGATCGGGGAGCGCGCGAGCGTATCAAGCGCGATTACTACCGCGGCTACGGCGATGTGATGGTTGAGATCATCAAGTCGGCGACCCTCGATGGCGCCGAGCTCGATCGACGGATGGAGCTCGTCGGTCTCGAGACGGTACAAGCCACACTCGCCCGTGGCACACCGGCGCTGTTGCTCGCGGCGCATCAATGCAATTGGGAGTGGATCCTGCTCGCTATTTCGCGTCGCTTGGGCCATCCCTTTGACGTGGCCTACAAACCCCTAAAAAATCCGTGGGCCGACCGAGAAATGCTTGCGCTGCGCAGTCGTTTTGGCGCACGTTTGATTCCAGCGGCGAAGCTAACGCGCGATGTGCTGGCACATCGTCGGGTGCCGAGGCTGATCGCGCTGGTTGCCGATCAGGAGCCCGTCGAGAGTGACCGTCGCCACTGGACGCGGTTTCTGAATCGCGAGTCGGCCTTTTTCATGGGTGGTGAAGTGCTGGTACAGCGACTCGGCTATCCCAGTTTTTTTTGTGCGATCGAGCGTACCGGTCGTGGCCGCTATCGTGTGCGCTTCGAGTCGTTGTCACAGACAGATGAGCACTTCACTGAAGGGGAGTTCACCGAGCGGTATGTGCGTCGGGTCGAGCGTCAGATTCGAGAGGCGCCCGCAGATTGGCCTTGGTCGCACAAGCGTTGGCGTTTGCAGGCGCCAAGTGCATCCGTTTGACCTCGTGTCTGACTTTGAATGAGTAACACCATGAGCGATTCCGCAGCGCCCGAGATTTCCGTCGTCATCCCCGTTTGCAACGAGGAGGGTAACGTTATCCCCTTGGCACGCGAGATCGCGGTGGCGCTGCAGGCAATCCCCTTCGAGATTCTGTTCGTCGATGATGGCAGCACAGACGGGACGGCGGCTGCCGTCATACAAGCGAGGCGCGAGGGCCTCGGTGAGATTCGTTTGTTGAAACATTCGTTTCGCAGTGGACAGAGCGCCGCCGTGTGTTCGGGTGTGCGTGCAGCGCGGGCGCCTTGGATTGCGACGCTCGATGGCGATGGCCAGAACGATCCGGCGGATATCCCGGCGTTGTATGCCGAGCGCCACACGGCCGAGCTCGTCATGGGCAATCGAACGTCGCGGCGCGATACTTGGTTGCGGCATGCGCAGTCGCGCGTCGCCAACGGTGTTCGTGGCGCTTTGCTCGGTGATGGCACGCCCGACACCGGATGCGGCATCAAGGTGATGCAGCGCGACGCATTCATGGATCTGCCGCGCTTTGATCACATGCATCGTTTTCTCCCGGCACTGTTTTTACGGGCGGGGTGTCGGGTGAAGTCGGTGCCGGTTCGGCACCGGCCGCGCGAGCGCGGTGTTTCCAAGTACGGTTTGTTCGATCGCCTGTGGGTCGGCATCGTCGATATCTTTGGTGTGATGTGGCTGCGAAGACGCCACCAGAGTGGTCTTCAGATCCGAGAGGAATGATATGCAGGCGAGCGATACGACACTTTGGATCGTGATCGGGTTTCTAGGACAAGCCTTGTTCTCGGCCCGATTTTTCGTACAGTGGTTGGCGAGCGAGCGCGTCAAGCGCAGCGTGATCCCCACGGCATTCTGGTATTTCAGTCTCGCCGGTGGTGTGACCTTGCTCGCGTATGCGATCCATCGGCAAGACCCGGTGTTCATCGCGGGGCAAGGCTTGGGTCTGGTGGTCTATCTGCGGAATCTTTATTTGATCCGCGCGGGCAAGCAACAGGCTGACGCGTGAGTCTGTCTCGCGCCACGACGCAGGATCTGTTCTGGATCGCGTTGTGGTTCGCGCTGTTGATTCTGGCAGGTTACGGGCTACGCGATCCGTGGCCGGCGGACGAACCGCGCTTTGCCTCGGTTGCACGCGACATGGTGGCAACGGGTGAATGGCTGTTCCCCCGTGTGGGCGGCGATCTCTACCAAGACAAACCACCGTTGCATTTTTGGATGATCGCAGCGGCTTACTCGATCATCGGATCTCTGCGCTGGTCTTTCCTGTTGCCGTCGATGCTCGCATCGTTCGGCACGTTGGTGCTCGTCTACGATCTCGCCAAGCGCTTGCACGGGCGCGAGGCGGGCTTGCTCGCGGCAGTCACTCTCGCTTGTAGCTTGCATTTCACCATCACGACGCGCGGCGCGCAGATCGACGCCACGCTGATTTTTTTCTGCACGCTGGCCTTATGGGCTTTCCTGCGGCATTGGCTGATCGCACCGAGCATCGGTCTCGTCGTTCTCGGTGGCATCGCGGCGGGTCTCGGCGTCATGGACAAAGCGGTTGGCTTCCTGACGCTGCTCGTTTGGCCGTTGGCGTGGTGGTTGCTACGCAAGCCCTCGATCTTCGCGCGAGGTTCCTCGCCGCTGCGATCGCCGGCAGATTGGCGTTTTGGTATGGCGGCGCTGGCGGCCTTTGCGCTCGTATTAGCGGCTTGGCTCGTACCCATGCTGTGGCATGTGGCGAGTTCGGGATCCCCTGAACTGGCAGCCTATCGCGACGAGTTGCTGTTCCAACAAACCGTGACGCGTTACACGGCGGCGTGGCATCACCTGCGGCCGTGGTACTACTTCCTGCTCGAGGTCGTACCGGTTCTGTGGTTGCCGTTCAGTTTGCTGCTCTGGTGGCTCGTGCCGAGTTGGCGCGCAGACTTTTCGCAGCGGCGCGCCGCGACGCTGCTGCCGCTCGCTTGGGCGATCGCGCTGATCGTCTTTTTCAGCCTGAGCCCGGGCAAGCGGGGCGTCTACATCCTGCCCGCACTGCCGGCTTTGGCCTTGGCTGCCTCGGCGCATTTGCCCGAGCTCTATCGACGCGTGGGTGTGCAGCGGGCGTCGTTGGCACTGGCGGCCGTGCTCGTCGTGCCCGTCTGGCTGCTCGTGGGCGGTCGACTGCTTGGTATCGATCGCATCGAGCGCGTCTGGGCTGAGATCGAACTGGGCAACGCCTGGCCCGTCGTCAGCTACGCCATCGTCGCTGCGCTGCTTTGGGCGTTTGCAAGCTGGCGTAGACCTTTACTCGCCTGGCCGTTGGTGGTGGCGTGTTTAACGGCGCATTGGGGTCTCGCTGTAGCGCCGCAGATCAATGCCGAGCGCTCGGCCGCGGGTTTCACGCAAGCCATGCTGGAAAAGTTACCGCCAGGGCGAGAACTGGGACTGGTCGGCTACAAAGAGCAATTCCTGTTGTACCTCGATCGTGAGGTCACCAATTTCGGACACGCACGCTGGCGTGAAGGCAACGCCGAGGCCGACGATGCAGCGCGCTGGCTGGCCGACGATCCGAAGGGGCGCATCCTGTTGGTGCCCGCGCACTTGCTCGCGCCGTGTTTTGTGGGAAATACCCGCGTTCTTGCGGGCGAGAGCAGCGACGATCTCTGGTGGTTCGTCGAGGGGTTGCCGCAACGCGAATGCATCGCGCGCGGCAACCCGTCAAAGGCGATTCGTTATCAACCTTGACCGCTGCTTAGAACGGCAGGCCGTGTGAGTGGCCGCCCATGCACAGCAGCATCGGGAATGACAACAAGAAGTTGACGCGCGAGGTCAGCGACGCAACGCGACGAGCCTTGGCCTTCTCCTCGGCAGTCGCCTCGACCACGCCGATCACTTTCTTTTGATTCGGCCAAATCAAAACCCAAACGTTGAACAGCATGATGGTGCCGAGCCACGCGCCGATACCGATCACGACATGACCCTCTTGCAGAGTGAAGGCGTTTAAGAGGTTGCCACCGAGTAACCAACCACCGGTGATCCAGGTGGCGAGCGCCATCCAGCGGAACCACAGCAACGCGCGGGGTGCGACGTACTTGATGATACCGGCACCGCCCGGGCCACCGGTGTCGGCATTGGCCGCCGCGAGAGCCGGGATCTGCGCCACGTTGAAGTAGTACAGCAACCCGATCCAGAAGATGCCGGTCACGATGTGTGCCCAGCGACCGAGACCGAGATGGTGGAAGCCGCCGACATCGGGGGTTTGCGGCAGTGCCATGACGATGATCGCAAACACCACACCCAAGGTGACTGTGGCGCCGACGCTATCGAGAGGGTTTTTCATGATTCGTGTTCTCCGGCAGATTGCAGACAGGCAGACAAAAAACGGCTTTGAAGAATAGGCGACGACACCCCATAATTCAACGCAACACGCGGGTGGTGAGCTCGCCACTGCTGACCTAAGGATGGGTCGATGCCCGTGATGACCGAGAATTCGATTTCCAAGCGGCCGATGTCGCCGTGCATCAGCATTTGTGCGCTCGATACCTCGGGCCACTGTGCGGGCTGTTTGCGCACGCGCGACGAGATCGCCGGCTGGATCAAGTTGAGTCCGCAGGAGCAATGGTCGCTGCTGCGGGAGTTGGAAGTTCGTCGGGAGGCGCGCGGGCTGCCTGCCCGATCTCGCAAGGGGGAATGACGACGATGGATGTGACCGAACGAATCAAAGCGCAGCTCGCGGCTGCTCCGGTGGTGCTCTTCATGAAAGGCACGCCCGATTTTCCGCAGTGCGGCTTTTCTGCGCAGACAGTCGGTGCTCTGCGCGCCTGCGGCGCGAAGTTTCAGCACGTCAATATTTTCGAAGATCCGGAGCTGCGCGAGGCGCTGAAGCGATACTCGAACTGGCCGACCTATCCCCAGCTGTACGTCAAAGGGGAATTGCTCGGCGGTTGCGATATCGCCCTCGAGATGTATCACAGCGGCGAATTGCAGAAGGCGCTGTCGGAAGCCGGCGCAACGGCGTAATCGCCGCACAGTCGATCTTAGGGGTTCGACTCGTCCGCAACCGGCGAGTTCGGTCCACCGTTGCCGCTGTTGTCATCGTGCCAACCGAGTTCACGCGCGCGCTTCTCGGCGGCGAGATAACTCGGCTGGCAGAAATTACACACCCGACAAAACAGATCGGCCGTGCGCTCGGCATCGTATGCCGCCGCATGGGCTTCGGCAGAATCCCAATCGAGTCCGCAGGCGAGCGTGGCTTTGGCGAGTACCGTTTGTCCGAGTGCCGCACCCGCCAAGGTCACCGTGTCGAAACTCGAGAACGGGTGGAAGGGATTGCGTTTGATATCGGTTCGCGCAACCGCCGTATTCAGAAAGCCGAGATCAAACGAAGCGTTGTGTCCGACGAGGATGGCGCGCTTGCAGCCATGCAGTTTTACCGCATCGCGCACTTCCTTGAAGATGCGCGTCAAGGCTTCTTTTTCATCGAGGGCGGGGCGCAACGGATGAAACGGGTCGATCCCGGTCACCGCGAGTGACGCGGCCTCGATATTCGCACCTGCAAAGGGTTTCACGTGATAGCTGTACGTTGCGCCGCGTAGCAAGGTGCCATCGGGTGCCACGTCGATCAACACGGCCGCGATCTCGAGCAGCGCATCGGTGGCGCAGTTGAGACCGCCGGTCTCGACATCGACGACGACCGGTAGAAATCCCCGGAAACGTCGTGCGAGCAGACTCATGCGGCCACCATGGTCCAGCGCAATTTTTCCCCGGCGCGCATCGGCACGACGACATCGTTCCCAAAGGTGTATTCGGTGGGCACCTGCCAGTCCACGCGACGCAGTTCAATCCGAGCCTCGTTGCGCGGCAGTCCGTAAAAATCTGGTCCCCGCTCGGATGCGAAAGCCTCGAAGCGACTGAGTGCGCCCTGCGAATCGAAAACTTCGGCGTAGAGTTCGAGCGCTGCATGCGCGGAGTACATGCCTGCACAACCGCAGGCGTTTTCTTTGGTGTGGCGCGCATGCGGCGCGCTGTCCGTACCCAAGAAAAAGCGCGGGTTGGCGCCGGTCGCGGCAGCGACGAGCGCCTCGCGATCAGGTTCGGTCTTGAGGATCGGCAAACAGTAGAAGTGCGGACGGATGCCGCCGCGGAACATCTCGTTGCGGTTATAGATCAGGTGTTGCGGTGTGATCGTGGCGCCAACGCCCGCTCGCGCGTGACTGACGAAATCGACGGCGGCGGCCGTCGTGATGTGTTCGAAGACCACCTTCAATGACGGGTGCCGATCGACGAGCGGCGCCAAGATGTCATCAATGAAACGACGTTCGCGCTCGAACACATCCACCGAGTCGGCCGTGACTTCACCGTGAACTTGCAAGATGAGCCCGAACTGCGCCATGGCGGCTAGAGCCTCATCGATTCGCCGCACGTCCGTCACGCCCGAGTCGGAATTCGTGGTCGCGCCGGCCGGATACAATTTGCAGCCGACGATCGAGTCGATTCGACTCGCGGTCTCCAGTTCGTGGGCGGCGGTGTTGTCCGTCAGGTAGAGCGTCATCAACGGCTCAAAATCCGAGCCCTCGGGGCGTGCCGCCCGGATACGATCTCGGTAGGCGAGTGCTTGTGCTGTCGTCGTGACCGGTGGTTTCAGATTTGGCATCACGATCGCACGGGCGAATTGCCGCGCGGTATGCGGTAAAACTGCTGCCAGCGCGGCACCATCGCGCAAATGCACGTGCCAGTCGTCGGGTCGGCGCAGGGTGAGGGTGTCGCTCATGGAGGCGCCGGATGCTAACACAGCGACTCGCCTACACTCGGCGCTCCGGAAAAGTTAACATAGTCATTTTCACAAGCAGGACGATCGAATGACCCCCACGCCGCTGGCCCCCATCCAGGATGTCGACCCGGCCGAGACTCGCGAGTGGCTGGAATCGATCGATTCGGTGCTCAAGGCCTACGGGCCGGAGCGCGCGCACTACCTGCTCGAACAATTAATCGACCATACGCGTCGCTCGGGTGCGTATCTGCCGTTCAAACCGAATACGGCCTACCTCAACACCATCCCGACCGGGCAGCAGCCGGAGTATCCCGGCGATCGCGAGATGGAGCGGCGGATCGAGGCCTACATTCGCTGGAACGCCATGGCGATGGTGGTGCAGGCCAACCGCATTTCGTCCGAGTACGGCGGGCATATTTCGACCTACGCCTCGGCAGCCACGCTGTACGAAGTCGGTTTCAACCACTTCTGGCGGGCGCCGACTGCCACCCATCCGGGCGACATGATCTTCATTCAGGGTCACGCTTCGCCCGGCATCTACGCTCGCGCGTTTCTCGAGGGTCGCTTGACCGAGGATCAGTTGCGTCATTTCCGTCAGGAAGTGGCGGGTAACGGCTTATCCTCGTATCCCCATCCGTGGCTGATGCCGGACTTCTGGCAGTTCCCCACCGTCTCGATGGGCTTAGGTCCCATGCAGGCGATTTTCCAAGCGCGGTTTCAGCGCTATCTCGAACACCGCGGTCTCATCGCACCGAGTGATCGCAAAATCTGGGCTTTCCTCGGTGATGGTGAGATGGACGAGCCCGAGTCGATGGGCGCGCTCACGATGCCCGTGCGCGAGAAGCTCGATAACCTCGTCTTCGTGATCAACTGCAATCTGCAACGGCTCGATGGGCCGGTGCGTGGTAACGGCAAGATCATCCAAGAGCTCGAAGCGGCTTTCCTCGGTGCAGGTTGGAATGTCGTCAAAGTATTGTGGGGTTCGCGTTGGGATCCGTTGTTGGCGAAGGACTCGCAAGGCTTATTGCGCCGAGTCATGGAAGAGTGTGTCGACGGCGAGTACCAGAACTTCAAGGCCAAGGGCGGCGCTTACACGCGCGAGAATTTCTTTGGTAAGTATCCCGAGCTGAAGGCTATGGTGGCCAACATGTCGGACGAGGAGATCTGGCGTTTGAACCGGGGTGGTCACGATCCGCGCAAGGTCTACGCAGCGTATGCCGCAGCAGCAACCCATCGCGGGCAACCGACGGTCATCCTCGCCAAGACGGTCAAAGGCTTCGGTATGGGCAAGTCGGGCGAGGGCCAGATGGTCGCCCACCAGCAGAAGAAACTCTCGGATGAGGATCTGCGCGGCTTCCGCGATCGGTTCAACATTCCGGTGTCTGACGAAGACGTATCGCGCCTGCCGTTCCGCAGACCCGAGGAAGACGGAGAAGAATTGCGCTATCTGCGCGGCAAGCGCAAGGGTCTTGGTGGATATCTGCCAGCGCGTCGCCGCATGGGTAGCCCACTGCCGGTGCCATCGCTCGATCTTTTCAAGCCCTTGCTCGAGGGAAGCGAGGGGCGCGAGATCTCGACCACCATGGCGTTTGTGCGCATCTTGACGGCGCTGCTCAAAGATAAAGGTATCGGTAAGCATATCGTGCCAATCGTGCCCGATGAGGCGCGCACCTTCGGCATGGAAGGTCTATTCCGGCAGGTCGGGATCTACTCGTCGATGGGGCAGCTCTACACGCCGCAAGACGCCGATCAGCTCATGTCGTATCGGGAGGATAAGAAGGGGCAAATCCTCGAAGAGGGCATCAACGAAGCGGGTGCGATGTGTTCATGGATGGCGGCGGGAACCTCGTATGCCAACAATGCCGTCAGCATGGTGCCGTTCTACATTTTCTACTCGATGTTCGGCTTTCAGCGCGTGGGTGATTTCATCTGGGCGGCGGGTGATATGCAGGCGCGTGGTTTCCTGCTTGGCGCAACGGCCGGCCGCACGACGCTCGCAGGTGAAGGCTTGCAGCATCAAGATGGTCACAGCCAGTTGCTCTCGACGATGGTGCCGAACTGTCGTTCGTACGATCCGACCTATGGCTATGAACTCGCCGTCATCATGCAAGATGGACTGCGTCGCATGTACGCCGAAGGCGAGAATATTTTTTACTACATCACCGTGATGAACGAAAACTACGCCATGCCGGCGATGCCAGCCGGCGTGGAGCAGGGCATTCTCAAGGGTCTCTATCCGCTCTCGACACACGCGGCGAGCGCGACGAGTGCGCGCAAAGCGACTCTGCTCGGCGCGGGTACGATCCTGCGTGAGGTCATTGCCGCCGCCGAAATGCTCGCCAAAGATTACGACGTGCATTGCGAAGTGCTCTCAGCGCCGAGCTTCAGTGAGCTGCGTCGTGATGCGCTCGATTGCGATCGATGGAATCTACTGCACCCGACCGAGGCTGCGCGTGTGCCCTACGTCGCCGAGGCCCTGCAGCACTGCACGGGCCCCTTTGTGGCCGCCAGCGATTACGTGCGCAACGTGCCGGATCAGATCCGTCAATGGGTGCCGGGTCGTTATGTCGTGCTCGGCACTGATGGCTACGGTCGATCGGATGGCCGCGAAGCGCTGCGTGCCCACTTCGAGGTCGATCGTCGATTCATCGTGCTCGCGACGTTGCGAGCTTTGGCTGACGAGGGCGTGGCGCCGCGTTCGCTGCTCGCCGAGGCGATCAACGCACTCGGTATCGATGTCAACAAGCCCAACCCGCTTAACAGCTGACGGAAGCAACCATGGCAAGCATCGAAGTGCGTGTTCCCGACCTCGGAACGTTCAAGGACGTCGCGGTCATCGAGTTGCTGGTCAAGCCGGGCGATCAAATCGAGGTCGATGCCTCGATTGCGACGCTCGAAACCGAAAAGGCCACCATGGATGTGCCCTCGACGGTCAGCGGCAAGGTGTTGTCGCTGCACATCGCGCGGGGTGGCACTGTGAACGGTGGCGATCTCGTCGCCATCGTGGAGGGCGCGTTGCCGACCTTGGCTGCGGCACCGGCGCCCGTCGCAGCGCCGCTGGTGGCGGTCGCACCCGCAGCCGTTGCGACGCCACCCTCGCAAGCACCCGCTCCGATGGCGACGGTTTCGTTGAGTGCCACGCCTGCTGCGGCACCGATGTCGTTCGGCACGGCGCACGCTGGCCCTTCGGTTCGTAAGCTCGCGCGAGAACTCGGTGTCGATCTCGCCCGTGTCGCGGGGTCCGGGCCGAAGGGTCGAATCAGTCATGAAGATGTGAAGGCCTGGGTCAAGCGCGTGCTGCAAGGCGGGCTTGCACCCGCTGCGCCGGCGCTGCCGAAGGTTCCAATTGTCGATTTTGCGGCTTTCGGACCGATCGAGGTGCAGCCACTTGGTCGCGTGCGCAAGATCTCGGGTCCGCGACTGCATGCGTCGTGGGTCAATCTGCCGCACGTCACCCAATTCGACGAAGCGGACATCACCGAGCTCGAGGCCTTGCGTCAATCTTTGAAAGATCGCGCCGTAGCAGAGGGCGTCAAGCTCACGCCGCTCGCCTTCATCATTGCCGCATGCGCACGCGCCTTGTTGCAATTCCCGAATTTCGGTTCCTCGTTGGACGAGTCCGGCCAGAACCTCGTTCAAAAGAAGTACTGTCATCTCGGTTTCGCAGCCGACACGCCCAATGGCTTGCTGGTACCGGTGATCCGCGACGCCGATCGCAAAGACATCTTCGCGATCGCACGCGATTTGGCACAGTTGTCTGAGAAGGCACGCGCCGGCAAGTTGCCGGGTAGCGACATGCAAGGCGGTTGTTTCACCGTATCGAGCTTAGGCGGCATTGGTGGTACCGCCTTCACGCCGATCATCAATGCACCGGAGGTTGCGATTCTCGGTGTGTCGAAGTCGGCGATGAAACCCGTGTGGCGCGATTCGGCCTTCGTGCCGCGGCTGACTTTGCCGTTGTCTTTGTCTTACGACCATCGAGTGATCGATGGCGCGGAGGGCGTGCGCTTCACGACGTGGCTCGCCGATTGCCTCTCCAAGCCCGCTGAGTTGCTTGGCGCAGCGCGCATCTGAGGTCGTCATGAGTATCAAAGAAATCACCGTTCCCGACCTTGGTAACTTTGCCGAGGTGCCGGTCATCGAGGTGCTTGTCAAAGCGGGCGATGTGGTCGAAGTCGACTCGCCCCTGTTGACGCTCGAGACCGACAAAGCTTCGATGGATGTCCCATCGCCGGTCGCCGGTACCGTCGAGGCGATTCTGGTGGAGCGTGGTCAAAAGGTGTCGAAAGGGCATCTGATCGCGCGGATTCGTGCCGAGGTTGATACCAGTGCGGCGACGGCCCCCGTCGCAAAGCCAGCGGCTACGGTGGAAAGCGCCGCGGCGGCTGCGCCGCGGGAACGCGCGCCGTCCGCCGATCGGCACACTCCGGTCGTTGTGCTCGGCGCGGGCCCGGGCGGTTATACGGCGGCGTTTCGAGCGGCGGATCTCGGCTTGCAGGTCACCTTGATCGAACGCTGGCCCACGCTCGGTGGCGTTTGTCTCAATGTCGGTTGTATCCCATCGAAGGCGCTGCTGCATGCGGCCAAGGTGGTCGATGAAGCCGAGTCGATGGCGGAGCACGGCATCGTCTTTGGCAAGCCCAGTATCGATCTCGACAAGCTCCGCGGCTGGAAAAACTCTGTCGTCGGTAAATTGACCGGCGGCCTCACCATGCTGGCCAAGCAGCGCAAAGTCGATGTGCTGCGCGGTCAGGCGCGTTTCGTAGGTCCGCGTATCCTCGAATTGACCGCGGAGGACGGCGCCAAGCGCACTTTGAGTTTCGACCACTGCATCATTGCAGCCGGCTCGGAACCGGTGAAACTCCCCTTCGTACCGAATGATCCGCGCGTCATCGATTCGACCGGCGCGCTCGAGTTGCAGGACCTGCCAAAACGCATGCTCGTGATCGGCGGTGGCATCATCGGGCTCGAGATGGGCTGTGTGTACGATGCGCTCGGCGTGAAGGTCAGTGTCGTCGAATGGCTTAAACAACTGATGCCGGGTGCCGATCCCGATCTGGTCAAACCGCTGGAGAAGCGACTGCGCAAGCGTTACGAGCACATCCTGCTCGGTGTGAAGGTCAAGGCGGTCGAAGCGCAGGCCGAGGGCTTGAAGGTCACCTTCGAGGGAGACTCGGCGCCCGAGCCGCAATTATTTGACCGCGTGCTTGTCGCGGTGGGTCGAAAGCCGAACGGTCGGCTGATTGGTGCGGATGCCGCCGGCGTGCAAGTGGACGAACGGGGATTCATCGCTGTGGATAAGCAGATGCGTACCAACGTAGCGCATATCTTTGCCATCGGTGACATCGTGGGTCAGCCCATGCTCGCTCACAAGGCGACGCACGAGGGTAAGGTCGCAGCCGAAGTGATCGCCGGTGAAAAGCGCGCCTTCGATGCGCGGGTGATCCCGTCGGTCGCTTACACCGACCCCGAGATCGCCTGGGTCGGCGTGACCGAGACGGAGGCTAAAGCCAAAGGCATCGCGTACGAGAAGGGCGTGTTCCCTTGGGCAGCGAGTGGGCGCTCACTCGCCCAGGGTCGCGACGAGGGTCTCACCAAGTTGTTGTTCGATCCGCAGACGCACCGCGTCATCGGTGGCGGCATCGTGGGTCCGAATGCCGGCGAACTCATCGCCGAAGTCGCGTTGGCGGTCGAGCTCGGCGCGGATGCCGCCGATGTGGGGCTCACCATCCATCCCCATCCTACGGTGTCGGAGTCGGTGGCGATGGCCGCAGAGGCCTTCGAAGGAACCTTGACCGATCTCTACATACCGAAACGCAAATAGCGTGGTTCAGAACGCCTAGCGGCTCGCGAGTCGCTGTAGATTTTCAAGGTAGAGCCGTTCATCGGGCATGCGGCCGGCGCGCTGTGCTTCCCACAGCGCACGTCCCAACGCTTCCATCATCTGGTGTTCAGCCTCGTGCGCATCGCTGCGCGCAGCCAAGCGCGCGTGAACCGCACGAATACCTTGTGGCCGATCGGTGGTGACCTGCTCGCGCAATGCCATATGCATCGACAGATGCAAGAAAGGGTTGATGCGGCCACCCTCGGGCGAAAACTCCTGTTGCAAGAGCTCATCGCCGCGCTCGAGCCAAGCGTGATACTCCGGATGCATGGCGATGAGATCGACCAGCTGCGCCTCGAGCGGCGTCACCGGTAACTGCGCGGTGTGCCGTTGCCACGCGGTCAGCCAGTCGCGGCGCAGATCATCGCGGGTCTTGTCAAAGAACATACGCAGGGTACCCCCCTAGTTAGTCGGCCAGTCAGTCGGCGCGGGTCTTGCGTCGATAACTGCACAGATCGGCGATCGGACAGACCGGGCAACTGGGTTTGCGTGCCTTGCAGACGTAGCGACCATGCAAGATAAGCCAGTGGTGGGCGTCGTGTAGAAATTCGACGGGTATATTTTTGAGCAGCTTTTTTTCGACCGCGAGTACGGTTTTACCGGGCGCAAGGCCGGTCCGGTTCGAAACACGAAAGATATGCGTGTCGACCGCCATCGTCGGTTCGCCGAAGGCCGTGTTCAACACCACATTCGCCGTTTTTCGACCGACACCCGGCAGTGCCTCGAGCGCCTCGCGCTCGCGCGGAACCTCCCCCTCATGTTGCTCGATCAGCAAACGACAGGTGGCGATGATGTTCTTACCCTTGTTTTTGTACAGACCTATGGTGCGGATGTAGGAGAGCAGGCCTTCTTCGCCGAGCGCCAGTAGCGCTTGCGGTGTGTTGGCGATCGGAAACAGTTTACGCGTAGCGATATTCACGCCGCGATCGGTCGCCTGTGCCGAGAGGATGACGGCGATCAGTAGTTCGAAGACGGATTGGTACTCGAGTTCAGTCGTGGGCTGCGGGTTCGCGGCGCGCAGACGCTCGAACATCTGCTGTCGCGACTCAGGTTTCATTGTGTCACCGAGTCGATGCGGCGCTTGCGGGCCGCTAGCATCGCGACGCGCTCTTGTTCGCGACGAGTACGGCGTGTCTCGTGAGCATCGTAGCGCCGAAGGTTGTCAGCGGCCGAGGGCTCCGATGACGACGGTCGCAGATCCGAGCGAGGTATCAAAGAAATACAATCCACCGGGCATGGTGCGAGACACAGCTCGCAGCCGGTACACAGATCGTTCAGCACCGTGTGCATCTGCCGCTGCGCACCGACGATCGCGTCGACCGGGCAGGGCGGCAGGCAGCGGGCGCAGCCGATACAGCGATCCGCATCGATGTACGCCACCATCGCAGGACCTTCACCGCCGCACGCGGGATCCAATGCGAGTTCTTCGACCTGCAGCAAGCTCGCCAATTGACGGATCGTCGCTCGGCCGCCCGGGGGGCAACGATTGATCGAGCTCGTACCAGCGGCGATCGCCTCGGCATACGGCCGGCAACCTTGGAAGCCACAACGAGTGCACTGGGTCTGCGGTAACAGCGCGTGGATGGCATCGGCGCGAGGGCTCATGACACGAGCGATGTTCAGCTGACGGGCAGGCCGCTCGTCACCCCGTCGTCGGCACCGAGCAGGAAGAGTCGATCCGCCGCATCCGATGCGCACAGCACCATACCTTCGGATACGCCGAAGCGCATCTTGCGCGGCGCGAGGTTGGCAACGACGACGACATGACGGCCGACAAGTGCGTCGGGTGAATAAGCCTTGCGGATACCGGAGAACACCGTGCGGCGTTCCTCGCCCAGTTCGAGCGTGAGCTTTAGCAGTTTGTCGGAGCCCTCGACGGCGCTCGCTTCGGCGATGCGTGCCATGCGTAGATCGAGTTTGGCGAAGTCGTCGATCGAAATCAGCGGCTTGGTAGCGGCGGCGGCCGGTGTCGTCACGGTGGCGCTCGTTGTGTCGACCAGCGCAGCCACTTGTTTTGGATCGAGGCGCAGCGCGAGTGGCTCGTAGTTGGCGAGCGGCGTACCGAGTAGCGGTTGGTCGATCTCGCTCCAGCGTGCGAGGGGTGCGCCGAGGAACGCCGCAGCCTTGCACGCCATCTGCGGCAGCACGGGCGCGAGATAAACCATCAGCACGCGAAACAGGTTGATACCTTGGGTGGCGATGGCAACGACTTCATCGGCGCGAGCGGGATCTTTGGCAAGCGCCCAAGGCTTGTTCGCATCGACGTATTGGTTCGCCTTGTCCGCGAGCGCCATGATGTCGCGAATCGCTTGCGAGTAGTCGCGGGCTTCGTAAAGCGTCGCGAGGCGTGGCGCAGCAGCGATGAATTCGGCGTAGAGGGCTGAATCGGCAAGCGCGGGGGCAAGACGACCGCCACCGCGCGCGATGAAGCCAGCGCAGCGGCTCGCGATATTCACCAGTTTGCCGACGAGATCCGAATTGACGCGGGCGGTGAAGTCTTCCAGCGAGAGGTCGATGTCATCCACCCCGGCGCCGAGCTTGGCGACGAAGTAATAACGCAGTGCCTCGGCGGGCAGATGATCGAGGTAGCGACGCGCTGTGATGAAGGTGCCGCGCGACTTCGACATTTTCTGACCGTTGATCGTCAGGAAGCCGTGCACATGCACGGCGGTCGGTCGACGGAAGCCCGACCCGTGCAACACGGCCGGCCAGAACAGCGTGTGGAAGTAGCTGATGTCCTTACCGATGAAGTGATGTAGTTCGGTCGTGCTGTCAGGGTGTAGGTAATGCTGAAGGTCGAGGCCTGTGCGATCGCAATACGCCTTGAAGCTGCCCAAGTAACCGATCGGCGCATCGAACCAAACATAAAAATATTTACCCGGCGCACCCGGAATTTCGAAGCCGAAGTAGGGTGCATCGCGCGAGATGTCCCAGTCCTGCAAGCCGGCGTTAAACCACTCGTCTAGTTTTGATCGAACGGCATCTTGCAAGGAGCCGCTCTTGACCCAATCGCGCAGCATCGCCTCGAAGTGGCCGAGTGCAAAGAAAAGATGCTCCGACTCGCGCCAGACGGGCGCCGTATCGCTGATTGTCGAACGTGGCTCGATGAGTTCGGCAGGTGTGTAGGTTGCGCCGCAGGCTTCGCAGCTATCGCCATACTGATCGACTGCTTTGCAGGTGGGACATGTGCCGCGCACGTAGCGATCGGGGAGGAACATACCCGCTTTTTCATCATAGGCCTGGCGCACGCTGCGGCGCGTGATGTGTCCGGCCGCCTGCAGACGCTCGAACATCGAATCGGTGAAGTAGCGATTTTCGGGCGAGTGCGTCGAGTGGAATTGATCATGGCCGATCAGGAAGTCGCGATAATCGGCCTTGTGTTCTGCGGCGACTCGCGCGATGAGATCCTCGGGACGAATCCCTTCGGATTGCGCGCGAATCATGATGGGTGTGCCGTGGGTGTCTTCGGCGCAGACGTAGAGGCAGGAGTGTCCCTGCATCTTCTGGAAGCGTACCCAGACATCGGTCTGGACGGCCTCGATGATGTGGCCTAAGTGCAATGACCCGTTGGCGTAAGGCAGGGCGCTGGTGACGAGAATCTGACGTGACATGCCCAGAATTATCGCACAGCGTCACCGGTAGCCGGGCCGAGAGCGCACAGGAACCGCTAGAATAACGCCATGTCCACGAGCTTTGATTCAGCCGCCATCGAGGCGGCCCTCGGTCAGTACCTCGACCCGAACACGCGCCAGAGCTGGGCGGAATCGCGGGTCCTGCGCGGTGTCACGGCGACGCCCTCGGGCGTTCGGGTCATCGCGGAGCTGGGCTATCCCTCCGGCGGTTACGCCACCGAGTTGCACCAGACGCTGGAGAGTCATCTGGCGAATTTCGGTTTGCCTGTCTCGATCGAGTTGCAGCTCTCGTCGCGGATCGTAGCGCATGCCGTGCAGCGCGGTCTGACGCCGCTGCCAGGAATCGCCAATGTCGTCGCCGTTGCGTCCGGTAAGGGCGGCGTCGGTAAGTCGACCGTCGCGGTCAACTTGGCACTCGCGTGGGCGCAACAGGGTGCGCGCGTGGCCGTGCTCGATGCCGATATCTACGGTCCTAGTCAGCCGATCATGCTCGGGTTGCAAGGCGAGAAGCCGGGTGTGCGTGACGGCAAGAGGTTGCTTCCGCCGCGTGCGCACGGTGTCGCCGCGATGTCGATCGGATTTTTGGTCGATGTCGAGCAGCCGATGGTGTGGCGCGGGCCGATGGTGACCTCTGCACTGAACCAACTGTTAGCCGAGACGGATTGGGGTGAACTCGACTACCTCGTCGTCGACATGCCGCCGGGCACAGGCGATATCCAACTGACGCTCGCGCAGAAGGTGCCGGTTGCAGGTGCGGTGATCGTGACGACGCCACAAGACATCGCGCTCGCCGATGCGCGCAAGGGTCTCAAGATGTTCGAGAAGGTCAATGTGCCGGTGCTCGGTATCGTCGAGAACATGAGCGTGCACGTCTGCTCGAACTGCGGCCATGCCGAGCATATCTTCGGCGCCGGTGGCGGCGAACGAATGGCATCGCAATATGGCGTCGAGTTACTCGGCGCGCTGCCGCTCGATGGCCGAATTCGCGAGGAGGTCGACAGCGGTCGACCGACCGTCGTCGCCGCACCCGAGAGCGCACGAGGCGAAGCGTATCTCGCGTTGGCCCGGCGCACGGCCGGCGAATTAGCTCGGCGCTCCCGCGATCGCAGTGGGGCATTTCCCAAAATCATCGTAGAGGACACATGAGCATCAAGTCCGACCATTGGATCCGCCGAATGGCGAGCGAGCACGGCATGATCGAGCCGTTTGAGCCCGGGCAGGTGCGTACCGTGGATGGGCAGCGGATCGTGTCCTACGGCACGTCGAGCTACGGTTACGACGTGCGTTGCGCGCGTGAATTCAAAATATTCACCAATATCAACTCGACCATCGTCGACCCGAAGGCGTTCGATGAGAAAAGTTTCGTCGATGTCGATTCGGACGTTTGTATCATTCCGCCGAACTCGTTCGCGTTGGCGCGAACCGTGGAGTATTTCCGCGTCCCGCGCAGCACGCTGGTCGTGTGCCTCGGTAAGTCGACCTATGCGCGCTGCGGAATCATCGTCAACGTCACCCCGCTCGAGCCCGAGTGGGAGGGGCATGTGACGCTCGAGTTTTCGAATACGACGCCGCTGCCGGCCAAGATTTACGCCAACGAGGGCGTTGCGCAAATGCTCTTTTTCGAGAGCGATGAAGTCTGTTCGACGTCCTACCGCGATCGCGGTGGCAAGTACCAGGGTCAGCGCGGCGTCACTTTGCCGAAGACTTGAGGGTCTTGAGGTCCATCGTCCACTCGAGTTTGTCGCCACGACGTCGTTCGGCGCGAACGGGGACATAACCCATTTGCGCGGCGTACCAGACTTTGGTCACGCGATTCGATCCAACCCGCGCACTCGACCAGATCACGGTCTCGATCGGGCCGAGCGCAGTAGCGATGGATTCGCGACCCCAAGCTTGATACTCGTAAGTTTTGACCTCCTGTTTGTCGACCAGCGTATACCGGCTGGGAGCTTGGCCGAGAATGAGCGCTTGCATCACGGCGATCTGCATTGACATCGGGTCCTGGACGCCCGACTCGATGGGTAGGCTTAGGTTGATCCGTTCAGCCACCCCGGTGACTTTGCCGGCTGCGTGATCGAAGTTCAGCGCGATATCTTTGTCGGTCGAGTCCGTCCCGTCGTCGGCGCGATAGTGGAGTGGGATCACGACATGGTCGTCGATGCGAAAGACGCTGGTTTGAAGGATCTCGCCGGGCAAGGCGAGGCGGAACAGGCCGCGCGCCTCGTTACGCGATTCGTAGCGCCAGCGATTGCCGTTTTCCCGTTGCAGGGTGAGACTCGCCGTGCCGGCATTCAGCCCACGAAAGATCACCTCGTAGGAGACGCTAAAGGGGGCGATCGAGGTGGCCCCGTCTGCGCGCCCCGTCGTTGCCGCGAGGAGCATTAGCGCAATCGCGATCCAACGAGAGCTTGCGTGCATGGTCGGGTCTCCCGCGCCGGCTTCAGAAATCGAAGCGGCGCTCCAAAGGTTCGATCAGCGGCTGGCCGTCGAGTTCCGCCCCCGTCTCGGTTTGTCGCAAGCGACCTCGCGCCAGTAACTCGAGCGCCTGCGGGTAGATCAGATGCTCGATGCGTTGTACCCGTCGTTGCAGACTCGCTTCGTCGTCGGTCGGGGACAGCGTCAAGACCCCACGCAGAATGCGCGGACCGCCATCGAGTTCAGCGGTCACGAAATGCACCGTAGCGCCGTGTTGGCTCTCGCCCGCTTCGATCGCTCGTCGATGGGTGTGCAAGCCCCTATAGGCGGGCAGTAGCGAGGGGTGGATATTGAGCAAGCGGCCGGCGAACTCGTGCACGAAGTCGTGGGAGAGGATACGCATGTAGCCCGCCAGTACGATGTAATCGACGGTGGCCGCATGAATGGTAGCGGCGAGCCGTCGATCGTACGACTCGCGTACTTCGCCTACCGTCGGTGCGACGAGGTGGCTAGGGATACCGCGCGCAGCGGCATGCGTGAGTCCGGCCGCATCGGGGCGATTGCTGAGCACGCAAGCCACCTCGGCGTACAGGGCCCCTTGCCGGCAGGCGTCGTCGATCGCCAACATGTTGGAGCCTGCACCCGAGATGACGACAGCGAGTCGAGCTCGACTCATTCGATGACGACGTCGCCGTGCCCGGCTCGGACAAAGCCGATGATCGAGGCCGTCTCGCCGCAAGCGCGCAGGGTGGCTAGGGCACGTTCGGCATGGGCGGCCGCGACGATGGCGACCATGCCGATACCGCAATTGAAGGTGCGGTGCATTTCGTCGTCGGCGATGTTGCCGGCGCCTTGCAGCCATTCCCAGACGGCGGCGCGTTGCCAACTGCGACGGTCGAGAGTCACGCCGCAGCCCTGTGGCAGCACTCGCGGGATGTTGTCAGTCAGACCGCCACCGGTGATGTGGGCAAACCCGTGCACCGATATTGCTTGGCTCAGCGCCAGCATAGCCGGTACATAAATTCGCGTCGGTATCAACAACTGCTCGAACAACGATCGACCATCTAACTGTGTGGACGCGTCCGCGCCAGTCACGGTGATCAGCTTGCGGATCAAAGAATATCCGTTGGAGTGTGGCCCGGAAGAGGCCATGCCGATCACCGCATCACCGATGGCCACTTTGGAACCGTCGATGATGGCGTCCTTCTCGACGACGCCGACGCAAAAGCCTGCGAGATCGTAGTCGCCCTGGTGATACATACCCGGCATCTCGGCCGTTTCACCGCCGACGAGCGCGCAGCCGGCGAGTCTGCAGCCTTCGACGATGCCGGCTACGACGCGCTCGGCCACATCGACTTCAAGCTTGCCGGTGGCGTAATAGTCGAGAAAGAACAGCGGTTCGGCGCCTTGCACCGCGACGTCGTTGACACACATGCCGACCAGATCAATCCCGATCCCGTCGTGTCGACCCGTATCGATGGCCAGTCGCAGCTTGGTACCGACACCATCGGTACCCGAGACGAGCACGGGACGCTTCCATCGATCGAGCGGCAACTCGACCAAGGCACCGAAACCGCCAATCCCGGCCAGCACTTCAGGGCGACTCGCTCGCTTGACCAACGGTTTGATGCGATCGACGAGCTCATCGCCGGCGTCGATATCGACACCGGCATCGCGGTAGGTCAATCCGGTGGGTTTGGCGGGTGTGTTCATGAGCGGAAGGGCAGGAAAAACTCGTGTGATATTGTACGACGTTCCGATTATGTCGTTAGGAATATCCACATCGAAACTCGGGCGACGCCGACTGCTAGGCGTGCTGTGGCTCGTCTTCGCCTCGGTGCCACTGATGGCGACACAAAAGGTCGTGATCGGCGAGATCAGCATTCGCTCCGATGATGAGCCGATCAACGCGCAGGCGATGCGAGCGGCGATCGTTCGCGCCACCGGCGATCGTCGTGCCGCCGATGATCCCATCTATCAAGCCTTGATCGCCGATGCCGATCGATACGTGCAGATCCGGCGACCGGCGACGGCGACATCACCGGCGCGAATCACGCTCGATAGCGCGGCCATCGAAAGAGCGATCGATAAGCTCGGTCGTCCGCGCTGGGTGAGCGAACGCCCGGTGCTGCTCGGAGTCATTCTCTCGGCGCCGCGTGGTGCTGATCCGGCGCGCGTGCGCGAGGCGCTCGACATCGCAGCCGAGCAGCGCGGGTTGCCGCTGCGATTGAGTTCGGCTGCAGCCGCTGGTCTGCGAGCCGACAGCGCACCTTCGGCAGCCGCGGTGCTCGAGGCTGCGCGTCGCGCGGGAGCGGATATGGTATTGATCGGCGAGGCTGATGGATCGGACTGGCAGTGGACCTTGGTCGACGCGAGCGCGAGCACGGTTTTTTCGGGCGACGTCACGGCCGGGGTTGAGGGTTCGGCGGATGTGCTCGCGTTGGCTTCGCAATCGGTCTTGTCACAGCCGCTCGCGGTCACTCGCCTGAGGATCACCGGGCTTGCCAGCCTCAAGGAGCATCTGGCGGTCCAGCGCGCGCTCACCGCTCTGCTCGGTGTCAAGCAGGTCGAGGTCGTCGAGGTGGGCGCTCGGGCGGCGATTTTCGAGGTACACGCCGCCGGTGGTGAGCGGGTGTTGATCGATGCACTGAAGGGCAACGCGAAGCTGGCGCGCGAGGGTAGTGGTCGCGATCTGCTGGTCTATCGCTACGTGCCATGAGGCTGGATTAATCATGACCCTGTGGCGTCATCTTCCGAACGCGATTTGTGTCCTGCGCATCTTGCTGACACTGCCGATCGTCATCGCATTGGAACAGGGGCACTATGGTCTTGCACTCGCGTTGTTCGCGATCGCGGCCATTTCCGATGGTGTCGATGGTTATCTCGCCAAACGCTTTGATTGGATCAGTGAGCTCGGTAAATTCCTTGATCCGTTAGCCGATAAAATCTTGCTCGTCAGCGTGTTCCTCGCGTGTGTCTGGCAAGAGCTCGTACCGGTGTGGTTGGCGGCAGCGGCGATCGCGCGCGATGTGCTCATCTCGACGGGCTCGGTCGTGTTTCGACTGTGGTTTGGGGAGTTGCGCGGCAAACCGACGTGGATCTCGAAGCTCAACACCACGCTGCAGCTGTTGGTATTGGTCGGTTCGATCATCCAAGCCGGTTGGTGGGTGATCTGGCCGGATGTCTTTGGCGCACTGATGGTGCTGACGCTGCTGACGACCATTTGGTCGGGAGTCGATTACGTGGCGCGTTTTTTTGTGCGTGCATGGGCACAGCCGGCGGCGACGGACTGATGCAGCAATTGCCGCTCGGGGTCTCGATCCAAGATCGCGCCCATTTCGCTTCGTTCCATCCGGGCCCGAACAGCATGGCCGTCGAGCGCTTGCGTTCGCTCGCTTACGGCGATCGCGGGGTGATCTGGTTGTGGGGTGCGCGTGGCAGCGGTCGAAGTCACCTCTTGCAAGCGGCGTGCGCCGCAGCCGGGGGGCGTCGGGCTGCGTATCTGCCGCTACGCGACTTGGGCGCGGATGCCACGGGCTTTCTCGACGATGTCCGCTTGCTAGACCTGCTGTGTCTCGATGACATCGATTCGCTGATCGGTCGTCGTGATTTTGAACTTGCACTGTTCTCGGCTCATCGCAGTCTCGATGAGCGCAGCGGTGGACTCATCGTCGCGGCCGCACAACCTCCGGCCGGATTACCTTGGGTGTTGGCCGATATTCGCTCGCGATTCGGGGCAGCGGAGATTTTTCAGTTGAAGCCGCTCGATGAGGACGACGAACGCGAGGCCCTGCGCATGCGAGCCGTCGCACGCGGACTCGACTTGCCGGAGGACACGGCGCGTTATTTGTTGCGGCGTTTCCCTCGCGACATGAGTACGCTCGGTCGTTTACTAGACGAGATCGATCTCGCCGCGCTCTCGGCTCAGCGTCGTCTCACGATCCCGTTCGTCAAATCTATCCTCGGCGAGTCTTGAGCGCGCGGGCGAGCGATGCGATGCGCTCGCCCTGCGCACGCGCGAGCACGCGCTCGTGTTCACTCAGTTGAACCGATTGGCCGTACGGTGTGAAATGCGTTGCACCATAGGGCGTGCCACCGCTGCGCGTCTCTGCAAGCGCGCGCTCGGAATAGGGAATGCCCGCGACCACCATGCCGTGGTGCAGCAGTGGTATGAGCATCGTGAGCAGCGTGCTTTCTTGGCCGCCATGCAGACTGCTGCTGCCACCGAAAACACCGGCAGGCTTGCCGCTCAAAGCGCCTTCCGCCCACAAGGTGCTCGTGCCATCGAGAAAGTGCTTCATCGCGGCTGACATATTGCCGAAGCGAGTCGGGCTGCCAAGCAGCAAACCGTCGCAGCGTCGCAGATCCTCGTGAGTGACCCAAGGCGCACCGGAGTCGGGCACTTGTACGACGGGTCGCTCGTTATCGGCGGAGACACTCGGGACTCGTCGGAGCGTGGCAACGACACCGTCGACCGATTCGATCCCGCGACACAGATGTCGCGCGAGCTCTGCCGTAGCGCCGTGGCGCGAGTCGAAGACGACTAGAATTTCGATATTCGTGGCGGTGTTCATGGCTATGTCGCGCTCCGCGCAGCTGTCAGTCGCTCGATGACTTCACTCGGTGGCCACGCCTCGTTGTCACTCGCGCGCCGATGGCGATACTCGAGTGCGCCGGCTTCGATACCCCGATCGGAGATCACGATACGGTGGGGGATACCGATGAGTTCGGCGTCGGCAAACTTGACGCCCGGACGTGCATCGCGATCATCGAGTAGCACCTCGAAGCCGTGTTGCTGCAACTGGCCGTAAAGTGATTCGGCAAGCTCAGCCACTTTGGGTGACTTCGCTGCATTCAGTGGTACGAGGACGACATCGAACGGCGCGATCGGTGCAGGCCACCGGATGCCCGCTGCGTCGTGATTCTGCTCGATGGCGGCTGCGACGATACGGGTGACGCCGATGCCGTAGCAACCCATGAACATCACCACAGGCTTGCCGGCTTCATCGAGCACGCTCGCCTGCATCGCTTCGCTATATTTCTTGCCGAGCTGGAAAATATGGCCGACTTCGATACCGCGACGAATCCGCAAGCTGCCGTTACCGCCCGGGCTAGGATCGCCAGCGACGACGTTGCGCAGGTCTGCGCCCGTGGGCTCTGGCAGATCGCGACCCCAATTGACTCCGCTGTAGTGGTGACCGCTCTCGTTGGCGCCGCAAATGAAATCCGCGGCAGCGAGTGCGGCGTGATCCGCATACAGCGGACATTTCAGTCCAATGGGTCCGAGATAGCCGGGCTCGCAGCCGGTCGCGGCCACGACGGCCTCGGCCGAGGCCATGCGCAGCGGCTCGGCAACTTGCGGCAATTTCTGCGCCTTGATGGCGTTGAGTTCGTGATCCCCGCGCAGTGCGAGGGCGACGACACCACCGTCGGTCGATTCGACCAGCAGCAACTTGAGGCACTGCTGCGGCGTGACCTTCAAAAATATCGCCACCTCATCGATGGTACGTTTGTGCGGTGTAGCGACCTTGGTGAGACTGGCGAGCGCCGGGGGACGCGGTGTCGAGGGCGGCAGAGCGGGGGCGAGCTCCAGATTGGCCGCGTAGTTATCGCTGCCGTCGGAGACGGCGATCGCATCCTCGCCCGAGTCGGCGAGCACCTGGAATTCTTCGGAAGCGGTGCCGCCGATCGAGCCCGTATCGGCCTTGACGGGTCGAAACTCGAGGCCCATGCGCGTGAACATGCGATTGTAGGCATCGCGCATCAGGTCGTAGCCCTCCTGCAGCGATTCCTGCGTCGCATGGAACGAGTACGCATCTTTCATGATGAACTCACGGCCGCGCATCACCCCGAAGCGGGGGCGGATCTCGTCGCGGAACTTCAATTGGATCTGATAGAAATTCGCAGGTAACTGCCGATAGCTCTTCAACTCGCGACGCGCAAGATCGGTGATGACCTCTTCGTGGGTCGGTCCGATGACGAAGTCGCGCTGGTGACGATCCTTCAGTCGAAGCAGTTCCGGACCGTATTGTTCCCAGCGCCCCGATTCCTGCCAAAGCTCCGCAGGTTGTACGGCCGGCATCAGCACCTCGAGTGCACCGGCGCGGTCCATCTCCTCGCGGATGATGTTCTCGACTTTACGTAGCGTGCGCAAACCGAAGGGTGTCCACGTGTAGATTCCGGCGGCGAGCCGACGGATCAGCCCCGCGCGCAGCATTAATTGGTGACTGACGACCTCGGCTTCCGAGGGGGTTTCCTTGACGGTATTGATGGGGTATCGAGACCAACGCATGGAGGAGAACTACTCGCGTGACGATGCAGGTGCGCCATGTTACGGATGCGGAGATTGTCCCGAAAGGTTTCGACCCCTATGATGGCGGGGTTTTTCTCTCCTCGGAGCCGTGGTCAGCCTTGAATTCCGACTCCACATCCACCCCACAGCCCTCGTCGCCCGCCAGACGTGGGGTTTTCCTGCTCCCCAACATCCTCACCACAGGCTGTCTCGCGTGTGGTTTTTTCGCGATCGTTTCGGCCATTCACGGTGATTTTGCGCGTGCGGGACAAGCGATCTTCGCTGCGATGGTCTTCGACGGACTCGATGGTCGAGTCGCCCGCTGGACTCGCACCGAGAGTGTTTTTGGCAAGGAGTTCGACAGCCTCGCCGACATGGTCTCCTTCGGCGTGGCACCGGCGCTGGTCGCGTACCAGTGGGGCGTCGCAGCGATCGCCGAATATGGCAGCGGCTGGGGGCGTTTCGGTTGGATCGCCTCGTTCTTCTATGCCGTGTGTGCCGCGTTGCGCCTCGCGCGGTTCAATGCGCGCGCGGCCACCGCCGACAAGCGCTATTTCGAAGGATTGCCGAGTCCCTCCGCGGCGGGGCTCGTCGCCGCTTTCGTGTGGTTTTCGAGCGAGTGGCTCGAGCCGGATCTGGCCGGTCTCGCGCTGTCGTTCGGCGTGTGTGCCGTCGCAGGCGTCTTGATGATTTCGGCGATTCCGTATCAGAGCATCAAACAGATCGATTGGAACGCGCGGGTCAAATTTTTCTATTTCGTCATCGTGCCGCTCTCGCTCGCCCTCGTCGTGGCGAATCCGCCGCCGATGTTGCTGTTGCTGTTCACGTGCTATGTGTCGCTCGCGCCCTTGATGTGGATGTGGCGGAAGTTGCGACGCTCCCTCGGAGCATGATCGACCCGCAGCGTCGCACCGCGTACCTCGAGGCTCTGGGCATCGATCGTTGGGCGGCCCGGCAGCCAGCGGCCACGGATGTTTGGAGTGAACTGACGCGCTGCGTCGCAAAGTGCACGCGCTGCGATCTGCATCGCTCGCGTACGCAGCCGGTGTTTGGGGTGGGTGACCCGAAAGCCAAGTGGATGGTGGTTGGCGAAGCGCCCGGCGCCGAGGAAGATCGGCGGGGTGAGCCTTTCGTGGGCGCCGCCGGACAGTTGCTCAACGCGATGCTCGGCGCCATTGAACTGCCTCGCGAGACCGTGTTCATCGCCAACATCCTCAAATGCCGACCACCGGAGAATCGTGATCCTCGCCCAGAGGAGATCAACGAATGCTTACCGTACCTGCATCAACAGATCGAGCAAGTCGCTCCGCGCATATTGCTTGCCTTCGGTCGAGTCGCTGCACAGAGTTTGCTCGGCACCGATGCCACGCTCGCGAAGCTGCGCGGTACGGTGCATCGTTTCGGTCCGAGCCAAATCCCGGTCGTCGTCACTTATCATCCGGCCTACTTGCTGAGGACACCGAGCGATAAGCGTAAGGCGTGGGAGGATTTGAAATTGGCGCGACAGGTGTTCGCCGAGTTGCCGACGGAGGTCTGATGGCAAGCTTGCCACGCGAGGCTCTGCAAGCGGCAGCCGCTGCTCATGTGGTCATTCGACGCATGGTCGAGATCGATGTGCCGCAGGTCGCCGAATCCGAGCGGCTCGGTTACGCGTTCCCTTGGAGCGAGGGAATTTTCCGCGACTGCATCCGGGCGGGTTATCACTGTCGCGTCATGGAGATCGATGAGCAGTTCGCAGCCTATGCCGTACTCAGCACTGGTGCTGGCGAGGCTCACGTGCTCAACGTATGCGTCAGACCGGAATTCCGGTTTCGCGGTTTGGGTCGTCGCATGATGGAGCATCTGTTCGATGTGGCTCGCGCATGCGGCGCGCACGATCTGTACCTCGAAGTGCGACCGAGCAATGTGTCGGCCGTGCGACTCTACGAATCGCTGGGATTGCAGCAGGTCGGCCTGCGGCGTGGTTACTATCAGGCCGAGCAAGGTCGCGAGGATGCGATCGTGATGCGGCTGTCATTACAGGTCCGATAGGCGACAATATCGGCCATGAAACTCAGCGACGAAGTCGCGCGGCGTCGTACGTTCGCGATCATCTCTCACCCCGACGCCGGTAAAACCACGCTGACCGAAAAGTTGCTGTTGTTCGGCGGTGCGATCCAGCTTGCGGGTACCGTCAAGGGGCGCAAGGCTGCGCGGCACGCCACCTCCGACTGGATGCGACTGGAGCAGCAGCGCGGAATTTCGGTCACCTCCTCGGTGATGCAATTCCCGTACAGCGACTGCATCGTCAATCTTCTGGATACGCCGGGTCACGAGGACTTCTCCGAGGACACGTACCGAACGCTGACGGCCGTCGACTCGGCTTTGATGGTCATCGATTGCGCGAAGGGCGTCGAGGAACGCACCATCAAGTTGATGGAGGTCTGTCGCTTGCGCGATACGCCGATCATGACCTTCATCAACAAGCTCGATCGCGAGGGCCGAGCGCCCATCGAGTTGCTTGACGAAATCGAGAAAGTACTCGGTATCGCAACAGCACCCATCACGTGGCCAATCGGCATGGGTCGTGAGCTGAAGGGCATCTATCATCTCATCGAAGATCGCATTTACGTTTACGAAGCGGGTGAGAAAGGGCGTGTCGGTGAAAATATCGTCATCGAAGGTTTGCACAGCCCCGCGGGTCGCGAGTTGCTCGGTACGGCAGCGAGTGCCTACGACGACGAGATCGAACTCGTCAAAGGTGCAACACAGAGTTTCGATCTAGAAGCCTATCGAGCTGGCAAGCAAACACCGGTTTTCTTTGGTTCGGCGATTTCGAATTTCGGCGTGGAAGAGTTGTTGAAGTCGTTCACGCGCGATGCGCCCGGCCCCTTGCCCCGCATGACGCGCCAGCGGGGCGTTCAGCCTCAAGAAGAAAAGCTGACCGGTTTCGTCTTCAAGATCCAAGCCAACATGGATCCGATGCATCGCGATCGAATCGCGTTCCTGCGGCTGTGCTCCGGGAAATACACCAAAGGGATGAAGATGCACCATGTTCGTCTCGGCAAGGACGTCCGGATCGCCGACGCGCTGACCTTTCTCGCCTCGGACCGCTCGGCTGCCGAGGATGCCTATGCCGGTGACATCATCGGTCTGCACAACCACGGGACGATCAACATCGGTGACTCTTTCACCGAAGGTGAAAAGCTCGGCTTCACCGGCATCCCCAACTTTGCCCCGGAGATGTTTCGGCGCGCCGTACTCAAAGATCCTCTCAAGATGAAGGCGCTATCCAAAGGCCTCGGCCAGCTGTGCGAGGAGGGGGCAACCCAATTGTTTCGGCCCTTGCGTAACAACGATCAGATCCTCGGTGCGGTGGGCCAGTTGCAGTTCGAGGTGGTGGCGTTTCGGCTGCAGGATGAATACGCCGTGCAATGTGCATTCGAACCGATCAACGTGCAGACGGCGCGCTGGATCCAGTGCGATGACGCCAAGAAGCTCGAGGAGTTTCGGCAGAAGGCCTACGATCACCTTGCGGTAGATCACAGCGGGGCGCTCGTATATCTTGCTCCCTCTAGGGTCAATCTCGAGCTCACCGTCGAGCGTTGGCCCGGGATCGTTTTCCGCGAAACGCGCGAGCAGGCACACTAACCATGACGAGCCCGTACAAGCGCCGCGACACTGTTTCCTGGGCGCTGTACGACTGGGCGAATTCGGCGTTCGCGACGACCGTGCTTGCTGGGTTTTTCCCGGTGTTTTTCCAGCAGTTCTGGAGCACGGGAGTCGATCCGACGATCAGTACTTCGCGTTTGGGTCTGGCCAACGGGATCGCTGGTATCGTCGTGGCTTTGCTCGCGCCGGTGCTCGGTGCCTTGGCCGATCGAACGGCGGGTCGCAAAGCGCAGCTCATCTTGTTCAGTTCCATTGGCGTTGCCGGTACGGCGGTGCTGTCATTCGTCGGGCAGGGCGAGTGGGGTTGGGCGGCCGCCTGTTTCATCGTCGCCGGGATCGGCTTCAACGCCGCGAATATTTTCTACGATGCGCTTTTGCTCGATGTGGCTGCCGAGCGCGAACTCGATACGGTCTCCGCTTTCGGTTACTCGTTGGGTTACTTGGGTGGCGGTATTTTGTTCGCCTTCAACGTCCTGATGACGCTCAAACCGGCTTGGTTCGGTTTGTCGAGTCCCGCCGAGGCGGTGCAATGGTCTTTTTTGAGTGTCGCCCTGTGGTGGTCGGTGTTCACCATTCCGCTCGCGCGTCACGTGCACGAGCAGCCAAGCCAAGCCAGGAGCGAGTCTTTTCTCGACTCGTTGATGGCCGGCCTGCGCGAACTCGGGAACACCTTGCGACGAATTCGGGCGCACCGCGACATCTCGCTGTTTCTGTTGGCGTATTGGCTTTACATCGACGGCGTGCACACCATCTACACGATGGCAGTCGATTACGGCGTGGCGCTCGGATTGCCAAGTTCGAGTTTGCTCGCGGCGTTGCTGTTGACCCAGTTCGTGGCCTTTCCATCGGCGCTGCTACTCGGATGGCTCGGTAACCGAATCGGTCCCAAGCAGGGAATTTTGATTTGTATCGGCGTTTATTTGGCGGCAACGCTGTACGCGTACTTCCTCGACTCCGTGATCGAGTTTTTTGCGCTCGCGGTCGTGGTGGGCCTCGTACAGGGCGGTGTGCAGAGTTTGTCGCGCTCGTTCTTTGGAAGGCTCGTGCCCGAGGGCAAGGGCGGCGAGTTCTTCGGCTTCTACAATATGATGGGGAAGTTCGCGAGCTTCATCGGTCCTTTGTTGATCGCAGCAGTTGCGTACGGCACCGGCGACTCCCGTTTGTCGATCACCTCGCTCATCGTGCTGTTTCTGGGTGGGGGCTTGCTGTTGTGGCGGGTTCCCGAGGCGCGTAACCCGACATGACTCGTCGATTTCCGAGGACACCGCGAGATGTTCCTCAGGTGCGAAGTTGGTGGCGTCGTCCCTTTGGTGTCGTCGGCCTTTGGCTGATGGGTTGGCGTATCGAGGGTAACTTCCCGAGTTTGCGCAAGTTCGTCGTCATCGTGGCGCCGCACACGTCAAACTGGGATTTCGTCGTCGGTATCCTCACCTACTTTGCCTTGAGTCTCGATGCCAATTGGATGGCCAAGCACACCGCGTTGAAGGGGCCGTGGGGACCGCTCGGTCGCTACCTCGGAGCGGTGTCGGTGGATCGTGGTCAAGCCGGTAACGTGGTGCAGAGCTCGAATGCGGAGTTCGCCAAGCGCGAGAAGATGATGCTCGTCATCGCACCCGAGGGGACACGCGGTGCTGTTGACGGATGGAAGCGCGGTTACCATCACATTGCGCTCGCCGCGGGCGTGCCGATCGTGCCGGTGGCACTCGATTTTGGTCAGCGACGGGTGTTGATCGGCGAGCCGCTATTGCCGTGCAACGACTACGATGCCGACTACGCTCGACTGAAGTCCTTCTTCAGCGCCGACATGGCGCGGCACCCCGAGAACTTTCGCTGACCATCAGAGCTCGCTCTGCGCTGGTAACGCGACCGGCGCAGCCCAGCTTGCCGGGTCAAGCTGGAAGCTGTCTCGCAACAAGACATAGAGCAACGGATGCTGCTCCCGCAATTCTTGCGAGCGCTCAAAGAAAAACTCCGCCGCGACCGCCAGAAACTCGGTGATGTCCTCGGCGCCGTAGGGGTCGAGCAGTGTTTGCTCCCCACGATCGACAGCGGCACGGAGTTCCGCCAAGCAGGACTCAAGAGCCGCGCGGGCAGCACGATCACCGCCCGGACGCGTGTGTTCCAGAAAATGCGTAAATTCGTGGATGACGACGTTGTAGCCATCCTGGCGGCGCATCGATTCAATGACGTCCGCCCATGACAACACGATGCGATCGGCCTCGATGGCTTGGCCCGACAGGGTCTGATAGCCCTCGGTGACGACACCCGTAGCTTCATCCTCCACCGCTTCCTCGACGACGAACTCGTCGCGATGCAGGGTGATGCCGTGCAGACCGTCGAACGGATAGTCCTCGGTACCCAAGGTGATGAGGCAAGCTTGCGCGCCCACCAAAACGCGCATCTCGTCGGTGACGACAAGGGCATGCGCACCGTTGAAGGGGACACGTTCGAGGAAGTGGGCGAGACGATCGAGCAACATAGAGCGCAGATCGCCGGGAATCCGCTGCCACATCGGCCAGTCACGCTCCAGCAGACTCTTCCAGCGAATCGCCTGTGAGGCAGCCGACTCGGCGGAGACACGGCTGCGCTTCTTGCGCAGATACCACCACGTCATCGCGATCGCGATGAGTAGCAGGATGATGATGAGGCGGGCCACGCGCGATTGACCGACGTTACTTCAGCAGCGCTCGAACGCGCTGCAACTGCGAGTCGATACTCGCGAGTGTGCGTTCGAAGTCGGCGACGCGACCTTGCTCTTGGGTAACGACCTCGGGTGGTGCATTGCGCACGAAGTTTTCATTGGCGAGTTTGTTGCGTGCTTTCTGAATTTCGTCGCGTGTTTTGGCCGCACGCTTCTCAAGGCGTGCGACCTCGGCCTGTGGATCGATGAGACCTTCCATGGGCACCATCGCCCGCATATCCCCGATGACAGCCAGTGCCGAGGGCGGCGCGATCTCGCCAGCGGCGAGTTCGCGCAACGATTCAAGACCCGCTAGACGAGCGAGGTAAGCGCTTTGCGCGTCGAGACGGCGCCGATCGTCGGCACTCGCATTCTCGATGAGGACGCCGAGTTTGCGCGACGGGCTGATGTCCATCTCGCCGCGGATCTGGCGAACGCCGAGCACGAAGGCTTTGATCCAGGCCACATCGGCTTCGGCATCCAAGTCTGCACCGTATCGGGTGGCCTCAGGCCAACTGGCCGTCATGAGCGTGCCGCCACGAGTGGTGGTCGTACCCGCAAGCGGCGCCACGCGTTGCCAGATTTCCTCCGTGATGAAAGGCATCAAGGGGTGCAGCGCGCGTAGCAACGCTTCGAGCACCTGCACGAGCGTCCGGCGGACGGCGCGCCGCGCCGCTTCGCTGCTCTGCTCCGATTGCAGGATCGGCTTGGCAAGCTCGAGGTACCAGTCGCAGAACTCGTACCAGGTGAATTCGTAAAGTGCCGAAGCGGCATAGTCGAAGCGATAGTCGGCAAAGGCTTGATCGACTTCGCGCAGGGTATGTCCCAAGCGCGATACGATCCAGCGATCGACGACGCCCGGCGTGATCTCGCCGCTCAACAACTGCGGATCGAGCGGCTTGCCGGTGTCATCCTCGAGCATCAGCAGCACGAAACGTGCCGCGTTCCACAGCTTGTTGCAGAAGTTGCGGTAGCCGCCGACCCGTGCGAGGTCAAATCGAATGTCGGCGCTCTGCGTCGCGAGCGACGCAAAGGTGAAACGCAGTGCGTCGGTGCCGTGCGATTCGATGCCATCGGGGAAAGCCTTGCGGGTGGCCTTTTCGATACTTGGGGCAAGCCGCGGCTGCATGAGCCCCGTCGTTCGTTTCCGAACGAGATCCTCGAGCGCGATGCCATCGACGATATCAAGCGGGTCGAGCACGTTGCCCTTCGACTTCGACATCTTCTGGCCTTCGGAGTCGCGCACGAGGCCGTGCACATACACCTCTCGGAACGGGACATCGCCCATGAACTTCATACCCATCATGATCATCCGGGCAACCCAGAAGAAAATGATGTCAAAGCCCGTCACCAGCACCGAGGTGGGGTAGAAGCGCTGCAATTCACTCGTCGACTGCGGCCAGCCCAGCGTCGAGAACGGCCAGAGGGCAGAGGAGAACCAAGTGTCGAGAACGTCGTCGTCCTGTTTGAGCGCCAGATTGGCTGCAAGTGCGTGCTTGGACCGAACTTCCGCTTCGGAGCGGCCGACGTAGATACGCCCCTCGCCGTCGTACCAAGCGGGGATGCGATGCCCCCACCATAGCTGGCGACTGATACACCAATCTTTGATATTACGCATCCACTCGAAGTAGGTGCGTGACCAGTTCTCCGGTACGAACTTAATCTTCCCGGAGGTCACGGCTTCGACGGCAGGTTCGGCGAGCGGCGCGATTTTGACGTACCACTGGTCCGTCAGATATGGCTCGATCACGGACCCCGACCGATCGCCGCGCGGCACCATCAGCTTGTGCGGGTCGATGCGTTCGAGCAGCTGTTGTTCGGTGAGCTTCTCGACGATGCGCGCTCGCGCCGCGAAACGATCGAGGCCTTGCAGTTCAGTCGGCGCGTTTTCGTTGATCTTCGCATCGGGCGTGAAGATGTTGATGACGGCCAGCTGATGACGCAGACCGACTTCGTTGTCGTTGAAATCGTGTGCCGGAGTGATCTTCACACACCCGGAGCCGAACTGCGGATCGACATAGGTATCGCCGATGATCGGAATGGTTCTGTCGGTCAACGGCAGTCGCAGCTGCTGGCCGATGAGATGCCGATAGCGCTCATCATCCGGATGCACCGCGACGGCGGTGTCGCCGAGCATGGTTTCGGGACGGGTCGTCGCCACGACCAGGTAGCCGCTACCATCGAGGAGTGGATAGCGCAGATGCCACAGCGATCCGTCTTCTTCGCTGCTCAAGACTTCGAGATCGGAGACGGCGGTCTGCAGCACCGGATCCCAGTTCACCAAGCGCTTGCCGCGATAGATGAGTCCTTCCTCGTAGAGGCGCACGAAGACCTCGGTCACGGTCTGCGAAAGGCCCTCGTCCATCGTGAAGCGATCGCGTGACCAGTCGACCGAGGCGCCGAGGCGGCGCATCTGTCTTGCAATCGTACCGCCGGACTCACCTTTCCATTGCCAGACGCGCTCGATGAAGGCATCACGGCCAAGCGCGGCGCGGCTTGACCCTTCACCCTCGAGTTGGCGCTCGACCACCATTTGGGTAGCGATGCCCGCGTGGTCGGTGCCCGGCTGCCACAGCGTCGCCTCACCTCGCATACGGTGGTAGCGGGTGAGAGTGTCCATGATGGTGTCTTGGAACGCGTGCCCCATATGCAGCGTGCCGGTGACGTTGGGCGGAGGAATCACGATGCAGTAGCCAGCGCCGTCGCCCGCGGGGGCGAAGAGACCCGATGATTCCCATCGCTCGTAGATCCGCCGCTCGATGTCGAGCGGTGAGTAAGACTTGTCCATCGTGAACGCTTAGCGGCTAGCGCGTCGCAACAGGAAGTCTGACAGCAAAGCGACCGGCCGGCCGGTACTGCCTTTTGCGGCACCGCCGACATAGGTGGAGCCCGCGATGTCCAGGTGGGCCCAGCGCAGACCCTCGGTGAACTTGCCGAGGAAAGCCGCTGCGGTGATCGCACCACCATCTCGCCCGGCGACGTTCGCCATGTCAGCGAAGTTACTGCGCAGCTGCTCCCCGTATTCGTCGGTGAGCGGCATTTGCCAGGCGCGATCGTCAGCGCGTACGCCGGACTCGACCAGTTCGGTGGCGAGCTTGTCGTCATTGGTAAACACACCGGTGTGGTGATGACCGAGCGCAATGACGCAGGCGCCAGTGAGGGTCGCGATATCGACGACCGCTTGTGGCTTGTAGCGACGCGAATAGTGCAGCGCGTCACAGAGGATCAAACGACCCTCGGCATCGGTGTTCAGGATTTCGACGGTGAGACCGGCGGCACTGGTGACGATGTCACCCGGCTTGATCGCTCGGCCGCTCGGCATGTTCTCGCAAGTAGGCACCAAGCCGACGACGTTCAAATTGAGACCGAGCTCAGCCACGACCGACATCATACCGATGACCGTCGCGGCCCCCGACATGTCGAACTTCATCTCGTCCATCGCACCGGGATCTTTGAGCGAGATTCCGCCCGTGTCGAAGGTGATGCCTTTACCCACCAACACGACCGGCGCACGCGCAGCCCGTGGCGCTTTGTACTCGATCACGATGAACTTGGGTGGTTCATCGCTGCCGCGGGTGACGGCGAGAAAGCAGCCCATGTTTTCGGCGCGAATCTCGGCTTCATCCAGCACCCGAACTTTGAGCCGCTCATGACGGGCCGCCAACGCCAACGCCTGCTCAGCGAGGTAGGTCGGGGTGCAGACATTGCCCGGTAGATTGGCGAGATCGCGCATGAGTTTGGCGCCATTCACCGAGGCCAAACCGTGCAGGATGCCGCGCCGCGCTGCCGCGGCCGAAGCGGGACGAACCCCCGCAAGCTTGACGGATTCCAGTGCGGGCGGCGGGGCCTTTTTTCCCGACTTCAAATCGTTGACGCGATAAAGCGCGGCTCCTGCGGCCTCCACGGCTGAACGCGTGTAGAGATAGTCGTCGAGATCGCGCGTGGCCGGGCGGGTCAATGCGATCGCGGCGGATCGCACTCGCGTTTTCGCCAACGCCGCGATCGCGTTGACGAGGGCTTTTCGCCAAGCCCGACGCGAGACCTCCAATTTGCCCTGTCCCACCAACAACACACGCGAGCACTTGAGGCCGCGAAATGCCGGCAGCAGCAGCGACTCGCCGAGTCGCCCCGCGAAATCACCGTGCGCCAAGAAACGCATCAGCGCGCCACCGCTCTTACGGTCCACCGCGACGCCGAGCGGTGCAAGCGCGCCCGAGTCGTGCACGCCGACGACCAGGCAGTCGACGGTGGTTTGGGCGGGGTTACTAGTGAGGATGTCGAACTTCATCGTGAGGTCTCCAAGTCCGGTGCGGGTGGGTGCAGCGGCGCACCACGAACCCTTGCAAGTGACGTAACATTCTAGCGTTTTTCCGCTGGGCCTGATCGTGATCCCCACGCTATCGCGTTACATGCTTCGAGAGACTGTCGGCAGTTGGTTGACGGTGACGGCCGTGCTGACGGTCATTCTGCTCACCAATCAACTCGGGACGGTGCTCGCCCGCGCGGCGGAGCAGGGCTTTCCACCGCAGGTCGTTCTCACGCTGGTCGCGCTCGGTACAGCGCAAAACATCGCCGTGTTGCTGCCGATCGGTCTATTGCTGGGCGTGATGCTTGCGCTCGGTCGGCTGTATCACGACAGCGAAATGACGGCGATGCAGGCGTGCGGCGTCGGGGGGCGGTACACGTGGCTGCCCGTACTGTTGATCGCGATGCTCTGCGCTGTCGCAGTCGGTTTTTTGACCTCGGTCGTCGGTCCGATGGCCGTCGCCAAGACCCAACAAGTTCGCAGCGCGGCGTTACGCGATGGCGAGTTCTCGCCGATCGCTGCGGGGCGTTTCCGCAGCTTTGGTGGCGGCTCGATCGTGCTCTATGCCGAAACGCTCGATGCGAACGGCATGCTTGGCAACGTCTTCATTCAGCGCGATCGCGACGGTCGTCAGGAGATCGTTCTAGCGGATCGCGGTCGACACTCCGTCTCAGCGGATGGGCGGTTGCATTTGTTGACGCTGTATTCGGGTGAGCGCATCGAGGGTACACCGGGCTCCGCCGAGTTACGCCGCGTCCGCTTCGAGCAAAGCGTCATACCGGTCGAGGTCCCCGATGCGTTGCTCGCGCCACCGCGACTCGAAGCTCAATCAACCGCGCAGTTGCTCGCTTCCGCGGATTTGGCGGCGATCGCCGAGTGGCAATGGCGTATCGCCGCGCCGGTGATGGTGTTGGTCTTGGCGATGCTTGCCGTACCACTGGCTCGGTTGCGGCCGAGGCAGGGTCGATACGCGCGGATCTGGCTCGGCGTGGTGCTTTATTTCGTTTACTTCAGCCTCATCTCGGCGGGGCGTGTTTGGATCGAAAAGGGCGTGATTCCAGCCGCGCTGGGTCTTTGGTGGGTCCACTTGCTCGTGATCGGCGTGACGATGCTGGTGTTGTTGTCGCCACGTTGGCGCGCGCGCTGGCGCTATCGAGGCTCGCCGGTATGAGACCGGTGCTCGGCGTACTCGACCGCTATGTCATGCGAGCGGTGCTCGCGGGGGTCGCGATGGTGGCGGCCGTTCTGGCGTCGCTCGGCACCCTCTTCCTCGTGATCGGTCAGCAGAACGACATCGGAGTCGGCAACTACACGGCTGCCAGTGCCGCGCTCTTTGTGTTCCTGAGTCTGCCGCAGC
This sequence comes from Klebsiella pneumoniae, assembly GCA_945873095.1. Taxonomy (GTDB): domain Bacteria; phylum Pseudomonadota; class Gammaproteobacteria; order Steroidobacterales; family Steroidobacteraceae; genus UBA964. Next base: position 161,008 of record CAMCBU010000001.1, on the reverse strand, counting down.
AAATATGGGATCTTCTGCCCATCAGCGCGCTGATCGGCGGGTTGCTGGGCCTTGGAAATCTGGCTCGTGGGAGTGAATTGACCGTGATGCGCTCGGCCGGCTGGTCCGTCTGGCGCCTCTCCCGCGGCGTGGTGGCGGCGGGCGTCATTCTGTTGGTCATCGCCGTGGTGCTGGGCGAGTCGCTTGCGCCGCCGATGCAGCAGTTGGCGAAGCAACAGAAAACGCTGCAGAAGATGGCCGGACAGGGCGGCGGCACGCTGGGCGCGACCTGGGTCCGTGACGGTCGCTTGCTCGTGAGTGTCGAGCGACGGGGTGGCGGTGACGGTTACGGTGGCGTTGCTTTATTCGAACTGGACGATCGAAATCGGCTGCGCTCGATGGCGCAGGCGACATCGATCAAGTTCGAAGCGGAAGGTCGCTGGCTGCTCGGCCAGTACGCCGAGACGACGTTGTTGAGCGATGCTCGGGTGACGGCACGGCGTCGTAGCGCGGAGCCGTTTGTATCGAATCTCAGTGCAGATTTCTTTGGGGATGCGGCGAGTGCGCCAGATCAGATGTCGACTCTGTCGGTATGGCGAGTCGTGATGCACCTGCGTGATAACGGGCTGGATGATCGCGAACCGTTGTTTGCGTTTTGGTCGCGGATCGCGCGGACGGTTGCGATCCTCTTTGCGTTGCTGTTGGCCTTGCCGTTCGTGTTCGGATCGCTGCGGGATTCCGGCTCCGGAGCGAGGGTGGCGATGGGCTTCGTACTCGGTATCGGATTTTTCTCGCTGCAACGCACGCTCGAGAGTGGCGCGATCGTGTTCGGGGGGCCGCCGGCGTTGCTGGCGTGGACGCCGACCCTGCTGCTCGCGGCGGCGTCGTTATTGCTGATCATGAGGACGCGCTGATCGTTATGGCTCAGGAGCCGATTCCGCCGCCGCTCGTCAAGCGCACCACCTTGATCGTGCGCTGCCTCGAGCGATCGATCGAGTTCTATCGAGACGTACTTGGGATGTCGATCTGGTACGACGACGACATCACGCTGTCGGGGGTAGGTCTTGCGGCGGGCGCCAAAGGAGATCGAACGCGACTGGTGATCATGCAGGGGCCTGATCCGGTGCTGGGCATGATCGGGTTGCTGGAGTTCGTCGCACCGCGCTTGTCAGATCCAACTCGACGCGAGCGCCTTGGCATTGGCGACATCGTATTCGTGATGCAAGGCCGCGATGTGCATGGTGTGCATCAGCGCGCGATCGAACGCGGCTTCCGGGTCCATGCGGCACCACACGAGTTCAGCGTCAAAGGCGCGAATGGCCGACCGTTACAGATGACATCCCTCAGCCTGTGGGATCCCGACGATTACTTCATCGAATACAACCAGCGGCAGGAGGCTGCATGAGTTCGAATGATGACAAAGTGCTTGTTTGGGACTGGCCGGTGCGCGTCATGCATTGGGGTCTTGCACTTGCGGTATTCGGGGCGTGGCTGACCCACGAGTTGGAGGGCGACTGGTTCGCGTGGCATGTTCGCTGTGGCTATGCCGTGCTCGTCATCGTGGTCGTTCGACTGGTTTGGGGCTTCGTCGGCACGCAGCACGCGCGCTTCGTCGCCTTCGTGCGTGGCCCAAGAGCAGTTTTGGATGATCTGCGGGCATTGAGGAAGCGCGATGCGAAAGCGTCGGTCGGTCACACGCCAGCCGGCGCCTGGATGATCCTGGCGTTGCTCGGCATGTTGCTGGCCCAAGGCCTGACGGGTTTGTTCTCCAACGATCAGGTCTATCAGACCGGCCCGTTGTTCGGTTATGTCACGGGCCAGCTGAGTGATCGCCTGACCACGCTGCACAAGCAAATCTTCGATGTGCTGTGGGTCGCCATCCTGATCCACGTGTCGGCGGCCATCTTTTATTTGATCGTCAAACGGCGCAACTTGATCGTACCGATGCTCTCCGGGCGGAAATCGCGCAAGGACGTACCGCGGGGTGAGGAGATCCGCACATCGCGTGGGTTCGTTGCCATCGTGATCGCCGCATTCGTCGTCGCGGCACTCGTTGTGCTCGTGCAGACGGCGCCGGAGGCTTTTCTGTTCGGCTTTTGATTTAGCGCGGTGCGCCGGGATGATTTTCTGGTCTTGTTGCAGCGAAGGCGGTCAGCGAGGATAAATGCGCACCGATCGCGACCAAGCTCGGAAAATCATCGAGCGGGCAGCCGAAGCGTCGCGCGTTGTAAAGCTGCGGTACGAGGCACACGTCCGCCAGCGTCAAGGTCTCACCGTACAAATATCGCGTGGATCCTTGTCGCAGGGCGCGATCTTCGAGGGCGATGAAGCCCTCGCGCATCCAGTGACAAAGCCACGCATTCACCTGAGCGTCATCCGCTCGCCATTGCTCGCGTAGGTAACGAGTGATGCGCAGGTTGTTGAGCGGATGGATATCGCAGGCGATCGTTTGTACGAGGGAGCGGATCTCGGCACGGGCGCGCGCCGAGGAAGGTAAGAGCGCCGGTGTCGGAAAGCGCTCCTCGAGGTATTCGAGAATCGCCACCGATTGTGCGAGCGTCCAACCGTCGGCCTCTTGCCACGCTGGGACGAATCCCTGCGGATTGAGGCTCAGGTAGTCGCGGTCACGTTGCTCGTCGCGGGTGAGGTCGTGGCTACTCGATTGCCAATCAATGCCTTTGATGGCGAGCGCAATTCGAACGCGCCACGATGCAGAGCTACGCCAGTAATCGTGCAAGATGTTCATGTCGGGCGCGGGAGCGCTTCAGCCGATCGCCAGCTGGATCGAACCGAGACCATCGATACCCGCTTCGAGTCGATCACCGGGGACGACCGCCGCCACGCCTGCGGGTGTACCGGTGTAGATGAGATCGCCTTGGCGTAGTTCAAAGAGAGTCGAGAGCTCCGCAATGATCTCGGCGCAGCTCCAGATCAAATCGGCCACATCGCCTTGCTGGCGCAACTCGCCGTTGACGCTCAACCAGATCCTGCCACTACCGAGTTCGCCAACCGTGCTGTGTAAGTGAATCGGTCCGAGCGTTGCCGAGGCGTCGAAGGCTTTACCCGTATCCCAGGGGCGTCCGATTTTTTTGGCCTCGTTCTGCAAGTCACGACGGGTCCAGTCGATGCCGATCGCGTAGCCGTAGATACACTCGGCTGCCGCTTCGAGCGAGAGGTTTTCGCCGCCGCGATGCAGTGCCAGGACGAGCTCGACTTCGTGATGGAAGTTGTGGGTGCGCGGCGGGTAAGGGACGGGCAGTGCATCGCTGATGATGGCATCGGCGGGCTTGCAGAAGAAAAAGGGCGGCTCGCGGGTGGGGTCCGATCCCATTTCCTTGGCGTGCTCGGCGTAATTGCGACCGACGCAATAAACGCGATGTACCGGGAAGCGTAGCGCCGAGGCGGCGATCCGCGCGGTGACAGATGGGTGAGGTTCGAATGCCAATGAGATCGTCATGGGGTCTCGAGATTGCTGCTTATAATCGGCCCATGAGCATACCTCTACGCGAATTGCAGTTCGACCTCTTCCAGGTATTGGGGCTCGCCGACTCGCCCTCGACCCGAGAGACTTTTCACGCCGTACTCGAGGCCGCCGCGAGATTGGCGGACGAGCAGTTCGCGCCGCATGCGGCACTCGCAGATCGACAAGAGCCGTATGTGGAGCAAGGACGTGTGGTGTTGCCAGTGGAGCTGTCGAGTGCGCTGCAAGCGCTCGCGGATGGCGGCTTCTTGGCAACTTCGTTTGCCGAAGAGCACGGTGGTCTCGGTTTACCGTTCACGCTGTCGCAGGCCTGCGGCAGTGTGTTCGCCGCGGCGAACGTCGGCTTTCACAGCTACGCGATGTTGACGCAGGGCGCCGCGAATCTTCTGGTGCATTTCGGCAGCGAGACGCAGCGTCGTCAATGGATCGCGCGCATGCTAGCAGGACAGGTCTACGGCACCATGTGCTTGTCGGAGCCACAGGCGGGTTCGTCCCTCGCAGATATCACCACGATGGCGAGTCCACGACTCGATGGGCGCTATGCTTTGCGTGGGCGCAAGATGTGGATCTCCGGTGGCGAGCACGAGCTGGGCGAGAATATCGTGCACTTGGTGCTGGCGCGCACGCCGGATGCGCCAGAGGGCGTGAAGGGCATCTCGCTGTTTCTCGTACCCCGTTACCGCGAGGCAGGGTCAGCCCGCGTTTCGAACGGCGTCAGTCTCATCGGTCTGAATCACAAGATGGGTTGGCGTGCACACGTCAATACGGCGTTGGCCTTCGGTGACGGCGAGGAATGCATCGGCGAATTGGTTGGCACGCTGCACCACGGGCTGGCCTACATGTTCTTGATGATGAACGAAGCCCGTGTATCGGTCGGATTATCAGCCGCCGCGATCGGATTTGCGGGTTACCGTTACGCACTGCAATACGCACATGAGCGTCGACAAGGGCGCTCGCTCGCCCATCGTGATCCGCGCTCGCCGCAGGTCGCGCTCATAGCGCACCCCGATATTCGACGGATGCTGCTATCGCAAAAGGCCTGGGTCGAAGGCGCGCTCGATCTGGTGCTTTACTGTGCGAATCTGGTCGATGTCGTACGCTCCTCGGATGAGGCGGTGGCGCGAGATGAGGCCGCGATGCTGCTCGATTTTTTGACACCGATCGCCAAAAGTTGGCCAGCCGAGTATGGGCTCGAAGCGAATAAGCTCGCCATTCAGGTCGCGGGCGGCGCCGGCTACACGCGCGATCTACCGCTCGAGCGTCTCTATCGCGACAATCGGCTGAATCACATTCATGAGGGAGCTTGGGGCATCCATGGGCTCGATCTGCTCGGTCGCAAGGTCGCAGCGCACGGTGGTGCCGCATTCGATCTCTGGCGACGAAACATGCGGCAAACGATCGATGCAATGATGCCGATCGCGGAGTTGCGTGAGAGTGCCACCGTCCTGCGCGAGCTGGTGGATCTTGCGAGCGAGACCGCGCGAGGTGTGATGGAGCTGCAACGCGCCGGTGAGATCGAGCGCGCGCTCACCAATGCCACCGTTTATCTCGATGCGATCGGGACGATCACGGTCGGCTGGCGCTGGCTCGAGAGGGCGCGCATCGCGATCAACCAACTCGGCAACGAGTCGCTGAGTCTGGACGAACAAGCGTTCTTGCAAGGTAAGTTATTCGCCGCGCGCCATTTTTTCTCACAAGACATGCCGCGCGCCCGGGCCCAACTCGGCATCGTCGCGAGTTTCGACGATGCCGTGTCGAGCTTGCCCGAAGCGGGGTTCTGACTCGATCAGCGCCGGCGCTGCTGCAGTTCTTTCAGCAGGTGATCCGCCTTGTAAACCTTCGTCAGTGCTTCCCGCATGATTGCCGGGTGCACGGCTGTCGAGCGATTCTTCTCGGTATCGAACCAGTACGAGCCTGAGATCGAATGGATGTTGCCGTCGAACATCAAACCCACCACTTCGCCCTTGGCGTTGAGCAGCGCGCTACCGGAGTTGCCACCGACGATGTCGTTGTTACCCGATGCGTTGAAACGCGTCGACATATCGAGTTGGTCTTTGACTGCCAACCAACTCGCAGGGATCGCGAACGGGGCCTCGCCGGTGGCGCGTTCGAAGAGCGTCGCGAGCGTGGTGTAAGGCGGGACAGTCTTGCCAGGCTCTTCCCAGCCCTGCACCGTGCCGAAGTTCAGGCGCAAGGTGAAGGTGGCGTCGGGATACACATTGGTTCCATAAATCGCAAAGCGGGCTTTGGCGATCTTGGTTTCGGCAACGCTGACTGGCGCCTCGACTTCATCTTCATAGCGCTTGCGGATTTCGCGCGAACGAGTGTCGATCTGCCGAGCCAGCACGATCATCGGATCGGTCGACGCCGCGACAGCCGTGGCACCACCGCTCCACAGCGCGAGGCGCGCGGCCGGTTCGGCTAGCGTCGAGCCCTCGATCAGCTTGTTCGCCAAGGTATCCGGTGAGTCCGCGCGCAGCAATTGACGGACCGTCGCATCGTCAGGGCCGAGCCACTCGCGCATGCGCTCAAGGCTGAAGGACAGCGTGAGACGCTCGAGCTCCGGATACACCGGCACGGGTGCCTTCAGTTGTTGCTCGATTCGGGGCAGAGCCGCATCGGTAAACTCGCGCAGGCGCTCGCTGTTGGGCTTCTCGCGCTCGGCCGCTGCGCGAACTAGCGTGCGCGCGTAGCGGAACAAGCGGCTGTTGAAGCCGGCGGCGCCTTCTAGGAACGTCAGTTCGTTGCTCAGCCCGCGCGCAACGCGATTGGCGCGTTCGATATCTCTCCACGGGTCACCCATCGTCGCCAACGACGGAGTGGCGGCCACGCGCTCGCGCAGAGCCGATTCGTCGCGCTGTTTTTTCGCGAGCAGATTTTCGTCAAGAAGTGCATCGAGCAGTTTGCGACGCACCTTGATGCCGTTTTCGAGACCGCTCAAAGAATCGTCGACGATACGGCGATTGGCCTCGCTGCCTTTGGCGAATTGGATATAGCGACCACGCAGTTCGCTACTGCGCAGCAGCGAGGTCGGCAGGTCGGTATCGCGAAGTCGCTGCAGTTGCGACACGGTCAACAAGCGATCCGTCGAGCCGGGATGGCCTGACACGAGGATCAGTTCGCCAGCCTCGGCACCTGCGAAATTGATGCTCAGCGGCTGCGCGATGCGTACCGGCTTGCCGTCTTGGTAGGCGCGCAAGAACGCCATGTCGAGACACCAGCGCGGAAACTGAAAGTTATCAGGGTCGCCGCCGAAAGCCGCGATGCCCGCTTCGGGTGCGAAGACGAGACGGATGTCGGTGTAGCGCTGATAACGATAGAGAAAATACTGGCCGCCATTGTAGAGCGAGACACTCTGGCATTTTTGACCGTTCGTTTTCTCGCACTCTTGCTCTAGGGCCGTCAACGTACGCTTGCGCGCCTCGTTGGCGGCACGATCGTCGAGACCCGCCGATGCGGCTTCGACTTTGGTCGTGATGTTATCCATGCCGACGAGCACGTCGGCGAGCTGGGTCGGGCAACGCAGTTCTTGTGCGCGTTGCCGAGCGAGAAAGCCATCCTCCAACAAACTCTTGTCCTTGTTCGAGTTTTCGGCGAGGCACGCCGTGATGCAGTGATGGTTGGTGAGGATCAAGCCGTCTTCGGAGACAAACGAAGCCGTGCAGCCGGCGAGGCGAACGGTCGCTTGCCGAACGCGATCAAGCCACGGTTGGTCGATCGTGGCTCCGAACTTTTCGCGTACCAACGCGGAGGGGAAGTTGTCGTAAGTCCACATACCTTCATCGGCGCGAGCACTGCCGATCACGGCGGCGCAGGCAAGAGCGATCGATAGCAAACGACGCATCGGATAAACCTCGCTAGACGAAAACAGGCAGCCATTACAGCACAACTGCCGATTAAACCGCTCGATACCGAGAAATCCCTTCTTGCCGGCTAATACCGCGAAATCGCGTCGATTCTCGCCGTGACCTTGCGTTGGTACAGGCATGCAATGCGCTCCACCACGTTCCACCCCGAGCCAGCAAAGGAGTTCCATATGCGTCAGTCCGCAATTCAGCCGAAGGTCATGGGTCAAGGCATGACCGAGTACATCATCGTCGTCGCCTTGATCGCCGTAGCGGCGATCGGTGTTTACTCCGCCTTCGGCGATGTCCTGCGTGGTCAGACCTCTGTCGCCGCCGTCGCCTTGTCCGGTGAGAGCAATACGACCGGGCGCCAACTGGTCACGGGCGGTCGAACCAAGGCCAATGAGCAGGCGACGGCTAAGTCGCTCAAGGATTTCGAAAAGTAAGCGCACGAATCGACCGATATTCATGCCGTCGCATCAACACGGTCAGTCGCTGCTCGTCCTCGTCGCTCTGCTCGGGGCGCTCTTGAGCGCCTTGTGGTGGACGACCGAGGCGGGCTCGGCTGTCAATGAAAAGCAGCGCCTCGCCAATGCCGCCGATGCGGCTGCTTTGAGTGCCGCGGTGTGGCAAGCGCGGGCCTTGAACTTCGATGCCTATACCAATCGAGCGATTGTCGCCAACGAAGCCGCCTTGGCGCAGTCGGTTAGTTTGCGATCATGGTCGTCGTATATGACGCGCTTGCTACCCAGTGCCGCGTTGGTGACGGCGTGGGTGCCGTATCTCAACACCGCCATGATGACACTGCAGCGGTTATGGCACGTCGTCGATGCGGCGCTACAACCAAGTCTGATGACACTCGAAGCGACGACGAGTCTGATCTCGCACGATATCGCCGCGGCGCAACGTGTCATGCACCTTGGAACCGTGACGGTGGTGCCCGCGCTAGTGCGCGAATCGCTCGCTGAAACCGATCCTCGATACCGCTTATCCACGGGCGGCGAAGCGGCGGTGGCGGTATGGGCGAGCGAGTGGCTGCGCTTCGCCTCGTTTTACGGTGGGTCGTTTCGTTGGCGGCAACGCGATGTGGTGCATCGCTCACTCGACGGCTTCTCCAGTGATCGGCGGTACACGCTCAGGCCGTTACTGGGCACCAGCATTGTGCGCTTCGAGAAACGCGGCGGCACGGAGCTCGTCGATTTCGACAACTGGCGCGCTCTCGACACGCAGTCGCTACATGCGCGTCGAGGGCTCCTGTTCGGTTCGATCCGCGAGCGAACACCCATCGCCTGGGGCGGATCCGAATCGGGTCAACCGTCGTTCAGTCGCGGCGAGCACGGCGACAGCTATCGACGTAATCCGCGCGCGAGTCGTCTGGCGGATCGCGCCGTTCGACGCTCTGTTGGTTATCTCGGTTTGCCCTCGCTGTACGATCTCTCTGCGGCGCAGCGCGAGAGTTTCGCGCCGCCTCGCATACTCGTGCGCGTGATACTCGACGATTCGGCGCGTCGCGGAGCCAAAGCATTGCTCGGCTTCGCAAGCGTGCCGACGCTGACGGGTCACGAGCAGCGTCTTGATGGATCCGCACCGCGTTGGTTTGCCGAATCGGCCGCCACGACTCCCTTCGAGCGCCCGCATCCTCGGTCGGACGGCGCGCTCGAACGGCCAAGTCTGTTCAGCCCCTTTTGGCGGGCACGCCTTGCCAATCTCACGAGCGACGAACGCGTTCGCCTTGCGGCGCTCGACGGTTCGCCGGTCTGGCTTGCGGTGGCGCCGTGACCGCGTCGATCCGACCGCACGTTGCGCGAGCGACGCAACGCGGACAAGCACTGGTCGAGTCCATGGTGGCTCTCTTTTGGCTGATCCCGCTCTGGTTCGCTTTGCTGTTTCTTGCCGAGCTCTTGTCGGCGCAACAGGCGGCGATTTCGTCGGTACGCCATGCGGTGATCCTCTCGCACCTGACCGATGGAGCCTTACCTCGGGCCGAGATCGCCGCGATCGCTCGCAGCCGATATGGCGACCCGTCAGCCGATGCACCGTGGGCACCGAGGTCGCTGAGCTTGCAATTGGAGGTAACCGAAGCAAAGCCGTTACCGTCGCCCAAGCAGTTGCACGACATTGCGCAAGGCACGCTGTTGCCAGCGAGTGTCGTTACGGGCGGTGACTTCCGACTGCCGACCTCCAGTGGCATCCAGGCGCGTGCGCAGTGGTCGTTTCGGTTACCCGATTTTCTAGCGGCCGCACAGACCGACACGCCCATCCTGCTCACCGAGCAGCTCGCCGCGCTGCATCACGGCTGGTCTTCGCGCAGCGATGCGGACACCCGAGATCATGTCCTCGGGATGACCGTGCAAGCACGGCTCAGGGAGGCGACCACGGTATTCGATGCGGTTCGACCGGTCATCGCGATCATCGAGCCGGCGTTCGAGCGCTTTTGCCCAGGTCGGCTGGATGTCGACATCGTGCCCGCCGATCGTGCCGAAGGCAGTCAGGGTGGCGACGCGAGGCCACGATCATGCTGATACCTCGATCCAGGGATGCTTGGTTGATCGGGACCCTGCTCGCCGTCTGCAGTCTCGCTGTGCCGGTCGGTGCCGCAACTCGATCCGAGACCGTCGTCGTCAATGGTGTACCGCTGCGTTTGCGTTCGACGACGGAGTTGGGTGAGCCCGAGACGCTCGCCGAAGGGCTGACACGTCGTTGGGCGGAAAGCGGGCCGGCGCCGCTGACGATGCAACTTCGCGATGGCCGCATCATTCTCGGTCGACAGCGGCAGGCCTATCACGAGACGGTCAGTTTGCAACGGGGCAGGCTACCCGGGAGCACACGAGTCGACTATGCGATCCGCGACCTCCGTGAGCCGATCGAAGCATGGGGCGCTGCACCATTCGGAGTGCCGGCCGCTTGGCAGCGCATTTCCTCCATTCGCCACGGCCGCTTGCGCAGCGCACCGATGACCCTTCTGTATCGCAGTCATCAAGCGGTTCCAACGGTCGTTCAGCAACTGCGTGCGTCACTGATACGAGCAGGTTGGAGCGCGACGCGGCTCGATTCCGAGGACCACGGCGTCCTCATGAGTCGGCGCGGCACGCGGCAGCTGCAAGCCGCCGTTGCGGCATCCAAGACCGGCACGCGCATCGTGATTCAGCTCGACGGCGCGGAGCAATGAAGTGTCGGTCAAAGAAACTCCCGTCAAGACCAAGTTCAGTCGGGCGGCCGAACCGCGGTGTCAGCGTGGTCAGACCATGCTCGAGTACCTGTGGCTTTGCGCCGTCTTGGTGCTCGCCCTGGTCGTCCCTTGGGCGGGCGGTCCGTCGCCGGCGCAGCAGTTGCTCGATGCGATCGCGCATCGGATCGGCGTTTTTCTTTGGTTGTTTGCGGTGATTTGAGTAGACGTACCCGAGGAGTGACGATGACATGAAGTGGCCGACAACTCTCAACTCAACGGTAGTGACCTTCATCGTGGCGCTGGTTTTCGCCGGTATCGCGTTCGTGGGTGCACAACGCTATCTGAAGCAGGAGCGAACCAAGATCGAAGTCGACTGGCGTGAGCGATATCGGCCAACGCCTGTGGTAGTCGCCGCGGCTGCGTTGCCAGCGGGCAAAGTCCTGAGCGTGGAAGATCTGGCCAAACGCGAGATGCCCGCCGCCTACTTGCCGGGCGGAACTTTGCCCCTCGATGAGATTGCGACGGTCATCGGACAACAGTTGGTGATTCCGCTCGCGGCCGGAGATGCGCTGAGTACAACCCATTTGTCGGGACATGGCGGGCAGGCGCTCGCGAGTCGCTTGTTGAATGGAACTCGAGCGGTGACTGTGCCGGTCGACGAAGTCAGCTCGCAAGCGGGCTTGGTTCGACCCGGCGATCAAGTGGACTTGTTGTTGGCGGAGGAAACGACCGAGGGGAGTGTGCGCTGTGTAATGGTGAAGCCACTACTCGAGTCGCTCAAAGTGCTAGCGACCGGCGCGCATCAGGTCGATCCCTCGCGCGGCGCCGACGAACTGCTGCAGCGACGCGCCGAACTCGGCATTTCTTACTCCACGATGACCTTAGACGTAACGCCTGAACAGGCTCAGCAACTCGCGCTGGCGCTACGAGTTGGTGACCTGATACCGCTGCTGCGCGGTCAGGGTGATGCAACTCCGGTCTCGCTCAAGCCTCGAGTCTCGGATTCGCCGGAGTGCGAGCCCGCCGACGCGAAAAAGTCCGTCGCACCGTCTCGCTCGGCGCAAGCGCTGCGCACAGGCCGCAGTGTCGAGCTTTGGGTGGGTGGCGATCGGGAGCTCGCGAAGAGTCAGCACTGGTTCTCCGATCGGCCTTGACCACGCGGCCTGTCGCCGCCGACGACTGCGCTAGAGAATCGTGAGGAAGCTCGACATGATCAAAGAAAATAGACTATTTCGCATCAGGACCGCCTGGATGGCACTCATCGCGCTACTTGCTTGCGCGGTGCAGTCCAGCGCGGCGATACCGACACGAATCGATCTTTTCGTCGGTGACAGTCGCGTACTCGATGCCGAGGCGACGCGTATCGCGGTCGGCAATGGCAAGTTGGTCTCGGCGACTTTGGTGAGTGCGGGGCAGTTCGTCCTGATCGGTCACGCTCCAGGCGACACCGTGGTCCAACTTTGGTTGCGTGACGGGAGTCAGCGTCGCCTCGACGTTCGCGTCACCGCGAGCGATTTACAGGCGAGCTTGCTCGAGATTCAGCGCTTGCTCGCGGACGTACCGGGCGCAAGTGCGCGTGTTGCAGGCGGTCGCATCTTGCTCGAAGGTGAGATCGTCGATGCGCGTCCGCGAGCGCGAGTTTCGGAAGTGGTCAAATTATTTCCGGAAATGCTGGTCGATCTGACGAGTAAACCCTCGGCAGAGACCCTGGTCCACGTCGATGTCAAAATCGTCGAGTTTCGACAAGGGCAGTTTCGCGAGCTCGGCATTCGCTGGCGTGACGATATCGCCGGGCCCTCGGCCGGCGTCATCGCCGATTTCGTCACCAACGACCGCTTCCGCTTCGTCGGTCCTGATACGCCGGCTGCGCCCGACGCTTTCGACGCTATCCCAGGGCACACAGCGGCCAAGGCGTATCTCGGGATTGCCACCACGCTGGAGTCTCGTCTGCGAATGCTGGAGCAGTCCGGTGAGGCATTGACGGTCGCGGAGCCGCGTTTGAGTTGCCGCAGTGGCGGCCATGCGCGTTTTGTCGCCGGCGGCGAAATCCCGGTGCCGGTCGTCAACTCGGTCGGTTCGACCGATGTCGAGTTCCGCGAGTATGGCGTGATCCTCGATATCAAGCCGGTGGTCGATACGCCGGGGGTCGTGATGCTGCGTGTCGAGACGGAGATCAGCCAGGTCGACAACGCCCAGCGGGTCGCGGGGATCCCCGGGCTGCTTAAGCGTCGATCGAGCACCGATATCGATTTGCGTCACGGCGATACGGTCGTCATCGCAGGCTTGACGCAACGACAGCGCAGTCGAGACATCGAGGGTGTACCCGGAGTTTCTCGCCTGCCGGCGGTGGGTCGATTATTCGGCGTCAAAGGTCAACGACAAGACGAGTCGGAGGTCGTGATTTTTTTGACACCGCGACTCGAGTCGGCGACCGCGCGGGGTAACGAAGACGCCGAGCGCTTGCGACGTGCGCAGGAGCGTATCGACTCTCTCGGTCCCGCGCAGCGCAAAGTGCCGGAGCGGCCTGCTCCCGCGCGCTCGCCTGAACTGAAGGGGGTGTGAGGTGACCCCAGCGCGCGATGTGGTGTTGCTGCCCGGTGTCCACTGGATCGGTCGCGAGCCCGACTGCGCAGTCTGCCTCGAGAGTGCGGGTGTCATTGATCGCCACACGCGGCTTGAGATGGCGGTCGATGGCAAGTTCGGGTTGGTCGATCTCGGGAGTGCGCAAGGCACGCGAGTGAACGGCGAGCGCATCGTGACGGCTGGCCCGCTCGGGCCGTGGGATATCGTTCGAGTCGGCGATGTCGACCTGCGATTTCTGCTTGCGCGCGAGGACAGTGCCGACCTCGAGCGGAGTCGTAACGCCGACACCATCATGGCGAACGAACCCGACTGGCTTGCGGCCGCGGGTCGTTTGCACCAGCGGTTGATCGAACAACTCGATATTCGACGGCGCGACGTGGCGAGTATGTCCGATGAGCATCTGCGCGCGTTGGCGGGGGATCTTTTGAGCCCGCTCGCGCAGGAGGAGTCGCGTAGCTTGGGTGGTGATCGAGATGAACTCGTGCGATTCGTCTTGGCGGAATCGCTCGGCCTCGGCCCGTTGGAAACGTTGCTAGCCGATGAACGCGTCGGTGAGATCATGGTCAACGGGCCGGCGCATCTTTTCATCGAACGCTCCGGAAAAATCGAGCGAAGTCCGCAGCGCTTCAGTGGTGAGCCTGCGTTACGCGGCATCATCGATCGGATCGTCACACCACTCGGTCGGCGCGTGGACGATGCCTCGCCGATGGTCGATGCGCGCCTGCCTGATGGCTCTCGCGTCAACGTCGTCGTGCATCCCTTGGCGATACAAGGCACGGCACTGACCATCCGTCGCTTCGGCAAGCGTCGTCTGACGGCGCAAGATCTCGTTGCCAACGGGTCACTCAACGAGGCGATGCTGGCGTTTTTACGGATCTGTGTCGAATCGCGCCGCAACATCCTCGTCTGCGGTGGCACGGGTTCCGGCAAAACCACGCTGTTGAATGTGCTCTCGAGTTTGATACCCGCCGACGAGCGCGTCATCACCATCGAGGACTCGGCCGAACTGTGTTTCGACCACGCCAATCTCGTCACTCTGGAAACCCGCCCGAGAAACATCGAAGGGCGAGGCGAGATCACCATTCGCGATCTGGTGCGTAATGCACTTCGTATGCGCCCGGATCGCATTGTGGTCGGCGAGTGCCGCGGGGGCGAAACGCTCGATATGTTGCAAGCGATGAACACCGGTCATGACGGCTCGCTCAGCACGGTGCATGCGAACAGCCCTCGCGAGCTGCTCTCACGTCTCGAAGTGATGGTGTTGATGTCGGGGGTCGAGTTACCGGTCAGCGCCATCCGAGAGCAGATCGCCGGATCCATCCACGTGATCGTCCACCAAGCCCGGCTGTCGAGCGGACGCCGTTGCATCACCCGTATCACCGAAATCACCGGGATCGTGGCGGGAACCATTCAGATGCAGGACATCTTCCGCGCGGACTCGTCCGGGGCTGTCTTCAGCGCGTGTGGGCATGTTCCGCAATTTTATGAGGCGCTGCTGCGATCGGGTGCGTCACTGAATCTGGATCTTTTCAGCAGTGGAGCGTCGTCGTGACGGCGTTTGGTCTCGACGGGCTCGCCGAGTGGATCGACGGCGCCGGTTGGGCGCTGGTCATCGGTGGGGTCGCTGCGCTGTTGGCCTTCGTCTTGTCGCGTACGGTGCAGTGGGGTTCTCGAGAACACCGACACCATCTCGAGCACCTGACCGAGGTCGAGTTTGCCGAGTTGTTTCTGTTTCTCGATCCCGTGCGGTTCTTGCAGTGGAACCTAATGGCAGCGCTTGCGCTGCCGTCGATCACCTTCATTTGGATCGGTGCGCAGGCGTCCGCCCTAGTCTTGTTGATCGTGATCGTGACACCCACCTTGGTTTATCGGTGGCTAAAACAACGCCGGCGTCGCGCGTTGGAGCCGCAGTTGGCCGAGGCTGCCAGCGCGATGGCGTCGTCTTTACGATCCGGCCTCGCTTTCGGACAGGCGTTGGAGCAGGTCGTCAAACATCAGCCGGTACCGATATCGCAAGAGTTCGCACTCGTGCTGCGCGAGCAGCGACTCGGGGTTCCGATCGACAAGGCCTTGCAAGGGTTTGCCGTACGAGTTGATCTTCCCGATGCTCGCATGCTGGTGACAACGCTGGCGATCGCCCGCGAGCTCGGTGGCGGTCTCGCCGAGGCACTCGAACGCTACGCACGGATGGTTCGACGACGATTGGCGTTGGAGAACCGTATTCGTGCCTTGACCGCTCAAGGCAAGTTGCAAGGCTGGGTCATGGGTGCATTGCCGATCGCTCTGGCGGTCGTCTTGTGGTGGTTGAATCCGAATGAAATGAATCAACTGGTGGAATCACCCGCTGGATGGGCCGTCATTGGAGTGCTCGTCGTACTCGAGTGGGTCGGCTTCGTGTTGATTCGGCGCATCGTGCAGATACGTGTGTAGACGGGGTGCGACATGGTGAGTGCAGACGCGTGGATCGCGATCTCAATGACGGTGGCGGTGTTCGCAGGCGCTTGGTTATTCGCACGTGCCGTATCCTCGGTGGCTGCCCGTTGGCGCATCGCCGAAAACGCCACCACACCTGCAAACTCGGCGCCTTGGCTTTGGCGCGTGATGATCGTGCTCAGCGCACCATTGGCTTTATGGTTGGGTCCGCGGTTGTCGCTCGGTTTTCGTGAGCGCATCCAGCGCGAGCTGCGGGTCGCTGAAATCGATGATGGACTCTTGCCGCATCAATTCATGGCGATCGCCGTGTCCTTGCCGCTAGTTGTCGGGGTTGGCGCACTGATCGTCCTCGGCACCGTCGCTACGGCGTTGTTGGCAGCCTCGATCGTGGCGTTGTTACCGTGGTGGTGGTTGAAGGACGCGGCCGCGCGGCAGCGTCTAGAAGTGCTCCGCGAGTTACCGATGTATCTCGATATGCTGACTTTATCGCTCGAGGCGGGTGGCGCTCTGAGTGTCGCTCTCAAGATCAGCACCGAGCGTGCACCGGAGACTTTGTTGAGGCGTGCCTTCATGCGTGTGCAGGGAGATCTGCGTGCCGGGCGATCTCGAGTCGAGGCATTACGAGCACTCGCCGAACGACTCGACAGTCCGGCGGTGACAGCCCTCGTGGCCGCCTTGATCCAAGCCGATACGAGCGGGGGCAGTCTGGCCGATGTGCTGCGCGCGCAATCGGAGCAACGTCTCGATGAGCGCTTCGCGCGTGCCGAGAAAGCGGCCATGGAGGCGCCGGTGAAAATGTTGGGTCCTTTGGTGCTCTGTATATTTCCCTGCACGTTCATCGTGCTGGCCGCACCGATCGTCTTGCGTTTCGTCAACCTATCGCCGTGAGTATTTTGTGAAGTTACGACCGCCGCGAGTCAAGCTCGCACAAAGTTATGCAGACCGCCTGATTGGCGTAGGTCGTGGTGTGACTTGGCGCGAGTTCGATGCCTTATGTCTGCCGCGCTGTCGAGCAGTGCACACGCTGGGGTTGGCGCGACCAATCGATGTGGTCTTCGTTTGCGACGACGCGGTGATCGTGGAGATCCGGCCTCGTGTTCCGCCGTGGCGTATCGTGATGGCTCGAGCGTCCAACGCCACCCACGCGTGGGAGTTTCCGGCGGGCAGCTGTCAGGCGTGCCGTGCCACCTGTGGTCTGTCGATCGAGGCGATGCTGAGCCGGATGACTCAGTCCGCCAACGCCTAGACGAGTCGTAGCGTGGTCGGCCCCAGGCGCTACCAACATAGGCAGACGAAGCGTCGTGAATCAGGCGCTTCGATGGTCGAGTTCATGGTGGTGTTTGCCGCCGTTCTGCTACCGGCGCTGATGGCGATTTTCGAGTTCGCACAGTTGAGTGTGGCGAAACAGAATCTGCGTTACGCCGTGTTCGACGTGGTTCGAGTGGCGGAGGCGGCGACCGAGCAGCCTGATACCGCCCTGCTGCGCGCACGCTTGGGCCGCGCACTTTTGCCAACCTTGGCAGATCAATCGGATGGCGGCGTGGTTGCATTGGCCGCTGCGGCGGCGTTGGCGGCGCGCCCTGATCTGTTCGACATCACGTACCGATCTGCTGGAACCACGCGAGTTGATGCGGCAACGGCGCTCGAGGCTTGGGAGCTGGAGGTGCGATGGTGTCGTGAGTTGTTCTTTGCGCCGCTCAAATATCTCATTCCCGCGTTGCTACGGATGAGCTCGACGTCCTGGTTTGATCAAGCCTGTTATGCGCGTGACAGCTTGCCGCTCGTCGCCAAGGCCTATGTGCTCAGGCCGGCAGTGCCGGGCGAGACGCCGCTGCGCTAATTGCACCTCAGCGCGGGGCGAGCGCAGCAGCCAACTGCTCGGGCGTGTCGATATCGACGGCGGCGTTCGGCACATCGACACGGACGACCGAGTCGTCCGAGGCCAGCAAGCCGCCAGCGCCACGATCGCCCTGCAGAGCGCGCAGGCGTTCGAAATAGTGGGCGGGGAAAATCGCGGGTACACCGACCGTCTCGCGAGAGCCATCCGTCTGGCGATACCCCGCCGCGACGGGGCGTTGCGGATTCAGCTCGGCGACATCCAATAGACGTTGGTAGTCGCCGCTATCGACGAGCACTTGATCACCCAAGGCGACCAAGACCGCAGACACTCCGAAGGGCAGCGACTCGATACCCACGCGGAGCGAACTCGATAAGCCGTCCGACCATCTAGGGTTGATGATGAGGTCGGCGCTGCAGCCTTGCAGTGCGTCTCGCAGCGGGTCGACTGCGGTGCCAAGTACGACCGTCAGCCCGGTGGCGTACGGGCGAGTGGCGAGCGCAGCGATCACCGTGTCGACGACGTGTCGAATCAGCGGTTTCCCGCGGTAGTCGGCGAGACCTTTCGGGCTTCCGAAACGACGCGCCGCACCCGCGGCCAGCACGAGAGCGTGAACGGCCGTCGAGTTCACGTGCAGGCTATGCGCTGGTGGTCTTCGACGGCAGTCGGGGAACCTCATCGAGGACCCAGGCTTGCGAGTCACGACGAGCGGGTGAGGGAATCGCAAAGATGATGTCGGCGCGCTCTCGGGCCGCTTGTACGGCTGCCATGTCGATGCGCCACCCGCGCGCTTCGAACTCATCGAGCTTGTCTCGATACTGCAGAATGACTTTGTCTGCCGGCATCATCAGTTCTTTCACGCGCGAGGGCGGTGTCAACCGCGGCATGACGTGGGTCATGACTTTGATGTCTTGCGAGGCGATGAACATATTGCGCTCGTTGATCTTCGTGTCGAGCCAAGCGTTGATTCGTCGTTTCAGCCAGCCGCCGAGCACACCCATCTTGCTTTGTTTGAAAAATCCGATGTTGCGTTGGTTCAACAAAAACACGCGTGTCTTGTTCATTTCGATCGGCGCTTCGAACATGTACTGGTGCATCGCGGTCTTGGCGGTGAAGCGGATGTACGTCCACATGTGGTTCGGACCGTAAGTGCCTGAGCCGGCCTCCATCTTGCCACCTTCTTTTTTGAAGAAGCGCATGATTGGATTCTTCAGCGGTGGTGCATCGAAGGTCGACAAAAAGCCGTGGCCCCACGGATTTTCCTGATGGGGTCTCAACTCCGTCATGAGATAGGTATCTTCGCGCTCACCTTGATAACCGTGCGTAGGGTGAACGTATTCGTTGTGCGCCGGATCGAGCCCGTTTTCGATGGAGCGCTCGTAGTGGTAGTCGATATCGAAGGTGACGAGCGTGGAGCGCCACTCGTCCGTGCCGTGCTCGGGAATCGGCATGATCGGTGGGCGTTGATCGGCGGGCAAGTCACCCAAGAACGCGAATACGATGCCGTACTTCTCCTCGACCGGATAGGCGTCGACGCGCGCGCGCGGCGGCGGTTTGGTGGTTTTGCCGATCGAGGGGATACGCGTGCAAACGCCATCGCGATTGAAGCGCCAACCGTGGTAGGGACACTGCACGGTGCCGTCATCTTTACATTTGCCACCCGAGAGGCTCGCGCCGCGGTGGACGCAGGTGTCGCTGAGGACGGCGGGTTGGCCGTGTTCGTCGCGAAAGACGACCAAGTCGTGACCGAGTAGGCGGACCTTTTGCGGTGTCTTGCCGAGATCCTCGCTGCGAACGACCGGATACCAAAAATTGATGTACACGCTTCACCTCCATGCGAACGCGGGTCTTTTACGCGACTACGGCCGGGCAAGCCTAGTACTCCAACCCCTGTGTGTCCAACGAATGGACAAGCGGGGCGTATTACCCGAGACCGCCATTGGCGGACGCACCAATCGCGGCTACAACAGCATCAACGACAAGCCCGGTGACAGGGCGTCGAACCGAACGGTCATCGGCAGGGGGTAGCGTGACGGATAACACCAGTGGCTTTGAGGGGCGCGAGGAGATTTTGGGGCAGGCGGTTGCGCTCGCGATCCGCACGCTGAAAGACTCGATGCCGTATCAGCACGAGATGAACGATGCTTTGGTCAAGATGCATCTGAACTCGGTGCAGTTCGCCAAGAACAAAGGGCTCTCGAAGCAGTATGTCGAGCACGATGTGCAAACCATGCGACCGATGTTGGAGCGCACCCGCGAGGCGATCATCCGAACCGGCGATCGTGAACTTGCGCTGACGGCGATGTTCGAGCGCACCACCTGTCTCTATCAGCTTTGTCTTGATCTGCAGGTATCGCAAGGCGAGCGCCGGTTCACTTTTCCGTTCTCGCATGTGCTCGATATTTCGCGGCGGATCGGTCAGTTCGACCTGACGGATGCAGAGGTGCACGACATCTGGCTGAAACCCCGTTTGCATGGCTACGCCGCCGTGATGGGTGTCGAGATCGACGTCTCCGAGATCGACGCCCTGAACAAGGTCACGGTACGGCTGAAGTGACCTCGACGCCACGATCGATCAGTCGACGCCGTTGGTTGGCTGGCAGTTTGATCTTAGGTGCAGGCGTCGGCGTCGAGACGACTGCAGGCGACCCGACTGCAGCCGACCCGACTGCGCTGGCAACGGACACCAGAGCCTTGGAAAACGGGCGCTCAGACGAACAGCTTCGCAATCTCGTGCGGATGCAAGGCAGCTTGCTCGAGGAGGATGTGCGCTGGTGGTTTACTGGCGTCATTTTCGGTGTGCGAGGCGAGGGTGAAACGCCCAGACCCCTGCTGCGCTTCGAGGGAATGGAGGTCTATTGGTTTGCTCATCGCGGTGACGATTTCCAGCTCGGCGGTCATACGGTCACCTTTTTTCGTGACTTCGAGAGCGGCGAATTTTTGTATGAGTTCGCCAATCCGTATACGGGCAAACGCGAGGCCGTGAAGCCCGCGGTGCAGGGTGGCAACCTGGGATTTGCGTATACCCGAGAGGGAATTTGGCCGGTTCGGCTGGATGGAACACCGCTCGGTGAGCCGGTCAGGAAGCCATTGCAGCTGCAGTGGCACCAGCTGGGATCGCATCTCTGGCTGCAGCATCAGACGGTCTACCCACCGGGTATGCCCGCCATGCACGGTCAACGACAGACGATTTTCGCGCAGCGCGATGCGGTGTTGGATGTTCGCCAAAACTCGGTTGCAGCAAGCTTCTCCTCGGTGGTCTTCATGAATTGGCTGAAGTGGATGGATATGAAAGATCAGC
Organism: Klebsiella pneumoniae; assembly: GCA_945873095.1. Taxonomy (GTDB): domain Bacteria; phylum Pseudomonadota; class Gammaproteobacteria; order Steroidobacterales; family Steroidobacteraceae; genus UBA964. The sequence goes on along the minus strand of CAMCBU010000001.1, from coordinate 140,380 downwards.
CTGGGCATGTGATCTGGCACGCCTCGGGCGCGAAGCTGCAGAGCCTGGATCAATTGCCGCGCGCTTATCGAGAGCGGGTTGAGAAAGAGTATCCGCAGCGTATGTCTGCCAGACCAGTGCAGGGCTGATGCGCCGTGTGACCGGGGCTCGCCGGTGTTGGTCGCTCGTGTGCACAGAGTGGTCATGCCCTGTTGCTTGCGGGAGACGAAGTTTGACGGAGCAGGGCGGTTGTAGCACTCTGGCCTCGTTGTTCTTAGGGATTCAGTGAAGAAATCTCGAGTGCAGCGTTAAAACATCATGACTTGGGGGTCATAGAAAAATGAGTAAATCGCATAAGCCGGCGCAGCGGTCGGTTGCGCTCGTCATTGGTGGTATGTCCACCGTTATGGCGATGCCCGTAGTCGCTAACGAATCGGTTGGTCTCGAGGAGATTGTGGTGACCGCGCGTAAGCGCGAGGAGAATCTTCAGGACGTCTCCATGTCCATCACGGCGATCACATCCGGCGACATCGAGAAGATGGGGATCTCCGACGTTGAGGATATCGCTAGGCTCGATGCCTCGTTGATCTATGACAAGGGATATTCCGCAACCGACAACCGCATTTCGATTCGCGGCCTCTCACCCACTCGCGGCCGTGTCAACGTGGCGGTGCTCGTCGATGGTATCGACACCTCAAGCGAGAGTATTCAGTTCGGCGGTGGTTCGTTGCTCGCGACCAATAAATTACTCGATCTGCAGGCCATCGAAATCGTCAAGGGTCCGCAGTCGGCGTTGTATGGTCGCAGCGCCTTCGCGGGTGCCGTCCAGTATGTGACGAAGGATCCGGCGACCGTTGCCGAGGGTGATATCCGCGCCTCGTTCGCCGAGTACGGTCGACAAGACGTGACGGGCTCATGGAGCGGTCCGTTGAGTGACACGGTCGGTATTCGCGTGAACACGGTGCAGTGGAAGCAGGATGGCATCTACAAAAATTCGGTGACGGGCGGTGAGGTCGGTGACGGTGACGGTTGGGGCTTGGCTCTGACTGCCAAGTGGGAACCGAATGAGAGCTTCAACGCCAAGTTCCGCGCGGAATACACCGATGACGAGTTCGGTCAATCGGCGACAGCACAGGTTCCGATTTCACTCGTGTCGGTAAGGCCGACAACGGGCGCGGAATGTTTGACCGTCGGCAGCGGTGCGGTGGTTGCGGCCGTTCGTGGCAGTTGTCCCGCAGGGAGTGGTCGCGTGTATTCGGGCACGACCGTCTTGCCGCCGGGCTTCACCTTGCCACCCGGTTCCGGTAACCCTGCCTACCCGGGCACTTTCTTCGGAAGTAACCACGTCTACTCGTCGGCGGGTCTCATTCCGTCAGCCGACAAGCTGAAGGTCAAGTTGGATCCCAATCCACTCACTGGCAAGGACTACGCTGGTAGCACGCGTGAGATCCTACGCTTCTCGGCGGTGCTCAACTGGGACTTTGACTTCGGTACCGTGACCTCGTTGACGGGTGTCACCGACGCGAACTTCACCTTCGAGGAGGACGGTGACTTCGACTCCGGCGTGGTCAACGGAGTGGATACCTCGCTGCGTGCGGCGAAGTTCGACAACTCCAACGAGACGGAGCAGTTTAGCCAAGAGTTGCGCTTCCGCTCGGACTTCGATGGTCCAGCGAACTTCATGTTGGGCTATCTCTACTGGCAGGAAAAAGCGGCGCAGACGACACGTTCGATCAATATTTTCTGTCTGCCGTCGATTCCGCCGAACACGTTCTTCCCCGGTCAACCGGCGATCGGTCCGAGTTGCCAAAATCGCTCGGCAAACCAAGTACTCGGCTTGATGACCAATCCGATACCGCGCGTGAACGCGCGTGATATCGAACACAATTCATTCTTTGGTTTGATCGAGTACGATCTCAACGAGCGTTGGCGTGTCAGTGTCGAGGGGCGCTACGGTCAGGAGACCGAGACGGTCGCTGGCGTGAATTGCTCGTCGACGCTCGACGCGGCATCGTTCCCGGGTGGCCCGGTGACGAAGTGTCAAGATCCGAGCTTCCCGGGCTTCCAGATCGGCTTCCCCTCGGTTGGCTACCTATATCCGTTCTTCAATCCGTTCGCGCCACCGGGCGTGCCGGGCTCGGGCGTTCAGCAGGCTCCCGGCGTGCCGGTCACGCTGGAGACCGAGCACAGCTACTTCACGCCGCGCGCGACGGTCGAGTTTCGTCCGGCCGACGATATGCTGCTGTACTTGACCTATGCGAAGGGCGTAAAGCCCGGTGGTGTCTCGACGGTCACCGCCGGATCGTGGCAAGACGCGGACTACGACGGTGCCTACGACGAGTTCTCGTTCAAGGACGAGAAGATCCAAGAATACGAGTTTGGCGCCAAGATCCAGACGCCTGATGGCCGCGTACGCTTCAACCCCGGCGTGTTTCTCATCAAGTACGACGATAAGCAGGTCGGTGCGCAGCTCGTGACGCCCTCGGGCATCTTGGTCGGTCGCTTGCTGAACGCCGGTAAGGCGGAAGTTCGGGGTCTCGAGCTCGATACGCAGTGGGCGCCGAACGAGAGTCTGTTGTTCGGTCTCAACTATTCCTACCTCGATACCGAGTTCATCGATTTTCCGTTCACCTCCGCCTCGCCGACCGATGCGGTGCGTGTGGGCAGCTGTAATCGCAAGACCGATACAGTCGCTAACTCGCGAGTTTGCTTCCACAATCTGAAGGGTCGCAAGCTCGAGCGTGCGCCAAAGCATTCGCTGGTCGGCATGGCCCGCTGGTCACGTCCGATGGGTGATCTCTTCGGTGCCACGGGCGTGCGCTTCTTCGTCGAAGGCGATGTGCAGAAGCAATCGAAGCGCTTCCTCGACTTTTACAATCTGGTTGAGCTTGATGCCTTCACGATCGGTAACGTGCGCATCGGTATGACATCCGACCGCTGGGATCTGCAGATCTTTGCGAACAACATCACGGATGACGATACGGTGCAGGCGGGTAGCTCGAACCCGGGCGATGTGGCGCAGTCGCTGGCAGACCCCAGCAACTTCTCGCCGGCCAACACCTCGGGTGTTTCACTGCCGGATCCGCGTATCGTCGGGTTCCGCTTCGCGTATCGCTTCGGCGGTCGCTAAGTCGCGATACGATTTAGCGGGTCGCAGCCTCACGGCTGCGGCCCGTTTTTCATTGGTAGCTCGTTTGGTCGTGGCACGAGGAAGCGCTGTGTTTGAAGGTCGGCACCTGATCGATGGAGAGCTCACGTTCGGCGAGGGAGGTCGGGCGGGCGACTGGATCGACAGTCACGAGCCCGCGACGCTCAAACCGCTCGGACGGGTGCCCTCGGCGACGGCGGCCGATGTGGATCGGGCCGTGCAGTCCGCGATGCGAGCGCAACGCGATTGGAGTGGCTTGTCCGTCTGGGAGCGAGCCAATCGACTCAGAGCCCTCGCGGTTGCCATTCGAGCTCGAGGCGCCGAGATCCTTGCGCTTGAGGCGCGCGATACCGGTAACACCATCGGCAAGCTGCGCGCCGACGTCGAGATCGCCGCGGGTTATCTCGAATACTTCGCCGGGCTCGGTAGCGAGTTGAAAGGCGAGACCATTCCCGCCACGGCGCGCGGTCTGCATTACACCGTGCATGAGCCTTACGGCGTCGTGGCGCGTATCGTCCCTTTCAATCATCCCTTCATGTTCGCCGCAGCGCACCTGGCAGCGCCGTTGATGGCGGGCAATGCGGTAGTGGTGAAGACGCCGGAAACGAGTCCGTTGTCGGGCTCGGTACTGGGCGAGTTGGTTCGTGACACCCTGCCGCGAGGTCTCGTGAATATTGTGCACGGCCACGGCGCCTCGGCGGGCGATGCCTTGGTTCGGCATCCGCTCGTGCGTCGTATCGGTTTCACCGGATCGGTCGCGACCGGGCTCGCCATCCAGCGCACGGCGGCCGAGTCGGCCGTCAAGCACGTCACTTTGGAACTCGGCGGTAAGAATCCGTTCATCGTTTTTCCGGATGCCGATCTGGATCGCGTCGTCGAAATGGCGGTCGCCGGAATGAATTTTTCGTGGGCGGGTCAGTCGTGCGGATCGACGAGTCGCCTGCTGTTGCATACCGATATTCATGACGAGATCGTCGAACGTGTCGCGACACGGATGCGTGCGCTACGCATCGGCGATCCGTTGGATCCTGCTGCGGAGATGGGGCCGGTCAATTCCTCGAAACAGTTCGAACGGATGCAGGAGTTCATTGCCGACGCGACGGCGCAGGGCGCTCGATTGGTCACCGGGGGTCGCCGACCAACGGCTGCGGCGTTTGCCGATGGCTATTGGCTCGAACCCACGCTATACGCCGATGTGACCTCGGCCATGCGCGTGGTACGGGAGGAAATCTTTGGTCCGATCGTGTGTGCACAGCGCTGGCATCGAGAGTCCGAGGTGATCGAACTCGCCAACGACTCTCCCTATGGTTTGACGGCGGCCGTGTGGACGCGCGATCTCGCCACCGGTATGCGACTGACGCGCGCCATCGAAGCGGGCACCGTCTGGCTCAACACGGCGGGTCAGCACTTCGTGGGCGCACCGTTCGGCGGTTGGAAAGACAGCGGACTCGGCGGCGAAGAGTGCCTCGACGAGCTATACAGCTATTCGCGCCTCAAAGCCGTGCACGTGCCCGCTTGAAGGCTTGCCACAGCAGATAGGCGGCGATCGGATTGGCGACGGCGGAAACGAGCGCCATCGAATAGCCGACCTTGCCCTCGTCGCCAAAGATAAAGTCGGTCGAGAAGCCGACGGCGAAGGGGCCGAGCGTGGCGCCGACGAGCACGAGCGAGAGTTGGTAGGCCGCGCCGAACTGCGCGCGCATCCGATCGGGCGTGATCGCTTGTACGTAAGCGCCGGCAGGTCCTGTGGCGGCAGAGCCAAAGAAAAACGTGAAAAAGATCAATGCCGCATGCGAGTGCATCGTCGGCATGAAGGGTGCGAGTATCGAGGGCAACACCAAGCCGAGTCCGCAATAGAACAACACTCGCAACTTGGCTCGCTGATCGCCTCTCGACTCGAGATGATCCGACCACCAACCGCCTGCAAAGGCACCGAGCAGCCCGCCCACGAGCGCCACGGTGCCGATGGTCAAGGCAGATTCGGCAGGCGTTGCGCCGTACTGGCGTTGATAGAGTGCGGGTGTCCACGTCATCACCGCAAAGGCGGTGATTGCCGTCGTGCCATAGCCTGCGAATACATACCCATAGCGTGCGAGATTGGCTTTGAAGTGGGCACGGGTCTCTTGCAGTGTGGCTGGCGGTCCTTGTTGGGCACGCGGGGGCTCTTTGACGAGGAGCATCAGCAAGGCAACGGGCAATCCGAGCAAGCCGATGATGACCATCACGAGTCGCCAACCTGCGAGGTCGCCGACGATGGGCAAGTTCACTGAGCCTTGCGACATCACCCACGCGATGGTCGCGCCACCGAGCAAATAGGCGAGGCCGGTGCCTGCGGTGACGCCGGCACTGAAGACACCGATCGCGAGGGAGAGTCGCTGCGGAGGGAAATACCCGGCCAGCATGGAGTAGGCCGACGGCGAGAGGGTCGCTTCGCCGACGCCAACGCCGATGCGATACAAAAAGAGCTGTGCATAGGAGCGCGCGGTGCCAGCCAAGGTCGTCATGCTGCACCAAAGCACGATGCCGGTGGTGATGATCCATTTGCGGCTGTAACGGTCGGCCCAGCGCGCGATGAGCAGGCCCATGCCGCAATAAAAAATGGCAAACGCCGCTCCCGCGAGCAGGCTGAAGGCCGTGTCGGATATTTGCAGATCCGCTTTGATGGGCTGAACGAGTAACGACAGGATCAATCGGTCGATGAACGAGACGCAGTTGGCCAGTGCGAGTACCAGTACGACAAACCAGGCATAGACCGGATTGGCATAGCTTTGCGTTTGAGATGTGGTCACGCCTGCGACTCCCCTTGGTTTTTATTCGAGTGGGTGGAGTATATCTAGGCCGGGCGAGGTGGCTGTCATGATTCGCAAATCACTCAAATGGTTGTTCGGCACGGCGACGTTCGTGTTGGTGTTGGCGGTGGTCATCGGCGTCGGGGCGGCGTGGGTGTATCGCGACCTGCCGACCGCCGAGGTCGAGGCTCGATGGGTCGGTGAGACCTCGCGCTTCATCGAGATCGACGGTGTGCGACTGCATTATCGGGACGAAGGCGTGGGGCCGGTCGTGCTGTTGCTGCACGCCAATTATTCAAGCCTGTTTATGTGGGACCCTTGGGTCAGCGCCCTCAAGGATGGTTATCGCGTCATCCGCGTGGATCTGCCTGCGCATGGACTGACGGGTCCTGAACCTAGCGGCAACTACACGCTCGAGCGCATCCAATACCTCGTCGAATCGTTCATCGATTCGCGCGGCCTTGATCGCTTTACGCTCGCGGGCACCTCGATCGGCGGCACGGTCGCCATGCGATATACGGCCGATCACCCCGAGCGAGTGGAGCGCTTGGTACTCATCAGTCCGGGCTCATTGGAAAAACGCATACGCGGCAAGACGCAAGGCGCCGATATTCCGTCCGTCGCCAATGTGATCGCGTACGTCGCGCCGCCCGCCTTCACGCGTTTCATGTTGGAGAACGATTATGGTGATCCGACGAGAGTCAGCGATTCGATCGTCGATCAGTGGTATTCGATGTGGCGTCGAGAGGGCAACCGATTGGCAATGATCGAGTTGCTGCGCCAGTACGTCTCAGGTGGGGTCGAGGAGAAAATTCGCGCCGTGAAGGTGCCCGTGCTGCTGATCTGGGGTGAGAAGAACAAACGGGTCCCGCTGGCGTTGGCCTATGAAACCCGTGCGTTGATGCAGAATGCGCCGGAAGTGCGACTCGAGGTGCTCCCGGGGATCGGACATATGCTGGTTCAAGAGGCGCCGCTCGAGAGCGCGGCGGTGATGCGTCGTTACCTCGATGAGTTCAAAGAAACAGGCACCGCTAGAATTTCGGGACTCGCTTCTCCATGAAGGCCCGCGCGCCTTCGAGAAATTCGGGCGACGAGAAGCTCTCGTCGTAATAGCGCTGCGAGGCGGGCGTTTCGGCATCGGTGCCTGCGCTGATCAGATTCACCACCGCCTTGGCCGCGCGCACCGAATTCGCCGCGTTAGATGCGATCTCGGCAGCCAGCGCGAGCGTGTAGGGCTCGAGTTCATCCGGTCGGACGATCTGGTTGATCACTCCCAAGCGCAGGGCCTCGCTCGCCTCGATGCGTCTGCCGGTGTAGAGGATTTCCTTGGTGCGTGATGGACCGACCAGATCGTACAGCCGCTTGGTGTCAGCCAAACTGTAAGCAAGACCGAGCTTGGCGGGTGGGATTGCGAAAAAGGCGTCGGGCGTTGCGATGCGCAGATCGCAACTCAAGGCGAGACCGCAGCCTCCACCGGTGCAGGCGCCGCGGATCATGGCGATAGTCGGAATCGGAATACGCTCCCACGCGACCTGCGCATCGAGCACCGCTTGTTGCATCGCCCGCATCTTCGGCGGATCAGCGAGGCTTTGGCGCATCTCGAGGATATCGGCGCCGGCGCTGAAGGCTTCATGACCGGCACCTGTGAGCAACACGACCCTCAGACGGTAATCTTGCGATAGCTGGGCTGCGAGGCGGGTCAGATCCACCCACATCGCCGAGTTCAGCGCGTTGCGCTTGTCGGGTCGATTCAACGTGACTCGACCCAGCGGGGGAACTATGTCCGTCAACAGTTCGCTCATGCGATCATGTTAGCAGTCTGAAGTTCTCACTAGGAGTTCCGATGAGCGTGTATCCGGATCTGCGTGGCAAGGTGGCAATCGTCACAGGCTCGGGTCGTCCCAAGGGCTTGGGCGAAGCAATGGTTAAGCGTTTGGCGGCCGAGGGTTGCAAGGTGGTCGTGAGCGACATCGGTGCAGCGCGCGGCGCTGCAATGCCGGCGACCGCCATCGGCTCATCGAAGGAGATGCAGCAGATCGTCGAAGAGATTCGTGCGGCCGGCGGCGAGGCGATCGGTCTCGTGTGCGATGTGCTCGAAGAGACGCAGGTGGCCGAACTCGTTGCGAAGACGGTGGCGCATTACGGACGCCTCGACATCATGGTGAACAACGCGGGGATCGGTTATCTGATGAAGCCGATCATCGAGATGACGCAAGCGGACTGGGATGCGGTGCTCGGGGTCAATCTGCGCGGGGCGTTTTTCGGTATTAAGTATGCGGCCAAGCAGTTCATCGCCCAAGGTCAGGGCGGCCGAATTATCAATATCGGTAGTCAAGCGTCGAAGTCGGGGTTCCCGTTCGCCTCAGCCTATGTGTCTTCGAAGCACGGCATGGTGGGTCTCACTCGCTCGGCGGCGATCGAGCTCGGTGCACACGGCATCACCGTCAACACGATTTGTCCGAACCATGTCACGACGGGTCTGGGCGCTTGGCAGAATCAGTTCTTCAGCGCAGCGACCGGTCGCAGTGAAGAGAAATATCTTGCAGACATGCGTGCTCGCATTCCGCTAGGGCGACCTGGTCTGCAGGAGGATATCGCCAAGGCCTGCGCATTCCTTGCATCGGGCGAGGCGGCCTACATCACCGGCGAAGCGATGAACGTTTCGGGCGGCGAGGAGTATCACTAGCCATGAGTTACGCTTGGCCGGGCGGTGCGCGTCTCGCGCTCTCACTCGTGGTGAATGTGGAAGAAGGCGCAGAATTCAACATCGAGGATGGCGATCGCGGTCCGGAGCCCGTCGATGAGCTCGGGATTACTTTGAAGAAACCGGTGCGCAATTTTGGTAACGAGTCGAACTATGCCTATGGCATCAACGAGGGCGCGCCGCGCGTCTTGGGTTTGCTCGATCGTTACGGGCTTCCGGCGACCTTCACCGCGGCTGCGGTGGCACTCGAGCGCGCACCGCAGGTGGCTCGTGGTATCGCCGGTGCAGGGCACGAGGTGTGCGCGCACGGCTATCGTTGGGCTCACCAGCTCGGTATGAGCGAAGAGATCGAGCGGGACTTCATTCGCAAGGCAACCGACAGCATCGCGAAGACGACCGGGACTCGACCTGTCGGCTGGCTGTCGCGATATCTACACACCGCCGAGACGCGTCGGTTGTTGAGTGAGGCGGGTTATCTCTATCACATGGACGATTTCAGTCGCGATGAGCCTTTCATGGATCGCTCGTTGGACAAGCCGATGGTGGTGCTGCCCTATGCGCTCGATTCAAACGACATGAAAATGTGGAATGCGCCGGCGTTGATGCCGTCCGATTGGTTGACCTACGCTAAGGACACTTTCGATTGGTTGCTGGCAGAGTCCGTCGCCCGGCCGCGCATCATGTCTCTCGGCGTGCATCTGCGCATCATCGGCAGACCTGGTCGTATCGTCGCATTCGATCGATTCTTGCAGCATGTGAGTCGCGCTGAGGGCGTGTGGGTTGCGACACGGCGTGACATCGCCGCACACTACCTCAGTATTCAGTCAGCCTGACAACGCTTCGGCCAGTGCCATGACGAGTTCATCGGTGCCGGGTCGTCCGACGATCTGCAAGCCGACCGGAAGGCCTTGGCTCGCGAGCGGAATCGTCGCAGCGGGTGAGCCGGTGGCTGTGGCGATGACGGTCAGATCGGCCAGCGAGTCGGGTGTTGGCAGGGCATGGGCAAAGGCCGTGACGGGGCAGGTCGGGATCAAGATGATGTCGAAGTTGTGCGTCGTCTCTCGCCAGCGCGTCGCAAACTCGTCGACCGTCGCGCGATAACTTGCGATCTTCACGGCATCGAGTCGACCACCGAATTCCAGCATCCCGCGTAGTGGTTCATCGAAATCGTCAGGCCGTCTCTCGAGATGCTCGCGATGAGTGAGCCACATGCGGTGCTCGCTCAGCGCGAAGATCGCACGACGTAGCTTGCGTAAGGACAGCGGCTCGGTGGTCGCCGCCGTCCACGCGAGTCGCTCGAGCGAGACGAATCGATCGGTCAATCGCGGGATCGCCGCGTGAAAAGCCGCCTCGACGGTGACGTCCAATTCGACGTCGCCGAAGGCGGTCATCACGGCACCGCGTAATCCGCTCAGCGGTTGGCGCCGAGGCTGAAGAGCGCCGATGGCCTGCAGCAACTCACGCGCTAGCCTCGCCTCACGAGTCAGCGGGCCAAGATGATCGAAGTCGTCGTGAACCGGCAATACGCCATGCATGCTGAGGCGATGCGGTGAGGGCTTGAAGCCGACGATGCCGCAGAGTGCCGCGGGAATGCGCACCGAGCCGATCGTATCGCTACCAAGGGCCGCATCGCAGTGCCCGCCGGCGACCGCCGCAGCGCTGCCGCCGCTCGAGCCGCCGACCGACAGCGTGGGATCGAGCGGATGACGAATCGCACCTTGCAAACTGCGACCGCTCGCGCCGAGCGCACCGGCATCCATCGTCGTTTGTCCGAGCAAGATCGCGCCGGCCGCTCGTAAGTCTTTGATCAGGGCGGCGTCGCTACGGGCGCACAGGTCTTGGCGGCTGCGCAAGCCACCGGCCCATGGCCAACCGGCAACGGCGATGTTGGCCTTGATGCCGATGAGGCAACCGTCGATAGCGCTCAAACTCTGCGCGTTGGCCGAGCGTTGTTCACTCTCGCGTGCCGCGTGGCGTGCCCCTTCGATATCGAGATGACACCAGGCATTGAGGTCATCGCGCTCGATTTCTCGGATCGCGGACTCAAGTCGCTCGACGGCGTTTGCGAACGGCATGGTCTCACGCGCTCGCTTTGGGACGCTCGTCGATCAATCGAATCGGCTTTTGGCGGCTTTCGATCTGGGTGAGCGTTGCCGTTTCGCCGGCTGCGACGAGCTCGACTTCGATTTCGACGCCGACTCGTCGGCTCAGCAGATTGGCGAATCCCCGTGCAATCTCGGCGTCTTGGTGAGCGCCGGCACGGGTCTCAATGATGACGCAGAGAGTGTCGCGGCCGGCGGCGTCACGGCGGGCTCGGCAAATATACTCGCCCGCGAATTCAGTGCGTTCGTTGAGGATTGCTGCGAGGGCTAGCGGATATACGTTGATCCCGCGGAGCTTGACCATGTTGTCGCTGCGGCCGAGCACGCCGACGGTGCGCTGTAGCTGAAAACCCAATGCGGAGGTACCGCTTTTCCAAGCCGACAGATCATGCGTATTGAAGCGAATCAGCGGGTAGACATCATCGCGATAAAGCGAGGTGACCACCATGTCACCGGGGTCCTCTCCGCTAACAGCGCGGCCCGTACCCTCATCGATGAGTTCCAGATACTGGGCATCTTCCATGACATACATGCCATCGCGATCCGGGCCCTCGGCGGCGATGGGGCCCGTATCGGCGACACCGTACCAGTCAAAGATTTCGGCGCCACCCCAGGCGCGCGAGAGTGCGCTACGCGACTCACGTCCCACGTGTCCGAAGATCGCGCGAACGGCCAAGTCTCGCCCCGGTTCGAGTCCCATCTCGCGCGCGGTTTCGGAGAGTTGCCGGATGTAATCGACGAAGCCCACGAGCACCGTGACTTTGAGGTCGCGCATCAATTCGATTTGAGTGACCGAGCGCGTTTCCTTGCCGGTGCCGGCGGAGAGAAACAGCGAATTCGTGTAGTGCAAGGCCGCCTCGCGCACGAAATGTCCGCCGTTGATCATGCCGTGTCCGTAGACGGAGTGAACGACATCGGTCGAGCGTAGGCCCTGCATGCGCCAAATCCGCGCAACGAGCAGTGCCTGCACCTCGCGCGACTTGGGGCTGAACAGCACGACTTGCGGTCGTCCGGTCGTGCCGCTCGTCGTGTGGATAACGGTGACGGGTCGTTGTTCTACAGCCCATTTGTCGAAACCGTGATAATCCCCATAAGGCGGATGCTCGGCGAGACTCTTCATCAGCTCGGTCTTACCGAAGATCGGCAGCTTCTCGATGTCGTCGATTCCTCGGATATCTTGTGGACTCAAGCCACGCGCGCCCCACAGGCGCTGATAGAACGGGATCTCCCATGCGCGTTGTAGACAGCGTCGGAACAGTCGATCTTGATGCGCGTGAATTTCGTCGCGCGAGCGCTTCGCGAAGTCGTCGCTAAAGTCGGCACCGAGCGGGAAGTCTCTGCGCATCTGCGCATAGTCGAACGACTCGAAATAATTCGGGTAAGTCATGCAGCGTCCTCGAACATCAGCGCATCGACCAGTTGGGTCAGATCGGTGATGGTGGGTAGGTCATCGACCAGTTGAATCACCTTGGATATCGATGCTTGACGCAAAGGCTGACAGCCGGCAACGGCCGCCCGCTGAAACTTGGCTAGATGTCGCTCGCGCGTCAGCGGTCTTCCGGGCGCGCCGAGGACCGATGGCAGGGGTAATTCTTCGATTTGTCCGCCGCGTAAATGCACTTCGACCCGTTGTGGAGCCAATGCATTCAGGGCAGGGTTGGTATCGCGCAGCACCCGGATGCGGCTGGCGAGGGCGAGTCGTTCTGGGGCGCTGAGGCGCTCGCGGTCAAAATCCGCCACGGTGACCTCGCCCGTGAGCAAGGCGGTCGCCACCACGTACGGGAGACAGAGCCGCGCGTAGGCCGGCAGCATATCTGCGCGCGCCGGTCGATCGACCAATTGGACGACCAATGGTGGGGCGTACACCCGTATTTCTTCGATGTCGGTCGTGGCGAAGCCGAGTTGTTCTTGTAAGGTCAGTGCGCCGTCGACACCACCATGCGTGGCACGTCCGCTCGGAAAGGGTTTGTGCGACAGATGCTCCATCTCCGAGCACGTCCCGATTCGCTCGAAGACCGCAGGATCCCATTCGGAGTCGAACAGGGTGAAATAGCCGAAATCGCCCTCCAGAAAATGGCGCGGTCCCGATACACCGCGAACGGCTAAGTCGATCGCCAGCAGTGCCGCGCGCGTGTTGACGCCGATCTGCAACGGCAGCATCGGCGATCCCTCGACATGGGCTTGCATGGTGCCCGAGAGCTGGCTGTAGCAGAGACCGAGCGCGCTGCGAGTCGTCTCGTGATCGAGGCTCAATATATTGGCTATGCCAGCGGTGGCCCCGAGCGCGCCACACATCGCCGGGCGAAAGAAGCGCAGCTTGTTGCGCGCGGCGCGGCCGATCGTGGTGGCGACGTCGACGGCGACGTTACAGCCGCTGACGAAGCGTTTGCCGTCGATCGGTCTTTGTTGTTCGGACCATGCGAGCAAAGTCGACAGCACCACCGCCATGGGATGCACGACCGCCGGCTCGTGCACGCAGTCCCATTCTTGGTTGTGGATCTGATAGCCGTTGACGAAAGCGGCCGTGATGGCGGGAACTCGCTGGCCGGTTCCCCAAATGCGGCAATCGTTCGACTCTCCCCAGCTGTGTGCGAGCGCGATCAACTCCGGCACCAGCGGTACGCGAGATCCGGCGAGGGCAACACCGAGCGAATCGAGCACGAAGGTCGACGTCGCTGTGACGGCGCTCGGTGAGAGGGCTTCGTAGCGATGCGAGATAATGTGGTCGATGAGGTTCGAAGTGACGCGATCGGGATGGCGCATGCTCACGCGCTCCACGCCCAGAAGGTCCAATCAAGTACGGCGGTTTCACTCTCGGGTGTGCCACGAGCGGCATAGCATTGCGCCGTGATGCGCAGTAACGCGCCGCCTTGGTCGACGGGGATTCGCTCACGAATATCGAAGGTCGTTCGCAGGCGGTCGCCTTCGAGCACCGGTGCAAGGTGATCGCAATTTTCCCATGCAAGGAGCGTCAAGAGATTCGGTAGAGCACGAGTGATCTGCGCGAAGCAGGCGAAGATCGTATGTCCGCCGAAAACGAGTCGCTCGCCGAGATAGGAGACTGCCGAGTCGGTATGCGCCATCGCCATGTTCAAAGATAGTCGGACAAGCTCGGGCGCCGACGTGACGGTGTCGCGAGCTTCGACAACGACATGATCATCGATAGCGAGTGCATCATGGCGCCAACCCAACCAGCGCTTTGTGGGTGCGAGGTTCCAGTGCGTGGGCAGTGCGGCGATCACATCCGCCTGCGTCATCGCAGCACCGATTTGCTCGAGATCGTCGGCATGACCTGTGCGCGCTGCCGGATCACGACAGGGAATCATCGGGCAACGCCAAAAGTGGAGCACCGTCTCGCCGCGCTGATTCGTCGTCGTCATCTCGAGTGCCACGATGCCCGTCGCTGCTCGATTGGCTTGGGTTTTGTTCTGACGCAATCCCACGACTTTCGTTCGGGTGTAGAGCGTATCGCCGAAGTGCACGCTGCGATGCAGGATCAAGCCGCGATAAAAAAGATTGGCTTTCACGCGCTGTGAAGCCCATGTCGACTGACCGATGGCGATGTTGATCGAGAGTAGCGGATGCACCATGGCGCTAGGCGCTCCGATGATCTCGCTGCTTGTGTGATGGTCGAGCGGTATGCGCAGTCGATCGGCGAATAGCGCTTGATGCCATGCGGCGTGGCCTGCGCCGATCGTTACCGCCGGCGCATCGAACTCGAGGCCACGCTGAAAATCTTCGAAGCAGGGTCCGGAAATGGCGTGGGTGGTCACGGTGAGAAACTCCTGAACAGCATACGAACAGCAACCAGACAGAGGAACACGCCGAAGACCTGCGAGAGGCGTCGACGATCGAGGCGATGCGCGAGACGCGCGCCGATCGGCGCCATCCAGGTCGAGGTGGGCACGATCGCGATCAGCGCCGATAAGCTGATGAGGCCCACGGTGGTGCCGGGCATCTCGACCGGCGGTTCTGCCAGTAGATAGCCGATGGTGCCCGGCACGGCGAGCGCCAAACCGAAAAATGCGGCGGTGCCGACGGCCCGATGGATCGCGCTGCCGGTCAGCGTCATGACGGGAACCGAGAGCGTTCCGCCGCCGATGCCCATCATCGTTGAGACCGTGCTGATGAGCGTGGCGATGAGATTGCCGCCGAGTCCGCGCGGCACGGTGTCACGCAGCCGCCAATGGTCGAGCGGCAGCACCATCTTCAAGGCGACGAGCATCGCCACGACAGCAAATACGCCTGCCAAAATCTGCGCCGTCGCGCGAGCGGCCAGCGCGCTGCCAAGTAGGCCACCGAGCAGTAGACCCGGTAACCACGCTTTGACGAGTGACCAGTCGATACCATCACGCGCGGCGTGTGCACGGCTCGAGGCGATGGCGGTCGGAATGACGGTGGCGAGCGATGTCGCGATGGCCACATGCATCGAGCCCTCCGCCGGCACCCCGAGATAACGCAACACCAGATCGAGCACGGGGACGAGCACGATGCCGCCGCCGACACCGAGCAAGCCTGCGATGAGGCCGGCCAGCAGCCCGGTTGCCAGCAACAAGAGGGCCAGAGGCCAGAAGGTGATCCATTCCATGACACGCGAAGTCTAGGACATGGCGCGTCTTTCGGTCGGACGGCGTGATTTGCGTGCCGAAACTTGCGTGTGCAGGGCTCCGGCCGATACAGTTGTCGGGGTTTTTTCAGCGGATTTTTCTCATCATCATGGTCGTTTCTTCACCCGCCGACTGGGTCGTCCACAAGTTCGGCGGCTCGAGCGTCGCCGACGCCGATTGTTTCCGTCGAGTTGCCCGCATTCTCGACTCGTGGGCTCCAGCCCGCATGGGGGTCGTGCTGTCGGCCTGCAAAGGCGTTACCGACAGCCTGCTCGCAGGGGTGGCGCAAGCCGAGCGACGCGATGCGGCTTGGCGCGAGGGGCTTATCGCCTTGCGCCAGCGACACGAGCGCATCGCGACCTCGTTGTTAGCCAAGGCCGCCGTCGATACGTATCTCGCGGGCTTCGATCGCGACTTGCAAGATCTCGAGGGCATCTTGCAGGCGGTCTCGCTGACCCGATCCGCTTCGCGCAATGTCACCGATTTGATCTCCGGTTACGGCGAGATCTGGTCGACACGGCTGTTTCGCGAATTTTATGCCGGCAGCGGCCAGCGATCTGGCGAGGTGCGTTGGCTCGACGCGCGCGAGGTGGTCGTGGTCGAGTGGGGTCCGCTCGGACCGATGGTGCAGTGGGAAGAGTCGCGACAGCGTATCCACGCGGCGATTCCCGCGACGTTCGCGGGGACCGTGATCATCACGGGTTTCATCGCCGCCGATGCGCGCGGCGTGCAGACAACGCTCGGGCGCAACGGCAGCGATTTTTCGGCATCGATCTTCGGATCGCTGCTCGATGCGCGTGAGATTCATATTTGGACGGATGTCGATGGCGTGCTGTCGGCCGATCCGCGTCGCGTGCCGGATGCGCAGGTCATCGATTCGTTGTCGTACAACGAGGCGATGGAGTTGGCGTACTTTGGTGCCAAGGTGATCCATCCGCAGACCATGGCACCGGCGGTGGGGCGTGAGATTCCGATCTGGATCCGCAACACGTTCGCACCGGATCATCCTGCCACCTTGATTTGCGCCCGGCCGACCTCGGCCTTGGCCGTGAAGGGCATCACGACCATCGAGAACATCGCGCTCGTGAACCTCGAGGGCGCCGGCATGATCGGTGTGCCGGGTACCGCGCACCGACTCTTTGGCGCACTGCGCGAGGAGTCGATCTCGGTCGTGCTGATTTCGCAGGGTAGTTCGGAGCATTCGATCTGCTGCGCCGTCCCGAAGGAACAGGCCGATCGCGCGGTCGATGTGGTGCGAGCGGCGTTCTCGCGCGAGCTTGCCGATGGTCAGATTCAATCGGTCGAGGTCGATCGCGACTTGGCGATTCTCGCGGTGGTGGGCGATGGCATGGCCGGCATGCCGGGCATTTCGGCGAAGGTGTTCAACGCGCTCGGTCTGGCGGGCGTCAATGTTCGCGCGATCGCGCAGGGCGCTTCCGAGCGCAACATCTCGGTGGTCGTCCCTGCCAAAGCAGCCACGCGTGCGTTGCGGGCTGTGCATGCGAGTTTCTATCTCTCTTCGCATACGGTGTCGGTTGGCATCATTGGTCCGGGGACGGTCGGTCGGGTATTGCTCGAGCAGATGGCCTCGCAATCGGCGCGCCTGCGGCGCGATTTCAAGCTGGACCTGCGCGTGCGTGGCTTGCTCTCGTCCAAGCGGATGCTTCTGTCGGACAAGGGTGTCGACTTAGCGCAATGGCAGAACGAATTCGCGGCGACGGATCGGCCTGCCGATGTTGCGGCTTTCGTCGAGCACGTCGGGGTCGACTATTTACCGCATCGTGTGATCATCGATTGCACGGCGAGCGGTGAGGTCGCCAAACACTACGCAGAGTGGCTCGCTGCGGGCATTCACATCGTCACGCCGAACAAGAAAGCCAACAGTGCGCCGCTCGAGAGCTACCGTGCGTTGCAGCAGGCGCGTCGCATCGGCGGCACCCATTATCTTTACGAGGCGACGGTCGGGGCGGGCTTGCCGGTCGTGCAGACGCTGCGTGATCTGCGCGAGACGGGCGATGAGATCACGAGCATCGAGGGTATTTTCTCGGGCACGCTCGCTTATCTCTTCAACGTCTACGATGGTTCGCGTGAATTCAGCGACATCGTCGGTGAGGCGAAGCAGCGCGGCTACACCGAGCCGGATCCGCGCGATGATTTGTCCGGCACCGACGTGGCTCGCAAGTTGATCATCCTCGGCCGCGAAATGGGTCTCGATCTCGAGATGGCCGACGTACAGGTGGAGAGTTTGGTTCCGGCGGGTCTCGAGCTCGGTTCGATCGACGAGTTTTTGCAACGCTTACCGCTGCACGATGCCGCCATGAGAGATCGTTTCGAGTGCGCAACCGCAGCGGGGAAAGTTTTGCGTTACGTGGGTCGCCTGACGGCCGATGGCAAGGCGACGGTCGGTGTGGTGGAACTTGATCGTAAGCACCCCTTCGCGAACATCGCCTTGACGGACAATGTGGTTCGCTTTGCGACCAGTCGCTACAACAACAATCCGCTGATCGTGCAAGGCCCGGGCGCGGGGCCCGAAGTCACGGCAGGTGGCATCTTTGCCGATTTGCTGCGGCTGTCGGCTTATCTTGGAGCTCGCCTGTGAGTCGTGACAGCGTTACGGCGTTTGCGCCAGCCTCGGTTGGTAATGTCGGTATCGGCTTCGACATTCTCGGCTTTGCGGTCGATGCGCTCGGTGATCGGGTGCGAGCGACACGCAGTCCGACGCCCGGGGTGCGAATCACCGGTTGCAGCGGCGTGGTGCTCGAGATTCCGCTCGAGGCCGAGAAGAACACCGCGGGCCGCTCGGTCATTGCACTCGCGGTGGCGGCCAAGCCCCAGTTCGGTATCGAATTGCATATCGAGAAAGGGATTCCGCTCGGGTCTGGGCTCGGTGGTTCGGCCGCCTCGGCGGTGGCGGCCGTGGTGGCAGCCAATGCGCTGCTCGATCAACCCTTCGAGAAAATCGATTTGCTGAAGTTTGCGATGCAGGGCGAGGCGGTCGCGAGTGGATCCATGCATGTCGACAACATCGCGCCTTCGTTGTTCGGCGGTTTGGTGTTGACGGTCGGTATCGATCATCCGCGAGTCAAACGCATTCCCGTGCCCAAGGGCATCAGCGCGGTGATCGTCCACCCGCATATGTTTTTAGCGACCAAGCAGGCGCGTGCGATACTCAAGCGCGATGTGGCGATGGCCGACTTCGTTTGGCAGACCGCGAATCTCGCCGGCTTCATCTCCGGTTGCTACACCGATGATCTCGAGTTGATCCGCGAGGGTTTGAACGATGTCGTGATCGAGCCGCAACGTCGGCAGTTGATCCCGGGTTTCACGGCAGTGCGCAACGCCTCGCTCGCCGCCGGCTCGCTGGGGTGTTCTATTTCGGGTGCGGGGCCGACGCTGTTCGCCTGGGCGCAGTCGGACGTAGCCGATGCAGTGCGGTTGGCGATGGCGCAGGAATTTGCACGTCACGGCGTCGAGACCGACCATTGGGTCGTCGGCGTCGAGTCGGATGGCGCACGTGTCGTCTCGGCCTGACTGAGTTCTCGGTACGATGCGTTTTTTTAGCACCCGCGGTGAGCCCCTCGGCTTGAGTTTGAGTGAAGCCGTCTTGCGCGGTCTTGCCCCGGACGGCGGCTTGTATGTCCCGGCTGTCTGGCCGAGTCTGGCGATCGAGGACTTCGACGGATGCACAACGCTCGCTGAGGTCGGCGCGCGTCTGATCGCCCCGTTTGCGGCGGGCGATCGACTCGGCGCGCTGGTCGCCGACATCACCGCGGATGCATTCAACTTCGCGGCGCCGCTCGTACCGGTATCGGCTGCCGAGGGTGACGGCGAGATGCACGTACTCGAGCTGTTCCATGGTCCAACCGCGGCTTTCAAAGATTTCGGTGCGCGCTTTCTTGCGGCGAGCTTTCAGCGCTTGCGCTCGCCGAGTGATCCGACGGTCAATATTCTCGTCGCCACCTCGGGCGATACCGGCGGCGCCGTAGCAGCCGCCTTTCATCGTCGTCCCGGCATGGCGGTGACAGTGCTATTTCCGAAAGGGCTGGTGTCACCGACGCAAGAGAGGCAGCTCACATGTTGGGGAGATAACGTCCGCAGTTTTTCGGTCTCCGGCACCTTCGACGACTGTCAGCGCATGGTCAAAGAGGCTTTCGTCGATGTGCAGTTGAGCGCGGCGATGAGTTTGTCGTCGGCCAACAGTATCAACCTCGGCCGGCTGTTGCCGCAGGCGGCTTATTACGCGGCGACGTCGCTGCAGTATTGGCACCAACACGCGCGCAAGCTGAATTTCATCATTCCGAGCGGCAACCTCGGTAATGCCGTCGCCTGTATTTGGGCGCGTCGTATCGGCTTGCCCATCGGGCGAGTCGTCCTTGCGCACAATGCCAATCGAACCGTGGTCGATTATCTGCAGACGGGTGAGTGGTCGCCTCGGCGCAGTGTGGCGACGGTTGCTTCTGCGATGGACGTGGGGCATCCCTCGAACATGGAGCGATTGCGCGCCTTGTACCCGGATGTCGAGGGTCTGCGGGGTGCGGTGACGGCCGAATCCGTCGACGACGCGCGCATTGCTGCGCGGATACGCAGCGACCGGCAGCGCTTTGGTCAGATTTGGTGTCCCCATACGGCCGTCGCGGCTGAGGTGTGGGCAACGATGGATGTGCGCTCTCGACGCGAACTGCCCTGGTGCATCGTGGCGACGGCATCGCCCGCCAAGTTTCCGGAAATCGTCGAGCCGTTGATCGACTCATCGATAGCGGTGCCGCCGGCTTTGGCGGAATTGCTGCAACGACCCACCCAAGTCGAATCGCTGGAGCCAAATTTGGCGGCATTGCGTACAGCGTTGTTGTCGGCACGACGATGACCTTGCGCTTT
Source organism: Klebsiella pneumoniae (assembly GCA_945873095.1). Classification (GTDB taxonomy): domain Bacteria; phylum Pseudomonadota; class Gammaproteobacteria; order Steroidobacterales; family Steroidobacteraceae; genus UBA964. The sequence continues at coordinate 120,176 of CAMCBU010000001.1, read as the reverse complement.
TCTTTGAACGATCCGGCAGGCTTGGTGTTGCTGGCGGCAATCGCCGGTTTGCTCATCGGAAGCTGTGCCGTGTTCGGCTACAAGTATTATCGCGCGCGACGCGAACGACTTGCGCGTGAAGCGCGGATCGTCGGGGTCTCGGTCGATGCTCTACGCGATGTCGCACTCGCTGACGCGTCGGGGAGCGAAGTACACATCGATTATCTGCTCTTGACGCCCCGGGGCTTGCTGGTGCTCGACGTGCGCGATATCGCCGGCAACGTCTTCGGCTCCGACAGCATGACCGAGTGGACGGTGATGGCGGCAGGCCGGCGTTTCACCTTCGCCAATCCGCAGGCCGCGCTTTACGATCGGATTGCGGCAGTTCGTGGTTGGGCAGGATCGATTCCGGTCGAGGGTCGGGTGGTGTTCTCGCGTGCCGCCACGTTTCCCAAGGGCTTGCCGCGCCTGACGTTGCGCGAGGAATCACTCGAAGCCGATTTTTTGCTCGGCGAGCGCAGCCACGCCGAGCGCGTCGTCGAGCCGTGGATGGCCGATTGGCAGCAGTTGAAAAAGAGCGCCCGTCCGAGCCGCTTTCAGCGTCACTAGCGTGAGCCTCGGCGGTCACTCCGCTGGACAATCGAAAAAGGTTCTGGCGGTCTGCGTGGTGTGGGCCGCGAGTTCTTGCAACGATTCACCGCGCGCTGCAGCAACGACGTTGGCGATATGCGGCAGAAACATCGGTTCGTTGCGGCGCGACTCCGGCTTGGGCTGCAGATCTCGCGGTAACAAATAAGGTCCATCGGTCTCGATCATCAGACGACCAACGGGAATGCGAGCCACCAGTTCCCGAAGATGATGGCCGCGTCGCTCGTCGCAGATCCAGCCGGTGATCCCGATGCAAAGGCCGGCTTGCAAGGACTCCTCGAGCTCCATCGCATTGCCGGTGAAGCAGTGCAATACCGCTCGTGGTAGCACCGCGGCCCGCTCAGTCAACATGGCGATGAAATCGGCATGTGCGTCGCGCTGGTGCATGAACAGGGGTTTGCGTGTTGCTACCGCCAGATCCAGTTGTTTTTCGAATGCCATCCGTTGCTCTGCAGGCGATGAAAAATTGCGGTGGTAGTCGAGCCCGGTCTCGCCGACAGCGACGACCAAGGGATGCTGCAACAGTTCTGCCACGATCGAGTGTGCCGTCGTATCGTAGTTGACGGCGTGATGGGGATGACAACCGGCGGTCGATCGTAGCAGTCGCGGCGACAGCCCGACGAGATCGAGCGCGGCTTTTGAGCTCTCGGCGGACGCTCCGGTGACGATGAACTGCCGAACCCCGTGATCGATGGCACGCGACAATACGGCGGCTCGATCGTGATCGTAGCTGTCATGGGTCAGGTTGATGCCGATGTCGATCAGTTCGAGCATAGCGCGTGGCATAGGGCGTCAACGTCGCTGTCGGCTTGGCACCAAGAGACGACGAAGCGCGCTTCGCCCGAGCCGCTGGCGCCCCAGTCGTAGAACTCGAAGCCGAGCTCGCGCAGCCTTGCGATGCGCGCATCGCCGAGTCGCAGGAAGACCTCGTTCGCTTGCACCGGATGCAGCAGCGCGGCGCCCGCAGCAGCGCCGATGCGCTCGGCCAAACGATTTGCATGACGCGCGAGTGTCAGCCAAAGATCGTCATCGAGATAGGCGAGCAACTGCGCCGAGACATAGCGCGATTTCGACAACAGATGCGCCGCTCGTTTGCGTCGAAATTCGAAATCGGCCACGAGTTGTGGGTCGAAGAACACGACCGCCTCTGCCGTCAACGCGCCGTTCTTGGTGGCACCGAAAGACAGTACATCCACCCCGGCGCGCCACGTGATGTCAGCAGGCGTGCAGCCGAGCGAGGCAACGGCGTTGGCGAAGCGGGCGCCATCCATATGCAGTTTGAGACCACGTTCGTGCACGAGCGCGGACAGTGCTGCTATCTCGGCAGGTGTGTACACGGTGCCGAGCTCGGTTGCCTGCGTGATCGACAGCGCACGCGGCTGAACCGTGTGCACTGAGGTGGGGTTCGCATCGAGCGTGCGCGCGAGCATCGTCGGGGTCACTTTGGCGCCATCGCCGCTCATGCAAATCAGTCGAGCGCCTGCCGACATGAACTCGGGCGCGCCGCATTCGTCGCGAACGATGTGCGCTTCCTCGTGCGTCAACACGGCGCCCCACGGTGGGACGAGTGTCGCCAGTGAGAGTGCATTTGCGGCGGTTCCGGTTGAGACCGGAAACACGCGCAATTCGTGCTCGAACAACTGCTCGAAACGCGCTTGCAGTTGCATCGTCCATGGATCGTCACCGTAGCCGCGCGCATAACCGTGGTTGGCCGCGTGCAGTGCGGCCATGATGGAGGGTGCTACCGGTGCCGTGTTGTCGCTTTTGAAATAGATCGCCATGGGGCGCGCATGCTAACTCATGCGGCTATCATGTGCCGCATCATGACCGAGTTGCCGATCGAGATTCGTCGCAGCCGCCGGGCGCGGCGGCTGTCGGCCCGAGTGCACTTAGATGGGCACATCGAGATCGTCGTCCCGTTGTACGCCCCAGGTGCGATCGTCGATGACTTCATCGCCCGCCATCGACGATGGATGGATGCCCGCCGCGCCGAGCGCTTGCAGCAATGGGTGGCCGAGCCGTTTCCACCACCACGACTGAGCCTCGCGGCGCTGGGTGAAGAGTGGCGGGTGACTGAAGCCGCCACTGCCGCCACGCGATCGTATTGCTTGGAACTGCCCGAGCGACAACTCCGCTTGCATGTCGGCGAGCGCGCGAGTCGCGCTGAGTCGAGAGCGCTGTTGATCGACTGGTTACGTGGTTATCTACGTCCGCACTTCGAAAGCCGACTCGAGCGATTGGCGGATCGGTACGGGTTTCATTACGACTCGATGCAATTGCGTCGGCAGCGCACTCGCTGGGGGTCGTGTTCGCGGCGCGGCGTCATCAGTTTGAATCTATGTGGCGCGTTCCAGCCGCCCGAGGTGCTCGATTATTTGATGCTGCATGAATTGGTACATACCCGACATATGAATCACTCGGAGCGCTACTGGCGAGCGGTCGAGGCGGTGTGTCCGAGTTGGCGCGAACTCGATCAGGCACTCACGCGCGGCTGGCAGCAGGTACCGCAGTGGGTGTTTCGTTAGCGGTAGCGGCGGTATCCGAACAGAAGGGCGAGGATGCCCGCATAAATCAGTGGTTCGGTGATATCGAGTTTCACCTGCCAGTAGTAGTGCCATAGCGCGAGAATCGCGACGGGATAGATGGCGTAGTGCCATTGCTGCCAGCGGCGCCCCAAGCGTCGCATCGCCCGGTCGGTGGAGGTCGCCGCCATGGGGATCATGCCGATCAGGGCGATCAACCCCACGATGATGAACGGACGTTTTGCAATTTCGTTACCGAGGTCGCTCCAGTCGAGACCGAGTTCCAAAATGGCGTACACGAGCAGATGCAGTGTCGCGTAGCCGAAGCTCGTCAGTCCGGCCATGCGCCGCAGCCAGAGAAATTCGATACGACCGGTCAATTGCTGCAAAGGTCGCAGCGATAGCGTGAGCCACAGAGCGTTGATCGCCGTCTTGCCGCTGCTGTGCAACAGTTCTCGACTGGGGTTAGGACCTAAGGATTGGCCGAACATTTCCAACAGAGCACTCGTCATCCAAACGAGTGGCAGCAGCGCGACGAGCAGCGCTAGTCGTTCTGAGCGGCGCCGCGCGCGACGCGGATCCACCGCGATCGTCATCAATAAAAGCGACGCAGGTCGAGACCGCGATACAGTGATGCAACCTCGTTGGCGTAGCCGTTGAATGGCAGAGTATCGATGCGCGAGCCGAACAATCCGCCGCCGAGGCGCCGCTCTTTGGCTTGGCTCCAGCGCGGGTGATCGACCGCCGGATTGACGTTGGCAAAAAAGCCGTACTCATCGGGTGCGGCTTTGTTCCAGCTCGTGGCCGGTTGTCGCTCCGTGAAGCGAATCTTCACGATCGATTTGATGCTCTTGAATCCATACTTCCAAGGCACGATCAGCCGCAGTGGCGCACCGCTCTGGTTCGGTAGCCAGCGTCCGTGCAGACCCACGGTCAACAGCGTCAGCGGATGCATGGCTTCGTCGATGCGCAGACCCTCGACGTAAGGCCAATCGATGACGCGAGAGCGTTGCCCGGGGAACTGTTTGGGATCGAGCAAGGTCGTGAACTCGACGAACTTGGCGCGCGAGTTGGGTTCGAAGCGCGCGAGTACGTCCCTCAACGGAATGCCGAGCCACGGTACGACGCGCGACCACGCCTCGACGCAGCGGAAGCGATAAATGCGCTCTTCGAGCGCATGGGGCTTGAGGATATCTTCGAGCGTATAGCGACCCGGTTTGGCGGCTTCACCCGCGATCTCGACCGACCATGGCTTGGGTTTGAACGATCCGGCGCGTTCGGACGGATCGGCCTTGTCGAGACCGAACTCGTAAAAGTTGTTGTAGGTGGTGATCTCGTCCCAGCTGTTCGGTGCCTCGTTCACCGACATCGCGGTATTTCGACGAAAACGCGGTGGTGTCGACGCAGGCATTGCGCTAGTGGATTGGAGCGGGCTTGGCTGCGCGATCGAGCGTGGGGCGAGGCAGGCGGCGCCGGCACCTGCCGCGAGCGCGGCCAGCGCCGATCGGCGCGAGCGGGATGGCGGAGCCAGCTCAGGCGGAGCGGCTTCGATCGCCGAGGACGGGATCTTCGGGTAGATATACTTCGCCATTTTAAATCCTTTTAAAACAGGGAATTACGACCAATACTTGAATTCGACTGGAAGTTTTCCGGCAGCCCGACGCAGACGCTCGTCAGGGTTGATCAGCACTGCGCGGTCAACGAGTCTCAAGTGCTCAAGATCGGGCATCGAGTTGGCGTAGCCTACCAAGCGTTTGCCTGAATGGCGCAACGCCACCCGCTTGAGTTGGCGGGCTTTCTCATGATCACGCACATTGGCGGCGGCCAGAGCGCCATCGAGCGTGCCGTCTTCGTGCCAGCGCACAGGTGTGCAGATGTGTTCGCTGAAGCCGAGGGCGTCGGCGATCGCCGGGACGTAGAGATCGACGGTAGCGGACATCAACACCAAGTGATCGCCGGCGCTGCGATGGCGATCGATCGCCGCGCGCGCTTCACTGAACACCCCGCGCCGGAGCAGGCTTGCCACATAACCTCGACTCCACTCGTCGATGGTCTGGCGGGCGAGCCCACCCATGAGGCTCGAGATCAACGCGCCCTTCAGTCGGCCACGATCCCGATCGATCACGAAGCGTACGAGAGCGGGCAGAGCGGTCAGGAATCGCAACAGTCGCACCGGATGCCGCAGCGCGAAACCGAGTAAATACCCGGAGAGGGTATCGCGACGTGTGATGGTACCGTCGAGATCAAAGAAAACGAGCAGTGGGGCAGGCTCGCGCGGTTGATCGAGAACATCCACGCGAGCCTGCTCGTCCTTATTTGCTGCGACGCGCTACCCGACGAGCGGTTTTCTTCGCTCGCGTGGCGGCGGGTTTCACTTTGGTTGTCTTTTTCGCCTTAGTTTTCGCTTTCGCCTTGGCTTTTTTCTTCGCCTTCGGCTGGTTGCCGGCGAGTTGCCGCAACACATACTGGAGGATGCCGCCGTGACGGTAGTAGTCGCGCTCTTTAGGTGTATCGATACGGATACGGACCTCAAACACGAGCGGTTTGCCGCCGTTTTCCGCAGTCGCTGTGACCTTGACCGAGCGGGCCTCGGCATTCTTCAGATCACCAAAGTCGAAGGTTTCTCGACCGGTGAGCCCGAGCGTTTGCGCGTTCTGACCGTTGACGAACTGGCAGGGGATCACACCCATACCGATGAGATTCGAGCGATGGATGCGCTCGAAACTCTCGGCGATGACCGCTTTGACGCCAAGCAACATCGTGCCTTTGGCGGCCCAATCGCGCGAGGAGCCCGTACCGTATTCTTTGCCTGCGAGAACCACGAGCGGGGTGCCGGCAGCTTGGTATTGCATCGACGCGTCGTAGATCGACATCGTCTCGTTGGTGGGCAGGTGGATCGTGACGCCACCCTCGGTGCCCGGCGCCAATAAGTTGCGCAGGCGGATGTTCGCAAAGGTGCCACGCATCATGACTTCGTGGTTGCCGCGGCGTGCGCCGTAGGAGTTGAAGTCAACTTTCTCCACGCCATGCGACTCGAGGTAGCGGGCGGCTGGGCTGCCGCGCGCAATATCACCGGCGGGCGAGATGTGATCGGTGGTGACCGAGTCGCCGAGCAAGGCCAAAGCGCGCGCACCCTGGATCGGCTGCACCGGTTTCGGCTGCATCTGCATGCCGTCGAAGTAGGGCGGATTGCGAACGTAGGTCGACTTCTCGTCCCAAGCATAGAGTTTGCCGGCGGGCACTTTGATTGCACGCCAGTTGGCATCACCCGCGAAGACGTTGCCGTAACTACTGCGAAACATCTTCGAGTCGATGGAGGCGCGCACCGTTTCGGCAACCTCTTGTGGCGAGGGCCAAATATCTTTGAGAAAGACCGCCTTGCCATCGCGCCCCGTGCCGATCGGTTCGCTGTTCAGGTCGATATCGGTCGTGCCGGCAAGTGCATACGCAACGACCAGCGGCGGCGAGGCGAGGAAGTTCATTTTGACTTCGGGATGGACGCGACCTTCGAAGTTGCGGTTCCCCGAGAGCACGGAAGTTGCGATCACATCGCCGGCTTTGACAGCCGCGGAAATCTCGGGCTTCAGTGGTCCTGAGTTGCCGATGCAGGTCATGCAACCGTAACCGGTCACATGGAAACCGACCTTGGCGTAGTCGTCGAGCAGCTTCGCCTTGGTGAGATAGTCGGTGACCACCTTCGAGCCTGGCGAGAGGCTCGTCTTGACCCACGGCTTCGCCTTCAAGCCCTTGGCGGCCGCATTGCGCGCAAGCAACGCGGCGCCGAGCATCACCGACGGGTTTGAGGTGTTGGTACAGCTCGTGATCGCGGCGATCAGCACGGCGCCGTCTTTGACTTCAAAACTGGTTTTACCGACCACCTTGCCGACGCCCGGTGCCGCCGGGTTCTTTTTGGCGCGCTCCTCGGCCATCTGCGCGTGGGTTTTGCCGTAGACCTGCTTGAGCGAGCGCAAAGGCACGCGATCTTGCGGACGCTTGGGACCTGCGAGCGACGGTTCGACCGTGCTCATGTCGAGTTCGAGTACGTCGGTGTAGTCGGCTTGCGGCGCGCCGTTGTAGCGCCACATCCCTTGCGCCTTGGCGTAGGCCTCGACCAGTGCGATCTGTGACTTGCTGCGGCCTGAGAGTGCGAGATAGCGCAGCGTCTCTTCGTCGATCGGGAAGATACCGCAAGTGCTGCCGTATTCCGGAGCCATGTTGGCGATGGTGGCGCGATCGGCGAGCGGCAGGTTGGCAAGACCGTCACCAAAGTATTCGACGAACTTTTCGACAACGCCTTTCTTGCGCAGCATCTCCGTGACGGTGAGTACGAGGTCGGTCGCCGTCGCACCGGGCTGCAATTGGCCCGTGAGCTTGAAGCCGACGACCTGCGGGATGAGCATGGTGACCGGTTGCCCCAACATCGCGGCTTCGGCTTCGATGCCGCCCACGCCCCAGCCAAGTACGCCGAGACCATTGATCATGGTGGTGTGCGAGTCGGTGCCGACGAGGGTGTCGGGGTAAGCCTGCAACTTCGACCCGTTGCGGTTCTCGAAGACCACGCGCCCCAAGAACTCGAGGTTAACTTGGTGCACGATGCCCGTGTTCGGCGGAACCACCTTGAAGTTTCGAAACGCCGTCTGACCCCAGCGCAGGAACGAGTAGCGCTCGCCGTTGCGTTGGAACTCGATCTGGGTGTTTTTGGCTAGGGCATTGGCGGTGCCGTAGTGATCCACTTGCACCGAGTGGTCGATGACGAGCTCAGCCGGTGCCAACGGATTCACTTGCTGCGGGTCGCCACCCAGCTTGCGGATCGCTTCGCGCATCGCAGCGAGATCGACCACGCAAGGTACGCCCGTGAAGTCTTGCATGATCACGCGCGCCGGCGTGAAGGAGATCTCGTGATCGGGGGTGGACTCTGCCTTCCAGTTGAGCAGTGCGTCGATGTCCTTGCGAGTGACGTTGACACCGTCCTCGAAGCGCAGCAGGTTCTCGAGCAGAATTTTGAGCGAGTAGGGCAGTCGTGCCAGTTTCTTCTGCGGCAGCGCGGCCAGGCTCCACATCTCGTAGGAACGCGGACCTACTTTTAGTGTTTTGCGCGCGCGGTAACTGTCGGCCATCGGAAACCCCCGGATACAGGTGAACTGGGCAAAAACGAGTCTAAATTATAGCGATTCGATGACCGCGCCGCCCAGACAGCGCGTGCCTTGATACAGAACGGCGAACTGGCCCGGAGTCACCGCCCGCTGCGGCAACTCGAACTGCAACGTCATGCTGCCGTTCGATTGCAGCTCGACACGGCAGGCCTGATCGGCTTGACGGTAACGCAGCTTGACGGTCGCCTCGAACGGGTCGCGTGGGGGATCGATCAACCAGTGCATAGCCCCGGTCGCGACCCGGTGGGTTTGCATCAACGGGTGATCGTGGCCCTGCACCGCGACCAAGGTGTTTCGAGCGAGATCCTTGCGAGCCACGTACCACGGCGCCTCGTCGTGACCGCGCCGTCCCCCGATTTCGAGGCCGCCGCGTTGCCCGAGCGTGTAAAAGGCAAGGCCGCGATGCGTGCCGATTCGCTCGCCCTCGGCCGTCTCGATCGGGCCGGGATTTTCCGTGACGTACTGCGCGAGAAACTCGCGAAACGGTCGCTCGCCGATGAAACAGATACCGGTGCTGTCCGGCTTGTCGTATACCGGCAAGCCAGCAGCGCGCGCCTCGGCTCGGATCTCCGCTTTACGCGACTCTCCAATCGGGAACAACGCGGCTTGCAGTTGTGGCAGCTCCAAGGCGTGCAGGAAGTACGACTGGTCTTTATCGAGATCGAGCGCTTTGTGTAGCGCCACGCCGTGCGCACTCTCGATACGGCGCGCGTAGTGACCCGTGGCGAAGCGCTCGCCACCTAGGCGGCGCACATGCTCGAGACAAACGCCGAACTTGATCTCGCGATTGCAGAGCACATCGGGGTTGGGGGTTCTGCCGGCGCGATACTCGGTGAGGAAGTAATCGAAAACGCGCTGTCGATATTGTTCGGCAAAGTCGATCCGATGCAACGGTATGTCGAGTTCGCGACAGACCGCTCTCGCGTCTTGGTAGTCGTCGGCGATCGTGCAGTAGCTGTCGTCCTCGGCCCAGTTCGCCATGAACAGGCCTTGCAGATCGTGACCCTCGCGGCGCAGTCGCAACGCGGCGACCGCCGAGTCGACGCCGCCTGAGAGACCGACGACAACCTTCATCGACCGCGAATCAAGCGCCGCGCGTGAGAGACACGGCAAGCCCGAGGTAGCTCGCCGGTGTCATCGCGGCGAGTCGTGACTTTGACGCTTCGTCGATCGGTAGCGTGGCAACGAAAGCGCGATAGGCGGCGCCGTCGATCCGTCGTCCGCGGGTGAAGTCTTTGAGCAGTTCGTAGCCGTTCGGCACGCCACGCGCACGCAACACGGTCTGCACGGCTTCGCCAAGGACTTCCCACGCATCGGCGAGGTCGCTCGCCATGCGTGCGGGATCCGGTTCGATCTTACCGAGGCCACGCTGCAGGGCGCGCTGAGCGACGAGCACGTGGCCGAGAGCGACCCCCAGGTTGCGCAACACCGTGGAGTCGGTCAAGTCGCGCTGCCAGCGCGAGATTGGCAGTTTGTCGGCAAAGTGCCGCAGCAGGGCGTTTGCGATACCGAGATTGCCCTCGGCGTTTTCGAAGTCGATGGGGTTGACCTTGTGCGGCATGGTGGACGAGCCCACTTCGCCCGCGACAGCGCGTTGTTTCAGGTAACCCAAACTGATGTAGCCCCACACATCGCGCGAGAAATCGATGAGCACGATATCGAGTGCCGCGAGCGCATCGGCATACTCGCCGATCCAATCATGCGGTTCGATTTGCGTGGTGAGTGCGTTGTGGTCAAGTCCCATCGACTCGACGAAGCGGCGCGAGAGCGCGGCCCAATCGTCCTGCGGCGCCGCCGCCACTTGCGCGTTGAAATTGCCAACGGCGCCGTTCCATTTGCCGAGCACGGCGACCTTGCTCCAGCGATCGATCCCGCGCGTGAGTCGGGCCGCCACGTTCGACCATTCTTTGCCGAGCGTCGTCGGGCTGGCCGTTTGACCATGCGTGCGCGAGAGCATCGGCAGTTCGGCATGTTGCATCGAGAACTGCTGCAGTTGCAGCAAGATGGCACGAAACTCGGCGAGCATCAGGCTACGCGCATCGCGAAGCAGACGGGCATAAGCGAGGTTGTTGATGTCCTCGGAGGTGCAACCGACATGCACGAGTTCGAGTAGCTCGGGTGAGGCGCCCGCCGAAGCGAGCTGGTCGCGGACGTAATACTCGACGGCTTTCACGTCGTGGTTGGTGCGCTGCTCGATCGCCTTGACGGCCGCCGCGGCGGTAGCGGGTGGCGCTTTGGCGAGCTCGACGACGACATCGCGCACCGCACGGGTGATCTGCGTCGCTGCCGGCAGACCCGCCGGTCGCGTATCCGCAAGGAACACCAACCAATCCGCCTCGATGCGAATTCGTTCGCGGATCAGAGCGCCCTCCGATAGTTGTGCACGCAAGGGCGCCGTGCTTTTGGCGTAGCGGCCATCGAGGGGCGAGAGAGCATCGAGTGCGTCGAGTGACATTCGGATCAGACCGGCAGGGATGGAGTAGAATCCGCATGATACCCCATGAATTCCCTTGATCTGGTTTCACTCGACGATGCGTCTCTCAAAGCGCGCATTTGTGCCTCCGTGTTGCGCGAGCCTTGCGCCACGCCGCGCGAGGATTGGCGTTACGGCGCTTTGACTCCCGAGCGTCGCGCGGAGCTGCGTGTTTTCTTTCCGGAGCGACCGACGCCTGCTGCGGTGTTGGTGCCGATCGTCGAGCACGAAACGGGTCTCACCATTTTGTTGACTCGGCGCGCCGATCACTTGTCGCAGCATGCCGGTCAGATCAGCTTTCCCGGCGGTCGAGTCGATCCACTGGATCGCGACATCACCAGCGCCGCACTGCGTGAGACCGAGGAGGAAATCGGTTTGTCCCGCACGCGGATCGCGTTGGCCGGCTTTCTTCCGGATCACCTGATCATCAGCGGCTATCGCGTGACGCCGGTGGTGGGTTTCATCCAGCCCGGGTTCGATCTGCAACTCGATCCGGCCGAGGTTGCCGAGGTGTTCGAGATGCCGCTGCGGCATCTGCTCGATGAGCGCAATCATGTCCGTCGGAGCCGGCATTTTCAGGGCGCGGAGGTCGAGCTGACGGATGTGCCGTTCGGCCCCCACCATATCTGGGGTGCCACTGCCGGCATGTTGTTGACGCTGTATCGCGTGTTGCGTGGTGAGGATCGTTGAGCATGTCGATGGATCAGCTCTTGGCGGTGATGCGACGTCTGCGGGACCCGCAAGGCGGTTGCGCTTGGGATCTCGAGCAAACGATGCGCAGCATCGTGCCGCACACGCTCGAGGAAGCTTTTGAAGTCGCCGATGCCATCGAGCGCGACGACGTGGCGGCGGTTCGTGATGAACTCGGCGACCTGTTGTATCAGGTGGTCTTTCTCGCGCGGATCGCCGAGGAGGCCGGTCAGTTCGATTTCGACGATGTCGCTCGAGCTATCGCCGATAAGCTGGTGCGACGTCACCCGCATGTGTTCGGCGAAACTCCCGATTTGACCGCCGAGCAGCAGAGTCGCGCGTGGGAGCGTTACAAACAAAACGAGCGCGCTGAGGCTGGCGAGCAGGGCACGCTGGATGGGGTCGCTCGTGCGCTACCGGCGCTCACTCGAGCGGTGAAACTCGGCAAGCGAGCGGCCCGCGTGCACTTCGATTGGCCGGACGCCTCGCACATGCGCGCCAAACTCGACGAGGAACTCGGCGAGTTCGAGGAAACTTTGCGCGAGCGACAGTCGGTCGAGCGTCAGAGCGAGGAGCTCGGCGACCTGCTGTTCGTCGTCGCTAACTGGGCGCGGCATCTGCAACTCGATCCGGAAGCCGCACTGCGTCAGGCGAACACCAAGTTCGAGAGCCGCTTTCGGTGCATGGAGTCGTTGGCGCGCGATCGCGGCTTGCAGCTCGAGCAATTGGGCCTCGATGCGTGGGAAGCGTTGTGGCGGGAGGCGAAAATCGCCGAGAAGGCCGTTAAAACGGCTGCCGAAACCGCATAGAATCGCCACCTCATGAAAACCCCCGAACATCAGGCTTGGAATCCGACCAGTTGGCAAACCCGACCTGCGCAGCAGCAGCCGTCGTATCCCGACCCCGTTGCGCTGCTCGAGGCGGTAGCGAAGCTGTCGCGGCTGCCGCCGATCGTGGTCTCGTGGGAAGTCGAGCGTTTGCGCGAGGATCTCGCGGCTGCCCAACGCGGTGAGAGCTTCCTGTTGCAGGGCGGCGACTGCGCTGAGAGTTTCGACGATTGCCAGTCCGACAAGATCGCAACCCGGCTGAAGATTTTGCTGCAGATGAGTCTCGTGCTCACGCACGGCATGAAGAAGCCGATCATCCGCGTCGGTCGGATGGCCGGGCAGTACGCCAAGCCTCGCTCGGCCGACACCGAAACGCGCGATGGAGTGACACTGCCCTCCTACCGCGGCGATATCGTCAACGGCTCGGAATTCACCCCTGAATCACGACAACCGGACCCCGATCTGTTGCTGCGGGGTTACGAGCGTGCGGCGCTGACCTTGAACTTCGTTCGCGCGCTGATCGATGGCGGTTTTGCCGACCTGCATCATCCCGAATATTGGGACTTGGGGTTCGTCGGTCACTCGCCCCTGAAAGCCGAGTACGAGCGGATCGTGGCCTCGGTGGCCGATGGCCTCGAGTTTTTCGAAACCATCAGTGCGAAGGAAGTGCATCAGGCCTTGCGGGCCGAGTTCTACTCGAGTCACGAGGCGTTGATTCTGCACTACGAACAGGCGCAAACGCGGTTCATTCCACGCTCGCAGCGTTGGTACAACCTCTCGACGCACATGCCTTGGATCGGAATGCGCACGGCGCAGCTCGATGGCGCGCATGTCGAATATTGTCGCGGCATTGCCAATCCGATCGGTATCAAGATCGGCACGGCGATGGACGCCGGTTGGTTGCAGCGATTGGTCACCACGCTCAACCCGCAGAACGTGCCGGGTAAGCTCACCTTGATTCATCGCTTTGGCGCCAAGGACATCGAGACGGCTTTGCCCAAGGCCATCCAAGCGGTTCGCGCGACGGGTCACTCGGTGCTGTGGGTCTGCGATCCCATGCACGGTAATACCGAGAACAGTCAAAGTGGTCTGAAGACGCGGCGTTTCGAGAACATCCTCAAAGAACTCGAGCTGAGTTTTCAAATCCATCGGGATCTCGGCTCGCACTTGGGCGGTGTACACATCGAGTTGACCGGCGAGGACGTCACCGAGTGCACCGGTGGCGCACGCGGTCTGTCGGATACCGATCTGCAGCGCGCCTACAAATCCACGGTGGACCCGCGCCTCAACTACGAGCAGTCGCTGGAGCTCGCGATGTTGATCGCAGATCGCGGACGAGCGGAGCGTCGCCGCAGCTGACCTCGCGCGGGCAGCCGCTGCTGCGCGGACAGATGACGCTCGCCGGTGATTCGAGCGCCCGCGCGACCCACGCTATATTCAGCACATGGCTCGCAGTACGAATCGCGGCTGCAGCCTCGGGCGGAACCTTGCCGACTCCTTTACCCCGGCGACAACTCTCGTCGATCATCGCAATCAGCGCGTGCGCATCGAGTCCTTGTGCCTCGAGAGCTGGCGCGAGATCCACCCCGACGGACAAGACGTGCGAAACGTCGGCCGCATCCCGGGTGCGCAGCGAATGGCAGCAATAGAGCTTCGGTTCACCGCCATCGCGCATGATCGAGATCTGCGAAACCGGTTTGTGCTCGGCCGCGCGCGACTCGGGCGTATCTCGCAGTAGCCGAAAAACCGCCCAGTTCGGGCACGGATCGGGCACCAGACTCATGTTGCCCCACGGTAGCGGAATACCATTGCCGCGATAGACGGCCCGCAAGAACCCGGGTGAGTAACCGTCAAAGAAATGCCAGTGGCGATACGGCGAGACGGCCGTCATCCGGCGCATCATGACCGCCGGAGTGACCCCGAGTTTGTCGCAGGCGGCAATCTCATGATGCTCGCGTACCAGAAATTGACGCAGCGGTTGTTTGGGGCAGAGCAGCGCGCCGGCGAAGGCGCTGCACTCGAAGTCGCGCCAAGCGAGTAGCACATCGCGCGGCGCCATCGAGGCGGCATCGACGGTCGTCGGTTCTTCTGCGGTGGCCCCGGTCACGCTGTGCGGCGGCACGACACCGTCGGCGCCATGCAGGATCTTGTGGCCGATGAAAAAGGCCAGCGTGTATTTGAGGCGTGCTTCTTGGCCGCGTAAACGCCGATTGATGACGATCGTGCCCGGCGTTTCGAAGCGCGCACGCAGCAACTTCGACTGTGGGTTGCGGCGATCCTCGTCGACCCATCGAATCAGCAGGCCGAGGTCGGTGGCGATCTTGAGTACATCTTCGAGCGTGAGCGGCATGCGACGCCGGCCGACCGATTCGGCGGCTCGTTCGATATCGGGGAAATCGTTTTGACGGGCCTCCTGCCAGACGCGCACGAGCAGGCGAGCGAACTGCCGACCACTCGTGCCGGTCTGGGCTAGCAGTTCCGGGAGCGCCGATTGCAGCAATTCTTTGGAGAACAGAAACGCGGGTTCCAGCGGCATCACCGTGGCGACGCCACCTCGGCCTTTGCGCGGCGGGCTCGCCGGTTGCGCTTCGGTTCGATCGAGGAACCAGCCGACGTCTTTACCGAAAACTTGCGCGAGCACCTCGAGCATCTGGGCGGACGGGACGCGTTTGCCGGTCTCGACCATGCTGAGGTAAGACACCGACGGAGCATGTTCGGAGTTGAGTTGGATGCAACGCGCCGAGACTTCATCGAGGGTCAGGCCGTTGCGTTTGCGCAGACTGCGCAACTTGGAGCCGAGAAAATGTCCTTGGCGTAGCAATCCGACCATGCGTGAAATTCACACTGTGAAATTTCTATTGTGTAAATACTCTCACCAATGTCGCTAGAGTTCAACGGTCCCTCCACAGCGTGCGAGCTTCCATGAACGCCCCCGGTCTCGAATACCTGCCTGGTTTGCCCGCCCGTCCGGCCGACGAAGGAATCCTGACGGTCGAGGCGATCGAATTTTTAGGCGAGTTGGTCGTCCGTTTCGGCCCGCGCGTCGAGCAATTGTTGCGCGCTCGCGAACAGCGTCAGACGCGGCTCGATGCGGGCGAGATGCCCGACTTTCTGCCCGAGACCCGTGCGATCCGCGAGGGCGATTGGCAGGTGGCACCGATCCCTGCCGACTTGCATGACCGCCGCGTCGAGATCACCGGGCCGACCGATCGCAAGATGATCATCAACGCGCTCAACTGCGGCGCGAAAGTTTTCATGGCCGATTGCGAGGACTCGCTCGCGCCGTCGTGGGACAACGTGATCGCCGGTCAGGCGAATCTGCGCGATGCCGTTGCCCGGCGCATCGATTTCACGAGCCCTGAAGGTAAACGCTACGCTCTCAATGAGCAGGTTGCCGTGTTGTTCGTTCGTCCGCGCGGTTGGCATCTCGAGGAGAAGCATCTGTTGTCGGCGGGCAAGCCGATACCGGGAGCCTTGCTGGACTTCGGCCTGTACCTGTTTCACAACCATCGCGAACTCGCGGCGCGCGGCACCGGACCTTACTTCTACCTGCCGAAGATGGAGAGCCATCGCGAGGCGCGGCTGTGGGCGGAGGTGTTCGATTTTGCGGAGCGACGCTTGGGTCTCGCGCACGGCACGATCAAGTGCACGGTGTTGATCGAGACGATACTGGCGGCATTCGAGATGGACGAAATCCTCTTCGAACTGCGCGACTACATAGTCGGTCTCAACTGCGGGCGTTGGGATTACATCTTCAGCTTCATCAAAAAATTCGCCAAGCGAGCCGACTTTCTGCTCCCGGAGCGTCGCCTCGTCACCATGACGACCCACTTCATGCGCTCGTATTCTTTGCTCTGTATCCGCACCTGTCATCGGCGCGGCGCCTTCGCGATGGGTGGCATGGCTGCGCAGATTCCGATCAAGAACGATCCGGTTGCCAACGACGCCGCCTTGGCAAAGGTGCGTGCCGACAAGGAGCGTGAGGCGGGCGACGGACACGATGGCACTTGGGTGGCGCATCCGGCACTCGTGTCGATCGCGTTGGACGTGTTCGATCGTTTGATGCCGACGCCGAACCAGGTTCATCGCTTGCGGGAGGATGTTGCGATCTCCGCTGACGATTTGCTGCGAGTACCCGAAGGTTCGATTACGGCCGAGGGCTTGCGCGACAACGTCAGCGTATCGCTGCAATACATGGCCGCGTGGTTGTGTGGTAACGGCTGCGTGCCGATAAACCATCTGATGGAAGACGCGGCGACGGCCGAAATCTCGCGTGCGCAAATCTGGCAATGGATTCGTCACCCGGGTGGCGTACTCGCCGATGGTCGCAAGGTGACAGCCGAGCTGTTTCGAAGCGAGTTGCATGCCGAGCTCGCGCGATTACGAACCGCGCTCGGCGAGCCGGCTTTCGTCGCGGGCCAGTATCGCGAGGCGGCTGCGCTGCTCGATGAGATCACGACGGCGCCCGAGTTTGCGACATTCCTGACGCTGGCCGCTTACCGCAAGCTGGCTTGAGCTTCCACCGCCCGCTGCATCAACCCCCGAAACATCCCCCGACCGAACGAGGACGAACATGCCCCTGAAGAGTGCCGACGAGTTGCAACGAGAATGGTCCACGAGCCCGCGCTGGAGCGGTGTGCAGCGTGGTTACGGCGCGCAGGATGTGGTGCGTCTGCGCGGCACCGTCGCGATCGAGCATTCGCTCGCGCGGCTCGGCGCTGAAAAACTGTGGCGCAATATGGCGACCCTGCCGTACGTCAACGCGCTCGGTGCATTGACTGGTAACCAAGCGATGCAGCAGGTGCGCGCCGGCCTCAAGGCGATCTATCTGTCGGGCTGGCAGGTGGCCGGGGATGCGAATCTCGCCGGGGAAATGTACCCGGATCAATCGCTGTATCCCGCCAACTCCGTACCGCAGGTCGTACGTCGGATCAACAACACGTTGCTGCGCGCGGATCAGTTGCATCACGCCGAGGGCGATGATTCGATCGATTGGCTGCAGCCGATCGTGGCCGATGCCGAGGCTGGCTTCGGTGGTGTGTTGAACGCCTTCGAGTTGATGAAGGGCATGATCGAAGCGGGCGCCGCCGGCGTGCATTTCGAGGATCAGCTCTCCTCGGCCAAGAAGTGCGGGCATATGGGTGGCAAGGTGCTCGTGCCGACTCAAGAGGCTGTCAACAAACTGGTGGCGGCGCGTTTGGCTGCCGACGTGTGCGACGTGCCCACCATTCTGGTCGCCAGAACCGATGCAGAGAGTGCGAACCTGCTGACGGCCGACGTCGATGAGCGTGATCGTCCGTTCATCGATGCCGAGCGCGGACGGACCTCCGAGGGGTTCTTCCATGTGCGAGCGGGTCTCGATCAGGCGATCGCGCGTGGTCTCGCCTACGCCCCCTATGCCGATCTGTTGTGGTGCGAGACGGGAACGCCCGACTTGACCGAAGCGAAGCATTTCGCCGAGACCATCCACGCGCAGTTCCCGGGCAAGCTGCTCGCCTACAACTGTTCGCCTTCGTTCAACTGGAAGAAGAAACTCGACGACGTGACGATCGCCAAGTTCCAGCGTGAGCTCGGGGCGATGGGCTACAAGTTCCAGTTCATCACTCTGGCGGGCTTCCACGCCCTGAATTTCTCGATGTTCCAACTCGCCAAGGGATATCGCGAGTCGCAGATGTCGGCGTACGTGAATCTGCAGCAAGCGGAGTTCGCAGCCGAGAAGGACGGATACACGGCGACCAAGCACCAGCGTGAAGTCGGTGCGGGATATTTCGACGACGTCACCCAGACGGTCTCGGCGGGGCAATCCTCGGTCACGGCCATGAAGGGCTCGACGGAAGAGGAGCAATTCGCCGTCGCTTGAGTCTCTCGGCCTCGGGTAGAATCCGCGCCCTTCGAACGAGCAAGGGCGCGGATTTTTCATGAAGTACGAGTTCATCCAGGTACCGACCGCCGGTGGTCGCATCACGATCAACGCTGACGGCAGCCTCAACGTGCCGGATCGCCCCATCATCCCGTTCATCGAGGGCGACGGTATCGGTGTCGACATCACACCCGTCATGCGCAAGGTGGTGGATGCCGCGGTGGCGAAAGCCTACGGTGATCGCCGTCGCATCGAGTGGATGGAAATCTTTGCTGGCGAGAAGGGTAATCAGGTCTGTGGAACGTGGTTCCCGGATGAGTCGCTGCATGCGCTACGCGAGTTCGTCGTCTCGATCAAAGGGCCGCTCGGCACTCCGATCGGTGGGGGTATTCGCTCGCTGAACGTCGTCATGCGTCAGACCTTAGACCTCTATGCTTGCGTGCGACCGATCCGATATTTCCCCGGTGTCGCCACGCCCATGCAGGATGCCTCCTTGACCGATATGGTGGTGTTTCGTGAGAACACCGAAGACATTTACGCGGGCATCGAATATCCGGCGGGCTCGAACGAAGTGCAGCGCTTGATCCACTTTCTGCAATCGGAGCTGCACGCGAAGGGCATCCGCTTTCCGGCAAGCTCCGGCATCGGCATCAAGCCCGTTTCGAAGGAGGGCAGCCAGCGATTGATCCGTATGGCGATCCAGTACGCCATCGAGAACGATCGCGTCTCCGTGACGCTCGTGCACAAGGGCAACATCATGAAATACACCGAAGGGGCGTTCCGCAACTGGGGCTACCAGTTGGCGAAGGACGAGTTCGGTGCGAGTGAATTTGGTGGTGGCCCTTGGATGAGCTTCCGCAACCCGATCACTGGCAAGGACATCGTCATCAAGGATGTCATCGCCGACAACTTTCTGCAGCAAGTGTTGCTGCGTCCGGAAGAGTACGACGTGATCGCCACCTTGAACCTGAACGGTGACTACATCTCCGATGCGCTCGCGGCGCAGGTCGGTGGTATCGGCATCGCCCCGGGCGGCAATATCGGTCACGGTCTTGCCGTGTTCGAAGCCACCCATGGCACAGCGCCGGGGTTCGCCGGCAAAGATCGGGTCAACCCGGGCTCGATCATTCTCTCCGCCGAGATGATGTTGCGTTACCTCAAGTGGGGCGAGGCGGCGGATCTCATCATCAAGGGCGTTGCCAACACGATCGCGGCGAAAGAACTAACTTACGATCTGGCGAGACTCCGTGAGGCCATTCGTGCCAGCAAGCGCGAACTGGCTGCGCGTCGTAACGTCGAAGAGGCGATGCAGCAATTGATACCCGGTGCCAAGTTGATGAGTTGCTCTGGTTTCGGTGACGCGATCGTCCGTCACATGAGTGATTGACGCGCATGATCAACCCATGAGTTCGGCCTCTCGTAGCTTCGATCCCGTTTGTCGACGGTGTCCGCGGCTCGCGGAGTTTCGCGAGGATTCGGGTCGAAAGTTTCCGGGTTATCACGCCGCGCCCGTAGCGCCCTTCGGTGATGTGAATCCGCGTTGGCTGGTGGTGGGTTTGGCGCCCGGGATGCATGGCGCAAATCGCACCGGTCGGCCGTTCACGGGCGATCACGCCGGGATTCTGCTTTACGAGACGCTGCATGCCGTCGGTGTATCGACCCGGTCGGTATCCGAGTCCCGTGACGATGGCTTGCGCCTGCGCGGCGTGCGGATCACCAACGCCGTCAAATGTGTGCCGCCCGCCAACAAGCCCACTCCCGCCGAGGCGCGCGAGTGCAACGGCTGGCTGAAGGCGGAGTTCGCGGAACAGCAAAACTTGCGCGTCATCCTCGCGTTGGGTCGCATTGCGCACGATGCGATTCTCGATGCCTTGGGTGCAGCTCGCGGCGCGTATCGATTTGCGCACGCGGCCGAACATCGGCTTGCCGATGGCCGTTGGCTGCTCGACTCGTATCACTGCAGTCGCTACAACACGCAAACGCGCCGTCTCACCCGCGAGATGTTTCTCGCGGTGTTGCAGCGGGCGGAGGCCTTGTCACGGTGAGTGCGTTTGACGCCCGCGGTTTCGTGGCGAGCTTGCCGCGGCGACCGGGCGTCTATCGGATGTTCGCCGCCGATGGCTTGCTGCTCTACGTGGGCAAGGCCAAGAGTTTGCGCGATCGCGTGGGTAGCTATTTTGTGCCCTCGAACATGCACCCCAAGGTGCAGGCGCTCGTGGCGCAAATTGCGTCGATGGAGGTGACCGTCACCCGTTCGGAAACCGAAGCCCTGCTGCTCGAGCATAATCTCATCAAGGCGCTACACCCGAAGTACAACGTGGTACTCCGGGACGATAAAAGCTTCCCCTATCTTTGGCTGAGCGACGATCACGAGTTTCCGCGCCTCTCGGTGTATCGTGGCAGTCGCAACCTGCCGGGGCGTTTCTTTGGTCCCTATCCGAACGCCGGTGCCGTCGCCGAGTCGTTGCATTACTTGCAAAAGGTGTTTCGCTTGCGTCCGTGTCGCGACAGCTATTTCGCGCATCGCAGCCGGCCTTGTTTACAGTTTCAAATCGGGCGTTGCTCCGCGCCCTGCGTCGGGCTCATCTCGCAGCCGGACTATGCGCGCGATGTCTCCGCTGCGGTGCGAGTGCTCGAGGGGCGTAACGACGAAGTGTTGCGCGAGCTCGCAGAGCGAATGGAGGACGCGTCGCAGCGCCTCGAGTTCGAGCGTGCAGCATCGCTACGGGATCAGATCGCGGCGATCAAAGAATTACAGTCGCAGCAGGTCGTGGCGGCTGACGATGAGCGTGATGCCGACATCTTCGCCATCACGGGCGATCCCGGCGGGTACGGCATCAGCGTGATGCCGGTTCGTGGCGGGCGGAGCCTCGGTACATCGAGTTACTTTCCGCAGGCTTTGCTGGCCGAACCCGCCGAGGCCTTGTCCTCGTTCATCGTTCAGTATTACCACGAGCAAACGCCCCCACCCGAGATCTACACCAGTTTGACGCTCGACGATGCCGAGCCGCTGGCCGATGCGCTCGGCGTCCTGGTGGGACGCAGTGTGCGGTTACGACACGCACAACGTGGTCTCGCGGCGCGGTGGGTGGAGATGGCTCGCGACAATGCCGCCAATGCGCTGCGCATGCGTCTTGCGCGTCGCGAGGGCTATCGCGAGGATTACATCGCGTTGGCCGCCTTGCTCGAAGTGGCTGTACCGCCGGCTCGCATGGAGTGCTTCGATATCAGCCACACGCAGGGCGAGGGGACCGTCGCTTCCTGTGTCGTCTTTGGGCCGGAGGGTCCTCTGAAGAAGGACTACCGTCGCTTCAACATCACGGGCGTCGCTGCGGGCGATGACTACGGTGCGCTGAGGCAGGCGATCGAGCGGCGCTATACGCGCATCGCGGCAGGCGAAATCCCGCGGCCGGATCTGCTGGTGATCGACGGTGGCCCGGCGCAGGTCGCCGGGGTGCGCGAGGTCTTGCAGCAACTCGAGTTTGCGGAGGTGCCGACCCTCGGTGTTTCAAAGGGACCGGATCGGCGGGCAGGGCAGGAGCGACTGCATTGGCGCGGTGAGGTGCCTTTGGTGCCGGGTGCGCAGTCGGCGGCCTTGAAGCTGATCCAACGTATTCGCGATGAGGCACATCGTTTTGCGATCACGGGACACCGGCGCCGTCGTGCGCAACGATTCAACGAGTCGATACTCGAGACGGTACCGGGTTTGGGTCCCGCCAAACGCAAGGCCCTGTTGCAGCATTTCGGCGGGCTGCAAGGTGTGCTCAAAGCCGCGCGTTCGGATCTCGAGCGCGCGCCGGGAATCGGTCCTGCCTTGGCGCAAAACCTTTATGATTCGTTGCACCCCGGCGAGTAGAGAACCATGCTCTGGACCGTTCCGAATGTACTGACCTGGATGCGTATTTTCGCGATTCCGCTGGTCGTGCTGCTGTTCTACATGCCGTTTCCGTGGTCCGATCCAGCGGCAGGGGCCTTATTTGCGATCGCAGGCATCACCGATACGCTCGATGGGTACTACGCGCGCAAGCTCGGTCAAACCTCTCGGTTGGGCGCGTTTCTCGACCCGGTCGCCGACAAGCTCATCGTCGCCGTCGCGCTCGTGCTGCTGGTGAGCAAAGATCCGCGTTTGATCGTGGTGTTACCGGCCATCGTCATCATCGGTCGTGAGATCGCCATCTCCGCGCTGCGCGAGTGGATGGCCGAGATCGGTCAGCGACGCAAGGTCGCCGTCTCCAAGCTCGGCAAGCTCAAGACGATACTGCAGATCGTCGGCTTGTCGATGATGCTGATCCGCTGGGACGTGTGGTTCCTCCCAACCTACAATCTCGGGGTGTTACTGACCGCGATTGCGGCGGTGCTGACGGTGTTATCTGCGATCGATTATTTGCGCGCGGCGTGGCCGGACTTGAAGGGACGAGCCTCGTCGGCACCTTGACTTACGCCCGGTTGGCCCTACAATCTTGCCCCTCTGTTCCAGAGCGGGAATAGCTCAGTTGGTAGAGCACGACCTTGCCAAGGTCGGGGTCGCGAGTTCGAGTCTCGTTTCCCGCTCCATTCTCTTATCGCAGCGCGGCTAGGTGGCAGAGTGGTCATGCAGCGGCCTGCAAAGCCGTCTACGCCGGTTCGATTCCGACCCTAGCCTCCACGCGCCCGCCACTCGAATCGAGTCGTCGGCATTGCGGCCGTCAATTGGCGCCGCAACGGCGGCTCGACGAGCTCGATGCTGACGGTATTACTTTGACCCGCAAAGATGTCGTGTAGCAGGTGGCACTCCACGGTGTAGCTGCCGACTTCATCGGGAGCCAAGCAATCCTGGTAGAGAACGAGCCCGTCGCCTTGCAACTCGGCGCCGACCGCCTGCGGTTGCAGTGGTTTACCGCTCGGTGTGGTCCAACGGCAGCGCTGTTCGATTTCGAGCATCAGTCGGGCTTGCCCAGCGGCATCGACCGGTTGCAACCCCTTGCCAGGAGCGAGTCGTCGCAGCGCAACGGCGGCATCGTGAAAGTGGATCGAATGGCTCCATTCCCAACGCCCGGTGCGCGGATTCGCGGACAGTCTCGTCAGCGTGACGTGCGCACGATGCGCAAGCAACCCGTTCGGCGCCAAGCCGCCGATGGTGCCGAGCGCGAAGGCGCTCAGCAACCAACGGCGTCGAGTCACAGCCGACATCCGAATTATTCCGTGTCGCGTTACGGCTGGGCCGGCGCGAGCGGCAGCGCTTTCTCCTCGGTCTTGGCTGCATCGCCGCTCTTGCCTTGGGTCTTCAGCTCGGCGAGTGCATCGAGCATCTGGTTGCGACCGGAATCGCGAGCGCGGAACAACTCGATCCGGCTCTGCGCGATGCGTCGCGGGGCGACGTTGTTGCTTTTGTCGGCATCGGCGATCAGATGGTTTCGATCGAGTTCGATGCTGGCGATGCGTTTGTCGCGGATGAAGAGCTTAGTCACCTCGACCGCGTTGTAACGCCAGACCTCAGCCGGGACGAGATAATCCTCGCGGTTGCCATCGACGTAGTTCAGGGTCAGCGGCAACGGGGTGACGAGTCCGCCGACGTTTTGGAAGTCGACGAAGTAGACGTGCTCGCCCGCTTTCACAGCGCGATCGAAGGTCGCTTTTTCCCAAGGCTTGAGCTTCTCGAGGAACTCGCGGTACTCGTTGCGATCCTTGTTGGTGGCGACGAAGGCGTCGTTGTCGTTGTAGAAGTCTTTCAGCTCGGGGTAGCGCTCGAGACGTGGGGTGCGACCCTCGGCTTTATTGAGCGTCTGCGAGTGGGACTCTGGCCAATCGCGGGCGAACTCGGCGCGCTTCAACGGAAACTCGACATCGGGATCCTGACTCGAGACCTGATATTCACGGATATCGCCGACGGCCACATCGACGTGGTCCGTGCCGTAGAACCACCCCCGCCAGAACCAGTCGAGATCGACTCCAGAGGCATCTTCCATCGTGCGGAAGAAGTCCGCCGGAGTCGGGCGCTTGAACTTCCAGCGATTGGCGTATTCACGAAAGGCGTGATCGAACAGCTCGCGACCCATCACCACTTCACGCAACACCGACAGCGCGGCGGCGGGCTTCGAGTATGCGTTCGGACCGAACTGCACGACGCTCTCGGAGTTGGTCATGATCGGTACTTGATCGCTCGATTGCATGTAGGTCGTGATGGCATCGAGCACGTTGGTCTTGTCACCGAAAGCCGGGAACTTCTCTTCCCACTCGAGCTCGGCCATGTACTCGAGAAACGTGTTGAGGCCTTCGTCCATCCAAGTCCACTGACGCTCGTCCGAGTTCACGATCATCGGGAAATAGATGTGACCCACTTCGTGGATGATCACGCCGATCAAGCCGTACTTCGTATTGCGCGAGTAGGTGAGCTTGCCGGTTTTTTCATCGGCCGTCGGACGATAGCCGTTGAAGGTGATCATGGGGTATTCCATACCACCGCGTTCCCAAGAATTCACCGAGATGGCGACCGGGTAGGGGTAGGGGAAAGAGAAGCGCGAGTAAACCTCCATCGTATGGATGACGGAGTGGGTCGAATACTTCGACCAAATCGGCTCACCTTCGTTGGGGTAGAACGACATCGCCATCACGAAGGGGCGAGCCGCATCGTTTTGTCGATAGCCCATGGCGTCCCAGATGTATTTGCGCGAGCTCGCCCAAGCGAAGTCACGCACGTTCTGGGCCTTGAAGCGCCAGGTTCGCGTGCGATCGGTGCCTTCCTTCTCGTTCGCCTTGGCTTCTTCGGGCGTGACGATGAAGACGGGTGATTTGGCGGTCGCGGCGCGCTTCAAGCGCTCGCGCTGCGTGGTGGTGAGAATGGCATCGGCATTCTGCAACTCGCCTGTTGAGGCGACGATGTGATCGGCGGGGACCGTCAGTTCGATGTCGTAGTCACCGAACTCGAGAGTGAACTCGCCGCGGCCCAAGAATTGTTTGTGCTGCCAACCCGTGTAGTCGGTGTAGGCGACGAGGCGCGGGAACCATTGCGCGAGGAAATATTGATAGGTGTCGCTGTCTTCAAAATACTCGTAGCCGCCGCGAGCACCGATCGCCGCCTCATTGACGATGTTCGACTCCCAGTCGAAGCGAATCTCGATGCTGGTACCGGGGCGCAGCGGCTGCGGCAGATCGATGCGCATCATGGTGTCGTTGACCGTCGTGCTCAGGGTGCGACCGGCGGCGTCGCGCACCGCACCGATCTCGTAGCCGTACTTGCGATCTTGGAAAGCCTGATGACGGCGCATCGCCGCAAAGCTCAGGCTATCGCCCTTGCCAACGCTATCGCGGCGCGTGCCCGAGTTGGCAGCGACCTCCGAGCGACGCGCGATCGAGTCATCCTTGAAAATATTTTGATCGAGCTGCAGCCAGACATACGCGAGCGTATCGGGCGAGCGATTCATGTAGGTGATGCTTTGGGAAGCGACGAGTCGGTGGCGCTTCTCATCGAGCGTGACTTTGATGCGATAGTCCGCCCGTTGCTGCCAGTATTGGGCTCCCGGAGCACCCGAGGCCGTGCGAGTCGTACCCGCGGTCGGCAACAAGGTCTCGAGTTGCGCAAAGCGCAGGTCTGCATCCCCTGGAATGCCCTTGCCATTGCTGGCGTCGGCAGGTGTGAATGCAACGGTCAGGAAGAGCCCGAACAGGGCGGCACTGGCGTATTTCATCCGGTGATTCTACCCGCGGGACCGGCGCTCTGGGATACTCGGGCCGTATGAGCACATCCCGACCCCCCTGGCTGCGCTGGTTGTTGCGCACCGCCGCAGCACTCGCTGCGTTCGCCGTGGCGGGCTTCGTTTGGCTGTTTTTCTTAGGCGGTATCGCGATCTCGGATCGCCTCATGCTGTGGCGCATGCTGCGCGGGGAGAGCGTTGCGGCGCCGAGCGCGGCGGTGGTGGCAAGTCAGTTGCGCGCGGCACCGGGATTCGAGGTCGGGATTTACGCGAGCGATTTGCCGAGTGCGCGGCTCATGGTGGTCGCAGCGGGTGGCCAGATCTTGCTCTCGCAACCCCGCGGCGGACTGGTGACGGCGCTCGAGCCCGATCGTGATGGTGATGGGCGCTCCGATGGGCGGCGCGTGTTGTTCAGCGGGCTCGATCGACCCAACGGCCTCGACCTAAGCGAGGGCTATCTCTACGTCGCCGAGGCGACCCAGATTTTTCGGATTCCCTTCGACTCGCAGTCCGCGACCGTCACGGGTGCGCGGGAAGTCGTGGTTGCCGGGCTGACGGCCGATGGTATCCATTGGCGCAAGACCGTCCGCATCGGTCCAGATGGCGCGCTGTATCTCGGGCAAGGCTCGACCTGCAACGTCTGCATCGAGGCCGATTCGCGGCGCGCGACCTTGATGCGTTGGCCGCGCGAGGGCGGCGAGGGCGGCGAATTTGGCGAGGGCGAAGTGCTGGCCGGCGGGACTCGCAACCCCTACAGCTTCGATTGGGCGCCTTGGGATCAAAGTTTGTACGCCACCGAAAACGGCCGCGATCTACTCGGTGATGACTTGCCGCCCGATGAACTCAATCGCATCGTGCCCGGTGGGTTTTATGGGTGGCCGTTTCGGCACGGGCGCGACCTTGTCGATCCCGAGTACGGTGCGACGCCGGATCCGCGCGTCGCGCGCGCGATTGCACCGGCCCACGAATTCGGCGCGCACACCGCCCCGCTCGGCATGCGCTTCCTGCGCCATCCGGCACGACCGCCTGCTTACGCTCGCACGGCGCTGGTGGCTTTGCATGGATCGTGGAATCGCAGCACGCCAGCCGGATATGCGGTCGTTGCGCTCGATTTCGATGCGAACGGACGCATCTCCGAGCGCCCGTTTCTCGCCGGTTTTCGCGATGCCGAGGGTTTGATCGGGCGACCCGTCGACGTCGTCGAAGGCGACGACGGCGCGATCTACGTGTCGGACGACTATGCCGGGGTCATCTATCGAGTACGCGCGCTCCGGAGCAGTTCGAGCGGCGGCTAAAGTCGAGCCACACCCGATCCGCCCACTCGTCCACACGATTGCGGAACGTGGCGCGAAACGCCTCGCATCGGTCGGCCGCGACAGCGATCTCGCTTTCCATCAATTGCACGACGGTAGCACGATCGATGCGGGCATCCGCCATCCGAATGCCGCCGTCGATGGGCGTGTCGAAAATCAACAGGCGATCACGCGGTTGACCCTCTGTTGCTGCAGCGGTGGGCCACGGCAGCCACGCGGTCCCATCGGGACGACCGCCCGAAGCGGGGTCGCCGCGTCGCGCGAACTCGGCCCAATAGCCCATCATTCGCTCGCTCAAGTGCAGACGAGGCGCTGCATTGTCGGTATGGAACAGCAGCTCGCTCTGCGGACCCACGTCGAACTGGCCGAGCACGAAGGAGATCTCGAGTCCGTGAGCGGCGCCCACGATGCGTGAGATATCGACGAAGCCGAAGGCGCGCCCTTGCTCGTCCCAGTCCCAGCGATAACCCCAGGCGGGTGCGCCGTGACGCGCCAGGACCTCGGCCAACGAGTCGACACTGTCGGCTTTCCATAGCAGCGATCGATAGCGGGCTTCCCGGTCGTAACGCTCGGGATCTCTCAAAGAGATCGGCAGGCCGAGCGCAGTGCGAACGTGGCGCGGATCAAAAGCCATGAAGATCTTCGGCTCGTCACGATTGGTCCCGAGGATCACCGGCACATCGTGATGCTGGCTGGGATCGGCAAGCAGGTCGGTGATCGGGCCGCTGCGCAGTACGTAGCCGTCTTGGAAGACGGTGGGGATACGGTCCCATTCGCTGGCGGCGCGCTCGTAAGTCGAATACAGCTCCCACGGGTCGAGCTCGCGGAGCAACGACGCTCGCTCGGCACTCGACAGCGCTGCCGCGACCCGTGCGGCGCTGTCGGCATCGGCGGCGCGTCCGGCGCGCTGCAAGGCCACGAGCAGGGCGCGCTCGGTTGCGCGCAAGGCCGCCGGTTCATCCTGACGGGCGAAGCCGAAACCCAAGCTCTGGATGATCATGCGGTGGAAAAGACCGCGTGCTTGCGGCGCAATCAGCAGCGCGAGTGCGTT
Source organism: Klebsiella pneumoniae (assembly GCA_945873095.1). Lineage (GTDB taxonomy): Bacteria > Pseudomonadota > Gammaproteobacteria > Steroidobacterales > Steroidobacteraceae > UBA964. The sequence continues at coordinate 91,990 of CAMCBU010000001.1, read as the reverse complement.
GGTGCCGCCGGCTGATTCACCGAACACTGTGACGTTCTCTGGATCACCCCCAAAAGCCGGAGCGTTACGCGCGACCCACCGCAGCGCTTCGATGGTATCGAGAGTGCCGTAATTCCCCGAGCGATCTTCTGGCGTGTCCGCCTCTTGCGCGGGCGGTCTGAACCAGCCGAACGGGCCCAAGCGATAGTTGATCATCACGACGATCGCATTCTCACGTTGCGCGAGAACACTTCCGTCCCAAAACGCGGCGTGACCAACGGTGTTGCCGCCGCCGTGGATCCACACCATCACCGGCAAGCGCGCACCACGCGCGGCGCTCGGGTCTAGGCGCGGCGAGTACACGTTGAGATACAGGCAATCTTCGGCACCTTGCCGCGTTCCGGCAGCGCCGACACCACCCAAGGGTGAGCCGTATTGGATGCACGGTGAGCCTGCGCGCAGTGCGTCACGTCGTCCGGCCCAGTTCGCTGGCGCGCGCGGCGCGCGCCAGCGGCGCTCGCCCACGGGCGGTGCCGCGTAGGGGATGCCGAGCCAAGTGTGGCCACCGGCTGCATTGGAAAAACCCCGAATGACGCCGCTATCCAGTTGACGTGTCGCCGCGTCGTCGGCGATCGCGGGCGTCGATTGGATCGGCGAGGTGGTGCAGGCTGTGAGCGCGAGTGCGGATAGCCAGATTAGCGCGCGTAGGGCAGTGGTCATGGTGTGGGCCTCGGGTCTCCGGTGTCAGCGCCGACATGGTAGTCTTACACAGCCTCCTTTTGGCGGCCCCGGTGGCGGAACTGGTAGACGCAACGGACTTAAAATCCGTTGGCCGCAAGGCCGTGCCGGTTCGATTCCGGCCCGGGGCACCACAGCTTGTCATGTCACCACTCGTCGTCAAAAACCTGACTGTCTACCGCGGCGAGCGAGCCATCCTCTCTCGAGTGTCGTTCGAACTCGGCGCCGGACGTGCGCTCGTCGTGACCGGACCGAACGGGGCCGGCAAGACGACGTTGCTGCGCACGCTGTGCGGGCTGGTCGCACCAGAAGACGGCGAGTTGTGCTGGCGCGCGGAGGTACGCTCGTTCCGCGACCCGTACTACCACGCGGAGCTCGCCTATCTCGGTCACGAGGCGCCGCTCAAGCTGGACCTAACCGGGCGTGAGAATCTGCACGGACTGGTCGGTCTGCGTCGTATCGTCGATCAACGCGAGATCGAGGCCGCGCTCGGTGAGATGCAGGCAAGGTCGTTCGCCGATCGTGCGGTTCGAACGCTATCGGCTGGGCAGCGCCGGCGCATCGCCTTTGCCGCGCTCGGGTTGATGGGCGCAACGCTCTGGGTGCTCGACGAGCCGATCACGAATCTCGACCGTGCCGGCGAAGCCCTCGTACAAACGGCGCTGAGCGGTCACTTGGCCGGCGGCGGCATGCTGCTCGCAGCGACCCATCAGCCGTTGGGCTTGGATCCCTCGCGCTGCGATTCGCTAGCGCTCGGCAGCGCGCAGTCATGACGTCGAGCAAGGCAGCCGGCAGCTGGCAGGCCGCGCGCATCGTGTTGCAGCGGGAGTGGTTGCTTGCCGTCCGTCGCCCTGCCCAGGTGTTGCAGCCGCTGGCTTTCTTTGCCGTGGTCACCGCTATGTTCCCATTGGGCTACACGCCTGAGCTCGCGAAGTTGCGTGCGATTGCCCCCGGCGTGCTGTGGGTCGGTGCGTTGCTGGCGTCGTTACTCGCGCTCGAGCATCTTTTTCGCGAGGATGCGAGCGACGGCACGCTCGAACAATACGTGCTCTCCGGGCAATCGCTCACGTGGCTGCTGCTGGCCAAAACGATCGCGCATTGGCTGCTGACGGGTTTGCCGCTCACCCTGATGGCGCCGTGGCTCGGGGTGGCGCTCGGCGTGCCGTTGACGGCCGCAACCGGCGTGATGGGCGCTTTGGCGCTCGGCACTTGGACGCTCAGCCTGTTGGGCTCGATCGGCGCGGGCTTGACACTCGGGGTGCGTCGAGGTGGCGTGCTCTTGTCGCTACTGACCTTGCCGCTGGCCGTCCCGGTGTTGGTGTTCGGTGCGCGGGCGACGGAACTTGCGATCGTCGGCGACAGTCCGACAGGAGCGCTGTATCTTCTCGGTTCGCTGGCGGTGCTCGGTTTGACCCTGGCGCCGTTGGCCGCTGCAGCGGCCGTGCGTATCGGTTTGGAATAGGGATTGGAGTAAGGGGATGGGGACGAACTGGGCTTGGTTTCATCGCTTCGGATCGCCGCCGCACGTGTACCGTCTCGCGGGTTTGCTGACACCGTGGTTCGCTTGGCCCGCCGCGCTGGCGATCCTCGCCGCGCTGTATGGCGGACTGGTGCTCGCGCCGCCCGATTATCAACAGGGCGAAGGCTTCCGCATCATTTACGTGCACGCGCCGTCCGCTTGGTTGTCGGTGATGATTTACGCCGTGATGGCGACTGCCGCTGGCATCGGGCTGATCTGGCGCATGAAGGTCGCGCACGCGGCCGCAGCGAGTTGTGCTGGCATCGGCGCTTGGTTCACCGTCGTCTCCCTCGTCACGGGCATGCTGTGGGGCAAGCCGATGTGGGGCACCTACTGGGTGTGGGATCCCCGACTCACGGCGCAGTTGGTATTGCTGTTTCTGTATTTGGGCTTCATCGGGTTACGCGCCGGAATCGATGATCTCGGTCGTGCCGATCGGGCGAGCGCGGTGCTCGCGCTCGTCGGCGTGGTGAACATCCCCATCATTCGTTATTCGGTCGAGTGGTGGAACTCGATCCACCAGGCACCGTCGGTGATGAAGATGGAGAAGCCGTCCATGCCGATGGAGATGTTGGTGCCGTTGTTGCTGATGTTTCTGGGTTTCACGCTCTACTTCGCGGCGGTGATGTTGGTGCGTCTGCGGGCGGAAATCCTGCGGCGCGAGCGCAGCGCGAGTTGGCTACGAGAGGCTTTGCGATGAGTGAGTTTTTCGCCATGGACGGATATGCGGCTTTTCTTTGGCCGTCCTATCTGATCACCCTCGTGGCCATCGTGGCCAATGTGGTCATCGCGCGGCAAGCTCATGCGAGCGCACGGGCTGCGGCGTTGCGTCGACTCGAGGGTGATGACTCGTCGGAGACGCAAACATGACGCCTCGCCAACGTCGGATCGCTCTGGTGGTCGGCATTCTGGCGGGCGTGTCGGTGGCGGGCTTGCTCGCACTGAGCGCGTTTCGCGAAAATGTGATGTTTTTCTTTGATCCTTCGCAGGTGGCTGCGGGCGAGGCGCCGATCGATAAGCGCTTTCGCTTGGGCGGCATGGTGCGACCGGGTACGGTCGAGCGCGAAGCGGGTAGCCTCGACATGAGTTTCGTGGTGACGGATTTCGAGCGCGACGTGCGAGTGGTTTACACGGGTGTCCTCCCGGATCTCTTTCGCGAGAATCAAGGCGTCGTCGCTCATGGCCGCCTCGGTAATGACGGAATTTTCGTCGCCGATGAGATCCTCGCCAAACACGATGAGAACTACATGCCGCCCGAGGTGGCCAAAGCCATCAAGAGCAAGCATGGCGGCGTGATGCCGGTCGATCCCGACCCGCGCAAAGCCAAACCGGAAACCTGAGGTCGAACGTGATCGTTGAACTTGGACACTTTGCGCTGGTGCTCGCCTTGCTTGCGGCGCTCTCGCAGTCTTTCTTTGGTCTGGTGGGGCCCGCGAAGGGGCAGGCCAGTTGGATGGCTGCGGTCAGACCGGCGGTTTACGCGCAGTTCGCCCTGACGAGTTTGGCGCTCGCCGCGCTCGTCTACGCTTTCGTCCAAAACGATTTCTCGGTGCTCTACGTCGCTTCGAATTCGAATTCGGCGCTGCCACTGCTGTATCGGGTCTCGGCGGTATGGGGCGCACACGAAGGCTCGCTATTGCTCTGGGCGTGGATTTTGGTGGGATGGGCGCTCGCGGTCGCGCTGCTCTCGCGCTCCCTGCCGGTTGAGTTCGCAGCCCGCGTGCTCGGTGTGATGGGTCTAATTTCGGTGGGCTTCCTGCTGTTCACGCTCGCGACGTCGAATCCGTTCGAGCGACTGTGGCCAGCGCCACCCGACGGGCGTGATCTCAACCCTTTGCTGCAGGATCCTGCGCTCGCTGCGCATCCACCCATGTTGTACGCCGGCTATGTCGGCTTCGCCGTGGCATTCGCCTTCGCCTGCGCAGCGATGATCGAGGGCAAGCTCGATCAGCAATGGGCAAGATGGATGCGGCCTTGGACGACGATCGCGTGGGCATTTCTGACCGTGGGCATCGGCCTTGGCAGTTGGTGGGCGTATTACGAGCTCGGCTGGGGCGGCTACTGGTTCTGGGATCCGGTGGAGAACGCGTCTTTCATGCCCTGGTTGATCGGCACGGCCTTGATCCATTCATTGGCAGTCACCGAGAAGCGCGGGCTCTTCAAGAGCTGGACTTTGTTGCTCGCGATCTTGGCGTTTTCTCTCTCGTTGCTCGGCACCTTCCTGGTTCGGTCGGGTGTGTTGGTGTCGGTGCATTCTTTCGCCGCCGATCCGACGCGCGGGCTGTTCATTCTCGCCTTTCTCGTCATCATCATCGGTGGTGCGTTGACGCTCTACGCTTGGCGTGCGCCCGTGCTCAAGAGCAATGCAGGTTTCGAGTTCACCTCACGTGAGTCGTTCTTGCTGTTCAACAACATCCTGCTCGTGGTAGCCACGGCAGCCGTGTTCGCGGGCACGATGGCGCCGTTGATCGCCGACTCGCTCGGCCTTGGCACGCTCTCGGTGGGCCGGCAATATTTTGACCCCGTGTTTCTGTTACCGACCTTGCCTCTGATCGCACTCTCGGCCGTCGGTAGCCACTCGCTGTGGAAGAAGGGGCGCTTGCGCGAGCGTCGTACCGGCATTTTGATTGCGCTGCTGGCCGCCGCCTTGCTCACCGCCGTGTTGATTTTTGCCGTTTGGGAGGGCGCGAAGGTGCTCACACCGATCGGCTTTCTGGTCGGCGGTTGGCTGCTGTTCTCCGCCTTGGTAGACCCGATCGATCGCTGGCGTCGTCGCCTGTCGATGACGCCGGCCATCATCGGTATGACGATCGCACATGCCTCGCTGGGCTTTTTCGTCATCTCGGTGACGGCCGTCGAGAGTTACACGCGCGAGCGTGATATCGCGCTGGCCGTCGGTGAGTCAGGTACGGTCGGTGAATTCAAATACGAATTGCGTTCACTCGAGTTCGTCGAGGGTCCGAACTACGACGCGTTGCGTGGTGAAGTTGCCGTCAGTGAGCGCGGCGAACCGATCAGCGTCTTGCATCCGGAGAAACGCAATTATTGGGTGCAACGTCAGCAGATGACGGAAGCTGGCATCGACATGCAGTGGTCGCGCGACGTGTTCGCCGCTCTGGGCGAGGATCTCGGCGCTGGGCGTTGGAGCGTGCGAGCGCAGGTTCGTCCGCTGATCAACTACGTTTGGCTGGCCGCGCTGTTGATGGCGATCGGCGGCATCATCGCCACGCTCGATCGTCGTTATCGTAAGCGTGGTGAGGCGGCATGAATCGGTTTCTGCTGCCCGCCGGCATCTTTGCCGCGCTGGTCGCGTTGTTGTTTGTCGGCATCCAGCGTGCACCGAATAAATCGGTGATCGCCTCACCATTGATCGACAAGCCCGCCCCGCAGTTCGAGTTGCCCGTGCTCGGCTCGGCCGAGACGTTTGCGAACGAGTCCCTGCGGGGGCGTTGGTATCTCCTGAACGTTTGGGGAACTTGGTGCGCGGAGTGTCGCCGCGAGCACGACATGCTCCTCGAGATCGCCGGCGCCGGCGAGATCCCGATCGTCGGGCTCAACTGGAAAGACGATCCTGCGGCGGCTCAACAATGGTTGGAGCAGCTCGGTAACCCCTATTCCGTCATCCCGGCGGATCGCGAGGGTCGTATTGCGATCGACTGGGGTGTCTATGGCGCGCCCGAGACGTTTTTGATCGATGCCGCGGGCATCGTGCGCTACAAGCATGTGGGCGCTCTGCATCCGTTGGCGTGGCAGAACGAGTTCTTGCCGCGTATCCGAGGTGTCAAATGAGTATCGGTCGGCCGCGCTTTGCGGCGGTGCTCTGGAGCCTGTTGCTCGGTTTGTCGATGACGTTGGTCTTCGCCATCGATCCGATCGAGTTGGCGGATCCCGTCTTGCAAGAGCGCTATCGCAGTCTGACTCACGAGTTGCGTTGCATGCAGTGCCAGAACCAATCGATCGCCGATTCTCCCGTGGGTCTGGCGGGCGATCTTCGTCGCGAGGTTCGCGAGTTGCTCGAAGCCGGCAAGTCCGATGCGGAAATCCGCGATCATTTGAGTGCACGCTACGGCGATTTCATCCTGTTTCGACCGCGCTGGTCTTGGCGCACAGCCTGGCTGTGGTTGACACCGGCCTTGCTGCTGGCGTTTGGCTTGTTCGTGGCCGTGCGCATCGTGCGACAACGCGCAGCGATGGTCGATCAGGCCGAAGATAACGAGAACGAGGGGGTTGGGCGGTGACGCTATTCTGGATCGGCGCGGTGGTACTTTTGGCGGCGTCGATCGCTGCACTCGTTTGGCCGCTGGTGCGTGAGCGAACCCAGCGCGGTGTTGCTGCGGTCGTTGCCGTCGCCGTGGTGCTGACGAGCCTGTTGTTGTATCGCGAATGGTCGAACTGGGATCGAACGCAGGCAGCCGAGGCGGCCGAACAGTCGGCCATGGTGGGGCGTCTCGCCAGACGTCTGGAAAAGAACCCGGATGATGTCGAAGGTTGGATGATGCTCGGGCGATCGCAGTTGGCGATCGGCCAGTACCCGCTCGCACAACGGGCCTTCCGACGCGCTGATCGTCTCGAGGAGGGTCGCAATCCCGAAGCCTTGCTTGGCATGGCCGAAGCGATGGTGTTGCAAGCCGATGGTGAAGTCGACGAGCGTTCCGGGCGTTTGTTCGAGATGGCGCTCGTACTCGCGCCGCAATCGGAAAAGGCCTTGTTCTTCGCGGCGGTCGCAGCGCAAAAGCGCGGCGAGGTGGCTTTGGCCATCCAACGCTTCGAAACCATGCTCGCGATGTCACCGCCGCCCGACGTACGCGGCATCCTCGAGCAGCAGGTGGCGAGTTTGAAGGCTGCGCCAGTGTCGTCAGCTGCTGCGGCTGCCGGCAACTCCGGCACGACACCCGTCGCCGTCGCTGCCGCCGCTCCGTCTACCGATCCGGGAGCGGGCGGTGCCGCCCGCGTGCAGGTTGAGGTGTCGGTTTCGGCGGCCATGAAACCGCGTCTCGAGCGGGGTGGCGTGTTGTTCGTCTTCGTGCGTGCCCCGGGCCAGCCGGGTCCACCGCTCGCCGTCAAGCGCGTCTCGGTCGACTTGCCGGTCACACTCGAGTTGACGGCGCGCGACAGCATGGTCCCCGGCCTCGCCATTCAAGCAGGACAATCTGTCGAGGTCTCGGCCAAGTGGTCCAAAGACGGCGTCGCGACGCCGCGCGCGGGTGACCCGATCGGTAACATCGCCTACCAAGTGGGACGAGATGGTCTCAAGCGCCTCGTGATCGACGAGCTGAGTCGATGACCACAGCCACCGCCGGCACGACGACTCGGTTGCGCTGGTTGGTGGCGCCCGGCGAAGGCCGAGCGTTGTTCGCGGCGGCGGGGGCCTATTTTTTGCTGCTTGCGGGCTATTACATGCTGCGCAGTCTGCGCGAAGCCTTCGCGCTCGAAGTGGGGCGCGACTATATCGCGACGCTCTTCTACATCACCTTTTTCGTGATGATGGCAGTGCTTCCGCTCTATTGGTATCTCGTCGCTCGTTTGCCGCGCCGCCAGTTGTTCCCGGTGATCTATGCCAGCGTGGTGGTGCTGTTTGCGACGCTGGCTCTCGGTATGTCGGGACAACCGGGCAACAAGACGCTCGCAGCGGTGTATTTCGTCGCGGTGACCTCGCTCAACCTCTTCATCGTGTCGGTCTTCTGGAGCGTGATGGTCGATGCTTGGAGATCGGATGCAGCGAAGCGTTTGTTCGGCTTCATCGCCGCCGGCGGCAGTGCCGGTGCGATAGCCGGACCGCTCTTCAACGCGCTATTCGTGCAGAGCATCGGTCCGACGACGACCATCTTAGTCGCGTGCTGCTTCATCGCGCTTGCGATCGTGCTTGGACGCCGCGCGCAGCAACTCGAAGCGCAAACCGACGGCGCCGGAGTTGATCCCGATGTGCGCCTGGCGATGCCCGTGGGTGGACGCGCCATCGACGATCTGAAGCGCCTCGTGACCTCGCCCTATCTGCTGGCCATCGCCGGCTTGATCATCGGTGGTCAAATCTTGGGCGGATTCATGTACCAAGAGCAGGCGAAGTACGTGGAAGCGGAATACACGACGCTCGCCGATCGGGCTGCTTTGTTCGCGCGCATCGATCTTGCGGTCAGTGTGTTGGCGCTGATCTTTCAGGGTGGCGTAGTGGGTTGGGTTGCTGCCAAGGGTGGCTTGCGCATCGCGCTCGGTCTCGTGCCGATGATGTTGATTGGATCATTGGTGCTGCTGGCGCTCATGCCGATCGGTGCCGTGCTCATCGCCACGCAGGTGTTTCGTCGGGCGATCGATTACGGCATGTTCAAGCCAACGCGCGAGATGCTCTTCACGGTGCTCAACCCCGAGAGCAAATTCAAGAGCAAGAGCCTGATCGACACCTTGCTGCAACGTGGGGGTGACAGCATCAGTCAACTGGCCTATCCGCTCGTCGCGGGGCTCGGTCTCGTCGGAGTCTCTTGGGTGTTGAGTGGTGTGAGTCTCATCATGTTGGTCGTCGCCGTTTGGCTCGGTGGCGTGTTCGGTCGACACGAGCGCGAAAGCGGAACCCACGATCGATGAATCCCGCGCAGGAGACTTTGCCGGCAGCGCGACTGGATGCTGCCGGGCGGCGCCGTGTCGACTGGCGCGCGCTGCTCATCATTGCAGCGCCCCTGATGATCACCAATGCCATTCAAGCGGTGCTCAATCTCACCGACGTCTGGTTCATCGGCCGTCTCTCGACGGATGCCGTCGCTGCGATCGGCGCCATCTACTGGCTGATGACTTGCGTGATCCTCGTGCTCGGTGGCGTTGGACTCGCCTCCCAGTCGTTCGTATCGCAAGCGGACGGGGCGGGTCGTCGGATCAGAGCATCGCAGTCAGCCTGGAATGGCTTGTGGGGCTCGATCGTCGCCATTCCGCTCTTTCTCCTCGCGGCTTACCTCGGCGATGGTGTGCTGGCGTGGTTCCGCCTCGAGGAGAGCCTGCGCCTCTCGGCCATCGATTATTGGGAGCCGCGTATCGCCGGCGCATTCTTAGGCGCGATGAGCTGGGGCCTGATGAGTTTCTTCAACGGCATCGGACAGACCCGGGCGACTTTGGCCGTCGCGCTGGTCACGACGGTGGCGAATGTACCCGCCAATGAATTCTTCATGTTCGAGTTGGGTTGGGGCATGGCGGGCGCCGCTTGGGGCACCAACGTCGCTCAGTTGTGTGGCTTGATCGCAGGGCTCTCGATCATGCTGGGGCCGAAGCTTGCGGCCCGTTACCGCACCCGTCTGACGTGGCGACCTCGGTGGCACATGGTGCGCCGGCAACTCGCGGTCGGTTTGCCGATCGGTGTCATGTATGGCGCCGATGTGCTCGGCGTGGCCTTGATGCAGTTGATGGTCACCCAAGTTGGTAATGTGGGTGCCGCGGCGACGCAGATCGTCATGATGCTGACCTCACTGGCTTACATGCCCGCGCTCGGGTTAGCGACGGCAGGCACCACGGTCACGGGGCAGGCGATCGGCGCGGGTAACCGCGAGTGGGCAGCGCACGTCGGCACGGTGATCGCGCGCAGTTGTTCGGGCTTCATGTTTGGCGTGGCGATGCTGCTGCTGTTGATCGGCCCTTGGTTGTTGCCGTGGTTCGTCGCCAGCGGCGATGCCAGCGCGCCCTTGGTGGTGTCGACGGCGCTGGTTTTGTTGATACCGGCTGCGGCGTATCAGCTCTTCGACGGGCTGTATTTCGGCTCCAGCTTTTGTCTGCGAGCGGCTGGCGACACCCGCGTTCCCGCGCTGACGGCGTTGGTATTGTCCTGGGGCTTCTTCGTGCCGCTCGCGCACACGCTGATTTTTGACGCGGCGCAGGCGTGGATTCCCGGGCTGCCGCAGGCGGGACTCGGTGCGCTCGGAGGATGGCTCGCCTTGATGGGTTACGCGATGGTGCTCGGCGTTGTGATGTATCGACGCTGGCGCAGCAATCGGTGGCAACAGATCGATCTGTGGCGCAGCGAAAACTGACTAGGCGCTCTGCGCTCGCCAGCGTCGTAGCATGAACCAACCGCCGATCATGCCGCCGAGATGTGCAAAGTGCGCGATGCCGCTCGCCGTGCCGGTCACGCCCAAATAAAGCTCGAGCGCGCCGTATAGCGTGACGAAGACCCACGCGGGCATCGGGATCGGTGGTATCAAAGGCACGATCTTGCGACGCGGAAACATCATCGCGAAGCCTAGCAGCAAGCCGAAGATGCCACCCGAGGCGCCGACGGTCGGCGCGATCTGGCCGAGCGACATGGTCACGACCAGTTGCAGCAACGCGGCGGCTATCACGCTCGCGAGATAGAACTGCAAAAAGCGCTTCGGTCCCCACCACGCCTCGAGCTCGTTGCCGAAGCTCAGTAGGCCGATCATGTTGAAGCCGATGTGTGCGAGGCCGCCATGTAAGAACGCGTAGCTCACGATCTGCCACGGCTGGAACCCGCTGCCGATCGGCCACAGCGCGAAGACGTCGATCAACGCTGGCGCGAACCACTGCGCAGCGAAGATCGCGACATTCGCGATCAACAGCAGCCGAGTCATCGGTTGCAGTGCGCCGAACATGGTCAGTGGGTGTCGAGCCAGTCGAACAGACGATTGCAGAAGCGGATTTTCTGCTCTTTGCCTGCGACCACATGGGCCAGATCATCCCAGGTTTCACCGATGGCGCCCGGGATCGCCTTTTCGATCGGAACCGTCGTACGCGGGCTCGTCACGACATCGAGTGCGGCGTGAATCACCAGCGTCGGGCATTTGACCTGACCGAGCCGACTGCGCGATTCGAAGTTCACACAAGCTTCGACCAGGCGTGAGTGCGCGGCGAAACGCCCGTTCAACTCTTTCCAGCCGCCTTGCGGACCGAGCAGCTTGGCGTGATTCGCGTTGTAGTACTCGGGCGTGAAAGACAACAGCGTCACCACCTTCTGGAAGGCGAAGAAGCCCGCGTCGCGGTGGATCTCGCGGAACATGTCGAGCTGATCGCGCAGAAAATCGTCGACCTCGCACCACGCGCCGGTGTTGAGCATGCTGCGCGCGAGATCGGGGCGCTTGATGGCGATTTCTTGGGCAACGCAGGCGCCCATGCCGACCAGACCGACCAGATGCACCTGCTTGAGACCCAAGTGGTCGAGTAAACCGATCGCATCATCGGCATGCAGCCCCATCGTCGAGGGTCGTGTGAGATCGTCGCTCGATTCGCCGATGCCGCGGTAGTCGAACAGGATCACTTGATAGCGATCGGTCAACCCGCGGGCCAAGTGGTGGTGGTTGTCACGACAGAAGGTGCCCCAGCCGCCCATGCACAACACCGGCGCGCCTTGGCCGAGGACTTCGTAATACATATCGTGGTCGTTGATGCGTGCAATGGGCATGGCAGTTCCTTGGGATCTCGTGTTAAAAAATTAATTTCGTGATACCGATGAAGGTGATGGCGATGAGCAGCGCGTACAAACCGAGCACGTAACGAATCGCTCCATCGACGGCGCGGCTGATCGCTTGCTCGATATCCGGCTGACTCCCTTCGGCAGCCAGACGCATGAACGCCGGGCCGATGGGACGAAACGCGATATCGATTCCGATGCCCATCGCGAAGATCAGCGCGAAGAGCGCGATCTTGAGCCCGTACCAACCGCCGGGCAACGGGCCAAGGCCCATCAGTGCAAAAACGCCCAAGCTGCCAAAACCGAGCAGCAGCAGCGCTTGCCAGGCGAGATGCAGTCGATTGAGTGTGGCGGCCCGCGGAGTGCCCTCGGCTCGACCGATGGCAAGCAACAGCACGATCCATGCAGCGCTCGCCAACCAAGTGAGCATCAAGGCCCAGTTGGGAATGACCGCGAATCCACCGGAGGCGGTGAGTTGCAAGCCGACCGGGAACATCAAGGTGAAGCACAGGCGCGGTATCAGATCGATCCGCACCGCCATCTGCAGCGCGAAGGCGCGCTCCGCAAACGACAGATCGGGTCGCTTGGCTGCCTTGGCCAACAAGAGGACGCCGAGATCTCCGCCCAACCAGTAGACGAGCAGCATCACATGGAGAAAGACCCAGATGGTATGGTCCATGTGCTCGATTCTACGAAATGTGCAGGGGGATTACTCGATCATGTCCGGCGAGATCTACGCGCTCTTGGTGTTGTTGCACTTGTTGTTGTTCGTGTATTGGCTAGGCGCCGATATCGGTGTTTTCTACTCTGCACGCTATGTGCAAGACACGACGCTCACGCTCGAGGCGCGCCGAACCGCGCTACGCATCATGGGCTGGGTCGATCAGTTACCACGCTACTCGCTGGTGCTGATGCTGCCTGTTGGCACGACACTCGGCGTCGCGTCCGGTGTGATCGCCTGGTCGGCGTCAGCGGCGCTGGTGACTTGGCTCATCGGTGTCGGCTGGTTGTGGTTCGTGTGGGCCATCCACCATCACCAAGGTACGCCGCTCGCCGAGCGCTTGCGCAGCATCGATCTCGTGTGGCGCTTCGCGCTCGTGGCGATCCTTCTCTTGACGGGTGCCACAGGCCTCGCGGGTCGGGGGCCGCTCGTGACCGACTGGATATCGATCAAGGTCGCGCTGTTTGGCGTGTTGGTGTTCTGCGGCATCATGATCCGCTTGCGCGGCAAGCCGATTGGGCCGGCACTGCGCAAGATCCTCAGCGAGGGTTCCTCGCCTGAGCTCGAAGCCGAACTCGTGCGTGGCTTCGATCGGACGCGACCCTTCATTCTCGCGATTTGGTTGCTGTTGTTGGTCGCGGCTTTCGTCGGTCTGGCGAAACCGACGATCGAATAATGTCGTGGTGAGTGGCAGATGTCGCCTCAGCGCGGCACCTTCAAGCCGCGTTGCACCGCCGGACGAGCGCCGATTTCGGTGGCCCAGCGCGCGAGGTTCGGGTGCGCATCGAGGTTGCCGGGGAAACGTAGCATCGACACCGCCGCAACGGGATAAGCGATGATGTCGGCGATGGTGTACTCATCGCCCACGAGGTAGCGGGTCTTCGCAAGTTGCTGCTCCAGCGTGGCGATCATGCGCAGACAAAGCCGGTTGTAAAATTCGATGGCGTACGGAATTTTTTCCGGTGCCACGATGTTGAAGACGAACTGGCCGCTGTAGGCCGGGCCGACATCGCCCGAGACGATGCCCACCCACTCGATGGTCTTGGCGCGAGCGCGCGTCGTGCGCGGCAACAACCGGTCGGTTTTTTCGGCGAGATACAGCAGGATCGCGGCTGAGCCATAGACGCAGAGCGGTTCGCCGCCCGTATCTTCTTGGACGTCGTGATCCACGATGGCCGGCAGTCGTCCCACCGGGTTCAGGCTCAGAAACTCGGCTGTGAAGTTCTCGCCCTTGACGAGATCGTATTCACGGACCGTGTAAGGTAGGCCAACTTCCTCGAGCATGATCGAGGCTTTGTAGCCATTGGCGGTGGCTACCGTGTGCAGATCTATCATGGGTTCATCCTGCAGGAGAGGGTCATGAAACAAGTTCGTCGTTCTCGAGTTCCGCTCGTCACGCCGCTGAAGCGAACGGCCATCATCGTGAAGAACATGGAGCGCAGTCTGCGCTTTTGGCGCGATCTGCTCGGACTCAGAGTCTGGATTTCAGGCGAAGCGGGCAAGGAACTGCCCGAGTTGTACCAATTGCTCGGCGCGCCACCGTGCACCACGCGTTGGATCATCCTGCAATCGGAGGACGTTGATTGGGGCATGGTGGGCTTGTTCGAACTCAAGCGGCCCTCACCCCCGATCGATCGGCATCGTGACCCGAGCCGCGCCAACCAAGGCGAAGCGTGTCTCGTCTTCCACAGTCCTGATGTCGATCGCATCTATCGTGGCGCGCGCGCACTGCGCTTGCCCGTGCTCTGTCCGCCGACGCTGCTCGAGATCGCAGCCCACGGTGTGCTCTCGAAGGAGATGACGCTGCGCGATCCCAACGGCGTTCTCGTCAATTTCATCCAGAACATCAAAGGTGGCTCGGTCGGGATTTCCAATCGCTTTCCGGGTCTCAAGCGGCGCCGTAGCGGTGCCCTTTGACCGGATCGATCGGGATGATGGTGGCCTTCAGTTCGGTGAAGAACTCGAGGCTCGCCTGCGGTCCATCGCGACCGATGCCCGATTCTTTGTAGCCGCCGAAGGGCGCCCGCAGATCGCGGATCATGGCCGTGTTGACCCACACCGTGCCAGCGCGAATATCGCGCGCACAGCGCATCGCCGTCGATAGGTCTTCCGTCCAGACATAGCTCACGAGACCGAACTTCGAGGCGTTGGCGATGGCAACCGCTTCTTCGACCGTATCAAAGATGAGAAAGCTCGCAAACGGACCAAAGATTTCTTCCTGACAGACGCGTGCCTCGTTATGCGGCGCCAAGACCGCCGTCGGTTCGATGAACCAGCCCCGCTCGTGCGCGTTCGAGCGACGCCCGCCCGTCAACAACGTCGCGCCATCGGACTTGGCGACCTCGACGTACGACAGGACGCGCTGCATGTGCTGCTCGAAGGCCAACGGACCGATCTCGGTCGAGGGCAGCATCGGATCGCCGATCTTGATTTTTCGACTACGCGCCACGAAACGCTCGATGAACGCATCGGCGATACCACGCTGCAAAAGAATGCGTGAACCGGCGAGACAGGCTTGACCGTTATTGCCGTAGATACCGGAGAGGGCGCCATCGAGCGCGCGTTCGACATCGGCGGTATCGCAGATGATATTGGCGGACTTGCCGCCAAGCTCGAGTGCCACGGGCTTCAGGTTGCGCCCGGCGGTGGCGGCGATCGCGCGACCGGTGCCCGTGCCACCGGTGAAGCCGATCATATCGATACCCGGATGGTTGACGAGTGCGTCGCCGGTGATCTGCCCGCGACCATTGACCAAGTTGACGACGCCTCGCGGCAGACCCGCCTCGTGGAAGATCTCGACCATACGCAGCATCGACAGCGGTGTGTATTCGGAGGGCTTGAGCACGCACGTGTTGCCAAAGGGGATGCAGGTCGCCACGCGCATCGAGGCAAGCGACAAGGGTGCATTCCACGGAGCGATGCAGCCGGCGACGCCACGCGGCTCACGCGTGACGTAGGTCACGTAGCCTTTGCTCTGCGTATAGGTCTCGCCGTGAGTGGTGCTGGCGACCTCCGCGAAAAACTCGAAGTTACGCGCCATGCGATCGACGTGGCGACGCACACTGATGAGCGGCAGGCCCGTGTTCAGACACTCGAGGTAAGCGAGCTCCTCGGCGTGCTTGCGCAGGTGATCGCGAATCGAATAGAGAATGTCGTTACGCTCGGTGATGTCCATCCGGGGCCACGGTCCCTGATCGAATGCGCGGCGCGCCGATACGACCGCAGCGTCGACCTCGGCGGCATCGGCCTCTTGCAGATGCGAGAGCACTTGCTCATCGGTCGGATTGATGACCGGAATTCGATGGGTGCCGGATCGCGCAGGCAGACGTTCGCCATCGATCAGGCTCGTGACAGTATCAACGATGGCAAAACGACGGGTAATCTCGAGACTCATGCTAGATTCCATCCGCAGGCAACGAACCACGGTAGCGAGCCGGCTGCGGCCGACAGGCTTCCGACGTGAATGCAATCGTGGGCGAAACCGGCCGCTTCGAGTTCGGGTTGCGGGTCACAGTTCGCGTAGACCTCCCAGTACGGCTCGTTGTTGTGCCGCGTATCCCAGGAGAGTTCGAATTTTTTGAACTCCGACAAGCTGCCGAAACGCAGTGGTACGTCTTGATGGATGCAAACGCCACCCGAGCGCAGCAAGCGATGGCTCTCGCGGAACATGCCGCGTCGTGTCGCGTCCGAAATCTCGTGCATCACGTTGTGCGACACGATCAGATCAAAGTAATGATCGGGGAAGCTCGTTGCTGCGACATCCATTTGATGGAAGTGCACGGCCGCACCGAGTGCCTCGGCGCGCGCATGCGCATAGCGCAGCATGCCCGCACCCACATCGATCGCGTGCACCTCGGCCTCGGGAAAGGCGAGTGCATAAGGCACGCTCGCTGAGCCTGCCGAGCAACCCATATCCAAGATGCGTTGCGGTTGCAGCCTCGGAAAGCGCTCTGCGATGAAACGCTGTACGTGGGCAGACTTGCTATCCGTCCGGCTGATGCCTTGGCCGAAGGCGTAGAGATTGCCACCCACCTCGTACAACGCGCCGGCCGAGCAGTCGTAACCACCGAGATCGAGCGCATAGCCGCCGGTTTGTAGATGGATATCAACGGCGGTGACACCGCGGGGCGGTTCGAACTCGGGATTCAGTGTCAGCGAGCCTAAGCGCTGTGGTGACTCATCGAGTTCGGCCGCGCGGCGGGCCATGCGGAATCGATCGCGAAAGACGCTATCGCCGACGGCGACCCACATCTGCTCTTGTGCGGCGCGGGCGAGGGCGGACCACGTCTGGTAGGCCGGCTCGGCCTGCATCGCAGCACGGATTTCCTCGCGTTGGCGGGGCGGATGACCGTGCTCGGCGGTGTAGGCAGGGGCGACGACGCAATCGAACAAATCGCCTTGGCTGCTGCGCAGACCTCGATTGAGCCCTTGCTTGAGCGCGACGATGAACTGTTGGCGCGCGACCTCGTCGGCAGTGGCCTGCGGCAGCATGTCGTGTGTGACGCTTCTGACCATGGTGTGGCTCCTTACCTACTGTAGGCTGCTACCGATTCGGCAGACGACCTGTCATCATGTGACTATAACGACTTAAACCACCGGTTTGCACGTGGCCGATCTTCGTCAATTCCTCACCGAGCACAGCGAGTCCGTCTGGGAGTTACCGGGCGAGGTCGCGCTTGTCCACGAGCTCACGGCGTTGCAACACCTGCTCGATGAGCGACATCAGTATCCCATCCTGCACACCAAGGGGGTGCGAAACCTCGCGGGCGATCGCAGTGATGTGTCGGTCGTGACCAATTTGACCGCGAGTCGTGAACTCACGGCACGTGCGCTCGGCATCGCGGATCATCGACATACCGCGCAGTGGTTTGCATCACGCACGCAAGCGGGTATCGCGCCCGTAATCGTCTCGCGCGAAGACGCTCCCGTTCAACAACGCGTGGTGCGTGGCGAGCAGGCGAGTCTGTTCGAGTTGCCGGTGTTGACTCAGCACGAGTCGGAGCCGGGTCCCTATCTCACCGCGGCACACGCCACGACCTTCGATCCGGACTCCGGCATCGACAACACGGCGATCCAGCGTTGCTGGGTGAAGTCCGCGCGGCAGATGACGTGGTTTCCGTATCCGGCAAGCCACAACGCTCGCAACCTGCGCAAGTTTCATACGCGTGGCGAGGCTTGTCCCGTGGCATTTTGGATCGGGCATCACCCGGCGGTTTTGCTCGGCACCCAAGCGAAACTCAAATACCCGGAAAGTCACTGGGAGGCAGCGGGCGGCGTGCTCGGTGCTCCCTTGCGCCTCGTGCCCTCGGTGCTGCACGGCGAGCGCATCATGGTGCCTGCCGATGCCGAGATCGTCATCGAGGGTTGGGCGCGACCCGGCAAAGTGTCGCCCGATGGTCCGTTTGGTGAATACACGGGTTACCTTGGCGGCGAAGTCACGGCGCCGTTGGTCGATGTCGAGTGCATCACGCGACGCGAGCATGCGATCTATCACGACTACGCATCGGGTCTCACCGACATGCTGGTGCCGGACAACATGGCGATGGAGGGTAAGTTGTACTCGCTCGTCAAAGCCGTGGCGCCGGCGCTCGTCAACGTGCACGTACCGACCGAGGGCCGACGCTTCCACGCGTATCTTCAATTCAAGAATCCGGGGCCGGGCGAAGTGCGCGACGCCTTGCTGGCGGCCTTGGCTTATCGGCGCGTCAAAACGGTCGTCGCGGTCGAAGAGGACGTCGATCTGTTCTCGCCCGATGCGATGCTCTGGGCGCTCGCGACGCGCGTGCTGTGGTCGCGCGATGTGATCACGGTCGAGGGTCTATCAGGGTCATCGCTTGATCCTGTGCTGCCCGAGGGTGTCGCGACGACAGCGAAGGCTGGTATCGATGCGACGCGTACCCCGAACTATCCGGTGGTGGCGACGGTGCCGCACGAGGTGCGACGAAAAGTGGCTGATTGGTTGTCGGGCAGCGATGCGAGTCGCTGGCCGATGATTTGAGCCGATGATTTGCAATGAACACGTATCTGGTTGGAGTGGAATGACGATGTCAAAGTTGATGAATCAAACCGAATTTTTTGCGAGTCTGGAAGCGGCACGCTTGCCGAAGCACGGCGGTGGCCATGCGTTCAGTCGAGCGTGGGCGGCCGGCGAGCTTTCGCGCGTACAGCTCGGCGAATGGGCGATCCAGCATTTCTACTACATCGATCCCATACCGCAGCAGTTCGCGCAGTTGTATGCCCGACTGCCCGATCTCGATGCCCGTCAACACCTGCTTGAGAATTTGCTAGGCGAGGAGATGCCTGCTTGTCCAGAGAAGCGTCACCCGGACTTGCTGCGCAAGTTCGCGCGCGCCTGCGGTGTCGGTGATGAGCGCATTCTGCGCGCCGAGGATAACGGTGAGATTTTGCCGACGACTCGCGCCATGCGCGCGTGGATCTGGGAGCTCTCGAGCATCCGTCACCTGAGCGAATCCTGTGCGGGCATCATGGTTGCGCTCGAGGGTCAACTGCCGACGCTGTATCCGAAGTACGTCGAGGCGATGCGCAAGATGGGCTTTACGGAAGATGACATGGAGTTCTTCCACGTCCACATCGAAGGCGACACCGAGCACGCTCACATCGGTCTCGAGTTGACGGCGCGTTACGCCACCACAGCGGAGATCCAGACTCGCGCGATCGCCGCAGTGCGTGCTTCGGCCGAGATGCGCTACTCCATGCTCGATGGTATCCATGCGAGCGTGCTCTCGCGCAGGGCGGCCTGACTCGGCCTTGATCCTACCGAGATGAACCCTACTGAGATGAATCATACTGAGATGGCTGCCTCTCAATGACATCGAAGTCTGTCGTTCCCGGCTCGCCGGTGGCGCTCGTGACGGGGGCAGCCGGCGGTCTCGGTCGCGCGGCCGTCGTCAAATTGCGTGAGCGCGGTATGCGAGTTTTCGCCGCAGATCGGGCACTCGCCGAGATTCCCTGCGGTGCACCGGTCGGTGTGATGAGCATGGATGTCACGGACGAGGCGGCAATCGCCGCCTGCATCGAGCGTGTGCTCGGCGAGTGGGGGCGTCTCGATCATGTCATTCATCTGGCAGGCTGTGCCGGTGCCGGGCCGTTGACGTCGGTCACGCGCGAGCAGTGGCAGCACGTCATCGATACCAACCTGACTTCGGCTTTCCTGCTCGCGAAGGCGGCGTACGCGCCGCTCGCGGCCACCCGGGGCTCGTTGGTGCTCACGGCGTCCACCAATGGTCTGAACGGGGGCAGCGCGCTTTCGGGTCCGGCGTATGCCGTGGCCAAGGCGGGTTTGATCAATCTCACCCGCTATCTCGCCAAGGAGTGGGCGCCCGATGGGATTCGGGTCAATTGTCTCGCGCCCGGACCGATCGATACGCCGATGGTCACCGGTCGGTTCTCGAGCGAGGTACTCGCGGCCCTGCAAGCGAGCGTGCCGCTCGGGCGGATCGGTGATCCGAAAGATGTGGCGCATGCCATCGACTATCTGACCAGTCCTGCGGCATCCTTCGTCACCGGGACCGTCATGAATCTCTCTGGCGGACTGCTCCTCGATTGAGATGGCGTTGCATATCGTGAAATCGAAGTCTTCGACGGCAGAGGCGGTGCGCTCGATGGCGACTCCGCGTTACCACCAGGTTTACGTCACGCTGCGAACTTGGGTGCGCGATGGCACATACAAACCGGGCGATCAGATTCCGACCGAGCCACAGTTGTGCCAGCTGTTCGATGTATCGCGCATCACCGTTCGCAAGGCGATAGATCATTTGGCGCGTGAGGGTTGGCTCGTCCGCCAGCAGGGACGCGGCACCTTCGTGCAGTTGTCCGCCTCGCGCACCGCAGCCTCGCTCGATATCGAGGAAGTGCGCAGTCAGGTGGCGAGCTTCGCCGCCGTCACCGACGTGCGGGATCTGCAAGTGCTCGATCTCGAACCCGATGAGGAGACTCGTGCGGCACTGTGCATCGAACCCGGTGGGCTTGTGCAACGTGCGACGCATGTTCGAACCCATCAGGGTGTGCCGCTCGGTTTGATCACGACTTACGTGCCGCTCGATATCGCACGTAAGGTGACGCCGGAGGAGATGGCCAAGCAACCGATGTTCGAGTTACTCGGTAAAGTGGGTGTGCGCGTTGCGCACGCCGATCAATACATCGGCGCCACGCTCGCGAGTGTGGAGGCGGCGCGCGCCTTGGAGATCGAACTCGGCGCGCCCTTGCTGCGCATCACGCGCACCGTGTTCGACGAGCGTGAGCGACCCGTCGAGCGCGTCGTCGCGCTGTATCGGGCCGATTCTTACCAATACCACATGCACCTGCGTCACACCTCCTAGAGGTTGGATTGCTTCGCTGTGCAGGTTGCCTTTGTTCTTTTGCATTTATTCTTTCGCATTTTTCATTGAGTTTGTATCCACAGGTGGTCCATGGCTGAGAAACCGAAGAAATACGATTTGCTGATCAAGAACGTGCGTGTCGTTCGACCGCGCAAGACCAGTGTGGAGAAGTTCGATATCGGCGTCGTCGACGGCAAGATCAAGAAAGTCGCCAAAGGAATTCCGGCGGCTGAGGCCAAGCAAGTCGTCGACGGTAAGAATCGCCTGGCTTTTCCGGGCCTTGTCGACCCGCACATGCACACGGGTATTTACGGCCCCTTGTCACAAGATGCGCGCAGCGAAAGTTTGGCCGCAGCGCAGGGTGGCGTGACTTCGAGCCTCAATTACATGCGCACGGGTGGCTACTACATGGAGCGCGGCGGTCCCTACGCCGAGGTCTATCCGGAGGTACTCGCGGCATCGAAAGACAACTTTTGGGTCGACTACGCCTATCACCTAGCGCCGCTCGATCGCACGCACATCGGCGAGATCGACATGCTGATCGACAAGTTCGGCGTCACCTCGTTCAAGATTTTCATGTTCTACGGTGGCTACGGCTTGCACGGCGCGTCGAATTCGCAGCGCGAGTTCTTGATGATCGGCGAAGATGAGAAGTACGACATTGCGCACTTCGAGTTCGTGATGCGCGGCGTGCATCGCGCCATGTTGCGTAACCCGAAGATCAAAGATTCCATCTCGCTCGGTCTGCATTGCGAGTTGGCCGACATCCTGAGCGCCTACACCAAGATGGTCGAAGGTGGAGCGAAGGTCACCGACCTCGACACCTATCTCACCGGCGAAACCCACGATCCCGAATGCATTGACTGCAAGCCCCTGACGGGACTGCGTGCCTACAGTGCAGCACGTCCGCCGCATTCGGAAGGTCTTGCGATCACGATCGCAAGCTACTTGGCCAACGAAACCAACTGTCTCAACATCAACTTGTTGCATTTGACGTCGCGCAAAGCGGTCGAGGCCGCCCTCAAGATGGCCAAGGCCTTCCCGCACGTCAACTTCCGTCGCGAAGTGACGATCGCGCACTTGCTGCTCGATTACGACTCGAAGATCGGCAACAAAGCCAAGGTGAATCCGCCGATTCGTTCGCGCGCCGACGTCGAGTTCCTCTGGGAGTCTCTGCTCGATGGCAAGCTCGATTGGGTCTGTTCTGATCACGCCTGTTGCCGTGCCGAGATGAAACTCGGCAAGCAGGATAAGAAGAACATCTTCTTGGCGAAGTCGGGCTTCGGCGGTACCGAATTCATGCTGCCGGCGCTGATCACCGAGGGCAAGCGCCGCGGACTCTCGCTCAATCGCGTAGCCGAACTCACCTCGTGGACCGCAGCCCGACGTTTCGGCCTGCAAGGCAAGGGCGACATCGCCCCGGGATTCGACGCCGACATCGTCCTCGTCGATCCGAACAAGAGCTTCGTCGCGGGAAACAAGGTGTCCGAGTCCGATCAGGGCTATTCGGTCTTCGAGGGTATGGAAATGTCGGCGTCGGTCGTGAGCACCTACCTGCGCGGGCATCTGATCTACGACGACGGCAAGCCGGTCGGTAAGCCGATCGGCCAATATCTGCATCGACCCTACGCCTGAGACCCGACTTCTAGGGTTAGAATCCGGCGCTCTCAACCAACGCACACAGGAGTGGGGCAATGACCATCAAGGCTGGCGAGAAGATGCCTGCGGGCGCGTTCAAGACCATGACCGCCGAAGGGCCCAAGGAAGTGGCTACCGACACGTTGTTCGCCGGTAAGACGGTCGTGTTGTTTTCGGTGCCTGGCGCTTTCACGCCGACCTGCGACGCGCGGCATCTGCCCGGATACCTGCAGCACTTCGATGCGCTGGCGGCCAAGGGCGTCGATACGGTCGCTTGTATGGCGGTCAACGACATGTTCGTGATGAACGCTTGGGGCAAGTCGAGCAATGTGGGCGAGAAGGTACTGATGCTGGCTGACGGCAACGGTGATTACACGCGCGCGCTGGGTCTCGAGCTCGATGCTCGCGGCTTCGGCATGGGTCTGCGCGGCCAGCGCTTCGCGATCGTCGTGAAAGACGGGCTCGCCACGCACGTGAACATCGAAGCCGGTGGCGAGTTCAAGGTCTCAGCGGCGGAGCACGTGCTCGGCCAGCTTTGATGTCGAACTTCTCCACAACGACCAATCAGCGAATCACCTTCGCGCGTAGTCCGCGGGGCTTGCCGGTCCCCGAGGATTTCGGTCGTGACGTGACGCCGGTTCCGACGGTCGCCGAGGGACAATTTCTCTCGCGCACGCTGTGGTTGTCGCTCGACCCTTACTATCGCAACGTCATGAAGAACAGCCAGATCTATGCAGATCGGCTCGCCGCAGGCGATGTGATGGTTGGCGAGACGGTGGCTGAGATAGTCGAGTCGCGTCATCCGCAATTCGCAGCGGGCGAAATCGTGGCGGTGCGTAACGGCTGGCAGCAGTACGCCGTTTCGAACGGCGTCGGCGTGCGCAAGATCGACCCCTCCATCGCACCGGTGTCGACCGCGCTCGGTGTGCTCGGGATGCCCGGTCTCACGGGATATGCGGGTACGGTGTATCTCGGACAACCATTGCCGGGGCAGACATTCGTGGTCTCGGCGTGCACGGGGCCAGTCGGTTCCACGGCGGGGCAGCTCGCCAAGCACATGGGTGCGCGCGTCGTCGGTATCGCGGGGTCTGCACTTAAGTGCGAATACGCCGTCAAAGAAATGGGTTTCGACGCCTGCGTCAATTACAAAGACGGCGATCTGGCGGCCGCGTTGAAGGCGGCATGCCCGCGCGGCATCGATGTGTATTTCGACAACGTGGCCGGCGACACCCTCGTTGCAGTGCTGCGTAATCTCGCGATCGGCGCGCGTATCGTGTTGTGCGGCATGATCGAAGCCTACAGCATGGAGACGCCGCCACCGGGCCCATGGCTCGGTCCGGTGGTTGGCGCTCGTGCGAGCATGAAAGGTCTCGTCGTCTACGACCACATGAATCGGATGGACGAGATGACCCGGGTTGTATCCGGTTGGATACAGGATGGCAGTTTTCGCTATCGCGAAGACGTTGCAGTCGGTCTCGACAACGCGCCCGAGGCGTTTTGCGCGCTGATGCAAGGGCGCAACTTCGGAAAATCGCTCGTCAAGGTCGCCTGACCCTCAATTTTTGACGGGGTGAGCCTGCTCGCCGAGGCGCAGCGCCAACACGGCGAGTAGGCAGGTCACACTCATCAAGATTGCGCAACCGCGTGCCGAACCATCGTAGATCGCACCGGTCAAAATCGCGCTCACCATGGAAATCAACATCGCGATGGAGCTCGACAAACCGGCCGCGACGCCGGCGAGCTGCGGGTGATCGTCGACGGCCGCCGTCAACGCCAGTGGCTGCACCACGCCGTTGGCGAACATCAGTAGGGCAAGCGAGAGGCTGAATAACCACATCGGCGCCGCCGCGAGGAAGGCCGCAATACAAAAGGCTGCCGTCGCAACGCCATTGCAGCCCATGCCGATGCGTTGACTACGTGCGGAACCGAAGCGGCGGGCGAGGTGACCAGCGGCGGTCGCTCCGGCAATGAAGCTGAACGCGAGCCCCGACCACAACAGACCGAATTCGGCGCCACTCATTCCGAACAGGGTCTCGTAGAGTGCAGCGCCGACCGTGATGAAAATGAAGCCCGAGGCGCTGAAGAAACTATAGGTCAACGACGGGCCCATGAAGCCGGGTTGCGTCACCAGAAAACGAGCTCCGCGCAGCAGGTCGGACAAGGTCATCGCTTCGGTGCCGGCGGGTCGAGTCTCCTTCAACTGAGTGAACAAAACGCCGACTAGCAACAGGCTCACGCCCGCGTGGATCCAGAAGATGCCGCGCCAGCCGAGATAGTCGGCAATGACGCCGCCCACCAACGGCGCCAGCACGGGCGCGACGCCCATGACGGCGGTGATGAACGATAAAGCGATTGCGGCGGGGCCGGGCTCGAAGGAGTCGCGAACGATCGCGCGCGAGACCACGGTTGCGACGCTGACCCCCATCGCTTGGAGAAATCTCGCCAGCACCAACATCGACACACTCGAGGCGACGCTCGCGAAGAGACTCGCGATACCAAACAGGGCAAACCCGGCTAGGAACACCGGACGTCGGCCGAATCGATCGCAGAGCAGACCTTGGACGGGTTGGAAGAGGCCGAGGCCTAGCAGGTAGGCGGAGATGACGAACTGCAACGACGCGTAGTCGGTATCGAACGCGCGCGAGAGGGTCGGCAACGCCGGCACCACGCTCGCCATTCCGAAGGCGGAGAGGCTACTGGCCACCCCCATGAGGATGATGAAGCCCCAACGCGGCGCGGCCGATCGGTCACCGGCGGACGTCTCGATGATTAGTTGCTCTGCGCGATCAGCTTTTCGATCTCCGGCACGATCTGGAACAAATCGCCGACGAGACCGATGTCTGCTACTTCAAAAATGGGCGCTTCGGCATCCTTGTTGATCGCGACGATGGTCCGCGCATCCTTGATGCCGGTGAGATGCTGGATAGCGCCGGAGATACCGAAAGCCAGATACAACTCCGGCGCGATGATCTTGCCAGTTTGTCCAACCTGCATGTCGTTGGCCGCGTATCCCGCATCGACGGCAGCTCGTGAGGCACCGACAGCGGCGCCGAGCCGATCCGCGAGCGAGTAGAGGATTTGGAAATTCTCGGCGCTGCCGAGGGCTCGCCCGCCCGAGACGACTTTCGAAGCCGTTTGCAGATCCGGGCGATCCGAACGAGCCGACGTGACCGAGACGAAACGCGTGTGCGTGGGCACCGACGCCGCAGGAGTGGCCGCCACGATCGGGGCTGACGCAGCCTGCGCGGCGACTGGCTGATAGGAGGCGACACGCACGGTTGCGACGATTTGACGATCCGCCGGAATCTCGACCGTGATAATGGCGTTGCCTGCGTAGATCGGTCGCTTGAAGCGCGTCGCGCTCTCTGCGGCCATGACATCTGAAATCTGCGGCGCGCCGAGCAGCGCTGCCACACGCGGCATCAGATCCTTGCCGAACGTCGTCGACGGTCCGAAGACGTGCGAGTGACCGGCGGCCAACTCCGCCAGTTGCGGTGCGACCGTTGCCGCCATCGGCTGCGCGTGCAGCGGGTGCGCGACCGTGTGGACCTGTACGACGCCCTGTAATGCGGCAGCTTGGGCAGCGACCGTGGTCGGATCTGCGGCGAATACGGCGATACTGATCTCCGCTCCGGCGATTTGCGAGGCGCAGGCAACACACTTGGCGGTTGCCGGGTTGAGCTTGCTGCCGTCGTGTTCGGCGACGATGAGTACCTTGGCCATCAGACTAATCCTTTGCTGCGCAATGCCGCGACGAGTTCCTGTGCATCCTTGACCATGCTGCCTTTGCTGCGCGACGCGGGCGGTTCGAAGTGCACGGCTTTCACCACCTCAACGGGCGTCACCCCAAGCGCGGCGGGCTCGATGATATCGAGCGGTTTTTTCTTTGCCTTCATGATGTCGGGCAGTTTGACGTAGCGCGGTTCGTTCAAGCGCAGATCCGTGGTGATCACAGCCGGCAGATCCACCTCGAGCGTTTCGAGGCCCGCATCGACCTCGCGCGTGACGCGCGCCTTGTCGCCATCGACCTCGACCTTCGAGGCGAACGTGGCTTGCGGGCGTTGCCACAACGCCGCCAACATTTGACCCGTTTGGCTGCAGTCGTCATCGATCGCTTGCTTACCGAGGATCGCGAGTAGGGGCTGCTCGCGATCGGCGAGCGCCTTGAGCACCTGTGCGGCGGTCAACGGTTCGATGCTGGCATCGGTCTGAACGTGGATGGCGCGATCGGCACCCATCGCCAGCGCCGTGCGCAATTGTTGTTGGCAATCGGCGGGGCCGATCGACACCGCTACGACTTCCTCGGCAAGACCCTTTTCTTTGATCCGTAGCGCTTCTTCAAGCGCGATCTCGTCGAACGGGTTGATGCTCATCTTGACGCCATCGGTGATGACCCCCGAGCCGTCGGGTTTGACCCGAATACGGACGTTGTAATCCACGACGCGTTTGATGGAGACCAGAATGCGTTTCATCGCGAGAAAGACTCCGCTGCGAACCTCGAACAGCCCGCTATTCTACAGGCCCAGAGCGCCCGGGTTAAGCCGGCGTTGGGGATCGACCAGCTGCTTCAGGTTACGGATCAAGGCCGCGTTGTTGGGCTCGCGCCCACGCAGGTATGGATAGAACTTGCCGATCTGCAAATGAGCGGCGCCGTGTCGCTGGAAAATATCCGCGATGCCGTGCTTCATCTTGTCGACCAGTGCGCGCCCTTCCGGATTGTCCGGGAATTGCGGCAAGGTCGCTGCGTAGCCTTCGGGCATCAGTCGAGACTGAGTGACGTTGTAGCCGTCTTCCCAATAAAACACCGGCTCGTACAAAAACGCGTTGGTGGCCACCGTCATGAACATGGCGCCGGAGCGGATTTTCAGGCGCTTCATCTCGGCTGCGTGTTCCGCGTAATAGCGGCCGAGGTCGGCACGGAACGCCTCCACCCTCGAGAACGGCAACAAACCGTGGATGGGTACCCAGCGCTCACCGAGCGGACTGCGCACGTTGTAGAGCGGCATGAACGGCATCGCGTTGGCCACCGTGGGCACGGTAGCCGGCACTTCCGCGCCAAAGGGCTGCAGAGCGGAGCGCAAGCGGGCGACGGCGGCGCGGCAGCTCACATCATCGAGACCATCGACGATCCAGTGGGCCGAGAACACGGCACCATCGAGGAAACGACGACCGGCGAGCGCCATCTTCACGAGCTGCTTGATGCCATCGGCGAGGCCGCGAGAGGTTTTCCACACGGCCAGCGCCGACTGGATGGCCGTGGCACGATCGGCCTTGCCGAGCTGCCCCTGTTGGAGTGCGGGGTCGAGCCCGAAATTGGTCAGGTTGAGTCCCTCTTTCGCGGCCGCTTCCATCCCCGCGGCGAGACTTGCGAAATCCGGAAATCCGAACGAGAGCCCCATCACCACGGCGTTACGTCGCATGAGGCGTAACGCAACTGCGGTTTTCACGCCGAGAGCGCCGCAATCACCCATGAAAAGACCGGTCAAATCTGGACCATATGAGCGCATGAACGGGACACCGTTGGCGGCGCCCCAGGAGCCTGTGCGCACGATTCGGCCATCGCCGAGCACGACCTCGACGCAGAGTGTCGTCTCACCCGAGACACCAAACACACCGGTTCCCCAGGTCACACTGTTCTGCGACAGCGAACCACCGACCGTGGCGGCGAGCCCGGAGAAGGGACCAAAGAATGGCGTGCGCAGTCCTTTTGCGGCGAGAGTTTCGTTGAGCTTCGCCCACGTCACACCCACCTCAACGATCACGTATCCATCGCGCTCGTTGAGCTCGAGGATTCGATCCATGCGCGAGGTGTCGATCAAGACCGACTCGCACTCGGCGGGTGCATAGCCATCCGTGTACGAGGCGCCGCCACCGCGCGGGACGACCGCGACACCGGCAGCGACCGCGAGTTGCACGATCTGCGCAACATCGGCGCTGCTACCCGGTCGAACGACCGCCATGGCCGACTCGCCACTGTGGTAGATGTCGGTCGAATAAAACTCGCACTCGGCCGCGTCCGTCACGACGTGCTCGTAGCCGAGCAACGACTGCAACTGGCGCAGTAAGACCGTTTGGGCCGATTCCATCGCAGCGTTGGCGTTCATGATCAACCCCGCGAGTTGCCGACGGCGCGCAGTGGCGGCGGTGTCTCACGTTGCTGTTCGACGAAGTTCTGACGGATTTTGTTGGCCGTCTCGCGCAGCTTCGGCAGGAAACGCTCAATGCCGAGCTTCAACGGAACAGCGGTGCCACTGAAGCGAATGCTAACTGCCGCCAACACTCGATCATCGATCAAAATCGGCACGGCCATGCTGATCTCGTCGGACACCCGACGCTGCCTAACGGCCGAGGCGTAGCCCTGCATCCGAACATCATTCAGGAGTTTCATGAGTTCTGGTCGATTCCGGGCGAGCGCATCCTCTTCCTTGTTGGAGCGGCCGAGAATATCGAGCAGCGACTCCCGCTGCGTCGGTGGCGAGAAGGCGAGATAGACGCGCCCCGACGATGACGACAACAGCGGCACGCGAAATCCGGCGGAATAGCGCTCCACCGCCAGCGGGCTGCGATGATCGGTCGACTCGCGCACCATCATGGTTGTTCCCGAGAGCGAGGCGATCGCCACCGGCCATACGATGTCCTTGCCAAGATCGTGGATGAACGGGCGGGCGATCTGCGTGACCCAAGCTTCATCGTCGTAACCATCGGAGAGACCACGCACCATGATCGTCAGGCGATATCGATCGTCCGTGGCATCGCGATAGACGAACCCGGCATGACTCAAAGTTTCGAGAATGCGGTAGGTGGTGGTTCGCGGTAAGCGAATTTCCTGCGCCACTTCGGAGACGGTCGCCCCGTTGCGAAGATTGAGAACCGTCAAAGCATCAAGTCCGCGAATGAGTGCGCGGATCGGTCGAGTGGATTCCATGTCAACCCCCGTTGAAAACCCCAGCTCTGCCCGAGTCTAGGCCGGAGCCGCCGATGATGTCCAACGGGTGGACGCTGCCCGAGGGGTGGATTTAGCGCCGAATGAGGGTTTCTGTCCGTAGCGTGATCATCTGGTGGTGGTGCGAGTGCGCCGTTGTCGGCCTCGGTGCGAGCGGGCGTTTAGTTTCGGAGCGGGATTGAACAGGGGGATTCGTGTCACTCAGCCGTAGCCAGTTGCTGGCCTACGCGGCGCCGACCGTGGCGCTGCAAGCCATGCTCGTTCCGCTCTACAACTTTTTGCCGCCGGTCTACTACTCGCCGGAGGTGGGCATGGTGGCCCTCACGGTGGCGACCATTTTTGCCGTCGGGCGATTTTGGGAGGCGATCATCGATCCGGTGATCGGCGCGCTTTCCGATCGAACGCGGTCCCGTCTCGGACGGCGTCGCCTCTGGATGCTGCTCGGTATGCCGGTGTCGATCATCGCCGCGGGGTTCCTGTTGCAACCGCCGCTCGGCGCTTCGCCTCTCTACTTGTTGTTCTGGCTGATGGTGTTCTACGCCGGTTGGACGATGATCTACGTGCCGCATCAGAGCTGGGGTGGCGAGCTGTCGGGTGACTATGCCGAGCGCACTCGTATCGCTGGCTACCGCGAGAGCGGCGCGTTCGTCGGATTTCTTTGTGCGACCGCCGTCGGTATTTTCTACTGGATTTGGTTCAAGGGAGTCGCGTTTCCGAGTTACGCACAGATCGTGGCCTCGGTCGGTGTCTTCTTCGTCGTGTTTTTGCCGATCGCGATTCTATGGTGCTTTGCAAAGGTGCCGACCCAGCAAGCCGTTGCTGAGCGTACGCCAGGCTGGGGTGAGTTGCTCGGGATACTCGCGAGCAATGCGCCGTTTCTTCGCCTCGCGATCGCTTATTCGATCGATCGCTTCACCATGGGTATTTATTTTGGCGTCCAACCCATCCTAATTTCGCAGGCCCTCGGTCTGCAGCAACATGTACTGACCGTTGCGATCGTCAACACCGTTGCGGCGGTATCACTTGCGCCGCTGTGGGTGCCCATCGCAGGGCGCCTTGGTAAACATCGAGCCTACTGCTTCGCCAATCTGGTCACAGCCGCGGCTTACATCTCGATCTTCTTCGTGCCGGCGGCGGTGGTGTGGCCGGTGTTGCTGTCCAACGTGCTGATGGCTTTCGGTAATGGCGGCACGATGATCATGCCGCCTGCCATGACCGCCGATGCGGTCGATGCGGACGAGTTGGCGAGCGGTACAGCGAAGATGGGTGGGCACATGGCGTTTCTCGCCTCGACATTCAAGTTCGGGATGGGGCTCGGCCTGTTCGCCGGTCTCGCTTTCGTGTCGTGGTTCGGATACCAAGACATGAGTCAGGTCTTGACGAGCGAGGTGGAGTTCGGAGTGCGGCTTGGTGCGGCTTGGTTACCGGCGGTACTGCTGATGTTGCCGATTTTGATCATGTGGCGATATCCGATCGATGCGGCGAGTCATGCCGAGATACGCCAACAATTGCAACAGCGGCGCTCGCTGCGAGGGAATGTTTGATGCGTTGGATATGGCGATTGGTGAAAGGCACGCTGGCGCTCGTCTTGGTGGTGGCGATCGTCTTGCCGACGACGATCTGGATCGCCGATCCCACCGTGCTGCGCAATCTCGCGTTCGGGCAGCCCTTGGATCAACCGGCCAGCGTGCATTTATCGAAGCCGCAGGCACGCGTGATGGGTGCGCTGCAGGGTGATGATATACCGACCGCCGAGGCGACGACGCTCGCGGCGAAACCGCTCGCCGCGGCCGAAGCGCTCGCCTCGCAGACGAGTTCCGTCGCCTTACTCGTGTGGCATCGGGGTGCGCTGCGCTACGAAAAATATTGGTCGCCATTCGATGCCGCGACGCGAACCAATCCGAACTCGATGCACAAGACGGTGCTTGCGCTGGCGATCGGCGCGGCGGTCACCGATGGCGTGATTCCATCGATGGATAGCAAGGCGTCACGCTGGTTGACCGAGTGGCAGGGTGATGCACGAGGCGATATCACTGTTGAGGATTTGCTGCGGATGGAGAGCGGCATCGAGTTGCCGCGCTTCGGTACGTGGAAGGCCACCAAACTATTGCTGGGGTCCGACTTGCCGGGTGCGGTGTTGTCGTT
Organism: Klebsiella pneumoniae; assembly: GCA_945873095.1. Taxonomy (GTDB): domain Bacteria; phylum Pseudomonadota; class Gammaproteobacteria; order Steroidobacterales; family Steroidobacteraceae; genus UBA964. Next base: position 60,571 of record CAMCBU010000001.1, on the reverse strand, counting down.
GGGTTATTCGCGCGCACCGGCGACTGACTTCGAATACAACAATGCCAGTTCGCAACTGCTGTTGATTTTGCTCGAACGCGCGACGGGGCAGCGCTATGCCGATTATCTCGCCGCGCGCCTTTGGCAGCCTTTGGGTGCCGCGGAAGCGGGCTTATGGATGGATCGTGAGGGTGGCATGCCGCGGGGCTTCTGCTGTTTGTTTGCGAGCGCGCGCGACTGGTTACGGGTGGGCTTGCTGCTCGCAGCCGATGGCAGGGTGGGGGAGCGTCAGTTGGTCGCACGCGAGTGGGTCATGGCGATGAAGAGGCCAAGTTCGACGAATCCCAACTTCGGTATGCACCTATGGCTGGGCTCGCCGCCGAGCAGGCAACGCAAGTACAACGACTATTCCGTCAAGGCGTTTCACTCGGAGAAATTTTTGGCTGATGATATTTACTACATCGACGGCTTCGGTGGGCAACGGGTCTACGTCGTTCCCTCGCGAGATTTGATCGTCGTGCGCACCGGTGTCTCGCGGCTCGATTGGGATGATGCACCGTTGATCAATACGATTATCCGCGCCGCCGACGAAGGAGCTTCATCATGATGCCAAGCGATATGCGCACCGATCGTTCGCAGCGCCTCTGGCTGAGAGTGATCTCGGTCGCCATCTTTGCGTTGGTGCTCTTTCAGATGTACCAATCCAGCAAGGTTGGCGTGACGCCACGTGGGACAGCGGCACGAGATGCGTTGCAACATCTGCATATCTCGAATGGGTTGACGCTGCTCATCCTGTTGTCGATTCGAGCATGGCTGGTCGCGCGCTTGCCGGCGGAGTTGTTTTCAAGCCGCATGCCACGGGCGGCCGATGTGTTCGCGCGTCGTGTCGTCGCGTTGTTGTGGTGGACGCTCGCGGCCTTCGTCGTGACTGGTCCGCTGTTCGCTTGGAGCGAAGGGCACGCAGTCAGTTGGTTCGGTTGGGTGACGTTGCCCGCGATCGTGCCGGCGAGCTATCGACTCTCGGTCACCTTCGGTTATTTGCACAGTGCCACGGGTTTTCTGATCATCGTCGCGTTCGGTGTCGCGGTGTTGACCAGTCTTTGGCAGTCCTTGCGCTATCGCGTCGCGCCGTGGCGATGGTTGCCCGCCGTGCCATGGTCATCCGAGAGCGGGCCGCGTTTGCCGATCTCGGGGACGACGTCCATCAGTTTGCCGATGCAGGGTGCGCATGCCGTGGTCTTCGTCGCGATGTTGGCGCTCGCGGCGTACGCACCGTATCGCATCTTCGGTGTGGTGCCGTTCACCACCTCGGCGCAGTTGGTCGCCTCAGGCCCGCCGCCGGTGGTCGATCCGTATGCGGATGCGATCGAGCCGGTGGCACTTGGCGGTCAGGCCCAACAGGACTTCATGTGGTGCCGCTTTTGCCACAGCTTCGAGGCGAACGGACCGCACGCGGTCGGTCCCAATTTGCATCGCGTGTTCGGCAGACGCGCTGCGAGTGCGGCAGGTTTCTACTACAGCGAAGCGTTCGTTTCGGCCGGGCGTGACGGTCTGGTTTGGGACGAACAGACGATCGAGCAGTTGATCGCCGACCCTGAGCGTTTTTTGGGCGGACGACATCGCATGCGCTACAAAGCGATCACCGATCCCGAAGATCGGCGGCAGATCGTCTTGGCCCTGAAAGCCGCTACGCGCTGATTCGGTGTGCGGCGGCGGCGCGACCAGCGATCGCGCCTAGCGTGATTGCCATGCTGAGGCCCACAGCAGGCAAGTAACCCGTCACGGCGGGGCCCGAAATACTGCGCGCCGCGCCGCCACCGGCGTAGAGATTCGGCAGCGGAGAGTCGTCCGCGCGCACGACTTGCGCCTGCTCGTTGATACAAAGTCCGCCTTGGGTATGAAACAGCGCGCCCGTGACGCGCACCGCGCAGAAAGGCGGTTGTAGTGGCGCGAGATCTTTGAATGATCGACCGAGGTGATCCGCTTGGGTCGCAGCACGCGCAGCATCGATCGCGGCGTTTTCGGCAGCGAGCGAGCCGGCGGGTAGGCCACAGAGTTGCTCGAGTGTCGCCCAATCGTCGGCGCGCTTGATGGCACCCACCTCGGCGAGTTGTCGCTGCTCGACCGAGTGTTCGAGGCAAGCACGGTGTCGCTGTTCGTCGAAGATGACCCAAGCGCGACCCTCGGGCTGCTCGAGCACCGGCACACACATACCCGAAATGTTCGCCAGCTCGTGGGTGAAGCGCTTGCCTTCGATATTCACGAGGAAGCCACCTTCGATCATGAGCGGGTGCGGCACGACGATCTGCTGCGGATCTGCGAGCGTTCCGAGGCCTTGATAGGCGGTCATGTCTGCAGCCGCCGCCCCAAGCGCGAGGCCCCAAAGAATGCCATCGCCGCGATTGCCCTCGTGACCGAAGTAGCGTGCGTGGCGCATCTCGGGGATGTGCTGCGCGATCATCGACTCGTTGCCGCCGAAGCCGCAGGTGGCCAGCACGACGGCGCCGCAACCGATATTCTCGATGACGCCGCCGGGGCGCTCGACCCTCAGGCCGAGGACTCGATCGGCTTCGTCGGCATACAGCGCAGTGACGGTCGCTTCGGTGACCACTTCAGCACCTGCCCGGGCGCAGGCGTTGAGCAGCAGCGCGAGCAGTTCTTCACCGTTTCGCCCCGGTGGTATGTGCAAGCGACGCGACGAATGCCCAAGGCCGGTCCACTTCGCATCGAGTAAGAGCGGTACTTGGTGGGTCTCGTTGAGCCAATCGAGCACGCCGCCGCTGCGCGCGCCGATCAACCGGGCGAGCCGCAGGTCTGCACGCCGCTCGGTTTTCGCCATGACGTCGGCGACGAACGCCGCCGCAGAGTCCTCGATGCCGTGGCGCTGCTGTTCCTTCGAGCCGACGCCACACACCGCCCCCAAAGACATCGAGGTGCTGCCCCAGGGGCGCTTATCTCGCTCGAACACCAGGACATCCGCACCGGCATCGCGGGCCGCGAGCGCCGCGGTCAGTCCGCAGGCTCCGGCACCGATCACGGCGACGTCGATGGCGTATTCGAACTCGGGTAGCGGTGAGGTGAGTGTGTTGCGCAATATGCTCATGGGAACCTGCCTGATGGCCGCTGGATATTAACATCGGCCTCAACGCGCGCTGCCGCGACTAAACTCGGCCGCGCCCACTTGAACTTTTTGAGGATCGATGAGTATGCAAACCGTGGTGCCGATCTCCGCCGAATCCGCTGTTCCGACCGCTTTGGCGAATCTGCGACAAGTGCTCGGCGAGGCGGCCGTCATCACCGCGCCTGCCGAGCTGGCTTTTTATTCGCAAGACGTCTATCGCAGTGGTCAGTTGCCCGCGGCGGTGATTCGTCCGCAATCCACCGAGCAGTTGTCTGCGGCGCTGCGCGCGATCGAGCCGAGCAAGTTGCCGGTGGTGCCGCGTGGCGGCGGCATGTCCTACACCGATGGTTATCTTCCGGCGCGCGCAAATTCGATCATGGTGGATTTGCTCGCGATGAATCGCGTGATCGCCATCGATGCGGAAGACTGTTACGTCACCGTCGAGTGCGGCTCCACTTGGAAGGATCTGTTCGATGCACTCGAGCCGCATGGCGTGCGCACGCCGTTCTACGGCCCGCTCTCAGGCCTGCGTTCGTCCGTCGGCGGCGCCTTGTCGCAGGGCAGCATGTTTCTGGGTTCCGGTCGCTATGGTCCGGTCGCCGAGAGCGTCATTGGTCTCGATGTCGTGCTCGTTGATGGCACCGTGCTCAAGCTCGGCAGTCACGCCAACAAGAACGGCGAGCCGTTCTTTCGGCAGATCGGACCTGATCTGCTCGGCATGTTCCTCTCGGATTGCGGTGCGCTCGGCATCAAGACGCGGGCCACCTTCCGCCTGATTCGGCCGCTGCCCGAGAGTCGTTATCTTTCGTTCACGTTCCGCGAAGCGGGCCCCTTGTTCCGAGCGATGGCCGATGTGGCTCGCGCGGATGTGGCTTCCGAGCAGTTCGGCTTTGACCCCGGGTTGCAGGCCGTGCGTATGAAGCGCAGCAGCCTCACGGCTGACGTGAAAGCGCTCGGTCAGGTGGTGCAGAACTCGGGCTCCCTGCTCAAGGGCTTGAAGGAAGGCGCCAAGGTCGTCATGGCGGGGCGCCACTTTCTCGAGGAGGGGACTTTCTCCGTGCACCTGTCGGTAGATGGGCGCGATGCCACGGATGCCGACGCGAAGGCGGCCATCGTGCGCAAGATCATGTCGCGCGAGGGTGTTGAGGTTGAAAACACCGTACCGAAAGTCATGCGCGCGAATCCGTTCGCCGAACTCAACAGCATGTTGGGACCCGGTGGTGAGCGATGGGTTCCGGTGCATGGCTCGGTGCCGTTCTCGCAGACGCTCTCGATGTACGAGCAATGCGAGGCCGTGTTCGCCAAGCACGCCGACGCGATGCGGCAGCACGAGATCGATCGCGGTTATCTTTGTGCCACGATCGCGGGCTCGGCCGCGTTGATTGAGCCCGTGCTGTATTGGCCCGATGCGCGTCTCAGCTTCCACGAGCGCGTGCTCGACGCGGGCTACCTCGCCAAGCTACCGAAGTTCGAGCCCAACGCAGCCGCGGCAGCGGCGGTCGCTGTGCTGCGTGGCGATCTGGCCGAGGCGTTCATGCAAGCCGGTGCGGTCAGCTTTCAGATCGGCAAGTTCTACCGCTATCAGGAATCACTCGAGCCGTCGGCGGCAAGCTTGCTGAAGTCGCTCAAGCAGCACTTCGATCCGGCGGGGCGTATGAATCCGGGCTGTCTTGGGCTGTGACCGAGTCGGTTGTGGTGCCGCCATTGAAGCGGGTCACGCTCTGGGTGCGAAACCTCGAGCGTTCACTCGCGCTCTATCGCGACGTACTCGGCCTCGAGGTGCTCGAAGAGAAGCAACTGCAAGGCGCAGCCATCGCGAACATGGTTGGACTGGAACAGGCGAGCCTGCGCATCGTGCATCTCGGTCGCTCCGGTGAAGCGTTCGGTTGGATAGGGCTATATGAAATTCGCGATACGGCGCCGCGCCCGATGGCTGATACCGGCAGTCCGCGGCAGTTCCCCCTCTACGGCCAGGCCACGCTCGTGTTCGAAACTCCTGCCGTGAGTGAGATCGCCGCCAAGCTCGGCTCGCTCGAGGGTGTAACGATCATGGCTGGGCCGACGGCGTACGCGCGCGCCGACGGCACTTTCGAGGAGTTGATCTTGCTGGATCCAGATGGGATTCCGGTGAGCCTCATGGGATTCACGCCGGTCGTCTGACCGGCGGCCGGCCATCGCTTGCAGCGATTGGCGCGAGGCCCCTAGACTCCGACCGCGCATCTGCTTGCGCCTCGTCTCAAGGAAGGGGGATCCGTGACGAAAATCGTCGTGCTGTTCAATTTGAAATCCGGCGTCAATGTCGAAGCCTACGAGCGCTTCGCGCGCGACACCGACTTGCCGATCGTCAACGCGTTGCCGTCGGTCAATCGGTTCGAGCTGCTCAAGGCGAGTGGGCTGCTCGGCGGTGGCGCCTCGCCCTACGCCTATCTCGAGATCATCGATTTGAAGAGCCTCGAGCAGCTAGGGGCGGATGTGGCGACGGAGAAGATGCAGCAGGTGGCCGCACAGTTTCGAGAATTCGCCGACTCGCCGCAGTTCATCATCACCGAAAACCTGTAGCACGTCGTGCTGCGTTACGCGCTACGTCGTATCTTCGGCGTCATTCCGACGCTGTTCATCATCATTGCGTTGTCGTTCTTCGTGATTCGGCTAGCGCCGGGTGGTCCGTTCGATGAGGAACAGACGCTGCCACCCGAGGTGAAGGCGAACTTGGAGGCAGCCTACGGCCTCGACAAGCCGCTACCCGAGCAATTTGCACGCTATCTCGGTGGTCTCGCGCAGGGCGACTTTGGTCCCTCGTACAAGTTCAAAGATTTCACGGTCACAGAACTGATCGCGCAGGGCCTACCGGTCAGTCTCATGCTCGGCTTATCGGCCGTCCTGCTGGCGTTGCTGATCGGTATCCCGCTTGGGACCGTGGCGGCCTTGCGGCAGAACAGTCCGACCGACTACGGGATCATGGCCGTCGCGGTGCTCGGGATCGCCTTGCCGAGTTTCGTGACCGGTCCGCTGTTCGCGCTCATCTTCGGTTTGCAGTTGCGTTGGTTCCCCGTCGCGGGATGGGAGGCCGGCGAGTATCGCTATCTCGTACTGCCGGTCGTTACTTTGGCCTTGCCGGTCATCGCCTACATCGCTCGTTTAACGCGCGGCAGTCTGCTCGAGGTGCTGCGCACGAATTTCGTACGGACGGCGCGCGCCAAAGGACTGCCTGAGCGACAGGTGATCTTGCGTCATGCCTTGCGTCCCGCGCTGTTGCCGGTGGTGAGCTATTTGGGGCCAGCCACGGCATTCGTGATCACCGGATCGCTGGTCGTTGAGACGGTCTTCGGATTGCCGGGCAGCGGTCGCTATCTGGTGCAAGGGGCCATCAATCGGGATTACACGCTCGTGATGGGCATGATCGTGGTCTACGGTGGCTTGACCTTGACGCTGAATCTTTTGGCCGATTTGCTCTACGGGTGGCTCGACCCGAGGGTTCGCTATGACTGAGTCGGCGCAACCGACCGCACGCGGCTTTTGGGCCGATGCATGGCGCCGCTTGCGACGCAATCGGGCCGCGATGGTCTCGGCGGCTATGATCGTACTGATCAGTTTACTGGCGTTCATCGGCCCGGTTCTATCGCCGCATCCTTTCGATGCGATCGATTGGGACCACATGGCGGTGCCGCCCGGTGGCCCGAATGATCATTGGTTGGGTACGGATCGCTTGGGGCGTGACCTCTATGTGCGCACACTCGCGGGGGTTCAGATCTCTCTGCAGATCGGTTTGCTTGCGACCTTGGTATCGCTGTGTATCGGCGTGGCTTTCGGCGCCACTGCGGGTTATCTCGGTGGTCGTGTCGATAATTTGATGATGCGCTTCGTCGACATCCTCTATTCGCTGCCCTACATCTTCATCGTCATCATCCTCTCGACGTTGTTCGATCGCGGCAACATCTTGGTGCTGTTCCTCGCCATCGGCGCGGTGGGGTGGTTGACGATGGCGCGGATCGTGCGTGGCCAAACGCTGTCGCTCAAACGTAAGGAGTTCATCGAGGCCGCGCTCGCTTCAGGCGTTAGCACCGGGTCGATCTTGGCGCGGCATATCGTACCGAACGTGATCGGACCGGTGATCATCTACGCGACGCTCACGATCCCGCAGATGATCCTGTTCGAAAGCTTCTTGTCGTTCCTCGGGCTCGGTGTGCAGGAGCCGCAGGCGAGTCTCGGCAGTCTGATCAATGAGGGCGCGCAAGAAATGGAGTCGGCCGTTTGGATGCTGCTCGTCCCGGCGGGGTTCCTCGTCACGTTGCTCACCTGCTTCAACTTTCTCGGTGACGGATTGCGCGATGCGCTCGATCCGCGCGAACGATGAGCGCCATGCTGTCGATCCGCGATCTCGCCGTGCGCTTTGCAACCCCCGATGGGGTGGTTCCGGCCGTCAATGAATTCTCGCTGGAGCTGGCCGCCGGTGAGTGTGTCGGCATCGTCGGTGAATCCGGCGCCGGCAAGAGCCAATCGTTTTTGGCCGTCATGGGTTTGCTCGCGGGGAATGCCGCGGTGGGCGGTTCCGCGCGACTGGGCGAGCTGGAGTTGCTCGGCGACGATCGCGAAGCGCTGAATGCCGTTCGCGGTGCGAAGCTCGCCATGATTTTCCAAGACCCGATGACCTCGTTGACCCCGCATCTGCGAGTCGTCGATCAGATCGGCGAATCGTTGCTTCGTCACCGTGGATTCTCCAAGGCGCAGGCGCGACAGCGCGCACTGGAGCTGCTGCGACTCGTGCAGGTGACCGACGCCGAGCGACGTCTCGATCAATACCCGCACGAACTCTCCGGCGGTATGCGCCAGCGCGTGATGATCGCAATCGCACTGGCCTGTGATCCTGCGGTGTTGATCGCTGATGAGCCCACGACGGCGCTCGATGTCACGATTCAGGCGCAGATCTTGGCGCTACTCGCCCAGTTGAAGCGTGATCGAGGTATGTCAATGGTACTCGTCACCCACGATCTCGGGGTGGTGGCTGGGATCGCCGATCGGGTCGTGGTGATGTACGGCGGTCGAATCGTCGAGCAAGGCGGCGTCAAAGATATTTTGCTGGCGCCGCAGCATCCGTATACCCGCGCCTTGTTGGCATCCATGCCCCGGATCGACGAAGTGGGCAACGCGCCTTTGCAGGCCATCGGCGGCCAACCGCCGAACCCGCGTCATTTACCGAGTGGTTGCGCATTCCATCCGCGCTGCGCGCTCGCCGCCGAGCGTTGTACCACCCTGCGCCCGGCGTTGACTGCGACGGCGGGTAGGGCGGTTGCCTGTCATTTCCCTGTTGGAGTCGATTCTGTTCGAGTCGAGGCCCATGACTGAACCTTTGCTGCGTATCCGTAACTTGCGGGTGTGGTTTCCCGTGGGCGCTGCGCTGTTCGGCAAACCGGCGCAACTGCGCGCGGTCGACGGCGTCGACTTCGAGCTGCAAGCCGGTGAGGCACTCGGTATCGTGGGTGAATCCGGTTGCGGCAAATCAACACTGGCCCGTGCGATTCTTCGTTTGGTACCAAGCACGGCTGGGCAAATCGTGTGGATGGGTCAGTCGATCGAGGGCTGGTCGACCCGTCGGGTGCGACCGCTCCGTCGCGATCTGCAAATCGTCTTTCAGGATCCGTTGGCGAGTCTCGATCCGCGTATGACGGTGGGTGAGATCGTGGCCGAACCGCTGCGAGTGCATGCGCCCGAGCTCTCGCGGGCAGAGCGTCGCGAACGCGTGACCGATATGCTGCGTCGGGTGGGTTTGTCGCCCGATGTCATCAATCGTTACCCGCACGAGTTCAGCGGTGGTCAGTGTCAGCGCATCGGCATCGCGCGGGCGATGGTGCTACGACCGAAGCTGTTGGTCTGTGACGAACCGGTCAGTGCGCTCGATGTGTCGATCCAGGCGCAGATCGTCAATTTGCTGCAAGACCTCAAGCGCGATTTCGGGATGAGCATCTTGTTCGTCAGTCACAACCTTGCCGTCGTGCGCAAGTTGTGTGAACGCGTGCTCGTACTGTATCTCGGCAAGCCGATGGAACTGGCGCCGACCGAGCGCCTGTATGCCGATCCGCGCCACCCGTATACCCGCGGCTTGTTGGCGGCGGTACCGATCCCCGATCCCACGGTGCAGCCGTTACGACTAGGCACAGCCCTCGGCGGAGAGTTGCCCTCGCCGTTGTCACCACCTTCAGGTTGCGTGTTTCGCACGCGCTGTCCGATGGCGGAGTCGCAGTGCGCCGCGACGGCTCCAACCTTCGATGAGGTTCGTGAGGGGCATCAGGTTGCGTGCTGGCGTTGGCGCGAGAGATGACGAGCGTCATGCCGAAGAGTCATGACCGAGGAGTCATAAATTGAAACGATTGGCTGACAAGGTGGCGCTCGTCACGGGTGCGGGTCGGCGCAAAGGCTTGGGCGAGGCGATATGTCAGCGCCTCGCAAGCGAAGGCGCCAAAGTGATCGTGACCGATCTTGGCTACCCGGCGGCGGATTTGCCTGCGGATCGCATCGGCACTCGAAGCGAACTCGATGAGGTGGTCGCGCAGATCCGTGCAGCGGGCGGTGAGGCCACAGCTTGTGTGCTCGATGTGCGCAACGAGACGCAGGTTCAGGGGGCGGTTGCGTTTGCGAAGTCGACCTATGGGGGTCTCGATATCCTCGTCAACAACGCGGGTGTGGGTTATCTCATGGCGCCGTTCACCGAGATGCCGCTCGCGCGTTGGGATCTCGTCCTCGGGGTGAATCTCACCGGCGCTTTTCTGTGCAGTAAACACGCAGCGCAAGTGATGATCGAGCAGGGCCGAGGCGGACGCATCATCAACATCGCGAGCGTGGCGGCCAAATCCGGTTCGATGTATCTGTCCGCCTACGCGGCATCCAAGCACGGCATGATCGGCTTCACGCGCAGCGCGGCGTTGGAACTCGGGCGTCACAACATCACGGTGAACGCGATCTGTCCGAACCACGTGACGACGGGATTGGGTGGCGTGCAGAACGCGCTGCGTGCCGAGCAGCGAGGTCAGACGATCGACGATTATCTGACGGAGATGCGTTCACGCATCCCGCTCGGGCGGGTCGGCCTTGCCGAGGACACCGCCAAGGCGTGTGTATTTCTTTGTTCGGCCGAGGCGGATTACATCACGGCCGAGGCGATGAATGTGTCGGGCGGTCAAGAGGTGCATTGACATGAAGCTGCTCTACACGCCGATCAAAGGGTATGTCCACACGGTCGAAGCCTTGATCCACTACGCCGGGTTGCACGATCAGATCGAAGCGGTCGCGACCAAGCCGTTCGACGTTGACACGCCGCTTGCGAACGTCAATCCACTCGGCAAGGTGCCGACACTGCTACTCGATTCGGGCGAATACCTCGCGGGTGGCCCGGTCATCTATGAATACCTAGACTCGCTCCATCGTCGGCGCAAGCTGTACCCATCGAAAGGGCCGCAGCGTTGGACCACGCTACGCCAAGCGTGGATGGCCGATGGGCTCTTCGACACTTTCGTGTTGCTGATCATCGAGTCTTGGCTGCCGCAGGATCAGCAGAGAGTGGCCTACGTCGAGCGTTGTTGGCACAAGATCATCGCCATCCTCGATCAAATGGAGAAGGATGTGCCGAGCTACGGCAAGCTCGACATCGGCCAGATGCGCGGCGTCGGTGCCGTACAGTTCCTGCGCTTGAAGATGGCGCAAGTCGCCGCAGCGATCCCGAGTCTCGATGCCCAGTTCGACCCGCTGATGGATCGACCGGCACTAGCCGCTTGGTACAAGCCGCTGGCGCGCAAGAAATTGTTTCGTGAACCGCTGATTCGACTGGAGTAAGTCACCATGCCCATTCCGCATCGCCGCATCAAAGGCAAACTGCACTACACGAGCGACAAAGAGGGTCGTAAAGGCGTAGAGCGCGGTCGGGAGGACTTCACCATCACGGTGCACAGCGACGGTCGCCGCACCATTCGCGCCTATACCGAGATCGACGATGCCCCGAACGTCATGCGCGACGTGACGCTCAGTCTCGATCAAGACTGGCGCCCCGAGGATTGCTTCGTGCGTTTGTCCGTGGGTGATCGGTTCGTGGGTTCCAGTTGGTTTCGATTCACCGAGACCGAAGCCGAGTGCGAGGGCTATACGGTGGCCGAGGGTCGCATTTCGCAGCGCTATCCTTTGCAGGGCAAGCTCGATGCGTTTGGCACCCATCCGATTCAGGCTGATGCCTGGTTGATGAGCATCTTCGACATCACGCGGGGTCCGGGGATCGGTCTCTACACGAACGTGCTGCTGTGCTCACTCGATCATCGCGGTGCCACCGGACCCATGATCATGCGTCACCCGTTGGGTGTGCGCCTGCAGTACGTGGGTCCAGATCGCATCACGGTCGCCGCCGGCACTTTTGATGCGCTGCATTACCGCATCATCGAGACCAGCGAGGGCGATGACACCAGCAACGAGCCCGGTAAGCATCCACCGTATGATCTTTGGTGCACGCCGGATGAGCGGATCTGTCTGCTGGCGTATGTCACGGGATACATGCAGACCCGCTACGAACTCACCGAGTATCAGGTGTTCGAACCGCGTTAACGCGGCTCACGCTCGATCAATTCGATCCATTCACCGGCGGCACCCACCACGACACCGGCGCGCCGTCCGAAGTAGGGCGGCTCGTTGCGCAGACGCGGTGGTGCTCGCCACGCGAGCTTCGTCGCGTCCAGCGAGTCGACGAGGAAGCTCACAATCGCCATACCAGCGGGCAGGTCGTCCGTTGGTGCAATCCGATCGGATGTATCGCTAGGATATTCGTCGAGCTCGAGGATGGAGGCCGGTGAAATCGGCACCACCGACAACTGCATTTGATGGTCAGCGCGCAGACCGCGTGCGTGGTTGACGACCTGTACCGCCGATGGATAGGGCGCAAGGACGGTCATACCCAGCGCGTCGCGATAGAAGGCGCTCATCCTGGCCAATGAGCGACCGCCCACCACTGCGATGAAGGTTCGATCGACTCGACTGGCGGCCGGTGTTTTGATGAAGGTGCCGCCCTCGGGTGGAATGCGGGTGAAGTAGTTTAGTTCACCCGCGGGCCCAAGCGCCTGCATGGCGATGACCTTGCCGTTCGAGCCCAGTGGCGCCGGCGGTCCGATCACTCTGAACGGTGAATCCGGCTTGCTGAAGCGCTCAGCGAGATCGAACGGGTCCTCGACGAGAATTTCATTGGCCGTCCAACCCGTCGAATGCATCGCGCGATAGCCGGCGGCGTGCGGACGCTCGATCAGACGCAACCACATCTTGGCGCCGCTGGCGTTAGCGCCGCTGGCGGGTTGTAACAACACCGTGCGACTACCCGCGGCGGCGGGAGCCGCCCAGCTTGCGGCGAGATCAATGCAGAGGGAGTCTTCGGCAACGATCTGGTAGTCGAGCCAGTCGACGTACGCGCTGCGGGTGGAATCTAAATCGGCCACCACCAAGGTGACGACGAGGATGGCGCTGAGCATGTCCTTATGTTCGAATCTCCCGATCACAATGTCGAGTGTTCAGGGGGTCTCGTGATCGATCTGTACTACTGGCCGACGCCCAATGGTCACAAGATTCCGATCATGCTCGAAGAGTGCGGGCTTGCGTATCGCGTCAAGCCGGTCAACATGTTGCGGGGCGAGCAGTTTCGAGCGGCGTTCCTCAAGATCAACCCGAATAACAAAATTCCCGCGATCGTCGATCAGGATGGGCCGGGCGGTGCACCGATCAAGCTGTTCGAGTCCGGCGCTATCCTGCAATACCTCGCCGAGAAGAGCGGAAAGTTTATGCCGCGCGCGAAGCGAGGCCGCTACGAGGTGCTGCAGTGGCTGACGTTCCAAGTGGCGAACGTCGGGCCCATGTTCGGTCAGTGCGGGCATTTTCTCGGCTACGCACCGCGCAAGATCCGCTACGCCATGGATCGCTACCGTAACGAGACGCTGCGCTTGTATGGTGTGATGGATCGGCGCCTCGCCGAGGTCGAGTATTTGGCAGGCGCGTATTCCATCGCCGATATGGCCACTTGGCCGTGGGTGCGCGTGCGTTGGCTGCACAAGATCGACTTGGCCGAGTTCCCGAACGTGGCTCGCTGGTACGAAGCGATCGGTCAGCGACCGGCCGTCCAGCGTGGCGTGGCCCTCTTGGGCCCGCGCGAGAAGATCGGTGACCCCGACGAGAGGGCGCGTGAAGCCCTATTCGGCCAGAGTCAGTTGACGCAGGGTAAAGCTCGCAGAGTGGTCAGATCGCGCTGATGGCCTCGCCCCATAGCGCCAATTGTCCGCCTCGGGGTTAATATCGTTCGGGATAGGGATCGAAACCGACCCGAACGCGAGGAGCAGCATGAAAGCCATTCCCCATAAGCGCAGCCGCGAAGTCGAAGCGTGGCTGAAGAAAGAATCGGTCGAGCAAAAAAAGCGCTACAAGAAAATCGTCGCCGAGCAGGATGCGCTCGCGCCGAAACGCGATAAGTGGGTCGCCGATTTCTTGCACCGCATCCAGACGCGCGGTACCCATGTCCATTGGGACCAAATGCGCAAGGTTCGTCCGGAAGAGATTCCGGTCAAGCCGAAACGCAAGTTCCGAGTCGTATTCTGATCAGCGCCGCGGAGGATTGAACCATGGCACGCCCGCATATCGAACCGTTTGTCGACCGCGACGTTCCCTTCAAGCGAATGACCCTGCCGGGTTTTCCGAAGGGCATGCAGTACAAGATGCTCTCGATCGACACCGACAACGGAGCTTGCTCCATGACGGTGTTGTTCGAGCCCGGCTACAAACAGCCGCCGGGCATGAGCTACACCGAGTACGAACTTTTCATCATGACGGGATCCGTCACGATCGGTGAAAAAGTTCATGGCCCGGGCAGTTACGTTTTCGTCCCCGCCGGTGTAGCCATTGAATCACTGAGCTCATCGCGCGGCGCCACGGGTCTACTGTTCTACAACCACGGTGAGCCGTCGTTCGTCGAGTCCGACAGCGATCATCCGCGCGCCGAGCGTGATCGCTTCGCCTCGGTCAATGCTTACGAGAACATGCAGTGGACCTCGACGAACTTTTTCCCGGCGACGGCGCCCGGATGTCTCGTCAAGGTGCTGCGTTTCGATCAACGCACGCATGCGTTCACGTTTCTCTACTGCATGACGCCGAATTTCTGGCAGGACAATATCTCCTACCACGACTGCGTCGAAGAGGCTTATCACATCTGGGGAACCTCCTGGATGATGCAGTTCGGCGAACTGCCGACCGGCGGGTACTTCTGGCGGCCGCCGTACATCAACCACGGCGCCTTCGGTTGCAAGCTCGGCACGCTTGCGATCGGTCGCACCGACTCGCAGCTTTACAACCACTTCCATTTCAATCCGTGGACGAACCCCGAAGAGAACCAAGAGCGTGCTGCCAGTCGCTTGCTGCATCGCAATCCGGAACTCTACAAGTGGGTCAATACCCACGGACACAACCATCCGATCGACTTCGACTACGATCACGGCCACGCCCAAGGCGACACGCCGCACCACCATGGGGATGGGCGCGTCGATCACGGTCACAAGAAGAAAAAGCGCCGTCGCCGCTAAGCAACGGTGAGCCAGTCAGCGCCCACCCTCATCGTGTCGATGAGGGTGGGCCTCGCCTGGCCGTGATACCGAGCCTGCATGGTGCGCGGCTTGGCAGGCGCAGCGCTAGGCATAGTGCGTGAAGATCATGCAGTGAGCTGGGCAACTGTTATTCTTGCGCATTGCCCGGCCTGCGGGCTCTCTACAGCAGCGAAACCATGTCATGACGGCCGATAACCCGATCCGCACCAGCGACGCTTTGCGCAACGTTCGTTACGAGATTCGCGGCAAGCTCGCCCGACGCGCCCAAGAGCTGGCGCGCAAAGGCTACGAGATCATTTCGTTGAACATCGGTAATCCCGCGTTGTTCGGTTTTCGGACGCCGGAGACGATGCGGCTCGCGATGATCGAGAACTTCCCTGATAGCGAGGGTTACTGTCACCAGAAGGGGATCTTCCCCGCGCGCGAGGCCGTGGTGATGCAGCAGCAGGCGCGCGGTGTCACGGGTGTCAGTGCCGAAGAGGTTTTCATCGGTAACGGCGTCAGCGAACTCATCGATTTATGTTTACGCGCGATGTTGAACGAGGGCGATGAGGTCTTGGTGCCGAGCCCCGATTACCCCTTGTGGAGCGCTGCGGTGAATCTCAATCGCGGCAAGACGGTACATTATCCCTGTCGTCCCGAGAATGGCTTCGTACCGGATGTGGCGGAGTTGGCGGCCTTGCTCACGCCGCGCACGCGAGCCATCGTCGTCATCAATCCAAACAATCCGACCGGTGCGGTTTACCCTCGGGCCGTGCTCGAGGGTATCGCGAAGCTCGCCGAGCAGCGGGGTCTGATGCTGCTCTGCGACGAAATCTACGATCAAATTCTGTACGACGACGCCGAGTTCGTGCCGATGGCAAGCCTCGTGCACGATACGGTTTGTGTGACGATGTCGGGGCTCTCGAAGGTCTACCGCGCCTGCGGTTATCGCGTTGGTTGGGCGGTGGTGTCGGGCAAGGTGTCTGCCGCTCAGGACTTCCTCGGTGCACTCGAGTTGTTGGCGTCGTTGCGCTTGTGCAGCAACGTGCCGGGTCAGTGGGCCGTGCAAACGGCGCTCGGTGGCTATCAAAGTATTCGAGAACTGACTCGACCGGGTGGTCGCCTGTACGAATCGCGCCGCACCATCGTCGAGGCTGTGGCGGCCGAGCCTTCGTTGGAGCTCGCCACACCACGGGGCGCGTTGTATGGATTCGTCGGGGTCAACGAGACGATCGAGGGCTTCGACGATGAAACCTTCGCACTCGATCTGCTCGAGCGCAAACACGTGCTGGTGGCGCCGGGCACCAGTTTCAACGTGCCGTACAAGAATCATTTCCGCATCACCAATCTGCCGGATGCCGCCCAGTTGCGGACGGTTTTCTCGCGTATGGGCGAACTGCTCGCGGAATATCGGTCACGGCCGCCGGTACCGGTAGGACGGGTGGTCGAGGCGAGCGCTCGGTTCCGAGGTTGATTGCGGTCGTTCGACCACATCGCCGAGCGTCTGCGCGCCGGCGCGGGGCTGATAGTTCCGACGCGCTCGCGGGCGGCAGCGATCCGACTCGCCTACGCGCGCGAGCAGTTGCGATCGCTAGAGGTGTGGCGCACGCCACGCGTGACGGCACTGAACGGTTGGATAGCCTCGCTAGTTCGGGAAGCCTGCCTCGAAGATCCGCAGCCACTGCGGCGCCCGCTCGGGACGCAGGCCGAGTGGTGTTTATGGCTTGATGCGGCGCGCGCCTTGCTGAGCGCACGCGATGACCCGCGACCCTTCGTATGGTCCGCCGACGCGCTCGCCGATGCGTTGCAACGATCGGCACGTCTGTGCAGCGAGTGGCGCATCGACGACACCATCTTGGCGCGGCATGCGACGAGCGAGACGCAGTGGTTGCTCTCGGCCCGTCGCGCCGTCAGTGCTGCGGCACGAGCGCGCGGTGCGAGCGCCTCGTTCGAGCAGGGCGAAGAATTGCTCACCCGCTCGCGACTCCCGCCCGATCACTCGGGTTTGCCGCAGCTCTACTTGGGTGGGTCGATTCCGCCGCTAGTGCGGGAACTGTTTGCGCGTCGTGGCATCACCGCTCTGCAATCGGTCGCGACCCCCGAAGCGCGCGTAACTCAGCATCGACTACCGACACCGGCCGATGAAATCGCGGCGGCCGCCGAATGGGCGCACAGCCGCTTGGCACGGAACTCCGAAGCGCGCTTATACGTCGTCGTACCGTCGCTGGAAGCGCATCGTACCGAGGTCGAGCGACACTTCTCGTCGCAACTGACGCCCTCGCGTTGGCGCGATCCCGACGTCGAGACGCTCTTCGATATCGAAGGTGGACGGCCCTTGTCCGAGTACGCCGAGCCGCGCCAAGTTCTGCAGCTGCTGCGCTGGTTAGCCGCTTACGAGGAAGCCGAATCGTTCGCTCGATTGTTGGAGGGTGAGATTTTTGACGACCTGTCGCTGTCTGCGCGAGCGCGACTGGCCGCGTCGTTGCGGCGCGATCCGTTCGAGCGTCGTTCGGCTGGCGATTGGCTCGGCGTGCTCGCGCAATCGCAACCGGCGATCGCGAGCGATGCGAGTGTCGTAAACCGCCTCCTGCAACGACTCCAGTCGCTGTTGAACGAGTTCGACGGTGATCGGCCAAATTGGGCGGCTCGATTCGCGATCATCGCGCAGCAAGCGGTTTTCGCACATCGTCCGGCGCGAGATTCCACGACGCGCCAGATTCGCGAGCAGTGGCACGAGTTGCTGCAAATCTTTGGTGAGATCGAACGATCGCGTCCGACGACGAACGCCCTACAGAGCGTCCGCTTACTGGGGTCGTTGGCGCAGCGCGAGTTTGTCGCGCCATCGCGCGGCGAGTCGCCCGTCACCATCACCCGTTCGCTCGATCATCCGGGCGTTCGATACGATGGCATCTACGTCTGTGGACTGCAGGCCGATGCTTGGCCTTCGCCAGTTCGAGCGGACCCCTTCGTGCCGTATCTTCTGCAACAGACGCTAGCGGTTCCGGAGTCGAGTGCACTCGGCCAGTCGCAGCGCGCTCAGCTTGCGATGCGTCAGTGGGCGGAATCGACCACGGACCTGCATTACTCCAGCGCGGTTCGTGATGGCGAGACGGAGTTACAGCCGAGCCCCTTGTTGCAGCCCAATACGGGGCCGAGCGAGTCGCCCCCGATATCGTTCGCGCGACGGCGTCGCACCGCGCGACCGCAGCTGCCCGACACCGAGCCTGCGGATGCGACGGGCCGTCCTTGGAGTGCCACACGCCGAATTCCAGGTGGTGCCGAAACGTTGGCGACGCAAGCGTTGTGCGATTTTCGCGCGTATGCAGAGCGTCGCTTGCTCGGCCGGCAGGAAGAGGAGCTCGAACCTGGCATCTCGGCGCTCGTGCGCGGCAGTCTGTTGCATCGCGCCTTGCATCTCTTGTGGGGTGAGCTCGGCGACTCGCAGCACCTGCGAGCCGCGCGCGCCGAGCAACTCGATGAGTTGATCGAGCGCAGTGTGTCGGCGGCGATGTGTGACCCATCGCTAGCCTCGGTGGCCGAGGGTGCAGGCTCATCGGCGCAGCAACAGCTCTTGCTTCGTGAGCGGCGCCGTTCGGAGCGGGTCATTCGCCGGTTGCTGGAGCTGGAACGACAACGCCCGCCGTTCGTCGTACAGCATCGCGAGCATCCGGTATCTTTGACGCTAGGCGCGGCGCGGCTGGAGCTTCGAATCGATCGTATCGATCGGGTGACCGAAGGGTCGAGCTCGCCCGGCTTGATCATCCTCGACTACAAGACCGGACGGTCGCGGTCGCTGAAGTTTTCGCTCGCCGAGCTCGACGCGGTCCAGTTGTGGTTGTATGCGCTGTGTGTGGAAACAGAGTCGCAAGAGAGCATCCTTGCACTCGCCAATATCCACTTGAGTTCCTCGTCCTGTGAGTACGTCGCATCGACGGCCGAGGAGAATCTTTTACCGGGGGTCAAAGCCGGCCCCTCGTGGTCGCAGCAGCGCGCAGCCCTGCGGGTTGAACTGGCGGCGTTGGCCGATCGCTTCATGCAAGGTGATGCGCGCGTCCGACCGAGTCCGCGCGCCTGTCGTTATTGTGATTTGCAAGGCTTGTGTCGACGCGCGGAACTTGGCGCGGAGAATCCGCTTGCGCTGGACTCCGAGGGCAGCGCCGAATGACGCTGCTCGAAACAGACGCCGCGGCGCGGGCGGATTCACTCGACATCACGCGCTCGCTGATCGTGCAGGCGCCGGCTGGCTCGGGCAAAACAACCTTGCTCATTCAACGTTATCTGCGTTTGCTCGCCGCGGTCGAGGAGCCCGAGGCGATTCTCGCCATGACCTTCACCCGCAAGGCGGCGGGCGAGATGCGGGCACGAGTCGAGCAGGCGCTGGCCGAGGCTGCATTACCCGAGTCCGCTTGGCCACACGACCCAGCCAAACGTCAGACGGTTCGGTTGGCGCAGGCGGCCTTGCGGCATGCCGAGTTGCGCGGATGGCGGTTGCCCGAAACGCCCGGGCGCCTTCGTATCCAGACCATCGACGGCGTCCATCGTAGTCTTGCGGCCGCTGTCCCGATCAGCGCTGGCGGCGCAGGGCAGCTTGCGCTCGCCTCGCAGCCGCTATCGCTCTACCGCGAAGTCGCTCGCCGCAGCCTGCGCGAGGCGGAATTGGATTCCGAGTGGGCGGCTGCCTCCGGGCGCTTATTCGAGCATCTGGATAATGCATGGGTGCGAGTCGAGGAGTTGCTCGCCAAGATGTTGGCACAGCGTGCACGTTGGCTGCCGCATCTGGTTGGGCGTAGTTTTGCGGAGCTCTCATGCGAACTCTCGCAGGTGCTGACGCAGGTGTTGCGAGAGCTGCAGCTGCAGTTGGAGGGCGCGTTCGATTCCGATGCTCTGCGTCAGATCGCGGTGCTCGCGCGTCACGCCAAAGGTGTACTGGATGCTACGGGCGGCGATGTCGAGTTCCGGCGCCAATTACACGCGCTGGCCGATGCCGAGGACGGTGTAACGCTCGATCTCGAGGGTTGGCGTTCGCTTGCGCATTTCGTGCTGACCAAGCAGGACACTCCGGGTGCGAGCCAATTTCGGAAACGGGTGACCATCCAGCAGGGATTCGGTCCGAAGGACCCACAGAAAAAGGGGTTTGAGCGCTGGTTGGCGGACGAGTCATCGCCGCAGCGTGCGGCGTTGCTGGATGAGGCCCGGCAGGCACCACCGGTAGCCTTCGATGCCGACGAGGGAGAGCTCATGCAGTCGCTCGTGCGGTTGCTGCTGCTCGCGGCGAGTCAGTTGGAGTTAGCGTTTCGTGAACGAGGCGAGATCGATTTCATTGGTGTGGCCGCGGCTGCGCGTGAAGCGCTCCGCGAAGACGGGGACGTCGAGCGTGAACGGATACTGCACCAAGGCAGTCGTTTGCAGCATCTGTTGATCGACGAGTTCCAGGATACCTCGCGAGATCAATTCGAGTTGATCCTCGGACTGACTCGCGATTGGCAGTCGGGTGATGGTCGCACGCTATTCGTGGTGGGCGATCCGATGCAGTCGATTTATCAATTCCGTGAGGCGCGGGTCGATCTGTTCGAAGCGGCGATACGCGAGGGATTCGGCAGGGTGAGACTCGAATCGCGTTCGCTCGCACGGAATTTTCGTTCGGTACCTGCGATCGTCGAACATGTGAATCAGCTATTTGCGGACGTATTTCCCAAGACGGTCGATCCGCAGGAGTCGGCTGTGCCGTTTGCGGCAAGTCTCGCGGGGCGCACGGACGACGCGGATGTGCGCGACGCCGGCTCTGCCGCACCCGCCATAGACTGGCGGCTCGCCGCGGTGCTCGGTGATGACAGCCGGAGTCAGCACTGGGAGAGCGGTGCCGTCGTCGACTGTGTACGTCGTTGGCGATCGGATACCTCCATCGAGTCGATCGCCATACTGGTGGCGGCACGCCACCACGCGACGGCGTTGGTGGCCGCACTGAGCGAAGCGGGCTATCCCGTGCGCGGTGTCGACCTCGTGCCGCTCGTTGACACCGCCGTCGTACAGGATCTGCTCGCGTTGACGCGAGCTTTGAGTTCGGTGCTCGATCGGGTGGCGTGGCTCGCGATGTTGCGCGCGCCGTGGTGTGGTTTGTCGCTCGTGGATCTGACGGCGCTACTGGAGGATCAACCGAAGGCGGCGATCGTCGACTTGTGGGACGACCAAGAGCGACTCGAGCGACTGTCGAACGACGGTCGCGCACGCCTCGTTCACTTGCAGCGCTGCCTAGCGCCGATGTTGGCGCGCGGCGATTTGGCGCTCTCGTTGCGCGTGGAGTCGGTGTGGTTGCAGTTGCACGCACCGGGCTGTTACGAGGACGAGGGAGCCATGGACGACGCGCGGCGCTTCCTCGATGCGCTAGCCGAAGCGTCGACGCGCCGAGGTTGGCGGGCCGCTGTCGATTTGGGACCCATGCTGGATGGACTTTATGCGGGGGGTAGTCCGCTCGCGGGTGCCATCGAGGTGATGACGATCCATCGAGCCAAGGGCCTCGAGTTCGACGCGGTGATCGTGCCCGGCTTGTCGCGTCGAGTTCAAAACGACTCGCCTGAATTGCTCGAGTTGGTCGAATGGCAAGCAGCGGGTCACACGCTGGCGCTGTTCGGGCCCATCGCAGCGAGCGATGCGATCGCGGACCGTCCGTCGGTCTCGGCTTGGATACGGCGTCTAAGATCACGGCGTCTCGATCGTGAACGCGCGCGCCTGTTGTATGTCGCGATGACGCGGGCGAAACGTCATCTCGCGCCGATCGCCGGCTTTGGCATGAAGCGGGACGGAGGGGCGTCCATCGCGAGTCGATCTCCGCTCGGCCTCTTGCGAGGGGCGATCGCTGCGCACATCGACAACGCGCTGCGCGCGCCGGTCACGACCGTCGAGCTCGAGAGCGAACCGAACGCACTCGGCGGTTTTCGTCGTTGGCCGGTGGCTTTTGAACCGCCCGCGTGGCCTGCGGATCTCGCGGTGTCGACACTGAATCTCTCGAGCACAGAGCTCGATGCCGTGACGCCACGGGCGAGCGTGCAGAGCGGTGATCCCCATGCGCGCGCGGTGGGCATCGTGATCCATCGGGAACTCGAGCGTCTTGCGCATCAAGCCGAGTTGCCCACCGACGTTGCTAACTCGGCCGAGGTGCGGTGGCGACAAGGCTTGTTGTTCGAGGGCGTTCCCGAGGAGCGCTGCAATCACTATCTCGAGCGTGTCCGTGGGGCGGTGCAGCACACGTTGCGCGCTGAGCGCGGCCGCTGGATTCTCGCTCGACGTGACGAGCGCGACGGAATCGAGTTGGCGCTCACCGGCAAGGTCGCAGGCCGCATCGTCAACGTCGTCGTCGATCGCTGCTTCGTCGAGGCCGGAGAGCGTTGGGTGATCGACTACAAAACCGCGGTACCGCCCGATGACGACGTGGCCGGTTTCGTCGCGGCGCAGTGCGAAGTGCACCGCGCTCAACTGGCACGATATTCGACCTTGCTTGCCCGCCTCGGGCCGGAGCCGGTGAGGGCGGCGTTGTATTTTCCGGCGATCGATCGGTTCGTCGAGTTGAACTGACCTGCGCTGACGCAACCCACGATCAGCGCAGCAGCGTCCAAATCGAGCCTTCGATTGTCAGGTCATATTCACCCCGCGGGTTCACCGGGCCGAATGCACGCAGGGCTGCGCGCAGGGCTGCATCGGCAGTTCCGCCAAGACCGATCCTCAGTTGCAGACGATAGCGTCCATCGCGCTGCCATTCGAGCGGTCCGGCCAGACGCAGTGCGCCATCGTCTGAGCGCAGTGTACCGCTGCCATCGGGATGGATTGCGAGCACGTGCTCACCGAAGGCGGAAAATCGCAGTTCACCTTGGAGTTGCTGAATTTCTTTGGCGTTGCCCGATACCAAGGGGATCGTGAGCGACAAGCCCGTGGTGCTTGGCATGCCACGCCATAGTCGACGAAGATCCGCATCGACCAGTGGGCCTAGCGATCGATAATCCGCGGCGAGAGCGAGATCACGAATTTGCCACGTGGAGTTCATGGCCCAACGAACTTCCGCACGTGCGTTCGCGCCGCCGAGTTGCCACTCGAGCGCGGCGGTTGGGCTCAGCGTCAACAGCGACCACGCCGCGATCTGCCAACGTAGCTGACCGAGATCCGCTTGCGAGCCGAAGGAATCGACACGCAGCAGCCGGCGGCATTCGCCGCGCCAAACGGTGCCGCTGGTGTCGGTGCAGACGATTTGCGCTGGCAACGCCGGCCGTAGCCACGCGGCCGGCGCCCAAACGATGACGCCGACGAAACAAGCGAGGATGAAAAGCGTGGTGGGCGCGCGCGATCGCCGTGGCTTGCGATCAGCGCTGACCGAGGTTGCCACGGATTTCGCCGCTGACGCGTCCGTCACTCGTGCGACGTAGCTGCAGTTGTTGGATACGACCGCCCGATTGCTCCCACGCGGCAATTTGCTCCCAAACCTGTTCCACCGGCAGATCCGTGATGCCAAGCGTGCTCACATCCGCCTCGGTGCGAACCCCCGCGAGCAAGGCAGAGCCCGAGGAAATCGCACTGCCCGTCGCCGCAAGTTGTGCGAGGCGTGGCTCCAAAGCGGCGGCCCGGTGCCAGCGTTGAATGGCAACATCACGGGCGTCGAGTAGCCAGCCGAATGCGCCAACTAGAAGCAGCGCGCCAATCACGGGCAGACCGATGCGAAGGATGCGCTGCTCGCGCGGTTGCAGTCCCTCGAACCATTGGCGCAGCTTGGACGGTGGCGTCACGGGCGCACCAATTCGACCACGAGGCCGCCCTGCGGTTCGGTGCGCTCGGATACCTGCCATCCCGCTGCCGACCACGTCGTGCGCCACGCGGCGAGTTCCGCGGGTGTCGCGCTTGCGAACCGTAGCGTCGCTCGCCCCGGCTGCAGGTCGATCGCATCGAGCTCGAGGGCCGTCGCACCCGCCGGCACGACCAAAGAATTCAACGCCTCGAGTGTGGGCGCAGCCGCTGCTTGGCGGGTGATGGCCACGAGCTGACGCTCAAGCAGCGCCACGACGTTGCTGCTCGAACTGCCCGGTGGGAGCAATGTGCTTGCCTGCACGGCAATGCGTTGCTCGATCGTACGCGCACGTGAATTCGCCAGGATCGAATCGAGCAGCAATTGCCCAAGCAGCACGAGGACGCTGGCCGCTGCCACTCGCAACGGCCAGCGCCAACGCTGCCAGCGCTCCGAGTGCGTTGGCTTGGGTGCAAACTCGTGGTGCAGCAGATTCGGTGGACGCGCCGTCTCGAGCTCGTGACGCAACCAGTCGAGTGGTCGCTCCAAGGCGTGCAACTGCACGCTGACGAAGCGCGCGCGCAGCGCATCGAGTGCCGCGGCGTGCTTTTGCCGGTCGGTTTCGCTCGCGTATACGCGCAACCCCAAGGTACCCGCCGGTGTCGAGCCGAGCGACCAATCGAGTGCGTCGGTGAGTGCAGCGGCGGGCCAGGTGCGTCGCAGGCCGGCCGGAGTGATCCAATGTGCATCCGCACCATCGATCCACAGCAGCACATCACCGGGCTTCGAGGCGATGCAGTCGGCATCGGCATACACCGCGGTTGGCCTTAGCTTCGCTGCATCGAGTGCCGTCAGTAGGCTGTTCAGTCGGTCCCGCTCGATCGCCGCGATCTCCACCTCGAGTCGTCCGCCGGCGGCGGGTTGAGAGTCGATGAGGGTCAAATGTTGGGCTTCGATAGCGCCAACCAGGCGATCCTCGATCGCGTAGGCGGCGGCGTGTCGCAACTTGTGCGACGGCATGGCGGGCAGCGTTGCGGCGAGTCGGGGCACCAGCGCCGCAGGCACCAGCACGATCACCGCGGGCGTCGACTGCGCGTTATCCGGAGCGTCGCTGGCTAGCGCGGCTTGGAACGACGAAACCGTCGATTCCCAGTTCGCACCGGTCGGGATGTGCAGCAAGAGCGGTTGATTCATGGCGCAGTGTGTCGGAGCAGAACCCGAATCTGGCCGGCACCCGGCCCTTCGTGACGCAGCAAACTGTGGGAAGTGTAGCCGGAACGCCCGCTCGACACGTAGCCAAGCAGAGCGAAGTAACGACTGCGCTCGCTGATGCCGAGCGCGCTGCGGAGGGCATCGAACTCGGTCGGATCCGCGAGGCTGTTGCGCAAGACCTCGAGTCGCGGGAAGCAGCCTGCCTCGCGATTGCGCTGCAAGGATTCCGCCGCGCCGCTCCACTGTCGCTCGCCCGTCAAGGCGTCTAGCAGCGGACCGGTCGCATTACAGAGGTTCAAGCCGGCATCGCGCGGTAAGGCCGCGATATGCGGCTCGAGTCGGCGATAGCGAGCGAGATCGAAGCCCTCGAGCGCGAGCAGTTCACTCGTCGAGGTGATGGTGCGATTGGCGGGTCTGTAGCCCGGCAGGAGCCCGCTGTAGCGACTCGCCTCAGCGCCGCCGTCGAGCGGTTGGTCGTCGGTGTCGATCCAATCGATGATCTTGGGGGCCCATTGCGGCTCCAGATCCACGTTCTGCAACAGCCGCTCGAAGGTGCGGCGCGCGAGCTCGTTCGGCCGCCCATCCGCATTCACCAAGTCGTTCAAATTGAGACGGCCCTGCAAGTCATCGAGTCGCGCCTCCATGAGATAGCCCGGAATGATCTCGACCGGGCCATACGGACGGGCCCAGCGCTGCGCGCCATGCAGCGCGGCATTCGGATCCTCGAGCGCTTCTTTCAGCAACGATGCAGCCAAGGCCTCGGTCGCTGCCGCGATCTCGCGCGCCTGTTCTTGTGAGGCGCTCCCGGCTGTTCGTCGAATCGCCAAACCGGTGTCGGCACTGAGTGCGTAGGCGAGGGCGCTCGTGATCGCAAGCACGATGAGCGCCGTCAACAGCGCGATCCCCTCGCGTGGCGAGCGAGTCATCACCCGGGAATTTCCCACACTCGACGCAACACGCCATCGCGGGCCGTCTCGATCCGCATTTCGACCGCACGCGGTCGCTGTCGCGAAGTGCCGGTCGTAGCGCTCGTGCTCGGCTTTGGCCACACGCCACCCCACTGTCCGTCGTTGTCGAGAAAGCGAAACTCCAGCAAGCGAACGTCACGCAGCAGAACTCGAACGCGCGGTTCGACCCCGGCCACCGGATCGAGCACGGGCCAAGAGAGACGTCGCAGTTCGCCTTGCTCGAGTCGGTATTCGACGCGTCGTAGCGCGGGGCGTCCGCTCGCACGCGCATCACCCTCACCACCGCGGGTCAGCGCGAGCACTCGACCGCTACCATCGGCGCCGATCACGGCGGCGAGTTCGCCGCGGCCGAGCACGTCGGTGACTGGTCGCGGCGTCATTTGCGTGATGTCGAGCGTGAGCAGGCGCATCGCGCGTTGCAAACCGGCGAGCTCGTCCTGCGCGCGTTGTATACCGGCCCGTTGTTGGGTTGCTTGCATCAAGGCGCCATACCCGAGCGCGAACATGACCGCCGACACGAACAGGGCCACCAACAGTTCCAGCAACGTGAAGCCGCGTTGGGTACCGGTCAAAGAATAGGGCGAGTTCACGGCGCGCTCCGAGCGGCCGTATCCCAGATCGCATCGTCACGACCAAGACTTGCGAGGTCATCCCCTCGCGCACCGTGCACGGTCGCGATCCAGTCGTCTGCGCCCGCCGCACCGGCCAGTCGTGCCTCGACGCGAATCCGCCAGACGCCGCGGACATCACTCCGCTCTATGGTTTGCCGCCATTGCCAGCGCTGGCCAGCCATGGTTTCCTCGCCGAGCTCGTTCGAGGCGAGCGGCCACTCGCGTGCGACACGAATCTCGGCCATTCGATTCAGTGCGACCCACTCGGCGTAACTACGCTCGCGCAAGCGCGCGGTGGATTGTGTACCGGTGCTGAGCGCCGTCAGCACCGCAGCAGAGCCCAGCGCGACGACAGCGAGCGCGACCAATACTTCCACCAGAGTGAAGCCGCGCGGGTTCACGGCGTGGTCCCCAACCGTAAAGCCCCGTCGGCATCGGGTCGCAACCAAGCCACATCCGCGTTCCCGGTGCGCGCAAGGCGCAACTCGAAGGCGGTGAATTCGCCGCTCGCATCCACGCCAATTTGCGGCACCGAGTCGTCGTCGTGTTTTGTGATCACGATGCGGCGACCCTCGAGATCGAGCTCGGCCGTCAAATTTGTGGGCCATGCATGACGCGCGAGTACGTCGTCATCGGTCTGTTGCCATCGCAAAACGCGAGAGTCGAAAACGAGAAACCGATAGCCCTCCGGTTCGATGAACACGCCGTAGGCTCGCTGCTCGATCTCGGCGCGATCACGCGCGAACAACAGATGGCGCTGTAATCGCTGCAGCTCGCTCTCGATGCCCGCATCGCGTCCGATCAAGCCTAGAGTCAGTACGGCGCCGCCGATCAAGACGCCGATGATCGTGACCACGACCAATATTTCGAGCAAGGTGAAGCCGCCGAAGTGGCCTCGCATGGGCGGCACTCGGTTCAGTTGTCGAGGTTCCAATTGCCGATATCGTCGCCGCCGCCAGCGACATCGCCCGGCACGCCATCGGGCCCGAACGAGTACAGGTCGAACTCGCGTCCGCGAGTACTCGGGAATTGGTATTGATAGTCGTTGCCCCAAGGGTCTTTGGCGACGCGCGCGATGTAGCCGCCGACTTTCCAGTTCACCAAAGACGGATCGTCGGGTTTTTGGACGAGGGCTTGCAAGCCTTGCGAGGTGGTGGGGTAGCGAGCGGTGTCGAGCTTGTACATCGAGAGCGCCGTCTCGATGGCTTGGATGTCCGCCTGCACCTTGGTGATGCGAGCCTCGTCGACGCGACCCATCACGCGTGGGACGATGAAGGCGGCGAGTAAACCGATGATCACGACGACCACCATGATCTCGATCAGGGTGAAACCACGCTCGTTGCGACGAAGCGTGGTTGAACGCAGGCTGGTGTGCACGCGAGACTCCCGCAAAACGGATGGTGGATCATAGCAAACGGGCATGACGCTCTCGTGATTGGCCCGCTCGCTATAATGCCGTGCATGAGTAGCGTCTTCCTGTTCCCGGGTCAGGGATCCCAGTCGGTCGGCATGCTGTCCGATCTCGCCGCCCACCATTCGCAGGTGCGCGAGACTTTCGACACCGCCTCCGAGGTGCTCGGGTTCGATCTGTGGGCACTCTCGCAGCAAGGTCCGGCGGAGCGCCTCGCGCTCACCGAAATCACCCAGCCCCTGATGTTGGTCGCGGGTGTGGCGACATGGCGCGTGTGGCGCGCGCTGGGCGGAGCCGAGCCGACGTGGGTGGCAGGGCACAGCTTGGGTGAGTTCACCGCACTGGTTGCAGCGGGTGTCTTGGATTTTTCGGAAGCGGTCGATCTGGTGCGCTTCCGCGGCGAAATCATGCGCGATGCCGTTCCCGATGGGCAGGGCGGCATGGCCGCCATCATCGGTCTCGACGACGCTACGTTGATCGATGCCTGTCGCGAGGCGGCGGGTGACCAAGTCGCCGAGGCAGTCAACTTCAATGCGCCGGGGCAAGTGGTGATCGCCGGTCACGTCGAGGCGTTACGCCGAGCGATCGAGGTGGCCAAAGCGCGTGGCGCCAAGCGCGCGCTGCCCTTGCCGATCAGCGTGCCGTGTCACAGCAGTCTGATGCAGCCGGCTGCCGAGCGCCTGCGCGAGCGTTTGCGCGGCTGTCACGTGACAGCGCCGTCGATCCGTTTTTTGAGTTCGGTAGATGCGTGCGAATACGCAGAACCGGAACACATTCGTGACTTGCTTTATCGACAGCTTGCCAGTCCGGTGCGCTGGGTCTTGACCATCGAGGCCTTGCTGGCGCGGGGCGTCACTCAGTTTGTCGAATGCGGGCCGGGCAAGGTGTTGGCTGGGCTCACCCGTCGCATCGACAAAAGTCCGCAGTTGCAGATCATGGCGCTCGAGAGCGCCGAGCAGTTCGCCACGGTGGGGACAGAGTTCGGAAAAGGAGTGTCGCCATGACTTCGCACACACCGGATTTACAGGGGCGCGTGGCACTGGTGACGGGAGCTAGCCGTGGTATCGGGGCGGCGATCGCCCAGGTGCTCGGCGCGTCGGGCGCCAAAGTGATCGGAACGGCGACCACGGCAACCGGTGCCGATGCGATCGGTGATGCGCTCGGCTCCCTGGGTCGCGGCGCGGTACTCGATGTGACCGATGCGGCTTCGGTGGCGGCGTTGCTCGAGGACCTCGAGGCGCGTGGCGAGCAGCCGGACATCCTCATCAACAACGCGGGCGTGACGCGCGACAATTTACTCGTGCGGATGAAGCCACAGGAGTGGGATGAGGTTTTATTGACCGATCTCACCTCGGTGTTTCGCCTCAGTCGCGCCTGTATGCGACACATGATGAAGCAACGTTACGGCCGTATCGTCAGCATCACCTCGGTGGTCGGGTCGATGGGCAATGCCGGCCAAACCAACTACGCCGCAGCCAAAGCGGGCGTCATCGGCTTTACGAAGTCGTTGGCGCGGGAGGTGGCCAGTCGCGGTATCACGGTCAACGCCGTGGCGCCCGGTTTCATCGATACGGACATGACACGCGTGTTACCGGAGGATCAGCGACTGGCGCTCGCGGCGGGTATTCCGCTCGCGCGACTGGGCGATCCGCGGGACATCGCGATGGCAGTGCTCTACCTGGTTGCCCCATCGGGAGCCTACGTGACGGGTCAAACCCTGCACGTGAATGGCGGTATGTACATGCCTTGAACGAGCGGTTTTCTCATAAATTTCAGTCACTTTGACCCCTTCGGGTGATTTTGTACCCCCCTTGGCCTACAATACCCGCAGTCGCTGGCCCGTTTCGGGTCGGTGGCCATTACAGGTCGTTTAGAGGACACATCACAGATGAGCACTGTCGAAGATCAAGTCAAAGCCATTGTTGCCGAGCAGTTGGGCGTGAAACTGGAACAAGTGACCCCCAATGCCTCGTTCGTCGACGATCTCGGCGCCGATTCGCTCGATACCGTGGAACTCGTGATGGCGTTGGAAGAAGAGTTCGAGACGGAAATCCCGGACGAAGACGCCGAAAAGATCACGACGGTGCAGCAGGCCATCGATTACGTTACGGCCCGCCGCAAGGCCTGAGTCCTAAGGTCCACCACCGAGGCCGGCGCAAGCCGGCCTTCGGCTTTTAGGGAAGTCATGAGCAAACGTCGCGTCGTTGTGACGGGGCTGGGTATCGTCTCTCCCGTCGGTAGCACCATCGACTCCGCGTGGAGCGCGATCTTGCGCGGAGAGAGCGGTATCGGTTTGATCAGCCGCTTCGACACCACCCATTACGCCACTCGCATCGGTGGCGCGGTTCGTGATTTCGACGTCGGTCAATATATTCCCCCGAAGGAAGCCCGTCGGATGGACGAGTTCATCCACTACGGCGTAGCGGCGGGCATCCAAGCGGTCACCGACGCCGGCGTGGATTTCGCCGCTGTCGATCAAGAGCGTTGCGGCGTCATCACGGGCGCCGGCATCGGCGGTCTATCGACCATCGAGTCTGAGTACGACACGCTGCTGGCGAGCGGCAGCCCGCGCAAAATTTCGCCGTTTTTCATTCCTTCGTCGATCATCAACATGATCTCGGGGCATTTGTCGATCCGCTACGGCTTGCGCGGGCCGAATCTCGGCGTCGTCACGGCGTGTACCACCTCGACCCACGCGATCGGTCTTGGCCTGCGTACCATCCAGTACGGCGACGCCGATCTGATCCTCGCCGGCGGCGGCGAGATGTCGACGACCAAGCTAGGGATCGCGGGTTTCTCGCAAGCCAAGGCGCTGTCGCAACGGAACGACGACCCGCAAGGCGCCTCGCGTCCATGGGATCGTGAGCGCGACGGATTCGTGGCCGCCGATGGTGGCGGTGCCTTGGTGCTCGAAGAGCTCGAGCATGCGCGTCGTCGCGGCGCCCGGATCTATGCCGAGCTGATCGGTTTCGGCATGAGCGGTGACGCTTATCACATCACCGCGCCACCGGAAGATGGCGCTGGGGCAGGGCTTGCGATGCGTAACGCGCTGCGCGATGCGGCGATCTCGGCTGCGTCGGTCGGCTATCTCAACGCTCACGCGACTTCGACCAATCTCGGTGATCGCGCCGAGACCGTCGCGATCAAGAGGGCGTTCGGTGATCACGCCTACCAGCTGGCCGTGAGTTCGACCAAGTCGATGACGGGGCATTTGTTGGGAGCAGCGGGCGTCGTCGAGGCGATCTTCTCGGTGCTCGCGGTGCGTGATCAAGTCGCACCGCCGACGATCAACCTGCACGAACCCGACGCCGAGTGTGATCTCGACTACGTGCCGAACACCGCCCGCCCGATGCCGATCGACGTTGCCATGTCGAATTCCTTCGGCTTCGGCGGCACCAACGGCACGCTGATCTTCAGTCGCTTTCGCGGCTGATGCGCCGTCTTCTCGTCGCCGTCCTGCTGAGTCTTGCGCTCGTAGCGGGCGCGGGCTGGCTGTGGCTCGAATCGGTTCTCGATCGCGCGGGCACGCGAGAGTCGATGATCGAACTGCGTGTCGCCAAAGGCGACAGTCTGAGGGGGAGTCTGCAACGGCTGGCAGACGCCGGCGCACTGCGACATCCGAGCGTCGTCGAAAGATGGCTCCGCTGGCAGTATCCGCGCTTCATTTTGAAAACGGGGCGCTACGCGATCCCCGCCGGTGCGACGCCTCGGCAAATCGTGCTGCAGTTGAACGACGGCAGGGTCATCCTCGAATCTTTGACGGTGATCGAGGGGACGCGCTTGGCTGATTTTCGACGCGCACTCGAGATCCATCCGGAGATCAAGGTGACGCTGCGTGGCCTGAGCGACACCGAGCTCATGCGCGAGCTCGGGCTAGCGGGACACCCTGAGGGCCGTTTTTTTCCCGACACGTATCGCTTCGCCGCCGGCACTTCTGATCGCGAGCTGCTGCTGCTTGCGTATCGGCGTATGACTGATTTGCTCGCGCGTCTGTGGGACGATCGTGCGCCGGGCTTGCCCATCGACACTCCCGAGCAAGCGCTGGTGCTCGCGTCGATCATCGAGAAAGAATCCGGTGTTGCCTCGGAACGGCCGCGCGTCGCCGGGGTGTTCGTGTCGCGTCTTCGCTTGGGTATGCGACTGCAATCGGATCCAACGGTCATTTACGGCCTTGGCGCTCAGTACGATGGCAATATCCGTCGCGTTCATCTCACGACCGATACCCCGTACAACACCTACACCCGTCGCGGACTACCACCGACACCGATCGCCTTGCCGAGCGAGTCGGCGCTGCGGGCTGCGTTACAGCCCGACATCACAGGTGATCTTTTCTTTGTCGCCACGGGCGATGCAGACGGCTCGCATCGATTCTCCAAGACCTACGCCGAGCATCGTTTGGCCGTTCGAGCCATGCTCGAGCGTCAAAAGATGGCGCGCGCGTCGACTCCCGCATCAGGCTCGTGAGCGGGCCATCCATGAAAGGCGGATTCGTCACCTTGGAAGGGATCGAGGGAGCGGGCAAAACCACGGTCGCTGCCGCGTTGCTGGCGCTCCTCGAGGCGCGCGGGTATACGGTACAGGCAACGCGTGAACCGGGCGGAACGACGCTCGCGGAGCAACTGCGCGGTATCTTGCTATCGCGTGGATCCGAAACGATTTCGCCCGTTGCTGAAACGCTGCTGATGTTCGCGGCGCGCTCCATCCATATCGAGAATCGGATCCGTCCGGCGCTGATACGCGGTGAGTGGATCATCTGCGATCGCTATACCGACGCGACTCGGGCCTATCAAGGTGCCGGGCGCTCAGTCGATGCCGAGTGGATCGAACAGCTTGCGCGAGAGGTGCACGCCGGTCTCGAGCCCGATCTGACTTTGCTGTTAGATGTGCCGGTGATGGTCGGACTGGAGCGGGCGCGACAACGCCGTATCGTGCGTGGCGAGGTCGTGGTCGATCGCTTCGAGAGTGAAACCATCGAGTTCTTCGAGCGCGTGCGTCGCGCCTATTTGCATCGGGCGGCCGCCGAGCCTCAGCGGTTCGTCGTCATCGATGCGACTCGACCGCTCGAGGCGGTCGTGTCGGTCGCACAGGCTGCATTGCAAAGCACGCTCACGCGGCGCGGCGAGGCTTGAGCCCATGCTGCCGCTGACGACGCCGATTCCTTGGCTTGCCGAGGCCGAGGCACAGTTGCGCGAGGCGATCACCCAAGATCGTCTCTCGCACGCGCTGTTGATCACGGCATCGCCGGGGCAGGGCGGTGAGTGGTTGGCGTATTGGTTGGCGGCCCACTTCTATTGCGAACAAGCGCTCGAACAGCGGCCCTGCGGTGGCTGTCGCAGCTGCCGTCGGGTGATGGCGGACGAGCAGCCGGACTGTCTCGTGCTGCGACCCATTGAAGATTCCAAAGAAATCCGGGTGGATCAAGTTCGCGATTTGACGGCTGAGTTCGCGTTAACGGCCTACGGCGCGGGTCGCAAGGTGGCCATCGTGTCCCCTGCCGAGAAGCTTAATCGCGCCGCAGCGAATGCGTTGCTGAAGACCCTCGAAGAGCCGACGCCGGGGTCGGTGTTGATCCTCGTCAGTGGCGAGGCCAAGCGTCTGCCGCCGACGGTGCAGAGTCGCTGCACCCGCATTCGGATCGCACCGCCCAGCGAGACCGCATCGGTGCAGTGGCTGCAAAGTCAGCGCGACGACTCGATCGATTGGCGGCGGGTGCTGGCGGTGATCGGCGCCAACCCGCTGACCGCACTCGAGGTGGATTCTGCGGCGATCGTGGCGTTGTATGACGAGACCGTCCGAGTGCTCGAGCGAGCCAAAAGCGGCAACCTCGATGCCATCGAGACCGCCGAAATCTGGGGCAAGGAGCATTACGGCTGGCGTATCGCCTGCATGGAGCATTGGTTGCTGCAGCAGCTCCGTCAGTGTGTCGCCACGGACCAGACAGACTTCGCCGCGCGGTTGCTCGATCTGCACGAGCCACTGCGCGAAGCGCGACAGTGGATCGACTCGCCCATCAACAAGCCGCTCGCGCTCGAGCGCTTGTTATGGCGGCTCAATTTGAGCGCAGGCGCTCCCAACCGGGGTCGGGCGTAAAGCGGGCACCGTAACGCGCTGCCAGCTCTTGCAGCCGCTGCACGCACTCCTCGATACCACGCTGGCGGGCCGCCTGTAGCGGTCCGCCGCGAAAGGGCGCGTAACCGGCACCGAAGATCACTCCGGCATCGATGAACTCTTCACGATCGACGAGCGCCTCACGCAGTGCAGCGACACACTCGTTGGCCAGAATCAGCATCAATCGATCTTGCAGGTCAGCAGGTGGCACGCCGGCAGTCGACGCCCGCTGCGGCTTGTCCGACACCCACTGATAAAGACCCTCGCCGGACTTTTTGCCGAGCTTGCCCGCGGCAATCAATTCTTTGAGTGACGCGAGGTCGGGAGTCGCTTTACCCAGTGCGTCGGCGACGATCGTACCGACGTGTAAGCACACATCGAGCCCCACCATGTCGGAGAGTTCAACCGGACCCACGGGCATGCCGAACTCCATCGCGGCGCGATCGATGATCTCTTTTGAAATCCCCTCCTGCGCGGCATACATGGCTTCAAACATATAGGGCACGAGGACACGATTCACCAAAAATCCCGGCGCACTGCGACAAGGCAACGGCAGCTTGTCAAGACATCGAGCGAGATTGATCGCGCGATTCATCGTGATTTCATGGGTCGAAGTCCCCCGAACGACCTCGACGAGAGGCATCAAGGCGACCGGATTGAAAAAATGCAGGCCCACAAGTCGTTCGGGCCGCTGCAGGGCGACGCTCAAGTCTTCGAGCTGGATCGAGGAGGTGTTGGTCGCGAGGATCGCATCGTCCTTCAACCGTGGCTCGAGCGCGGCGAAAACGCTGCGCTTGACCTCGGCGCGTTCGACGATCGCTTCGATCACGACATCCGCCTCGCCCACGGTGGCGCCTTCGACGTCGGCGCGCAGCCGCGCGATGGCTGCATCGCGTCGCACCGGATCTTTGATGCGCTCGGTCATCTTGGCATGTTGTTGCGCAACGGCGGTCTCGACGATCGCCGCATCGCGATCTTGCAGCGTCACTTGCAGGCCACGCGTCGCGCAGAGCGCGGCGATATCGGCGCCCATGACACCCGCGCCGATGACATGGACGCGCTCGGCAGCTTGGAGTGCTTTGTCACCTTGCGCTTTGAGCGCATCTTGCAACAGGAACACCCGAACGAGATTTCGCGCGGTAGCTGTCAAAAATAATCGAGCGATGGAATCCGCCTCCGCCTCGTAAGCGACCGTACCCTTGGCGCCATATTTCGACCACAACTCGATGAGGGCATAGGGGGCAGGGTAGTGCTCTTGGCGCGCTTTCTGGCGAACCTGGGCGAGCAATTTGGGCTTGATGAAAGGGCGCACCAGTGCCCACGACAAGGCTCGCTGCAGCAGCGGCGGTCGATGGGGAGTCCGCGGGTTCAAGGCGAAGTCGCGCGCCAAGGTCTTGAGCGTTTCGGTATCGGGTGCGAGCGCGTCGATCAAGCCGATCTTGCGCGCTTTATCGGCCCGCAAATTGCGACCCGTCAACATCAAATCGAGCGCCGTCGCTGCGCCCAGCAGGCGCACGGCGCGCACGGTACCACCGAATCCCGGGTGAATACCGAGCATGACCTCCGGCAAACCGAGTGTCAGTCGGCCATCGTCGAGCGCGACCCGATGCCGGCAGGCCAGCGCCAACTCGAGCCCACCGCCCAAGGCGAAGCCCTCGATCATCGCAACCGTCGGACACGGCAGCGCCTCGAGGCGATCGAACACCGATTGACCCGCGCGCACGAGACGACGCGCTTCATCGACGCTGCTCAAGGTGGTGAATTCTTTGATATCGGCGCCGGCGATGAAGCCGGAGGCTTTCGCCGAGCCGATGACGAGACCGCGCGGAGCGGCGAGAGCGAGTTCGCGCAAGATGCCATCGAGCTCCTCGAGCACCCGCTTCGAGAGCGCGTTGGTCGAGCTGCCGGGTCGATCGAGCAGCAGCCAGACGACGCCGTCGGTATCTTCAGTTCGGGTCCAGCATGTCGCAGTCATGAGACAGCCTCACGTCTAATTCGAAAGTCGCACACGATGGGACGATGATCCGAGAGCCGGACATCGGGTATTCGAAAATCGAGTATGTCGATCTCGCGCGATACGAGCACAAAATCGAGCTCGAATTGCGGATAGCGCGAGGGAAACGAGGCGAGCCCGCCGACGTTCGCACTGCGCAGACCCGTGGCACTCATGAACAGATAGAGCTCGTTGGTGCCCGAAAAGGTGTTGAAATCTCCGGCGACGACGACGGGCTTTTGCGCCTTCAAAATCAAGTCGTGCAGGTGGCGCAGTTGCTCCTGACGATGTCGGTATCGCAACGACAGGTGAACGAGAAAGATGCAGACGTCGTCGAGCTCCATCTCGATGATCAGCCGTTTGATGCCGGTCGGAAAGTAATGGAAGCGCTCGCCGGTGACTCGCGGTGCCGCCAAGATCGCGTTGCCTTGCTTGCGCACGATGGGCAGCTGATGGTTGATCGAGGCCGAGCCGTATTTGCACTCGTAGGCGGTGTAATGACCGAGCCGGTCTGCGATGTACTCAGCCTGGTTCACGAGTCCACTGCGGACCGAGCCCGAGTCGACCTCGATGAGCCCGACGATATCCGGATCCTCGCGCCGCACGAATTGCGTGATGTCATCGAGCACACGCCGACTGCTGCGCAGGTAGCCCGCGCCGGGTAACGGCAGATGGAAAGCCGGGCCGGTACCGGTCGCGTAACGGATGTTGTAAACGAGTAAACGCAACGGGGATTCGGCGGTCGACACAGCGCGCAGTTTACGCGAAGGAATGCGACACTCTGGGCTCTGCGTGCTCTATGTGTATATTCGTATAATGTATATTATGTTAAATAGCATATGATCCTCGTGCTGTCGGCGATGCCCGAGGAAATGGTTGCCATCCGCGCTGGCTTATCGGCGCTCGAGGTGCAACACGGTGCCGGCCGCGAATTCACCCTAGGCACGATCGGCGTGCAACCGGTGGTGCTGTCGTTCTCGCGCTGGGGCAAGGTTGCCGCGGCTACCACCGCAGCCCACGCGCTTTCGAGATATCCGATACAAGCGGTTGTTTTCACTGGGATTGCAGGGGCTCTACAAGCCCATCTGGAGATCGGCGATCTGGTCCTCGCCGATCGACTTTTCCAACATGATCTGGATGCCCGGCCGTTCTTTGCGCCCACTGAGGTACCGCTGCTCGGGCTCGCGGCGCTGCCGGCCTGTGCAGCGCTCTCGTCACGCCTCGAGGATGCCTACCAGCATTGGGCAGCGGCGGAACGCCAAGGCGGTCGCGCGGCGCCGAGCTTGTACCGCGGCGCGATCGCCACCGGTGATCAGGTCATCGGTGACGAGCTTGCCCGGAATCGCGTTCGGCAGATCACGCCGGAGGCGCTCTGTGTCGAAATGGAGGGTGCGGCCGTGGCGCAGGTCTGCCACGAGTTCGGCCTCCCCTACGCCTGTCTGCGCATGATCTCCGACCATGCCGATGCGCGTCTGACTCCCGCGCAGGTGTACGCCCTCGCGCATCGCAGCGGCGAGGCGGCACTCGGTGTTCTGCGGCACTTGCAACCGGCCTAGACGTCCGACCGCCTATCCAGCCGTACCTGCGACCGCCCAGCCCAAGACCCACCCGAGGCCGACGAGCGGGACCTTGATCGCAATGCCACGAACCCGCGCCGTCGCCTCGGCATCCTCGCTCGGCCAATCGTTGGCCACGCCGAACACGCTGCGCAAGGTCGCCAGCGGCAAGACCAGTGCACCCCAATGGATGGTCTGTGTGGCCACGAGCGCGGTCACCGCACCGACCGCGATGACGTGCATCGCGACGAACATCGCCGCCGGCCGCTTGACTCGACCGGGTGTGAGTGCCGCGGCGGTCGCCGCGCTCCAAGCCAACAGCGCGACGAGCAGTGGGTAGAAACTCATCGCTTACAGCACGGCGGGGACGATCCACAGACACACGGCGGCAATGGTGATCGCGCCGGCAAGATCGACCAGCAAACCGGCTTTCAGCATCGCCGTGATCGGGATACGACCGGTCGAGTAGACGAGCGCGTTGGATGAGGTCGCCGCGGGATTCGCAAAGCCGAGATTGGCCGCCATCGCGGCCGCCAGTGCCGCGAGCACTGGGTCATAACCCGCACCGAGGGCGAGGCTCGCCGCGATCGGCATGAAGATCGTGGCGGTGGCGACGTTGCTCGCAGCCTCGGTGATCAGTGCGCAGAGCAGAGCGATCGCGAGCAGCATCGGTAATAAGGGTAAGTCGCTCACGGCGCCGAGTGCCTGCGCAAGCCACGCCGACAGACCCGATTTCACGACGGCATCAGCGAGCGCGAGTCCGCCGCCGAGCAGCAGGATGAGATACCACGGGGCCCGCTTCGCATCCTCCCATTCGAGCAGCGTACGTGGCTGATCCGTGCCAGCCGAACCGGAAGGCAGTAGCGCCAGCAACAAGGCTCCCGCGATCGCGATTCCGGCATCCGTGATACCCGGCACTCGTTGTTCCACGAACGGCTGGAAGACCCAAGCGAGCGCCACCACGGTGACGACGATCACCACCCTCTTCTCTGGCGTTCCCATCGGCCCCATGACGCCGATCGCTGCCCGGATGGAGTCACGCGAGCCGCCATCGAATTGGAACGGTAAGGTGACCCGGCACAGCGTCCACCAAGTGATCGGCAGCATCAGCAACATGAACGGCACGCCGTAGCTCATCCACTGCGCAAAAGAAATCGAGGTATCGAAGCTACGCTCGAGGATGCCGACCGCGATCGAGTTCACGGGCGTACCGATCGGTGTGGCGAACCCGCCGATGTTCGAAGCCAACGAAATGCCGAGGATCATGGCAGCAGCGAAGTTGCGTCGATGACCATCCGTCTCGGGTGCATCGAGGTTGGGTACGATGGCGCTGATGGCTGCAAGCGCGATCGGCAACATCATGACGGTGGTCGCCGAATTGTTGACCCACATCGAGACGACGGCCGTCACCGCCATCACGGCGAACAGCAAAGAGCGTGGCTCTGGGTTCGCGTGCGACACCACGAACAACGCCACCCGTCGGTGCAGATTCCATTTTTCGAAAGCAGCGCCGATGAGTGTGCCGCCGAGAATCAGGAAAAGCACCGGTGACATGTATTGCCCGGCAACCGCATCGGCCTTCGAGACCCCCAGTAGCGGC
The DNA here is from genome assembly GCA_945873095.1 of Klebsiella pneumoniae. Taxonomy (GTDB): domain Bacteria; phylum Pseudomonadota; class Gammaproteobacteria; order Steroidobacterales; family Steroidobacteraceae; genus UBA964. The sequence goes on along the minus strand of CAMCBU010000001.1, from coordinate 21,663 downwards.
AACAACAAAAACGGCAGGCTACCCGTGAGCGTCACGGGCACCGCCTCGGTGAACCACCAGCAACCGATCAGTACCGTGAGCGCGGCTACGCGCCAGCCTTCGAGCGATAAGCCCTCCGGCGCCGGCCACAGCAGCATCAAAGAAAAGAGACTCGCGCCCAGCCAGAAGCCGGTCCGCTGCAAACTCACGTGAACTTCCAACCGTCGGCAACGAGCGGTAAGCGACGAGGCCGCTGACCGGTAGCCGCATGGATGGCACCGGCGAGCGCTGGCGCGACTCCGGGAACACTGGCTTCACCCGCACCACCGGGGGGATGATCGGTACGCAGCAGTTCCACCTTGATGCTCGGCATCTGCGACATGCGCAGCACCGGCGCCGAGTCGAAGTTTTGCGCGGTTGCGGCTCCTTGGACGAAGCGGATCTCACCGTCGATGGCCGCAGAGAGCCCAAAGACGATGCCGCCCGAGATCTGTGCATCGACCGTGCCCGGATCGATCATCAAGCCACAATCGAATACGGCGGTGATTCTCTCGATTCGCACCCGCTGCGCCGAGACTCGGACCTCGACGACTTCGGCGCAGTACGATCCGTAGGCAATACTCAACGAGATGCCGCGACCGCGCCCTTTGGGTAGCGGACGATCCCACTGTGCCAACTGCGCAGCGCGCTCGAGCACGGCGAGTGCTCTGGGATCGTGTGCACACAGCTCGCGTCGCAGGGCGAGCGGGTCGCGTCGCGTGGTGGTTGCGATATCGTCGATGGTGCTTTCGGAGAAGAAACCGTTTTGCGACTGCGCGACCGAGCGCCATGTTCCGATCGGAACTGGCGCTTTGGTCTCGACATAGTCGGCGAGTCGAACCGGCATTCGATAAAAATCGTTGATCAACAATCCGCTGGCGAAGGGATCGGCGACGCCCGGCGGCAGATTGCGCTTTTGGAACGTGAAGATGCTCGGGCCGGTGATTCGGCTATGCAACGCGAGCAGACGACCCTCCTCGCTCAGGCCCGCTCGCGAGCGCGCCATATGCGCTGGTCGGAATCGATCGTGCAGAAAATCCTGCTCTCGCGTCCAAGTGAGCTTGACGGGTGTGCCGGGTCGCCGGCGCGCCAACTCGCGCGCGATGGTGACGGTTTGTCGCACGAAGTCCGTTTCCCATTTTCGACCAAAGCCGCCACCCAACAAGGTGACATGCAAAATACAGCGCTCGCGCGGCAAGCCGGTGATCGCGGCGATGGCATCGCGACACCGATCCGGTTGCTGTGTGGGTGCCCAGACCTCGGCGCGATCGGCATGCACCACGGCCGTGGCGCACAGCGGCTCGAGTGCGGCGTGTGCGAGGAACGGCACTTCGTAAACCCACTCGGCTCGGCGCGGCGCCGCGGACAGCGCCGCCAAAGTTGCCGCTCGATCGTAGGGCGGGCCACTCAGTGCACGGCCGAGACGTGCCTCGTCGTCGGCATCGAGCGCGGCCCGCATAGTGTTGCGCAGAGCTTCACTATCGAAGGCCTCGGCGGGCGTTTCGTCGAACTCGACGGCGATTTCTTTGGCTGCTCGCCAGGCGCTCCAAGTCGAGTCGGCGACAATGGCGACGCCCTCGTCGATCTCGAAGGCGTCGACGACGCCGCGCTGCGCGAGCGCGGCAGCGCGATCAAAGGACTTAACCCGTGAAGCCACCTGCGGCGAGCGACGCAAGGCCGCGTAAAGCATGCCGGGCGACTGCACGTCGATGCCGTAGACGGCGCGTCCGGTGACTTTGGCAGGCGTGTCTTTGCGCGGCGTCGAGTGACCGACCAAGCGATAGGCTTCGTGCGGCTTGAAAATCGGGCTCTCCGGGACGGGTAGTTTCGCCGCCAGCGGCGCGAGCACGTCGTAACCAAGGCGCCGTTGCGAGGCGGCATGATGGATTGCCGATGCTTCGGCGCGGCACTCGCCGAGATCGACTTGCCATCGCTCCGCGGCGGCTTGCTGCAGCATCATGCGCGCACTCGCGCCCATCCGACGCATGACGTCGCGATAGATCACGACCGACTCGCTTGCGGCAGTGCGATGACGACGGGTGATGGGATTGATCAACGCATCGTCGGCCGTCGGCGAAAGGATCTCGACGTCCTCCCAACGCGCCTCGAGCTCTTCGGCAAGAATTTTCGCGAGCGCATCGTGGATACCTTGGCCCATTTCCGATTGCGGGCTCGTGATGCGGATGCGTCCCGCCGGTGTGATCTCGAGATAGACGCTAAAGCGGGTCGACACATCGACTCGGGCGGCCGCTGGCATGCTGCGCAGCAAGAGACCACCGCTGACAGCGACAGCCGCTTGCAGGAGACGACGACGTTGCCGATTTTCGAGAGTCACGGCTTCAGTGACCGCGGTTGTCGGTGGCACGTATCCACGCCTCCACCGAAGCTCGGTCGGTGATATCGGCATAGCGCCGACCGACATCGCGCAGGGTGTCGTTGTGCGGCCCCTCCTCGGCATCACCGCAACAATCGGCGAGCACTTGCACCCGAAAGCCATAGGAGAAGGCATCGACGATCGTGGCGCGCACGCAGCCGCTCGTCGTGCAACCGGTGATCAACACGGTGTCGATGTTTTCTTTGACCAAAAAAGTGATCAACGGCGTCTGGAAGAACATCGACGGTGCATTCTTGCAATAGGTGAAGTCCGCTGGATCATGGATCTTCGGATCCATGCGCGTACACTCGTGGCCGTAGAAAAATTCGTTACGAACGGCGGCGACTTTCCAGAGCGGCATATCCTTGCTGCTGCAGTAAGCCGTGTAGCACGCGGCGACCGGCAGACCGTGTTCTCGGGCGAGCTTCAAGAAGCCTGCCGTGTTGTCGCGCGCCTGATGCAGTCGCTCGAGACCGCCAAGCTCGAAGCGCGGGTCGGTGAAGGCGACTTGCCAATCGACCACCAGCACAGCCGCCCGACGCCCAAACCCGATCTGGCTGCTGGCGTAACCCACTCCGAGGTACTTGTCCGTCATGCTCTCCCCCGCTAGACGTTCTCACGAGTCTGCACAAAAGAAAAAGTCCCCGCACCATACTCTGATGCGAGGACTTTCGTTCGCGGCCTGGTCAGGCTCAAGACCTCAGGCGGCCTTCGAGCCCTTCTTCGCAGCGGCTTCGGCGCGCTTCATCGCCTCGGCAGCCACGGCAGCCCACTTGGTGAAGCGCGGCGTAGCCGGCGGATCAAAGCCCGTCTCGGCCTTGCAGCGCGACTTGAGCTCCTCGATCGACTCGAATCCGCGATCAAAGATCTTCTTCTTGCCACGCTTGCTGGCCATCTGCTTGCGCAGACTGGCAGTCCCCGACTCATCGACATTGCCGTCCGCATCGACGATGACGCCATAGCGCTTGGCGCCCTCGGCGGTCACGAGACCCGCGACGACATCGAACGCCACTTGCTTGGCGTCGCGTTCCAGTGGGTCACCCCAACCGCCGCCACCCCAGGTGTCGGCGATCAACAGGTCGCCCGCTTCCACTTTGACGTGGTCGATCTTCGACGGGAGCAACTCCTCGGTGCCGTTGGCGCGCTGCAGGAGTTTGCGACTACGGGCACCGGGCTCACCGCCATTGGCACCCCAGGGATAAGTGAGCCAACGATCGTCGTGGATCGAAATCTCGCCCGGCTCGAGGAAGCGGTAGCCGATACGCAGACCGTTGCCGCCACGGTTCTTGCCGGCGCCGCCGGTGTCCGCGATGGTCTCGTAAATGTCGATGCGCAGCGGGAAGTAGCTCTCGAGGAACTCGTTCGGCACGTTGGTAAACGAGGGCCACAGCGAGTGACCGTCGGGACCGTCACCGAAGGGCTTACCCGGAATCCCACCGAAGGTGATCTGGTAGAGCTGATACCACTCGCCGTTCTTGTCGTAGCCCGAATACATGAAGTGCGGGCTGTCCGAGAAGCCGGCACCGCACATGAAGTCGGGATTACCCTGGCCGAGCAATCCGGCCAAGATGTCGAAGATACGGCCGAGGGCGTGCGTACGGCAGGAGAGCGCAGCGGGCTTCAAAGGCTTGAGCAGTGAGCCGGGCGGAATGCGCACTTCCATCAGGTCGTAGAACCCGTCGTTGAAGAGGATTTGCGGGTCGAAGACCATGATCATGTAGATGCCCGCGAACATCTTGAACATTTCTTCGTTCAACAAGAAGTTGATCGAAGAAATCGACTGCGGATCGGTACCCGTGAAGTCGAAGATGCACTTGTCACCTTCGCGCCACATGCTGCACTTGATGCGATAGGGCCCCATGTTGAGACCGTCGTCGCAGATGTAGTCTTCAAAGAATTGCTTCGCTTCCGGCACGTTCTGACGAATCAGAGCCCGCATCGCACGCTTGTTGCGATCGAGCATGGCGTCCATGGCCGAATAGAACACGTCGTCGCCAAAGCGCTCGGAGATCTCGACGCAGCGCGCCGCTGCGGTGCGCAGCGCGGCCGTGATCGCGTTGAAATCCGAGAGGTTCCACTCCGGCAGGCGGCAATTGTGCAGCACGACGCGCAGCACGTCCTCATTGAGCTTGCCGGCCCTGAAGATCTTCGTCGGCGGCACGACGATGCCGTCCTCGTAGATCGTGGTGCCGTCGGTCGGCAAAGAACCCGGGACCTTGCCACCCACGTCCGTCATGTGACCGAACATCGCCGCCCAAGCGATGATGCGACCACCGCGATAAACGGGCATCAACATCAACCAGTCGTTGGCATGGCTGATGGCGCCGTTGACCGAGTACGGGTCGGAGGTCAGGAAGATATCGCCCTCCTCGACGGTGCCGTCGTAGCCCTTCATGAAGCCCCAGATGAACGAGCCGAACTGGCCGACGACCATTTTGCCGTCGGTGTTGGCGATCATCGGGAACTCGTCATGCTGCTCGCGAATGCCCGGCGACATCGCCGTGCGGAACAGCACCGTGTCCATCTCGTAACGCGCATTGCGCAGTGCGCTCTCGATGATGTCGATGGTGACGGTGTCGACCTTGACCTTCTTGAAAGGCTTTTTATTGCGCTGAACGATAGTTGCAGGCATAGATTACTTCCTCTTCGAGGCTGCCTTCTTGGGCGCCTTGTGGTTGTCGGGGTAGATCAGGATGCAGCCAGACTTATCGACGTGGCCGGTGTGCTTCGGCAGGATCACCGACGTCGAGTCCATTTCCATCACGATCGCGGGACCTGCGATCTTGTTGCCGGCTTGCAGCTTGCCGCGAGCGTAGACGGTGGCCGTCACGTCCTTGCCGTCCATGTAGGACTTCTGCTTGCCGACGATCGCGGCCTTCGGATTCGAGCCGCCGCTCTTGAGTAGCTGACGCTTGATCTTGATGCCTTGGCCCTGCACCGCTGAGCGCAGCGTGACGAGCTCGTGCTCGAGCGGCAGCGCGAAGGTGAAGAGGCGCTTGTGCTCGGCGTCGAACTTGTCGCTGATCGACTTCAGACCCTTCTTCTGCAGATCCTTCAGGTCGACTTCGACCGTCAGACGCAGACCCTGGCCGTGATAACGCAGATCGACCTGATAGCTCGTGGTCATCTCCGACTTTTTGACGCCCTCGGCCTCGATGCCCTTGGACGCGTCGGTCGCGAGTTCCTTGAGGATCTTCTCGATTTCTTTGGCGGACGTCTCGGAAAACTGACGCACGTAAGTTCGCGCGCGTTCGTCACGAACTGCCGTGGTGGCATCACCGAGTGCGCAGAGCACACCGGGGCCCGGCGGAATGATCGACGGCCACGAACCGAGCAGCCGCGACAAGGCATTGGCGTGGATCGGACCGGCGCCACCAAAGGCGATCAGTGCATAGTCGCGCGGATCGTAGCCCTGCTCCACCGACACGAGACGCAGTGCACCCACCATGTTCTCGTTGACGATGTTGTAGATACCTTGAGCCGCATCTTTCACCTTGAGGCCCAAGGCGTCACCGACCTTCTTGACGGCGATCTGCGAGAGGTCGCGACGCAGTTCCATGTCGCCACCGAGCTTTTGCATTTCGGGCAAATAGCCAAGCACGATATTCGCATCGGCCACGGTCGGCTCCGTGCCGCCGCGGTTGTAGGCAGCCGGACCCGGATCGGCACCGGCCGATTGGGGGCCGACGCGCAGTGCCTTGGTGAGTTCCGGTACGTGGGCAATCGAGCCACCGCCCGCACCCACCGTACGGATATCCACCGACGAGGCGCGAACCGTGACGTCGCCGACCGTCGTCTCGCGACGCAGGCGCGGTTGACCGCCCTGAATCAGCGCCACGTCGGTCGAGGTTCCACCGACGTCCACAGTGAGCAGGTTGGGAAAACCCGCCTGCTTGGCGACCCACAACGCACCCGTCACGCCACCGGCGGGACCGGACATCAACAAATTGACCGGGTAATCCGCAGCCGACTGCGCCGAGGCGAGACCACCATCTGAGCGCAAAATGTGCAGCTTGACCTTGTCGGCGACCTGACCGAGCTTGGCCTTGAGATTCTTGACGTAGCGATCGACGCGCGGACGCACGTAAGAATTGGCGACGGTGGTCACCGTGCGCTCGTACTCCTGCATCTCGGGAACGACGTCCGAAGAAATCGACACGGGCATGCCGGGCAGCTCTTCGATCGCGATCTCGCGAACGCGCTGCTCGTGCGCGGTGTTCGCGAACGAGTTGATCAACGAAATCGTGAGCGCTTCGATATTCTGCTTTTTGAGCGAGCGCAGGCTCACGCGCAGCGCCTTCTCGTCGAGCTTGCGCACGATCTCGCCCTTGGCGCTGACCCGCTCGTCCGCTTCGATGGTGCATGCGAGTGGCGCCATCGGCAGCGATTTGTTGTAGATGATCCAGCCACCGAGACCGCCCGGCACGTAAGAGCGCGCGATCTGCAACACCTGCCGATAGCCCTTGGTCGTGACCAAGCCCACCTTCGCACCAGTGCCCGTCAGCACGGTGTTGGTCGCGACGGTCGTACCATGCATCACGTGATCGATCTGCTTAGGATCGATGCCCGCGCGTTCGCAGACCCTCTGGATTCCGTTCAACACGCCGATCGACTGATCGGCCGGTGTCGAAGGCACCTTAGCGGTCCACACTTGGCCCGACTTTTCATGAACTAGCAGCAGGTCCGTGAACGTGCCGCCGACGTCAACACCCAATCGATATGACATGCGCCCCCCTTGGGCTCGCTATCCGTGGTGAAACAAAGAGGCCGAAGTATCCGGCCTCACCCCATGCTCTGCAATCCGTTCCATGCGCGACATCAACCGTTGAACGGTCACGCCGCTTGCGCCGACGATTTCGGGAATCGTCCGGCCTTGAGCAACATGCCAGGCACGCTGCGCCCGAGAGTCTGTTGCAACCACTCGCTCGTCGCGAGCAGTTCGTCCAGATCGATGCCCGTCGACACACCCATGCGTTGCAGCATGTAGACGAGATCTTCCGTCGGGATGTTGCCGGTCGCCGCCGGTGCGAACGGACAACCACCGATGCCCCCTGCGCTCGAGTCGAGTGCCGATACACCTGCCGCGACGGCGGCGTAAGCGTTGGCTAGCCCGGTGTTGCGAGTGTTGTGGAAGTGCGCGCGTAGGCGCACGCCAGGCAGCGCCTCGGCGGCGCGCGTGAGAATCTCGGTGACCTGCGATGGCACACCCACACCGATGGTGTCGGCGAAGGCGATCTCATACGGATTTGCTTCGGCCACGCGCTTGGCCACGTCGATCACGCGATCGACGGCAATCTCACCTTCAAAAGGGCAGCCGAAAGCGGCCGATACCGTCACTTGCGGGCGAACCCCGACGGCATGCGCCTCGCTGGCGATCGCGAGCCAAGCAGCGATCGACTCATCGGTACCCACGCCTTGGTTACGGCGGTTGAACGTGTCGCTTGCGACCACCGCCATACCGATTTCGTTGCAGCCAGCGGCCACGGCACGCTCGAAGCCTTTGTGATTGAGCACGAGTCCGACATAACGGACGTCGGCGCGTTTCGTCAGACCGGCGAGCACCTGCTCGGCATCGGCCATCTGCGGGACCTTCTTGGGATTGACGAAGCTGGTGACTTCGAGACGTCGCAGACCCGCATCGATCAGGCGTTCGATGAATTCGATCTTGGCCGCCGTCGGCATGACGCCGGGCTCGCTCTGCAGTCCATCGCGTGGGCCAACTTCCACGATTTCGATCGTGCGCGACATCGGACCTCCATGCTGTCGACTCCGCGCCGCATTCTAACCCCGTTAACCGCCTCGTGTGTGGTCGTCGAGGCATCCTTGACCGGACAAACGTCACTCGGTACAAACCCCGTGGCATTTGTGCTCATTCGAACCCTTCGACCGCCGAGGTATTGCCGATCATGACCGCCGAACCGAATTTCAAGCGTGGCCCCCTTGCCGATCTTCGCGTGCTGGAGTTGGGCACGTTGTTAGCCGGCCCTTTCTGCGGTCAGTTGCTCGGCGACTTGGGCGCTGAGGTCATCAAGATCGAGCCGCCGGGTCAAGGCGATCCGTTGCGCGTGTGGGGACGCCAGAAGGCCGGTGAACCCTCGCTCTGGTGGCCCGTCGTCGCCCGCAACAAGCAGGCCATCACGCTGGACATGCGTCAGGAAGAAGGCCAACGAATTTTGAAAGAGTTGGTCAAGGACGCCGATTTCGTGCTCGAAAACTTTCGCCCCGGCACGATGGAAAAATGGAATTGCGGCTACGATGAGCTGAGCAAGATCAATCCGCGTTTGATCATGATCCGCGTATCCGGTTATGGCCAAAACGGACCGTATTCACACCGCGCCGGTTTCGGCGCTGTCGGTGAAGCGATGGGCGGCCTGCGCTATGTCTGCGGCGATCCGTCCACGCCGCCCTCGCGCATGGGCATCAGTATCGGCGATGAGTTGGCTGCCACGTTCGCGTGCTTGGGCGCACTCGCCGCCCTGCACTATCGTGAAAAAACCGGTCGCGGTCAGGTGGTCGATTCCGCCTTGTACGAGGCGGTGCTTGCGATGATGGAATCTTTGATCACCGAATACGACAAGACGGGTCACATCCGCGAGCGTACCGGTGCGATCTTGCCGAACGTCGCGCCCTCGAACGTCTACAAAACCAGCGACGGACTGGTCCTGATTGCAGCCAATCAAGATACGGTCTTCGGTCGCCTCTGCGAAGCCATGGGTCAGAACGAGTGGCCGAAAGACGCGCGCTTCGTCAATCATCAAGCCCGCGGCGCCAATCAGAAACTGCTCGATGGCTTAATCGAGGCGTGGACTTCGACGATGAACACGAAGCGGGTGTTGGAATTGATGGATCAGTTTGGTGTGCCAGCCGGCCAGATCTACCGTGCGCCCGAGATGCTCGAAGATCCGCACTTCAAGGCGCGCGATGCGATCGTGACGACGCAGCACCCGTATTTCGGCGAGCTGCGCATGCAGAATACCGTGCCGAAGTTCTCCGAGACACCGGGCAGTATTCGCACACCCGCGCCGACCGAGCTCGGTCAACACAACGATGCCGTGTATACGAAGTTGCTCGGTTACACCGCCGAACGACTCGCGCAATTGCGTGCCGCGAAGGTCATCTGATGACCACGGGTGAATCGTTACAAGACAATTACGCGCGCGGCGGCTTCGGGCAGCGGCTCACGCCGGGGCGTCGTCCCGCTCTGTTGGTGATCGACTTCGTCCGTGCCTACCTCGTGGCGGGCTCACCGCTGTATGCCGGCGTCGAGCAGGCGCGGGCCGATTGCGTCACGCTGCTCAACGGTGCACGCGCGGCGGGTATCCCGATTATTCATACCAACGTGGTCTATCAGCCGGGTGGTCGCGATGGCGGCGTGTTCTTTCGCAAGGTGCCGGCACTGGCCTGCTTCGAAGCCGGTGCGCACCCGGATCTTGCGGCGTTCGCAGAGGGTCTCGAGCCGGTTGCCGGCGAGACCGTCATCTCAAAGCAATATGCGAGTGCCTTCTTCGGCACATCGCTCGCCTCGACACTGACGGCGTTGCAGGTAGACACGGTTCTCATCGCCGGACTCTCCACGAGCGGCTGCGTTCGCGCGAGCACGGTCGATTGTTGCCAGCACGGCTTCGTCCCCGTCGTGGTGCGTGAAGCCGTGGGTGATCGCGCCCCGGGTCCCCATGAGGCTAACCTGTTCGACTTGCAGGCCAAGTACGCCGAAGTGGCCGCCTTGGCTGATGTGCTCGATTACCTGCGGAGTCTTCCCCGATGAGCAGTACTTTAGGACCGATTTCGTGCGTGACGATCGCCGCGCCCGAGTTGCAGCACATGATCGATTCGTATCACCTGCACCTCGGCTATCAGTTGGTCGATCACGGTCGCCTATCGCCTGCACAGGCCGCGCTGTGGAACCTGCCGCAGCTCGCCGGACGCCGCTATGCCCTGATGTTGCCGGGCGGTGATGGTCAAACGTTTCTGCGCTTCGTGGAGAGTCGCCCGCATCACGATTACGTCGCCTTTCGTCACATGGGTTGGAACGCGGCCGAGTTCATGGTGCAAGACACCGATGGCATTGCGGCGCGCTTGGGCGGCTCGCCGTTCGATATCATCGGCCCACCGGCTGACCTGTCGTTTTCCGACAAGATCCGTGCCATGCAGGCGCTTGGGCCGGCGAAGGAGTCGATCTACCTCACCTCCTTCAAAGAAAAGCTGCCCGAGTTCGATACGCCAGATCCCAAGCACTACGTCGATCGCGTTTTCATAGTGATCTTGGGGGGCGAGTCCTGCGCTGCGATCAACGATTTCTATGCGCGTCATTTCGGTGTCGCCCCGGCGACCGTCGTACCGTCGGTCATCTCGGTGATCTCGCGCGCCCACGGACTCCCGGACGATGCACGGCATGATCTGGCCGCGTTGACGCTGCAAGGTCAGTCGTTCATCGAGGCGGACCGTATGCCGCCTGGCACCTTGCCACGGCTTGCCTTGCAGGGTGAACTCCCACCGGCGATTTCCATGGTGTCGTTCACGGTCGCTGCGTGGCCGACCGGGCTGACGTGGCTCGCCGCACCGCGGGCGCTGCCGCAAGCGCCCTACTACGGGCGTCGCGCCGGTGTGTGCGTGGGTCCAGCCGGGGAATGGATCGAAATCATCGAGGCGTGAACATGACCGACCCGATCCACCCACCACCGGAATTCCCCAAGGGGCATCGGCCGCAGGTTTTCGCTGATCCTGCGATTGACCAGTTGTATGACGGCTACGTCATCCTCGGCACCGAACTGGCGGTGGCCTTCGATCGTATCGACACCCTCGAGCGTCTCTTGCAAGAGCGTCTCGGTATGACGCGCGCAGAGATCGACACCTACCAACCCAGCGACCTCGTCGAGACCGAGCGGCAAGCCCGTCGCGCGGACCTAGTGCAGCGCCTGCTGCGACCGTTCCGCGAATTTCGCGACGATCGGATCACACGCGGCAACCGTAGCCGCGAGCACGGCGGTCGATCGGCATGAAGGCGTTCAAGCAGCATGCGTTGCTACCGACGCCGCAGCACGACGAGCAAGCGCGACAAGATTTTGTCGGTGCCTTGCGCGGCCACCTCTCCGGGCGGGTGATGCCTGGCAATTACCAACTGTTCGAGCGACGGGTTGCGCCGCGCTTCATCGCCGAGCACGGTCGAGCCCCCGCCGATGAGCAGGAGATCCGCGAGTGGATGACGCGCGAGCCCTACTACCAGTTCTGGAGCGCGTTGCAGCGTCGCAGCCAAGAACTGCTGTGGGAGTCGGTCATCGATCCCACCGAACGGGAATGGTCGAAGCTGATCAACCGCGCGCGCTCCAAAGCGCTCGCCGGTAGCAAGACGCGCAAGCGCGGTTCGCTACGTCTTGACGCAGCGCTGACGGTGCCGCGCTACCACGCCGCTGCGGATATCCATCTGCAACCGGGTGGCTACCACACCGACTTCACATCGGATGACGTTGCCGCCGGCGCCATCTACGACAAAGGCATCAACCTTTACATGGGCGGTGCCCTCGGTGCCGAGAACGATTTGATGGGCAATACGCTGCTCACCTACCTGCGCGAGCGGCATCCGACGCAGCAGCCAAAGCGAATGCTCGATCTCGGTTGCGCGATCGGTAACAGCACCGTGGTTTGGGCCAAAGCCTTTCCGAAAGCCGAAGTGCACGGTATCGATGTCGGTGCACCGGTGCTGCGCTATGCGCATGCCCGCGCGGAGGCGCTCGGGGCCAAAATCCACTTCAGCCAACAGAATGCCGAGCGTACCGACTTCGATGACGCAAGCTTCGACCTCGTGATGTCGCATATCGTGTTGCACGAGACCTCCAAGTCAGCGCTCGTCCGCATCCTGGCGGAGTGCCGACGGTTGCTGAAACCGGGCGGATTGATGCTGCATCTCGAGATTCCGCGTGGTCGCACACCGATCGAGCAATTCATGCACAACTGGGAGTCCTACAACAACAACGAGACGTTCAGTCGGTACATGACCCGCATCGATCTACCCGCAGAAGCGCGTCGCGCTGGCTTTTCCAGTGAGGAAGTCGCACTCGAGGAATTCGTACCGCAGATGGACGTCGCGCAGATGAACTACACCGAGCACTTCGTCTGGAATATTTTGGTCGCTCGTAAGCACGGAGCAGTTGGATGACCACCCGCAAACCCGCCAAAAGCGCGCCGCGTATCGCGCGTGTAGCCAAGGGCAAGAAGCCTCAGTACTTCAGCGATCCGGCCATCGACAAATTATTGTGGATGACGGTCACGTTGATGGAGGAGCTCTCCGTTACTCGGGATCGTCTCGATACCGTCGAGAGGCTGCTGGCTAAAAAAAGCGTGCTGAAAGCGAGTGAGGTCGATGCATGGCGACCCGATCCGAAATCTGCGCTACAGCGCGACACGCGCCGCAAGGCGTTCGTCGATCGCATGATGCGTTCGGTGCACGCCGAACTGGACGAAGTGATGCGCAGCACGCACCGCGGCGCCGAGGATGACCCGGTCGCCGCGGTCGAGAGCTGATCAGCGCGTCCGCAGCATCCAGAGGCGCGCGAGGTCCTTCAAGGTCTGATCGCCCTGAACGGCGGCAAATGCCTCCTTGGCAGCGTCCTTATTGCCGGCCTTGAGCCGCGCAATTCCCAAGGTCAACTGCGTCTCGTTGGCGTTGCGCACACCGCCCTTGGCGATGCCGCGCTCGATGCTGGTGACCGCCTTGGCGTACTCGTTGTAGCTCAAGTACGCCTGGCCGATACGCACGTCGATTTCACCGTTTTTACGCGCGGCCGCATCGCTGTCTTGCTTGGCGAGCGTCGGCTTGTCGGCTGCGACCTGCGTTTTGGCCGAGGCCAGTAGCCGTTTGCTGAGATCCGTCAAAGCCGGCGTGTTGAATACGTTGGCTGCGATACCAGCCTCGACCACGGCCAGAGCTTCGCCCGGAAAACCTTTCTCGATCGACAGCTGCGCCATCTCGGCGTAATCCTCGCCGCGGCGCATGCCACCGGCTTCAAACGCGTAGCGGAACACGTTCAGCGTGTTCGCCTCGACGGCGTTGCGCAACAACACGAGCGTGACGTTGCCCGGGGTCTCCGGCCGCGGATGGAATTCGAGTTGCTTCTCGAGTGCTTTGAGGATGCAGGTGTCGTCATCCTGCTTCGAGCAGGAGCTGACGTACAGCTGCAAGGCAATTTCGGCAGGCTTTTCCGCTCGTGACTGCAACGATACCAACCACTTGTCGATGAAGCCCGTCGTACGCTTGAAATCGTTGAGGAGGTAATACGACTGCGCGGTGAGCAGCGCCACGGGCTCTTCGGTGTTGCCCGCAGCGATGGCCTGTTCGCCGAAGCCGGCCGCGCGCTCGTATGCCTTCAAGTTGTAATTCAGCTGCAGCAACTGCTTGTAGCGAATCAGTCGATTCGCATCATCGAGAAAACCCGCCTCGAGACCCTTCGAAAACGCGGCCTCGGCACCGGCGGTATCGCCATTGCGCGCAGCACAAAAACCGACCAATTCAGCGACTGCGAAAACGTCGTACGGTGGCTTGTCAGCCACCGCCTCGGTGGCTCGCAGTGCCGCGATGCAATCCGCCCATTGCTCTTTTTTGATGGCGTCTTGGGCTGCCTTGACTTGCTTGGCGACCGCCTTGCTGATGGAGGGGCCTTTGGCGGCTGCCTCTTTTTGGGCGTACGCCGCGGGAGCGAATGCTGCCGCGATCCCGGCTGCGACGATCCAGTGCTTGAGACGATGCATGGACATGAAATTCACCTCTTGTGCGACGCCTTAGTTGGCGCGCAGCGCCCAAAGTTTCGCGACGCGCTCGAGATCCGCGTCACCTTTGACAGCCTTGAAAGCCTTGGTGGCTTCGCCCTTGTTGCCGGCACGCAGCTGTGCGATGCCAAGCACGAGCTGCGCCTCGGCCGCATTGGTCAGGTTACCCTTCGCGACACCGCGCTGAATCGCCTTCACGGCGCTCGCGGCGTCACCGAGGCTGAGGTGGACTTGACCGACTGCAAGGTCGGCATCGCCACTCTTGCCGGCGGCCGCATCGCGCTCCTGTTTCGCCACACTGGCTTTTGATGCGGCGGCACGCTCCTTGGCGGCGTTGAGCAAGCGTGTGTTGCGATCGACATCGCGCTTCTCGGTGAAGGCGTTCTTCGCGAAAGCCGCCTCGAGGGTCTTTTGTGCCTCGGCTGGGATGTTCAGCTCGATGGCGCGCTGCGCCATCTCGGTGTAGTCCGAGGCGCCGCCCATCGCACCCACGTCCATCGCGAGCCGATACGCGCCGAACGCGGCAGCGTCGTTACGACTCGCAAACAAAGATTGCATCAGGTTCGCCCAGCCAGCGGGGTTCGGGTAATAGGTGACGAGCTTCTCGAAGCCCTTTGCCGAGCAAGCCTCGTCTTTGAGCTTCATGCAGGCCGTGACGTACATCTGGATGGCGTTTTCGCGCGGCCGCTGACCGCGACGCTCCTGATCGGCGATCCATTTACCGACGAAGTCGCGTGTCGCCTTGTTGTCGCCCTGCTGGTAATAGGTCTGCGCGACGAGCAGGTAGGTATCGGCGTCCGCCGAACCGTCTTTGATCATCTTTTGACCGTATTCGATGACCTTCGGATAGCTCTTCATGCTGTAGTACAGCTGCAAAATTGCCTTGGTTCGCGCCGGCGCGGCTTTGGCGTCGACGAACGAAGAACCGAGGTTGGTTTCATAGGCCTTCACCGCCGAGGCGAAATCGTTCGAGCGCGTCGCGCAGAAGCCGATGAGCTCGTTGGCGATGAAATCGTCGTAGGCGTTTTTGCCAGCCACACCCTGCGCGTCGCGTGCCTTGGCGATGCACTCCGCCCAACGGTTCGCCTTGCTGGCGGCTTGGGCCGCGGCCAAGGTCTTGGCGGCGGCCGCACTATTTTTGGCAGCCTGCGCATCGGCGACGGGCGCGAAAACCGAAGCGGCGACCAACACGGCGGGGATCAGAGCGACGAACTTGTTCATGACTTTCCTCATAAAAAAAATCGCCGCACCCGATCGGGGATGCGGCGAAGATGTTTCCAGACCTGCTACAAACCTGGCGACGTCCCTTATTCCTGGAACTCCGCCACGTTGACGAAGCCGATCTTCTTCATACGATTTCGCTGCGCCGATGCAAGCACTTTGGCCACCACATCGTACTTCGCGCGCTTGTCGGGACGCATGTGCAACTCGGGTTGCGGGTCCTTCTGCGACTCTTGTCGGAAATACGTTTCGAGTTTGTCGAGGTTGTCGACGACCGTGCCGTTCCAAAGAACCGTGCCGTCGAAATCGATTTCGATGTCGATGACCTCCGGCGGAACCGGCGGCGGGGGTGCATTGGTTGGACGCGGCATGTCGAGCTTCACCGCGTGCGTCATCACCGGGATGGTGATGATGAACATGATCAGCAACACCAGCATGACGTCGATGAGCGGCGTGGTGTTGATGTCACACATCGCGCCTTGATCGCTACCGCCTACATTCATACCCATGACTATGGACTCCTAAACGTTCGATCAGCGCGTGCCGCGGATGCCGCGATCAGGCTCGGTGATGAAGCCGACCTTGACGATACCGCCGCGCTGCACCGAGTACAGCACGCGACCGACGTCTTCGTAGCGCGAGTTGGCATCGCCGCGGATGTGGATCTCAGGCTGGGGGTCCTTGATGGCTTCAGCCTTGATCATTTCGACCAACTGGTCGCGACCGGCGACCTGTTCGTTGTTCCAGTAGATGTTTCCCTGAGAATCGACCGCGATGGTGATGTTCTCGGGTTTGGTTTCGGTCGCGATGTTGGCTGCCTTGGGCAGGGACACCTTGACCGTCTTCGTGATCACCGGAATCGTGATGAGGAAGATGATGAGCAACACCAGCATGACGTCCACGAGCGGAGTCGTGTTGATCGTGCTGTTGAGTTCTTCTTCGCTGCCAGAACCGAGACTCATCGCCATGAACTGTTTTCCTCGTCTGCCTCAGGAGCCTGAGGTGCACCCAACTCGATGCACCTCAGGCGTTCACCCGAGAATGATTGTCGTCGATTACTTCTTGGCAGCAGCGGCAGCCGGAGCAGCCGAAGTCGGCAGCGGGATACGCGCACCGCCAACCAGGAACGCATGCAGGTCGTTCGTGAAGCTCGCGAGCTCTTCCTGCACGGCCTTGTTGCGACGGATCAGCCAGTTGTATCCCATGACCGCCGGAACGGCGACCGCGAGACCGATGGCAGTCATGATGAGCGCCTCACCGACCGGCCCAGCGACCTTGTCGATGCTCGCCTGGCCCGATACGCCGATCGCGACGAGGGCGTGATAGATGCCCCACACCGTACCGAACAGGCCGACGAACGGCGCCGTCGAGCCCACCGTCGCAAGCCACGGCAGACCACCGGTGAGGTTCATGTTGATCCCCTCGATCGAGCGCTGCAGCGACAACGTGATCCACTCATGTAGATCGACGCGCTCGTTGAAGCGACCTTCGTGATGCTGACGGGCGCGGACGCCATCCTCAGCGATCGTGCGGAAGGTGTCGCCCTTCGGCAGACGGTCAACGGCTTCGTTGACGGATCCGGCCGTCCAAAACTTTTGTTCCGCAAGCTTGGCCGAGGCCAAAAGCTTACGCTGGTCAAGGAACTTCATGATGATGACGTACCAAGACGTCAACGACATGATGACCATGATGATGAGCGTGCCCTTGGCGACGAAATCTCCCTGTTCCCAGAGAGCTCCGAGGCCGTACGGGTTCTCGACTACTGCGGTGGCTACTTCGTTTTCCATGATTTCCTCAGCGGGTGAACTCTTTACTTGATCTCAAACTTGACGCGGAAGGACACGCAAGACTGCTCTTGCGGTTGACCGTTGGCGGTGCCCGGTTGATAGCGACCAGCCCGTGCTAGCTTGACCGCACCTTCATCGAGGCGCGGGAAGCCAGAGGTCTGCGCAACCTGCGGGTCACCAAGCAGCTTGCCCTTGGAGTCGACGCAGACGCGCACGGTCGCCGAACCCTGCTCCTCAGCGCGCTTCGAGGCGGCTGGGTAATAGTCTTCGCTCGAGGGCATGCGACCAATCTTCGCAGGCGCCATCACGACACGCGGTGCGGGCGGTGCGACCACAGCCGGCGCGGGCTTATCGGTGACGTTGCTGATGGCGGTGGTCTGCGTTTCCATCGGGATATCGATGACGACATCCGGCGGCGGCACTTGCACCGGCGGGCGCTCCATTTGCGGCGGCGGCGGCGGTGGCGGCTTATCCTCCGGCTTAATCTCTTCGATGATGTCGGTGACGAGAGGCGGCGCAACCACCTCGACGACCTTGCGGGCGAGGCCACTAACGAGCCCATACACCAACAGCAAATGGAATCCGATGATGGCCCCGAATACGGCCATACGGCGTGAGTTGTTCTGTTCTACGTAGCGGGCCATGGTCTCTCGTGGTCGCTATCCAATGGTCGCGAAACTGCGGGCCGCCAAGCTATCTGCTGTGGCGACCCCGCGCAACCGTCGACTCCCGTCCGGCACTCGCCTTTGGAGGCGTGAGCCGATCGGGAGAACCCTCATTCCGTACACATCCGATGACGAGCGCTTCTTTGCGAGGCGCCGTCTTTTTCAGCGGGCGGAATGGGCTGGAGGCGGCAAGACACTTCCCTACTCCTGATGTGCGCCGCCGTGAGGCAGACACCATCAGCGCCAGTGCAGTCCCTTGCTGATCCCCCTAACCGGCGCCAACTTTAACCGCGGTGGTCGTGACTGACAACCCACCTTCACCGAAACTTCATGTGGACGCGAGAGGCGGACATCGGGAATCAATCGGTGACAGCCCCCAACGATGCACTGCTGACCGAGCGCGCATACTTGGCCAGAACACCGGTGGTGGTGTACGGCTTCGGTGGTTTCCACGTCCGCGCGCGCGCGCGCATTTCCTGCACACCGACATCCAGATCGATACGTCGCGTCGATGCATCGATGCGAATGCGATCGCCGTTACGAATGAGCGCAATCGGACCGCCACTGGCCGCTTCGGGTGAAATGTGGCCGACCACAAAGCCGTGACTGCCACCGGAGAAACGCCCGTCGGTGATCAACGCAACTTTGTCGCCAAGTCCGAGGCCCATGATCGCGCCCGTCGGGCTCAACATCTCGCGCATGCCCGGTCCACCGCGAGGTCCCTCGTAACGAATGACGACGACATCACCGCCTTTGACCTTGCCGGCGAGTATCGCGGCAGTCGCTTTCTCTTCGCCGTCGAACACGCGCGCGCGCCCTTCGAACGCGAGCCCCTCCTTGCCCGTAATCTTGGCGACAGCCCCCTCGGGCGCGACGCCACCGTACATCACGACGAGATGACTATCGGCTTTGATGGGTGCGGAGAAGGGTTGAATGATTTTTTGATTCTTTGGGTAATCGCGAACATGACGCAGATTCTCCGCCATCGTTTTGCCCGTGACCGTCAAGCAATCGCCGTGCAACAGGCCCCGCTCGAGTAATCGCTTCATCAACGGCTGTATTCCACCGATCGCGATCAATTCCGACATCGCGTATTTGCCACTTGGGCGCAGATCCGCGAGCACCGGTACACGCTTGCCGATCCGCGTGAAATCATCGAGCGACAACTTCACTTGTGCCGCTCGCGCGATGGCCAGCATGTGCAGCACCGCATTGGTCGAGCCACCGAGTGCGATCGTGACGGTGATGGCGTTCTCGAAGGCCTTGCGCGTCATGATCTGTCTCGGCGTGATACCGGCCTTCACGAGGGCGACCACCGCCTCGCCCGCCTTGCGGCAGTCGAGCCGTTTGTTCGGACTGATCGCATCCTGTGCCGAGCTGTCGGGCAAGGACATGCCGAGCGCTTCTATCGCCGAAGCCATCGTGTTGGCGGTGTACATGCCCCCGCAGCTGCCGGGGCCGGGGATTGCGGTGCGCTCGACCTCCAACAACTCGCGATCACTGACCTTGCCTGCAGCATGCCCGCCGACCGCCTCGAACACCGACACGATATCGCGACGTTCGGCGCCGAGGCGGATCGTGCCACCGTAAACGAACACCGCCGGACGATCGAGACGCGCAAGTGCGATCGCGCACCCCGGCATATTTTTATCGCAGCCACCGATCGCGACGAGGCCGTCGAAGCCTTCGGCACCGACCACGGTCTCGATGGAATCGGCGATCACCTCACGCGAAACCAACGAGTAACGCATGCCCGGTGAGCCCATCGAGATGCCATCGGACACCGTGATGGTGTTGAACAGCACCCCCTTACCTCCGGCCGCATTGGCGCCCGCTTCGGCCTCTTTGGCCAAATCATTGATGTGCATGTTGCAGGGCGTAAGATTCGCCCACGTCGAGGCGATGCCGATTTGTGGCTTCTTGAAATCCGCATCCGTGAAACCCACGGCGCGCAACATCGCGCGTGACGGCGTTTGTTTCGGTCCATCGACGACGAGACGCGACCACCGGCGTGGGTCGCTCTGCACTGGAGCCGCGGGGGTTTTCGAGGAACGCTTACGAGTCATGACAGCCTCAAAGATTGCGATTGGAGATTGCGATTGGAGGGATTCGATCAACGTTGGTGACGGATCCGGCTTACGCTTTGTCGTAACGCTCAGCCGAAACGCAAGGCGAGGTAACGATCCATCAGCCGGAGCACCTGCGCGTCGGCACCGACAGGTCGGCCGGGGCGCTCGCGCGCGTTCCAACCGTACAAATCGAAATGGGCCCAAGCCGTACCCGGCTCGATGAAGCGGCGGAGAAACAGCGCACCGAAGATCGCACCCGAGAAGCTCGAACTCGAGACGTTGTTCAGATCGGCGATTCGGCTGGTGAGTTCCTCGTCGTAGGAATCCCAGAGCGGCAGCGGCCACACCGGATCCGCCTCCAACTCGCTGAGCTGGTGCAATGCTTGCGACACCGCCACATCGTTGCAAAACAGTGCAGGTAGCTCGGGACCTAGCGCGACTCGCGCGGCGCCGGTCAGCGTCGCAAAATCGACCACCAAGTCGGGACGATCGCTTTGCGCCTCGGTCAGCGCATCCGCGAGTACCAACCTGCCCTCGGCATCCGTATTCCCGATTTCGACCGTCAGCCCGCGACGCGAGCGCAGAACATCCCCCGGACGAAACGCATTGCTGCCGACGGCGTTCTCCACCGCCGGGATCAGCACTCGAAGTCGCAACGGCGCGGCGCGCTCCATCAGCGCCTTGGCGAGCCCGAGCGCAACGGCGGCACCACCCATGTCTTTCTTCATCAACAGCATTGCCGCGGCGGGCTTCAGATCTAGCCCACCGGAATCAAAACAAACGCCCTTGCCGACCAGAGTGATCCGCGGGTGGCTCTCGTTGCCCCACCGCAACTCGAGCAGCCGCGGCGCTCGATCGCTCGCCCGGCCGACGGCATGCACCAAGGGATAGTTTGCGGCGAGCAGATCGTCGCCAACGATGCTGCGAAACATCGCTCCGTGCCGCACCGCCAAATCCCGCATCGCCGTCTCGAGCTCAGCGGGACCGAGATCGTTGGCCGGCGTGTTGATGAGATCGCGCGTGAAGCTGCACGCAGCTGCACGGCGCTCGGCTCGTTCGCTCGCCTCGCCACCTGCCGTATCCAGTTGTGCGCGAGCGCTGCTGGGTGTCGCGCGGTAGCGTAGATAGCG
Organism: Klebsiella pneumoniae; assembly: GCA_945873095.1. Taxonomy (GTDB): domain Bacteria; phylum Pseudomonadota; class Gammaproteobacteria; order Steroidobacterales; family Steroidobacteraceae; genus UBA964. Next base: position 639 of record CAMCBU010000001.1, on the reverse strand, counting down.
ATATTCGCCGGTGCGCCAACCGAGCTCACACTGATAGCGAACGCTCTCGGCCAGCGGGTCGGCGAAGTGGTAGCGCCCGGCGGGCAGCTTGTCGGGCAAGCCCGCGACGTGCCACCAGCGCAGCAATTCGAGCGACGCCAGGTCGCCGAGGCCGAGCACGACCGCCGCTGCCGGGTCGCCCGCTTCGTTCGGCAAGAGCACGACGCGATGACGCTCTGCATTAAAGTTCTGCGCGGACAACACCGCGCGCGCCGCACTGCCCTGCGCAGCCATGATTCGTGGCACCGCCGCTTCGGTGACGAGCCAAATCGGCCGGGAATGAGCGTGGGGGATGACCATGGACAGGATGTTATCCCGATTGACACCCGAACCGTGGCTGTGATGACATTGTCTGCATGATCCGCATCGATTTCTCGACTCGCCGTTCGCCCGCTGCTTCGCGCAGCGCGGTCGCGGTCGGGCTATCGCCGCTGCTAAGCCTAAGCAGCCAGTGCGGGTTGTCTGTCGGGGTCTGAAGCCCAAGGGCCAGATCCAGCGACCGAGGAGGATCAGACAAACCCCGCACCGGCCGACCGCCGATGCGGGGTTTTTTATTGTTCGTTCACGATTCAAGTGCAAACGGGAGTGATGTGATGAAGT